>CAZZFA010000005.1:0-99722 GCA_964653435.1 uncultured Planctomycetales bacterium | reverse complement strand
GAAGGTTACGTGAGGGTGGGCGGCGCCTACGGTCTCGACCACGTCGCCGGCCCGATGGCCGACGACAACGATGAGCGGGTCCACCCCGTCCGCGCGGAGGGTGTCGATCAGTCGCACGACGGCCGGCCGACCGGCCACCGGCAGGCAGACCTTGTGTTTCGCCGTATTGCCCATGCGCGAGCCGCGCCCGGCGCAGAGGATGATCCCGGCCAGGGCCGCGTCCTCGGCCGGCGGGCGGCAGGGGCCCGGGCCTGCGCTGCCTTTCGGGGCCGTGCGTCGGGGTTCTCGTTCGGCGACCGGTCCTTGCCTGTTTGTCGTGTGCCACCTCCGCATCGCGTGCGTTGCCATGTGCATGTTTATCAGAATCGTTCGGATGAAGTTTTTCAAGGTGCTTGCCGCTCCGGCGGTTTCGGGTAGAGTATGACTCGGTAGCGGATGAGCCCTGTTTGCGTCGTCTGAGGTGCCGATGTTTGCTGTCGTCTGGCCGCGAAGCCGTTTTGTTGCGGATGAAGCGTTCGATGAGTTATTGGACCACCCGCTGGTTCAGCAGGTGATCGTGATCTGCCCGCAGGCGGTGCCTTCGCCGGACCCGAAGGTCCACGTGCTTTCGGCCGAGCGCCCGCTGGCGGGCGAGTCGGTAATGCTGGCGCTGGCGGCCGTGCGAAGCAATAACATCCTCTGGACCGCGCCCGACGCGGAGATCAAATTCGCGCCGGATGCATTCCACCGCTTCTCGGCCGTGCTGGCCGATACGGGCGCGGGCTGGGTATACTCCGACTACCGCGAGAGGAAGAACGGGCGGCTCAGCGATCATCCGACCATCGATTACCAGCTCGGCAGCGTCCGCGACACATTCGACTTCGGCCCGGCCGTCGCGCTTTCGCGTCGGGCGGCGTTCGAGGCCCTGGATCGGTACGGACCGCTTGGAAATACGCAGTGGGCGGGCTTCTACGAGCTTCGGTTGAAGATGTCCGTCAGGCAGCTTCCGTTGCGCATCGCCGAGTGTCTCTACACGATGGACCATCCCGACGTCCGGCCGACGGGCGAGAAGCAGTTCGACTACGTCGACCCGCGGAACTACGACGTACAACGCGAGATGGAGCGGGTGGTCACGGACCACCTCCGGCGCCTCGGCGCGTACCTCGAGCCGAAGTTCACCCCCGTGCCGGCGCCGAAAACGAGCTTCCCGGTCAAGGCAAGCGTGATCATCCCGGTGCGCAATCGCGAAAAGACGATTGCGGAAGCCGTCCGCTCCGTGCTGAAGCAGAAGACCGACTTCCCGTTCAACCTCATCGTGACGGACAACCACTCGACGGACGGCACGACCCGCATCCTCAAGGACTTGGCCGCGCAGCATCCGAATCTGCACCACCTCATACCCGAGCGGACGGACCTCGGCATCGGCGGGTGCTGGAACCACGCGGTGCTGAGCGAGCACTGCGGGCGCTACGCGGTGCAGCTCGACTCGGACGATCTCTACGCGGACGAGAACACTCTGCAGCAGGTCGTCGATATGCTCGAAGAGGGGCCGTACGCAATGGTCGTCGGCTCGTACCGGATGGTGAACTTCCAGCTCGAAGAGCTGCCGCCCGGCGTGATCGATCACCGCGAATGGTCGCATGACAACGGCCGGAACAATCTGCTCCGCGTCAACGGGGCGGGGGCGCCGCGGGCGTTCGATACGGCGATCTTCCGGTCGATCCTCATGCCGAATGTGAGCTACGGAGAGGATTACGCGATGGTACTGCGGATCACCCGCCTGTACGAAATGGGTCGGATCTACGATCCGATCTACCTGTGCCGGCGGTGGGAGGGCAATACGGACGCCGCGCTGCCGATCGACGTGGCCAACCGGTACGACACGTACAAGGACCGCCTGCGTACGATCGAGATTATGGCCCGCCAGCAGCTTAACCGGCATGTGGGATAGCAAGCTCATCGACATCGAACGGCTGCGGGCGTTCGCCGCGGAGGCTGACCTCTCCACGCTCGGGGGGCGTTGCCTGGCGCTGCTGGGCCAGCAGCAGGCGACGTGGCCCCGGCTGGCGCAGGGCGTCGCATCACTGGCCCGGATTGAAACGAAGCGGGTGGAGCTGAACGCCTGGCCGGTGATCGTGCAGTTCAACCCGGGGCGGGCCGCAAGCAGCCTGGCGAAGGTGGATGCCGCGTCGATCGCGAAACGTCCGTGTTTCCTCTGCGCCGCGAACTCACCGCCCGAGCAGCGGGGGCTGCGCGCAGGCCGCTACGTCCTGCTGACGAATCCGGCTCCGATCGTGCCGGGGCACCTGACCATCGTACACGAGGAGCACGTTCCCCAGGGCATCGAGGCCGGCCTTGACGCGTTTCTTGACCTGTCCCGGCAACTCGGCGACGGCTGGACGATGTTCTACAACGGCCCGCGGTGTGGGGCGTCGGCGCCGGACCATCAGCACTTTCAGGCGGCTCCGGCCGGCCAGATGCCGATCGAGAGAGATCTCGATGCGGGCGAATGCATCGCCGAGCTGAAGCGGCCGCACGGCACGCGCGTGCGGCTGCTGGCGGATACCCGGAACGAAGCCGAACGCACGCGCTGCGTATTCGTCGTCGATGGAGGCGACCCGGGCGAGGTGGCCGGCGCGATCCGTTCGATCGTGGCCGCGCTGCCCGCCGGCCAGGGCGACGGTGAGCCGCTGCTGAACCTCCTGTGCCGCCACGACGGCCGTGGATGGACGGCTACCCTCTTTCCCCGCGCCGTGCACCGGCCGCGCTGTTATTTCCTCGAAGGCGACGGCCGGATGCTCTTCAGCCCGGGCGTGATGGACATGGCCGGCCTCGTGATCACGGTGCGTGCGGAGGACTTCGCCCGGGCGGATCACGCCGTGCTCGCGGGCGTCTACCGCGAAGTAAGCAGCTCCACCGCGCAGTGCCGGGCCGTCATGGCACGCCTCTAATCGCAATATGGTCGCCCTCACCCCGTTCGTCTTCCTTGAAGGGGGCAAGCGGCACGTAATGACGTGTTCTCCACCTGCTGTCGGCGAAGTCGGATGAGGCGGGCCGCGTCGCACGCCGTATCGCTTATCGCAACTGGCCGCGGAGGTTCTTGAGGAATCCCTGGTAGACGCCCGGGGGCACGCCGGCCAGCGCCGGGGGCGGAACCGCGTCCGCGGCGAGGCGGTTGACGACCTCCAGCGCGGCGGCCTTGGATTTGCGCAGATCGGCCAGGATGGATTCGGCCTGCACCAGCTCCGAGTTCCGCATCAGCAGCAGGTAGTCGATAACCATCTCCTCGACGTCGTCAGCGCCAGGGATCCTCTCGGGCATGGCGGATTCCGGAGGCGCCGTGGGACTGGCGCCGGCGCGATCCATCGGCGGCCGCCTGTCGGCAAGGATCTCCCGTTCGGCCTGGCGCGATTCGCGTTCGAGGCGTTGCCGCTCGCGTTCCTCTTCCGTATCCAGGGGCGCGAGCGGAATCTCCTCGATCTGCTCCGCCGGCGTCGGGACGTAGACGCTTTGCTGGCAGTACGGGCACTTGCCGCGCCGGCCGGCGGCCTCGCTGGGGGCACGGATGAGCTTGGAACAGTGATCGCAGTGGAACTCAATGCTCATGATCGGCCTCGGCGTCCTCGTTCGCGACCCGTGTCTCGTGGCCGGCCGCCGGCTGCCCCCCGGCCTTCTCCGGCCGCGATCTTCCGTGGCGGGCCCGCAACAATAATCGTATCGGCACTTCCGCGAAGGGCAAGCGCTCCCGCAACTGGTTCAACAGGAATCGCTGGTACTCGGGCCGGATCAGCGACGGATTGTTGACAAAAAGCACCAGGGTGGGCGGACACACGCCGATCTGCGTGCCGTAGTAGATCTTCGGCCGGGCCGTGCCGTGCTTCGGCGACGGGCCGCGCAGAGAGACGATCTCCATGAGCACCTCATTGAGTCGGCGCGTCGGGACGCGGATCGCCGCCTGCTTGTACAGCGCCTTCGCGAGATCGAGGACGGACTGGACGTTACGGGCTTCACTCGCCGTGACGAACGCGACCGGGGCGTAGTCCAGATTCGGCAATGTCTTCGTCAGGTAGTCGCCGTATTGCTCGGTATCGGCGCGATCCTTGGCCAGGTCCCACTTGTTGACGACCAGGATGCAGGGTTTGTGCTGCTCGACGATGTACCCGCCGAGCCGCTTGTCCACCTCGCCGACGGGCACGGTGGCGTCCAGGAAGAAGAGCACGACGTCGGCGCGACGGATCGACCGCTCGGCCCGCGTGAACCCGTAGTATTCGATGGCGTCGGCGATCTTCCGCTCCTTGCGGACTCCCGCCGTGTCGATCGCCACGTAGACCTGACCGTCCTTCTCGAAGCGTACGTCGATCGAGTCGCGCGTCGTGCCGGGGACTTCGCTGACGATCACCCGTTCCTCGCCGGCCAGACAGTTGATGAATGTGCTCTTGCCCGCGTTTCGCTTGCCGACGATGGCCAGCTTGAGCGCGGGATCGGGGGGCCGCTCGCCGGCGAGGGGCCGGATCCGTTCCAGAATCCGCTCCATGAGTTCCGCACGGCCGCGCAGGTGCAGAGCGGATACCGGCAGCGGCTCGCCGAAGCCCAGACGGCCCAATTCGCCGGTTAACGAGGCGTCCTGCGGCGTATCGACCTTATTGGCGATGAGGATCACCTCGACGTTCCGACGCCGCAACAGCTCCGCCACACGGCGATCGAGCGGCGTGACCCCCTCGTGCGCATCTACAACGAACAGGACCAGCGTGGCGGCGGCGACGGCGAATTCGATCTGGGCCTCGACGTGCTCGGTGAGGCCGTCGCGGTCTTCGATGCCGTAGCCGCCGGTGTCGACCAGCTCGAAGTAGACGTCGTTCACGTCGAGGATGACGCTGACGCGATCGCGCGTAACGCCGGCGGTGGGGTCCACGATGCTGATGCGCTTCTTCGCGAGGCAGTTCAGCAGTGAACTCTTCCCGACGTTGGGCCGGCCGACAATCGCAACCACGGGCAGTGCCATGAGCAAATTGTAGCCGATGATTCCCGAAAGCGAAAAAGCGATCGCGTAACGGGGGCGTGGATGCGACATGGCCGCGCGACGCCGTTTCCGGTTCGAGAGTCTCGTCGGTTTTCAGCGGCGTGCCGGGGGCTTCGCCCGCAGCCCAGTACGGAGCGCAGTATGGTGTGCGGCCTCTCCGAGGCCACAGCGGTCTCGGGGACACCTCACTCCAGATGGAGGCGGGCGTCCCGCCCGACGTCCGGGATATTTGCGCCTCGCGGGGATTCGCGGGTATGACAGCATGGGGACATTTCAAAGGGGCCCGTTGCCTTGATGTCACCGCCGCCGGATGTATTGCGCTGCATCGGCGACGGGACACACGACAGCCGCTGGATTGCGCGGCCGGGCATGGGACCGTTCGCCGGACGGACTCCGACTTGCACCATCCGCCGAATGCTTGGAATCCCGGCGGGCCGGCCGTACAATGCCCGCAAAGCGTGGAACAGCCCGATTCCACGCGTTTCGAAAGGATCCTCATGGCCGGGTCATCACACCTGCTGATACATCCGATCCGCGACGTGACCGTAGTCAACTTCCGGACCTCGGCGGTTCTCGACGCCCTTCAGGTGCAGCAGATCGGCGAGGCTCTCTACGAGCTGGTCGATGCGCGGGCGCTCACGAAGATCGTCGTGGACTTCTCGGATGTGAAGTTCCTCTCGTCGTCCGCGCTCGGCGTGCTGATCACGCTCCACAAGAAGGCCGCCGCCATCAAGGGCAGGGTGTTGCTGTGCGGGTTACGGCCGGAGCTGCGCCGGGTCTTTGAGATCAGCCGGCTCGACAAGATCCTTGAACTTCATGAAACGGAAGAGCAGGCGCTGGCCGCGTTCGGCATCAGCACGCTGGGATGACCGGCCGGGCGTTTTGTGGCAAGCCTCACGCAGAGCTTGGAGAGAACGCAGGGACGAACGATTGTCTCGGCAGTCGCATGGTGCGGCATGCGGTGCGTCGTGGATCGGATCCTGACGGCCGGGGCGCCCGCGGAATGATCCATCGCGGCTCTCTCCGCGGCCTTCGCGAGTCTTGCGTGAGGCATTTGCGCTATCGCGGCCGGACGGCCCACGCGATGGCGTAACAGGCGGCGCCGGCGAGGAAAACACTTGTAAAACCCGCAGCCACCGCCAGCATCATTCCGCCGATCGAACCCACCACGGACGCCACGCCGTTGATTCCCCACAGGACCGACACCGGGGCGCCGCGGTCGTCTGCCGCCGCCCGGCGCAGCCCCAGCGGAAACGGCATGCCCATCAGGAAGCCGAAGGGAAACGTCAGCAAAGCCGCGACCAGGATGCGTGCGCCCAGGCTCAGCGGCAGGGCGGCCCGGACCAGCGGGGGCAGGCCGAACGCGCCGGCGATGATCAGAAGCACGACCACGGGCAGGATGCCGCCCAACGCCCGTCGGATCTGTTCGGGCGCGAACCGCCGGGCGAAGAAGCTTCCACAGCCGCCGGCCACCAGGAGGGTAAACAGGATCACCACGAGCGTATAGATGGGGTGGCCGAGCAGCAGGATGAGTCGCTGCATGAGTGCGACCTCGCACACGATGAAGCCCAGCCCGAGCGCACTGAAGTAGGCGATTGCCCGCGGCCCGGGCGCACGGAAGCCGAACACCCATCCGGCGAGGAGCAGGACGGCGGTGAAGCCGATCACCAGCGCCAGCGGCAGGCGGAAGAGGTACTTCACGAAACCGGGAATGCCGAAGGGCTTCTCCGTGGCGAAATAGAAGGGGCGGTCATCCTGCACGGGTGTCGCGAGGGTGTCGAAGCCGTTGGTGTATTGCTCGAAGGTGATCTTGCCGTCGAAGAGATCCGCATAGGGCTGCTCCGACGGACGCGACGGGGCCTGAATCACATGGGCGTTCGCGTGACCGGCGAGAAGCGTATCAACGGTTTCGTTCGACAGCGGCGACCGCGTCAGCATGAATACGGTCTCCACGGGCTCCTCGCCGAGGGGTTTGCGGCTGCTGACGGCCAGGATGTGCCGGCCGATGTCGCCGAGCGGCAGACCGCGTCTTGAAAGCAGGTCTACCGAATTCGCGACGAGCCGCGGCACATCGGTCGGCCAGCGGATAATGACGAGCGCGCCGCGATCGGTCAGGTGGTCGTAATAGGCCTCGAGGGCATCGCGTGTGTAGAGATAGTTCTCCGTGAGCGAAAGGCCGCCGCTGGCGACCGAGGCCCAGGAGTCCACAAAGCCCAGGACGATCAGGTCGAATCGCTCCGGCGTCCGCTGGATGAAGTTGCGCCCCTCGTCCATGACGAGGCGGACCCTGGGGTGGTCGTAGAGGTTGCCTGCCTCGGCGCCGAGCCGGCGGACGCTCTCGACGATGAGCGGGTTCATCTCCACGGCGGTGACTGCGGGGCTGCCGGTGACGATCGCGAGGGCCACGTCGGTGCCGCCGCCGGGGCCGATTACCAGGACGTGCGGCTCCGGCGCGAGGCGAAACGGCAGCGCGCGGAACCAGCTCGCGCCGTCGGGGATGCCCGCCCGCGTGCCGTCCCAGCGAAGGACGCTCGTTTCGGCGTCGCTGTCGATGAAGAGCCGCGCAAGATGGAAATCGTCGAAGCCGCTGACGGACGTGATCCGCGAATAGGCGTTCCAGCGATCGCTGCGGATCCGCGCCTGGGGATGATCGTGCAGGAGTCTGTAGAGGGCCTTGCCGGGTGCGTCGCGGATCGTGAGCGTCTGGGTGCGGTGGTTCCAGCCCGCCAGGCAGACGACGCCGGCGAGCGCCGCGACCGCGACGAGCGTCCACGCCCGGCCGCCCGCCCCCGGCGAGAGGCTCAGGAGCACGGCGGCGAGCGCCGGCAGGATGGCGGTGGCCAGGATCGCGGTTTCTGCGCCGAGCAGGCTGACGGAAAACGGAACGAGCAGCGTACCCAGCGCCGCCCCGATCAGATCCGTGAAATAGAGGCGATTCACGTCGCGGCCATGGCTCTCAAAGGCAAGGCTCAACGTGGCACCGCCCGCCAGGAAGGGCAGAAGGCTGAGCACGAAGTAGTAGTTCAGCCGCTCGGGCGTGAACGGATACTGCAGGATGCCGTAGAGAAACAGCGGCAACGTGACCGCCAGCAGAAGCGAAAGCACGACGAGGATCGCCCGCACGTGCGATTCGAACCTTGCGAGGCGCAGAACGTAGACGAGGAATCCGCCAAGCCCCCATCCGAACAGCGCGACGGAGATTGCGACGAAGGTATAGTGGTACCAGATCGTCGCGGAGAAGATGCGGGTGAGCGTCAGCTCGAACATCAGTCCGGAGGCGGAGAGCAACAGGACCGCAGCGAGGAGCGCCACGGGGGCCCTGGTTTCTGCGGCGCTGGGTTCTTCGTTCATGATTCTTCTCAATGGGTGAAACGTCGTGGGCGGCGTTCGGCGATCCGCCTGTTCGCCGTCGGCGGCCGACTTCGCCGGCGTGCGGTCCGTTTGCCGCCTCGTGCCGGCGCACCGGATTCGGGGCTTACGACAGCTCCACGGGTTTCCCGCCGTTCTTCGCGGATTCGTAGATGGCCAGGATAATCTGCACCGCCTTGCGGGCCTCGTGGCCGTCGATCGCCGGGCGACGATGCTCGTCGATCGCGCTGAGGAACTCCCGGAAGTTCTCCCGGTGCAGATCGGCGGTCATGCCCGCGGAGGGGTTGGCCGCGCCGACCGAGACGGCGGGAAACTGCAGATGCCGGCGGCGGATTTCGCCGTCGGCGGGGGTTTCCCTGCGGAACTGCCAGAAGAAGAAACTCTGGTCGGCCATCGCGACGGTACCGTCCGTGCCGGCGACCTCGACGATGCGGAAATGTCCCGGCCACATGCTGGTCGTGCAGGCGATCGTACCCAGGGCGCCGTTGGCGAACTCGAGCGTAGCGGCACCGGTGTCCTCGACCTCGATTCGCTCATGGGCGACGCACGCCGTCATGGCGATCACGCGTCTGACCGGGCCCATGAACCACTGCAGGAGATCGATCGTGTGAATGCCCTGGTTCATCAGGGCGCCGCCTCCGTCCATCGCCCAGGTCCCGCGCCAGCCGCCGCTGTCGTAGTACGCCTGGTCGCGCCACCATGGGCCGTAAGCCATGCCGAAGGTCAGGCGGCCGAAGCGGCCCTGCTCGACGGCCTGCTTGAAGAGGCGGGTCGTTTCCATGAACCGGTAGTTGAAGATTCCGCCGAGCGTCGTGCCGGCCTTCTCGTGGGCCTCGATCATACGATCGATGCGGTCGAGCGTGATGTCCATCGGCTTTTCGCTGATGCAGTGTTTGCCGTGCTTTGCCACGGCGATGGCAATGTCGGCGTGCGTGCCGCTGGGCGTGCCGATCGTGACGACGTCGATGTCGTCCCGCGACAGGAACTTTTCGAGATCATCCATTCCTTCGCAGCCGTGCTTGCGGCCGAATTCCGCGGCGCGGCCGGGCGCCGCATCGCAGGCGGCCACGAGCCTTGCGTTCGGGAGTTGTTTGATCGCCTCGGCGTGAAACGCGCCGATCATGCCGGTTCCGACTATGCCGAATCCATAGGTCCTGGGCATTTGTGTACCTCCTCTCGGCCATCCGCCTCCGGGCGGGTATGGCGTCCGCGCCCTCTCCTCGTTCATCGCGCGGGCGCGGCTACGGCATCTGCAACTTCACGAACTTCCGTTTACCCCGCTGGAGCACATCCCCGGTCCGGACTTCCAGTGCCGCCGTTGCGTCCGTAACCAACCGGCCGTTCAGGCGGATGCCTTTCTCCTCGATCAATCGCCTCGCTTCGCCGTTGCTGGCCGCAAATCCGCACGCGACGATGAGCTTGAGCGGCAGCACCTTGCCGTCGGCGACGACATCCGGGCTGAGTGTGACGATCGGCGTATCCGCCGGTACCACGAACTCGTCGCCCGACCGCGCGGACTTCTGGTGGATGGCCTCCCATTCCTGCCGTGCCCGTTGCACGGCGCCCGGCTCGTGGAACGCCGCGGCGACGGTCTCCGCCAGCCGCTTCTTCGCCTCCATGGGGTGGGTCTTCTGAGGATCGCAGAGCCTGGCGATCTCGAACGGCGGCAAATCCGTCAGCAGCGTGTAGTAGTTTGCCATGCAGGCGTCGGGCACGCTCATGAGCTTGCCGAACATGTCGTGAGCGGACTCGGACACGCCGACGTAATTCCCAAGGGATTTCGACATCTTCTCCTGCCCGTCAAGGCCGACGAGGATCGGCATGATCATGACGACCTGAGGTTCCTGGCCGGCGTCGGCCTGGAAGTCGCGCCCGACGAGATTATTGAACGTCTGATCGGTGCCGCCGAGTTCCACATCGGCGCGGACCACAACGCTGTCGTGGCCCTGCATCAGGGGGTAGAGAAACTCGTGAATGTAGATCTCCACGCCCGCGGAGTATCGCTTCGCGAAGGTGTCGCGTTCGAGCATCCGCGCGACGGTCATTTTCGCCGCGAGTTTGAGCACATCGGCGAAGGTCATCGGGGCGAGCCACTCGCTGTTGCGGCGGATTTCAAGCTTCTCGGGCGAGGTATCGAGGATTTTGCCGGCCTGTTCGAGGTAGGTGGCGGCGTTGGCCTCGATCTGCTGGGGGCTGAGCACAGGCCGCGTCTTGCTGCGGCCGGTGGGATCGCCGATCATCGCCGTGTAATCGCCGATAATCAGGACCGCGCGATGCCCTAAGTCTTGAAACTGCCGCATCTTGCGGAGGACGACGGCATGCCCCAGGTGGATATCGGGGGCGCTGGGGTCCAGGCCGAGCTTGATGCGGAGTTGCCGCCGTTCGCCGACGGCCCGCTCGAGCTTTCGGCGGAGATCGTCGAGGCGGTAGATCTCCTGGCAGCCTCGCGTGAGCAATGCCAACTGTTCGTCGAGAGAGGGCGGATTCATCCCGTTGTCATTACCGCGGTTGGCGTTCGTTGACAAGCCCCGCGCCGGCGGTCAGAATGTCCGCGCTGAGTGCGGGCGGGCCGGCAGGGTGTTGCCCGGTCGCGTCCCGAAGACGGATTGGCCAGGCGCGGCGCACATGGCATGCGACGCGGCACGCACCCGCCTGACGTTTGACGGCGCGGATGATCCGAGGCCGTGCCGTTCTTGCCGTGCGGGCGTGTTTTCCCACCAGGAGGTTTCCGGATGGCGGTTGCCCGGCCTCAAGGCGGCCCGGTTCTGACAGGCGTACACGTCGCGTTGATCGCCTTCGTGGCGGTAACAGTCGTCGCACTGGTGTTCCTCGTGCTGATGTATACGCAACAGGAGGATCTGCGCCAGCGCGCAGAGGCGGCGGCGGCGAACGCGCGCAGCGCAGCGGAGAAGGAGCAGGCGGCCCGGGAGCAATACGGCACGCTGGCGAACCTTCTCACGGGCAAGTCGGATGCGGAGTTCCCTGCGATCGAGCAGGAGATCAAGGTCCTCCGCGAGCAGATCGTCAAAGGCGGGGGGCCGAGCAATCTCGATGCCCGTCTGATCGCGGCGATGCGGCAGGTCTGGCAGCTATGCCTGAGCAAGAGCAAGGAGGCCCAGGCCTGTGAGGAGAAGGCCCAGGCGGCCTCGGCACGGTACGATGAGCTGATCAAGGGCTTCGAGTCGCGCGAGAAGGAGTTCGGGGCCAGGACGGACGAGTTCAAACAGTCCTACGAGCAGCAGACGCAGGCCACCGAGGCCGGCCTGAAGCAGCAGGTGAAGCCGATCGAGCTTCTGGTCGCGAAACTGCTCAAGAAGGACGTGGCTTCCCTGCAGCTTGATCAGGACGTGAGCAAGGCCGCCGATGAGCTGGCACGCCTGCAGGAGATGGACCAGCGTTTCGGCGAAATGCAGGCATCGCTCGCGAAACTCCAGAAGGCCGACGCCGAAAAACAGCAGAACATCAACTCGCTCGTGGCCCAGCTCGCGAAGTTCCGCCCGTCGAACGATCCGATGGCGGTGCTGCGGCAGGCCGACGGCAAGGTGATTCGCGTGTTGGCGGATCAGGCGGTGGCCTACATCGACATCGGCAAACGGGACCGGGTCATGCCGGGCATGACGTTCGCCGTATACTCGCCGTTTCGCGGCGTGAGCAAGGAAGGCCGTGGCAAGGCGACCCTTGAGGTCACCGAGGTGTTTCCCGATACGTCGCAGTGCAAGATCACGAGTCTGGAAGAACCGGGCGGCATCGTCGTAGCCGGAGATCTCGTGGCCAACCCGGTGTTTGAACGCGGGCGCACGTTCAACTTCGCCGTCGCGGGAGATTTCAA
Organism: uncultured Planctomycetales bacterium; assembly: GCA_964653435.1. GTDB lineage: Bacteria > Planctomycetota > Phycisphaerae > UBA1845 > PWPN01 > CAZMVY01. Next base: position 87,525 of record CAZZFA010000005.1, on the reverse strand, counting down.
CCTGAGCTTCGACAAGGGTGGGGAAATCGACGACCCCGGCGGCGTAAAGGTCAGAAAGCTCATCGAGTCGTGGGGCGGGCATGTCGTCGACAACGTGGACGAGCAGACCGACTTCGTCGTGCTCGGCCTGCCGCCCTTCTATCGGGCGGCTCCCGCCGGGAACAAGCCGGAGGATGAGGCCGCGCGGATTCGCGCCGACGAACAGCGCAAGACGCTCGACCGCTTCAACCAGATCAAGTCGGCGGCCCAGGGGTTGTCGCTGCCGATCCTCACGCGGCTGGAGTTTCTCCAGTTCATCGGGTACCGCGTGCCGCCGAAGGCGATCGCCTTCGCCGTGGCGGGCGATTTCGACCTGAATCTCGACGGCGTGATCGACGATCCGGGCGGGCGGAAGCTTCGGAACCTGATCACCGGGTGGGGGGCGCGTGTCGTCGACGGGGTCGATGAACACACGGATTTCGTCGTGCTCGGAAATGTCCCCGACAGGCCGGCGGATTCGGATCGGTACAACCAGTTCAAGGCGGAAGCCCAAAAACTGGTGATCCCCACGATGACGACGGCGGAGATTCTGGACTTCCTGGGGCGGCTTGGGGTGGGTGTGGCGAGGGCTGCCGGCTGAGAGGCCGCGTCGTTACGCGTACGCGTCCAGCAGGCGGGCCGGATCCGTGGCCGTGTTTGCCCGGGCGAGCGACTGGTCGAAGCTCTCGGTTGCGGCCCGTAGCAATTGAACGACGCCGGCACCCTGCTGATCGGCCAGCTTGAGCACCTTGGCGGCGACGGCGTACTGAATCCGCGTCGTCAGCTCCGCCGATTTCAGATTCGTCAACGACACGGCCAGTTCGGTCGGATCCATATCTTTCTGTATCGGCAAGGCGGGGGCGCAGCTTGCCTTTGATGTGCGGCGGGCCCGATGGTCTGTAAAGGCCGACTGTTATCGGAAGGAGGGCTCTGTCTGGCGGGCGCGACGCCTTGATTACGTCGGCGTGAACCCTTAAGAACGGGGCGGACGCGCGATCAATATGGCACGCCTGCGGCATCATGTTTCCGTGCGGGGTCAGGTGCAGGGAGTCGGATTCCGTCCGTTCGTCTATCGTCTGGCGACGGAACTCGGCCTGGGCGGGCTGGTCGGCAACGACTCGCATGGCGCCTGGATTGAGATCGAAGGCGACGAGGACGCCCTTGCCCTGTTCGAGCGGCGGCTTCGCGAGGAGCGGCCGCCCCTGGCGCAGATCTACGAGTTGCGTTCGGTCGCCGTGCCGGTGCGGCATCAGGCCGCGTTCACCATTGTCGACAGCCGCGCGGACCCGCGACAGGATGTGGGTATCACGCCCGACGCGGCCGTGTGTGCCGACTGCCTCCGCGAACTGTTCGATCCCACGGATCGGCGGTACCGCTACCCGTTCATCAACTGCACGAACTGCGGGCCGCGGTACTCGATTATCGAGTCGGTGCCCTACGACCGCCCGGGGACCACGATGCGGAAGTTCCGCATGTGCGGACCGTGCCGGCGGGAGTATGACGATCCGGCGGACCGGCGATTCCATGCGCAGCCGAACGCCTGCCCGGTCTGCGGGCCGCGGCTGTGGTTGACCGATGCGACGGGCCATCCGCTGGCGGGTGATCCGCTGGCGCAAACGGCGAGGCTGCTGCGGGATGGACGGATCGTGGCGATCAAGGGAATCGGAGGGTTCCATCTCGCGTGCCGCGCGGATCGCGACGAGCCGGTCGAGCTTCTGCGGCGACGCAAGGGTCGGGAGACCAAGCCGTTTGCGGTCATGGTGCCGGATCTGGACGCAGCGAGGCAACTCGCCGAGATCAGCGAGCAGGCCGCCCGAGAGATGCAGACCGTGGAGCGGCCGATCGTGCTGGTGCCCAGGGCGGAGGGAACACGGACCGGGCGCCGGCGGCCGGGGACCGAGCCCGGCATCCCGGATCCCGCAACCCGGCCCCCGAGACTCAGCGAGCGGGTAGCGTTCGACTCGCCGCACATCGGGCTGCTTCTGCCGTATGCGCCGGTACATTACCTCCTGTTCGCGGAAGGACTGCCTCCGCTGGTGATGACATCGGGCAATCCGTCGGAGGAACCGCTGACCTGCGACAACGACGAGGCGTTGGCGCGGCTGGGCGGGCTGGCCGACGCGTTTCTGCTCCACGACCGTGACATCGCCCGGCGTGTGGACGATTCGGTGATCATCGCATCCGGTGGAGCGGTCGTTCCGATCCGGCGGGCGCGGGGGTACGCCCCGGCCGCCGTGCTGCTCGATCGGGCGGCACGTGTGCCCATCCTGGCGGTCGGCGGCGAACTCAAGACGACGATCTGCCTTTACCACGGGCGTGATGCGGTGCTGAGCGAGCATCTGGGCGATCTGAAGTCTCCGGCGACGTATCGGCATTTCGTCCGCACGATCGAACAGCTTGCGGAGCTGTTGCGCTGCCGGCCGGAGTGCATCGCCTGCGACCTGCATCCGGCGTACCTGTCGACGCAATACGCACAGCGGCAGCCGCAGCGGCTCGAACGCGTGCAGCACCATCATGCGCACGTCGCCGCGTGCATGGCGGAAAACGGCGTGAGGGGTCCGGTGCTCGGCGTCGCCTGCGACGGCACCGGCTACGGTACGGACAACGCCATCTGGGGCTGCGAACTGCTGTTGGCCGACGAAGCGAACTTCCGGCGGGTCGGTCATCTTCGTTATTTCGCCTTGCCGGGCGGGGATGCGGCGGCGAGGCAGACGATTCGACCGGCGCTGAGCGTCCTGAACGAGTCGGTGGGGGCGGCGCAAACACGTCGGCTTGTCGAGATACTGTACCGCGACCGCGCGGAGCAAGCGGCTCTCATCCTGCAGATGCTCGAACGCGGCGTGAATTGCGTTGCGACGTCAAGTCTCGGACGATTTTTCGATGCCGTAGCGTTTCTCGCCGGTGCGTGCGAATACAACGGGCATGAGGCACAGGCGGCCATGGCGCTGGAAGAGGCGGCGAGCCGGTGGTGGCGGGGCGCCGGGATACCCGACGGTTCCTCCTGTGAGGCGTACCCGTTTGATATAAACCGCGAAGATGGTATGATTACGCTCGATTGGCGTCCAGCGATTCGGACAATCGCCGCGGACGTCGAAGCGGGCCGGGATCTCTGTTGGATAGCAGCACGCTTCCATGAGACGGTAGCGCAGATGCTGGCGCGAGGCGTGGATTTTTCGGTCGCGGAGTTTCCTGTGAAAGTTGTCACGCTGACCGGCGGGTCGTTCGCGAATCAGATCCTGCTGGCACGGACTCGTGAGCTGCTGGAGGCACGCGGGTTGTCGGTCCTGACGCACCGGCGCGTGCCGCCGGGCGACGGCGGCCTTGCGCTGGGGCAGGCGGTGGTGGCGGCGGCCCGCCTCGAGGGAGACTGACGATGTGTCTGGCCGTTCCGGGCAGAATCATCGAAACGCGGGAGGGCGAGGCCGTCGTGGACTTCCAAGGCAGTCGCCTGGCGGTCAGCACCGTTCTGACGCCCGAGGCCCGGCAGGGCGACTGGGTACTCGTCCACGCGGGGTTCTCGTTGACGATCATGCCGGAGGAAGAGGCCCGCGAGACCTGGTCGTATCTGAAGGAGATCGGCGTCTCGGAGGCGCAGGCCGATGGATGACGCGCTGCTTCAGGCACGCGAGGAGATGCACGCGCTGGCCGGCCGCCGTTCCGCACCGATCCAAGTGATGGAGGTGTGCGGGACGCACACCGTTTCCATTTTCCGCAACGGGATCCGGACGATGCTCCCGGCAAACGTGGGGCTCATCAGCGGGCCGGGCTGTCCGGTGTGCGTGACGGCACAGCGGCACATCGACGCGGCAATCCGCCTCGCGCAGATCGAGGACGTGATCCTGACGACGTACGGCGACATGCTTCGCGTCCCCGGGCGACTCGGCAGCCTGGAGCAGCAGCGGGCCGGTGGGGCGGACGTGCGCGTCGTCTATTCCGCCCGCGGTGCCCTGAGCCTCGCCGCCGAAAACCCTGCTAAGACGGTCGTGTTTGTCGCGATCGGCTTCGAAACGACCGCGCCGGCGACGGCGGCGGTGCTCGTCGAGGCGCAGCAACGCGGACTGGAGAACTTCTGCATCCTGGCGGCGCACAAGCGGGTCGTACCGGCGATGACGGCGTTGCTGTCCGCCGGCGAGGTGGCGCTGGACGGGTTTCTGTGTCCCGGGCATGTGAGCGTGATCATCGGCGCCGATGCGTTCCGTCCGGTCGTCGAGCGGTTTCACAAGCCGTGCGTGGTGGCGGGGTTCGAGCCGAAACAGATCCTGCTCGGCATGCTGCACCTTGTGCGGCAGATCGTATCGGGACGGTGCGAACTGGAGAACGTGTACGGCGTGGCCGTCACCCGCGAGGGAAACCGCGTGGCGCAGTTGCTGATCGAGCAGGTCTTCGAGCCGGCCGACGCGCCGTGGCGGGCGATCGGCGAGATTCCCGCGAGCGGACTCGAACTGCGTCCCGCGTACCGGCGATTCGATGCCCTGCGGCGGTTCCGGATCGAACTGGGACCGGACGAGGACCATCCGGCATGCCGTTGCGGCGAAGTCATCCAGGGCAAGGCCGCACCGGACGAATGCCCGCTGTTCGGGCATCGCTGCAACCCGCTGAGTCCGATCGGGCCCTGCATGGTCTCAAGCGAAGGCACGTGTGCGGCCTGGTACAAGTACAACCGCGTATCGTCTGTCACGGTTGGCGACGGGCGAGGGGGGGCGGAGGCATGACGACGAAGGTCAGGGCCGACGACATGCCCGCCGCCGGCACGGATGCGATCAATCGGATTGTCATTGCTCACGGAGGCGGCGGCGAACTGACGTCGCAATTGCTTCACCGGCACGTGCTGAACGCGCTGGGGAACCCGACGTTGAACGCGCTCACCGACGGCGCCGTGCTTGGGGCTCAAGCGGGCATTCTGGTGATGAGCACGGATTCGTTCGTCGTGCAGCCGATCGAGTTTCCGGGCGGGGACATCGGGCGGCTGGCCGTCTGCGGAACGGTGAACGATCTTGCGATGATGGGCGCCCAGCCGATCGCGCTGAGCCTGAGCCTGATTCTGGAGGAGGGGTTCTCGTTGTCGGTGCTGGACCGGGTCGTTGCGTCGATCGCGTCGGCGGCGAAAGAAGCGGGCGCGACGATCGTCACCGGCGACACGAAGGTGATCGAGCGGCGCGGCGGTGACGGGCTGCTGATCAACACCGCCGGGATCGGCCGCCAGGCCGACGGGGTCCGGCTCGGGGCGGAGCGGATCGTGCCGGGCGACGCGGTGATCCTGAGCGGGCGTATCGCCGAGCACGGTCTGGCGGTGATGTCGAGGCGGGAAGGGCTTGCGTTCGCCTCGACGCTGGTGAGCGACGTTGCCCCGCTGAACGGACTGGTCGCCGCGATTCTCGGTACCGGCGCGGACGTGAAGTTTCTGCGCGACCCGACGCGTGGCGGGGTGGCCGGGGTGCTGGCGGACATCAGCCGGGAGACATCCTGGAGCGTGGAGGTGGAAGAGGCGAGGATTCCGATCTCACGGACGGCGCGGCACGCGGCCGAGATGCTCGGTCTTGACCCGCTGACTGTGGCGAATGAGGGGAAGCTGCTCGCGGTGGTGGCGGCGGGCGATGCGGATAAGGTCGTCGCCGTCTGCAAGGCGCATCCGTATGGAGCGGACGCCGCGTGCATCGGGCGGATCGTCGCGACCCGGCCTCCATTGGTGGAACTCCTGACGGAAGCGGGCGGACGACGCGTGGTCCAGAAGCCCTACGGCGAGGAACTGCCGCGGATCTGTTGACTGTGCATGCAGAGAGGCGTGAGACCTGTTGAACCTGGCGTCGCATACGATATGCTTGGGGTACTATTCGGGACCCGGCCGGCTTTGGGCCTGCCCGGCCGAGAAGCCTCTGGCAGACACGATCGGGCGTCTCTGGAGGGGATGCGTCGTAGCCGCGACGCGAGGGAGAATCCGTGGTATGACGTCCACGACAGCCAATCCGATCCCTCTCGAGCGCGAGGAGCTGATCGCGCGGCTGCGGTGGCTCATTCGGGTGCGGTGGTGTTTCGGGGCGGCGGTGTGGGCCGTGGGAGCCGTCCTGTACTGGGTACCGGTCGGCAGCGTTTCGGGGGCGTGGATTGCGGCGGCGGGCGCGGCCATCCTGGTCTACAACTGGGTCTTCTGGTTTCTCGAACGACACATCCGCGAGGCGCAGCCGGATGTGCTCGCCGATCGCGCCCCGGTCGCCGCGATGGGGCAGATCCTCCTCGACCTGATTGCCCTGACCGTTGTGCTGCACCTCTCGGGCGGGATCGAGAACCCGTTTTTTGTGTATTACGTGTTTCACATGGTGGTCGCCACGCTGCTCTTGCCTGTGCGCGAGGTATTCGGCGTGGCGGCCCTGGCGATCTTTTTGTTCGGCATCCTGGTGTTTGCGGAGATGAAGGGCTGGGTGCCGCACGCCGACCTCTGGGCGCCGGACACATACTACCGGGACCCGCGATACGTCGCGGGAACCCTGTCGGCTTTCGGCAGTGCCCTGATCATCGCGGTCTTTCTGGGCACGCGCATCGCGAGCACGTTGCGCGCCCGCGAGCGCGAGGTGCTCCGGTTGCAGGGGGAACTGGCGGATCGCGCCGTGGAGCTGGAACAGGCCAACGAATTCCTGCGCCGCGCCGACCTGGCCAAGACCCAGTACTTCCGGCAGGTCTCTCACGACCTCAAGGCGCCGGTGGCGGCGCAGCAGAGCCTGTTGCGGGCGCTTCTCATCGAGGTGCCGGATCTGCCGCCGGCCTCCCGGTCGCGGATCGAGCGGGCAATCGCCCGCGGAGACGAGCTTCTTCGGCTGCTGGGCAACCTGCTCATGCTGTCGCGCGTGCGCGATGCGACGCGGCAGCCGGAGTGCGAATGGATCGACCCGCTGGAACGGCTGCACCCGGTGCTGGAGGCGCAGGAACTGCTTGCGAAGGAGAAGGGGCTGGCATGGCGGCTGGAGGTCGCCGGCCCGCTGCCGCAGGTCTGTGTCGAGCCCGGTGCCTGGGTGACGGTCGCGGAGAACCTGCTTTCGAACGCGATCAAGTATACGCCCACGGGCGGGAGCGTGACCGTCGCGATGCGTGCGGAGGAGGGCATGTTCGTGATGGAGGTCCGTGACACCGGGATCGGGATCGCAAAGGAGGATCTCCCGCGGATCGGCGAGGAGTTCTTCCGGTCGAGGCAGGCGCGGCAGACCGGCCTGCCGGGCACAGGGCTGGGTATGACGATCGTGCGATCAATGGTGCAGATGATGAAGGGCCGGCTCGAGCTGCGCAGCGAGCTCGGCAAGGGGACCGCCGTGACCATACGATTGCCGGCGGCGTCCTCGGATGCGGTTTCCGGTCGCCCGCCTCGTGGCGAGGCAGGCGCACAGAGTGGAGAATCCCCGGTCGAGACTCAGTGTGTGGCGGATCGACCCGGCGGGAGTATTGGCACGAATCACAGTTGAGGTATTCCATGAGCGAGACTGTCGAAATGGCCGTCCGGCGGATCTGCGAGGCGTACGGCCGCGATCGTACCCGGATGATGGACATCGTCCGGGACGTGCAAAGCAGATTCGGAGGCGTCTCCGGCGCCGCAATGGACGCGATTGCCCGGGAGGTCTCCACGCACCGCGTGGAGGTGGAAAGCGTCGTTTCCTTCTACGCGTTCTTCTCGGAGCGGACGAAGGGCAAGATCGTGATCCGGGTGTGCAACGACGTGATCGACCAGATGAACGGCATGGACCGCGTCGCGCGGGCCTTCTCCGAGGAGCTGGGCATCGGCTTCGGCGAGACGACGGCCGACGGGAGGTTCACGCTGGAGTACACGCCGTGCATCGGCATGTCCGACCAGGCTCCGGCCGCGCTGGTGAACGACGTCGTCGTCACGAATCTCACGAGCGACCGCGCCCGCGCGATCGTCCGGCGGCTGCGGGAGAATGCCGACCCCGATCGCCTGGTCGAGAAGCTGGGCGACGGCAATAACGCGCATCACCTCGTCCATGCGATGGTGATGAACAACATCGGCACGCGGGGACCGGTGATCTTCGCCCCGTTTCCTTCCGGCGAGGCGTTGCGCAAGGCGGTGGCGATGACCCCGACGGAAGTCATTCGCGACATGAAGACGGCGCGGCTCCGGGGGCGGGGCGGCGCGGGCTTCCCGACGGGGATGAAGTGGGAGTTCTGCCGCGCGGCCGCGGGAAAGAAGCGCTACGTCATCTGTAACGCCGACGAGGGGGAGCCGGGCACGTTCAAGGACCGCGTGATCCTGACGGAGTGCCCGGATCTGCTCTTTGAGGGCATGACCATCGCGGGGTATGCGATCGGCAGCGACACCGGCATCCTGTATCTCCGCGGCGAGTATGCGTACCTGCGGGCTCTGCTGGAGCACGTCCTGGCGGAACGGCGCAAGAGCGGGCTGCTCGGCCAGAACGTGTGCGGAAAGGCGGGGTTCCATTTCGACATCCGCATCCAGATGGGCGCGGGGGCCTACGTCTGCGGCGAGGAGACGGCGCTGATCAGCTCCTGCGAAGGACTCCGGGGGGATCCGAAGAACCGACCGCCGTTCCCCGCGCAGAAAGGCTATCTCGATTCCCCCACGGTGGTGAACAATGTCGAGACGCTCTGCTGCGTGGCGCGGATTCTCGAGAAGGGCGCCGGCTGGTTTGCCCAGCTCGGCTCGAAGGGCAGCCCGGGTACGAAACTGCTGAGCATCTCCGGCGATTGCAAGAGCCCGGGCGTTTACGAGGTGCCGTTCGGGATCACGCTGGCCGACGTGCTGAAAATGGTAGGGGCTCAGGATGCCGCCGCGGTGCAGGTGGGCGGCCCGAGCGGCCAGATGGTCGGGCCGAAGGACTTCGGGCGGATCATCTGCTACGACGACCTGGCTACCGGCGGGTCGATCATGGTGTTCGGCCCCGACCGCAATGTGCTGAAGATCGCCGAACAGTTCATGGAGTTCTTCATCGACGAGAGCTGCGGCTACTGCACGCCGTGCCGCGTCGGGAACGTCCTTCTGAAGGAGCGCCTGGCCCGGATCATTGCCGGCAAGGGCGAGCCGGCCGACCTCGAGTACCTCCAGGATCTGGGCGAGACGATCAAGACGACGAGCCGCTGCGGCCTCGGGCAGACGTCCGCCAACCCCGTCCTGACCACGCTGAAGAACTTCCGGCCTGTATACGAGGCCCTGCTGCGGCCGAACGTGGACGGCCTGCAACCGACGTTTGAACTCCACGCGGCCGTGAGCGACGCCGAGCGGATTGCCGGCCGGGCGTCGCTTCATCAGGAATACTGAGTTGAGAGGAATCGACGAATGAGCGCGACAATCACGTTTACGATTGACGGTGCGGAGATCAAGGGCCGGCCGGGCCAGACGATCATCCAGGCGGCCGAGGAGGCCGGCGTCTACATCCCCCGGCTGTGCCATTGCAAGGAACTCGTTCCGTTCGGCAGTTGCCGGGTGTGCACGGTGATGGTCAACGGGAGGCCGCAGGCGGCGTGCACGCAGCCCATCGCGGAAGGGGCGGTCGTCGAGAACAACACTCCGAAGCTGCAGCACTACCGGCGGAATCTGATCGAGATGCTGTTTGTGGAGGGGAACCATTTCTGCCCCTTCTGCGAGAAGAGCGGGAACTGCGAGCTTCAGGCGCTGGCCTATCGTTTCGGGATTCTGGCGCCGAAGTATCCCTACCTGTTCCCGAAGCGGGAGGTGGATGCATCCCACAAGGACATCCTGATCGATCACAATCGCTGTGTGCTGTGCGCCCGGTGCGTCCGGGCGTCGCGAGACCTGGACGGCAAGGGCGCGTTCGGGTTCGTCGGGCGCGGGCCGCACAAGAAGCTGGCGGTCGACTCGGACAAGGGCCTCGGAGGAACCTGCGTCGAGGCCACGGACAAGGCGGCGGCGCTCTGCCCGGTCGGTTCGATCCTCCGCAAGCGGGTGGGATACGCGACCCCGATCGGCCAGCGGCTGTACGACCGCAAGCCGATCGGTTCAGACATCGAGGGCGGCAACGGCGTCCCCGGGAAATGAGGAGTAACGAAACATGGAAAAACCGAAAATCGCCACCGCGTCACTGGCCGGCTGTTTCGGCTGTCACATGTCGCTGCTGGACATCGACGACCGGATTCTGCAGCTCGTCGAGCTGGTTCAGTTCGACAAGTCGCCGGTGGACGACATCAAGAAGTTCACCGGCCGCTGCCGTATCGGCCTGATCGAGGGCGGCTGCTGCAACGAGGAGAACGTTCGCGTCCTGCAGGACTTCCGCAGGCACTGCGACATCCTGATCTCCGTCGGCGAGTGCGCCATCATGGGTGGCCTGCCGGCCCTGCGGAATACGATCCCGCTGAAGGAGTGCCTCGAAGAGGCCTACCTGAACGGGCCGACCGTCTACAATCCGGACGGCAAGATCCCCAACGATCCGGAGATCCCGCTGCTGCTCAATAAGGTCTATCCGTGCCACGAGGTCGTGAAGATCGACTACTTCCTGCCCGGGTGCCCGCCGCCTGCGGACACGCTGTGGGAGGCCCTTGTGGCGCTGCTGTCGGACAAGCCCGTGAATCTGCCATACCAACTGATCAAGTACGATTGATCAGGATCGGAGGAATCCAGTTGTGTCTACCAACGGTTTGAGAAGAGTCGTCATCGAGCCCGTGACTCGCGTGGAGGGACACGGCAAGGTATCGATCCTGCTCGACGAGACGAATCGCGTGAAGCAGGCGCGCCTGCACATCGTCGAGTTCCGCGGCTTTGAGCGGTTCATCCAGGGCCGCCCGTTCTGGGAGGTGCCGGTGCTCGTGCAGCGGCTGTGCGGCATCTGCCCGGTGAGCCACCACCTGGCCGCGGCCAAGGCGATGGACCGCATCGTCGGCGGCGAGAAGCTCACCCCCACGGCCGAGAAGATGCGGCGGCTCATGCACTACGGCCAGATGTTCCAGTCGCACGCCCTGCACTTCTTCCACCTTGTCTCGCCGGACCTGTTGTTCGGCTTCGATGCGGACCCGGCGATCCGCAACGTGATCGGCGTGGCCGCCAAGTATCCGCAACTGGCCGTCCAGGGCGTGATGATGCGGAAGTACGGTCAGGAGATCATCAAGGCGACGGCCGGCAAGAAGATCCACGGCACGGGGGCCATCCCCGGCGGCATCAACAAGAACCTCAGCATTGCGGAACGCGACGGCTTCCTGAAGGACCTCGACCAGATGGTCACTTGGTCCCGCGGTGCCCTGAAGATCGCCAGGGACTACACCGTGGAACACCTCCAGGAACTGGCACCGTTCGGTTCATTCGACTCGAACCATCTGTCGCTGGTCCGGCCGGACGGCGCGATGGACCTCTACGACGGGAACCTGCGGGCGATCGACGCGGCCGGCAAGAAGGTCTTCGACCAGGTGGACCCGCAGGATTATCTCAAGTACATCGCGGAGGAGGTCCGCCCCTGGTCGTACATGAAGTTTCCGTTCATCCGGTCGCTGGGGCCGCAGAACGGCTGGTATCGCGTGGGTCCGCTGGCCCGCGTGAACGCGTGCGACTTCATCGACACGCCGGAGGCCGAAGCGGCCCGCAAGGAGTTCATGGCGGTCACGAACGGCAAGCCCAACAACATCACGATGGCGTACCATTGGGCCCGGATGATCGAGCTCCTGCACGCCATCGAGAAGATCAGCGCGCTGCTGCATGACAGGGATCTGCAGGGGACCGACCTGGTCGTCCGGGGCGAGCGTCGCGAGGAGGGCATCGGGCTGATCGAGGCGCCGCGCGGGACGCTGTTCCATCATTATCGCGTGAACCGCAACGATCAGGTGACCATGGCGAACCTGATCGTCTCGACGACCAACAACAACGAGCCGATGAACCGCGCCGTCGAGAAGGTGGCCAAAGATCACCTCTCCGGCGTGCAGATTACGGAAGGGCTGCTGAATCGGGTGGAAGTGGCCATCCGGGCCTATGATCCGTGTCTGTCGTGCGCCACGCACGCGCTCGGCCGGATGCCGTTGACCATCGAGTTGTTCGACCACGAGGGCAGCCTGCTCCATACCAGGAGCCGATGATGAACCCGGGCGGCGCCAGGATTCTGTTGATCGGCTACGGCAACCCCGGCCGCCTCGATGACGGTCTGGGGCCGGCGCTGGCGGCGGCGGTCGAGCGGATGGCTCTGCCCGGCGTGACCGTCGATGCCGATTATCAGTTGACGGTCGAGCACGCAGCGAGCGTTGCGGAGAACGACGTTGTCGTGTTTGCGGATGCGGATGTCGCGGGGGTGGAGCCGTTTTCGCTCCGCCGGATCGACCCGGATCCGGAGCCGGCGGTATCCTTCAGCAGCCACAGCGCCGAGCCGCAGCAGATCCTCGCGCTGGCACACCGTCTGTTCGGCGCGCAAACGCAGGGGTATGTGCTCGCGATTCGCGGCTACGCCTTCGACCGATTCGGCGAGGGCCTCTCGGACGGAGCGCAGGCGAACCTGACGGCGGCGCTGCGGTTCATCGAGCCGCATCTGCGGGCGCGGAGCTTCGGCGACACAGGCGCGGAGCGGGAGGAGCGGACACGGAATCGCATTGCACCTTCAATTGGGGACGAACCATGAAGAACGGAAAACACGTGATTCTTTACGTGGATGACGATCAGGATTTCCTTGACTCGGTGAGGGTCATCCTGGAATCGCACGGGTATGTCGTAGCGGTAGCCTCGAGCGCCGAGGAGGGATTACGCGTATACAAGGAGTGCCGGCCCGACCTTGTGATCGTCGATCTCATGATGGAAGAGGTCGACGCGGGCGCGCACCTGGTGAAAGAGATCATGGCGCTGGGGAATACGGCGCCCGTGTACATGCTCAGTTCCGTCGGCGACAACCTGAGCATGAACACCGACTACTCTCAGCTCGGCCTGGCCGGCGTGTTCCAGAAGCCCGTCGATCCGGAGACGATGCTCAAGGTGATCCGGAGCAAGCTCAAGCCGGCCGGTTAGGCCCGCAAGGCGATCGCTTTCCGGTATGCACGAATTCGCCGTGGCTGCCGAACTGGTAGAAGCCGCCCTGCGCGAGGCGCGGCACCGCCACGCGCGGCGGATCGAGCGGCTCGAGTGCCGCGTGGGCACGATGCGGCAGATCGTCCCCGAGATGCTCGTGGATGCTTTCGCGCTGGCCGCGGCGGGCACGCCGGCCGAAGGGGCGGTGCTCGATGTGAAGACGATCGCGCCGATCGTGATATGCCGCGCCTGCGGGAGCCGCTGCGAACAGCGAGAGTGGGCGTATCAGTGCCCGGCATGCGGATCGCCGGACATCCGTCTGGATGGCGGCGACGAGCTGCTGCTGGCTTCCGTTACGCTGGAGATCGAGGATGAAGGTTGAGGTCATGCGCAACGTGTTTGCCCGCAACGATGCCCTCGCGGGTGAGACCCGTGCGTTGCTCCGGCAACACCATGTGACCTCGGTGAACCTGATCGGCGGGGCGGGCTCCGGCAAGACGACGCTCCTCGAGGCGAGCCTGCCGAAGCTGACGGCGACGAAGCGAGTCGCGGTCCTCGAGGGCGACGTCGCGACGACGCACGACGCGGATCGCATCGCGGCACTCGGGGTGCCGGCGATCCAGTTGCTCACGGACGGCGGCTGTCACCTCGGCGCGTCGCAGGTCCACCACGCGATTCGGAGGCTTCCGCTCGACCGGCTCGACATCGTGTTTATCGAAAACGTGGGCAACCTTGTCTGTCCCGCGAGCTTCGATCTCGGCGAGGAGCGGACGGTCGCCGTGCTCAGCGTGGCCGAGGGCGACGACAAGCCCGCAAAGTACCCCCTGCTGTTCAAGCGGGCGAACGCCGTCGTGCTGACGAAGCTCGATCTGCTGCCGCACGTTGCGTTCGACCTCGAACGGTGCAAGGGGTACATACGCCAGTTGAACGATGCGGTGCCCATCTTCGTCGTCAGTGCCCGAACGGGCGAGGGGATCGGCGAGTGGGTGAGTTGGCTCGCAGGAACGCCGACCTGAGTATCCTCCCTGACAGGGTTCCGACTCGATCACACAGGGGAGGTCAGGCCGTCGAGGTTGCCTGCCTCGACTTGATTCTGCTCGGGAAGAGAGACCCAAGGCGGCCTTCGGCCGCAACCGGACAGCGGGGGCGCCGGCCCCCGTCATGCGGAGCGAAGCGAAGCACCCGGCTTGCCTGCGCCAATCCGCCGGATTCTTCGTCGCTGCGCCCCTCAGAATGACGGGTGGCGCTACCGCCGCAGCACGATACATGCGCGCAAGGCACGCAGAAGCTGCGACGCAGGACTCTACTCCTCCGGCTCAAGTTGGGCCAGCAGCGGCGGACGGCGGCGACGACGGCGCTTCTTCGGGGCGCCGGGCACGCGGATGGTGGGCGTACGCGGCTTGGCGTTTTCCGCGACTTCCAGGGCCTTCTGGGCGTTCGGGGCGAAGAGATCGGCGTTTACTTCCTGCCAGAGGCCCGCTGCCCGGTTGAACACGCCGCCGGAGATCATGATGTTCATCTGCGGGTGGGCGTCCACTTCGCGGATCATGTCGATGAGCCTGCGGACGGCCGGGATGCCCTGCGGCTTTGTGCCGAAGATGAGAAGGATGTCCGGCCGCAGTTCGCCGACCAGCGCCAGAATCTCGTCGTCGGGAACCCCGCTGCCGATGAAGTAGACGTCCCAGCCCTCCGATTCGAAGAGGTCGGCGCAGATCTGCGCACCGAGCTCCTCCGGCTCGCCCTCCGCACAGGTTATCAGAATGCGTTTGCCGTTGGGTTGTCGCGGACGAAGGTGGGCCTGAAGCTGGCTCACCAGGCACCGGCTGATGCGGGTGGCCATGTGCTCGGTTGCGAGGTTGATCCGGTCGTCCCGGTAGAGGGCGTCGATCCGTTCCATGATGGGCCAGATGACCCGATCGTACACGCCCCTGGGCTCCTGGATCTCCTGGATGGCTTCGGTGAGGATCTTTCGGCATTCCTGTCGTTTGCCGGCCAAGAGCGGGGCCATGAAGCGATCGAGGAGCTTCGACGAAGGCATGGATGACCTCCCGGGCGCGCGGCCTCTCCGCGACGGGCAGCCGCGGTGTCTGCCGCAGCCCCCATCACCCGCCTGAGCCTCCTGCTTCGGAAGGGGAGAGGATTCGCAACGCGAATCAGTAGACCGCCGGAAACTCCTTACCGGCTCCGATGTCGGGTACTCAAACTCGCCAATTTGAACAAAGCGGCCACGTTTATCGCGTCCCGTGTGAATCTGGATAAGATGCGAAACATGGCGAAAACTGTATCGACAAGGCGGGCGCTTTTTCTTGAGGGGCACGCGGCATTTTCTGCCTACGAGCTCGCGCAAATTCTGCGCACCGCTGTCCGATAAGGGCGACCGCCTGGCGGTGGCCGAGTGCTTGGCTCCCGTGGTAGGATGCCGACAAAGGAGGAGTAATGACATCGCGTGAGAGACTGTTGACGGCCCTGCGGCGGGGCAGGCCGGACCGGGTGCCGGTAACGATTTACGAACATTCCCCCTTCA
Organism: uncultured Planctomycetales bacterium; assembly: GCA_964653435.1. Taxonomy (GTDB): domain Bacteria; phylum Planctomycetota; class Phycisphaerae; order UBA1845; family PWPN01; genus CAZMVY01. Next base: position 72,040 of record CAZZFA010000005.1, on the reverse strand, counting down.
ACGACGACTGGGCCAACGAGGAGCCGTCGTACGGCCCGCTGCTGGAGTTGCAGCGGCGCTACGGCGACAGCTTCGTTTTTGCGCCGGTGGAGTCTCAGATCTTCCTGGGAGACCCGAATGCGGTCCGGGGCAGGCAGGAACGCCAGGGGGACGGGGCGGTGGTCCGGGTTACCGAGATCGAGACTCCCAAGGGGCCGCTGCGATCGGTAACGCGGCGGGATCCGGGGCTGATGACGAACTGGCAGGTGGAGCCGCTCATCAAATCGGACGCGGACATCGAGCGGGTGCTGTCGATTCCGGATCCGCCCGACAACGTGGACGCACGGCGTCTGCGTGACCTGGAGGCGCGCGTGGGGGACGCCGGCGTGCTGTGCTTCAGCGTGGGGGATGCCATCGGGCATGTCGTGGGGCTGTTTGACTTTGAAGACTTCGTCATGCGGTGTCACGACGACGACGGGCCGATCCGGGCGCTCCTCGCCCGGGCGCAGGAGCTGGTCTTGCGGGCGATCCGGGCTATCGGGGAAGTTGTGAGCAATGCGGCGATTCGTCTGTGGGGGCCGGAGTATTGCGGCGCGCCGTTGCTGAACCCGCACGTGTTCTTCCCGCGGTACGTGATCGAGCAGGACAGGGAGGCTACGCGGCTCATTCATGCGTCGAACAACTTCAGCGTGATCCACTGCCACGGCCGGCTGCGGGACATACTGGACATGATCGGCGAGATCGGCGCCGATGCGCTCGAGCCCATCGAGACGCTTCCGATGACGACGGCGGACGTGACGCTGGGCGAGGTGAAGGAGCGTCTCGGCAGCCGGATGTGCCTGATGGGGGCGGTGCAGGCGCGCACGCTGGAAGCGGGCACGCCGGAGGACATTCGCAGGGAGGTGCGGACGGCCATCGCCGAAGGAGCGGACGGCGGGGGACTGGTCCTGTTCCCGACATCGTCGCCGTTCATGGTCCCGCTGGATCCGAAGTGCCTGGCGAACGCGGAGGCGATGTTCCTCGCCGCGCACGAGTTCGGGCGGTACTCGGGAAAGTGACGAAGACGGAATGGTGAAGGATGAGTCAGGCGGGTGGCGGGCCTGCGTGGGGCGTTCGAGGATTTGGTAGCGGTTTCGCACGCCGGAAGACGACGTGGCTTCATCGCGTCGCCGGGGGTTGATCGCCTTGGTCGCCCCGCTGGTGCGCTCTGACGAGAAGAGTCGGCCCCGGTGGTTTGGATGGACGGCGTTCAGGAGCGGGGCGTGCTCGCGCAGCGTGGGATCATTCAGCGTGCGGCGGACTTCGGTGCGCGGCCGCGGTCAAGCAACATCGGCAGGCTGTTGAGCAGGCCGTGGGGGCTGTAGAGCATTTCGACCTCGCCGCGGCAGTTGTACCAGCAGGCGGTGCACGTGTTGCCGCGGGCGCGATCGGCGAGACGCGCGAGGATCGTCCGGGGCGAATCGCGGTAGAGGTTGGCGACGGGCCGTGATCGCTCTTCGACGCAGATTGCGATGTCACCGCACGAATCGATATTGAAGAAGGCCTGCCCTGCGCGGCAGCCCGGCACGCCGCCGTTGAGGGCCTCGTCGAAGCGGGCCAGAAACGCTTCGTTGCTCAGAAAGTTCGGATACCGGTGCTTGAGCTCGAGCAGTCGCTGGGATGCGGAAACGTGGTCAGCGGAGTGGACGAAGTGCCGGCTGCCGGTCTTGCGGATGCCGTAGAGTTGCAGCATGAAGTATGCGTCGTGCTCCGCAGCGAGGCGGATGAGCGGCTCCACATGGTCGAGGTTGTCGTGCATCAGGACGCACATCACGTTGACGCGCTGCCAGTCACGGCGTCGAGCGCGGGCGAAGCAGTCGAGCGCGCGGACGGCGTGGTCGAATGCTCCGGGGGTGCCGCGAGCCTTGTCGTGACGTTTCGGATCGGCGTAGTCGAGGCTGATCGAGACCCCCCACAGGCCGGCGGCGAACAGATCGCGGGCGAGGTCCGGCGTGGCCAGGAACCCGTTGGTCGTGATGAACGGAAGGTGAAACTCACCGACCGCGCGGACGATCTCGACGATGTCCTCGCGGAGAAGCGGCTCGCCGCCGGCCAGCGAAATCAGCAGCGAGCCGAAGCTCGCGAGTCTGCGTGATCCAGCGCGGAAGTCGTCCACCGTCTGCTCCGGCAGCGCCCCCATAGGATCACGCCAGTAGTGACAGAACGCGCAGCGGAAGTTGCAACGGTAGGTCACCTGCCAGGCGCACCACACCGGGTGCCGACCCGCCCACGCACGGAACAGACGCCACTTTTTTCCGCTCGACGTAATCATCTGCGCGGATTCCGACCGTCACGCAACGCACATTTCGGCACGCGTGCGTGATTGTTATACCCGGTGCGGGCGGGGTCGGCCACTCGCGCGGCGAGCGGGCCGGGGGCGGAACACGCGGCTCATCGCGCCGCCGGGCCAGCGGGAGAGGAAGCGGCCGGTGGCAGGCGGCCGAGAATCGCCGACAGCGCACGGAGTGATGCCGCCCGTTCGTCGGGATTGCGCGTGACGGTATCGCGACGCAGCCGGTCGACCTGCCCGGTGAAATAGCGGCGGGTCTCCTCGATGCCTCTGGCGTTGAGAAGGCACGGGACCATCGCGGCGTAGAAGTCCGGATGCGGGGTCTTCTCGATTGCGCGCCCGTAATACTCGATGGCCGTGCGATAGTCCGGAGTGCGGAGGTACTGCGCGGCCAGGGCGCGGCTGGCCAGCCCCCAGGTGTCGTCGGGCCACTTCAGGTCGAGTTGCTCGAAGCGGGCAACGGCCTCCGGCAGGCCGGGCGACGTGGCGTCGCGGCGGACCATCAGGATGGCCTGTTCGTTCCACAGCAGGGGGACCCACCTGCCCGTCGCCAGGAGCGGGGCAATACGGTCCGACCAGGCATCGCCGACGCGCATCCAGAGCACCATCTCGGCGCCGAGCCGGCTGGGCACGTCCGGGCGTTCGAGGGCCTGATCGATCTGCTCGCCGCGGACGCCCGGCGGCAGGCCCCTCGGCGGGGCGATACCGGCAATCGCGTGATAGAGCTTATAGGTCTTCTCATCGAAGAGGGCCTGTGAACGGCCGTCGGCGAAGAGTTTGGCCTGCGGCCAGTGGAACATGATGTAGCCGCCCCAGGACCACTCCGCGAACAGGCGGCCCGTGAGACCGTTTGCGCGAGCGAAGGAGGTGAAGTACCCCGGCTCGCGTTCGTCAACGAGGTAATGCAGGAAGATCCCCTGCTTCCAGGGTCGCCCGGCGGGATCGCTGTATGCGTCCGCTATGCGATCGCGCGCGGGCAGGATCAACACAAGGGCAAATGACAAGCCTGCCGCGGAAGCGGCGGTGCGGGCGTGCCGGCGATCGAGTCGCCGCCCCGAACGCCCGCCGTTCCACGCCGCCGACGCCTCGCGGATGCGGATGGCGAGGAACTTGCAGAGGATCGGCACGATCAGCGTGTAGAACGTGACCGTAAATCGGATGTGGGAGAAGCCCATGTATGCGACCAGGAGCACGATCGCAATCTCGCTCAACGTTATGCCGCGCCCGGTGCCCGACAGATCGGCGTCGCTCACCCTCTGCCGGGCCAGGCTCAACCGCCGCCACGCCCAGTCGTGCAGCAGCAGGGCGAGCACCAGGCTCGCGGCGCAGACGCCCAGCACGATGAAGAATGGGTACTGGATCAGGTGCGCCTGGTAGCTCTGGTCGGCAGGCAGGTTGACGCGGAACGGCGAGCGCCACTCGACGATCCGTTGAAACGTGGGCGACCGCATGACCACGAAGGGGTGGACGAAGTTCATCCAGCCGAAAGGGCTGAGCCAGGCGCCCAACGGTATGCTGGCGAGCGCGGCGCCGGTTGTAGCGATAATGGCCGATGTGGACATGGTACGCCACGCGGGACGGCGGAACTTCTCGGCGACCTCGCCGGCGACCCATGCGGCGATCATGACATAACCCAACAGAAAGCCGCCGTGCGTGTTGCCCCACACAAGGAGGATCGGCAGGACCAGCAGGCCCCGGATCGCCCGGCCGTGCGTCGTCCAGACGAGCGTGAGCAGGAGCAGGCACGCAAACACGTTTGTGCCCATCGAGGGCCGGATTTCCCAGAGGGGCATCCCGGCGGCGAGGGCGCCGGCGGCCAGGACGGCTGCGAGGAGGACTTCGCGGCACATTCTCCACGCGCACGCGACGAGCATCCCGGCCATGAGCAGCAGGCTGGCCAGCTTGAGGCCGACCAGCGCGGTGGGGAAGATGCGATCGTAGATGCGGTACATGAGGACGTGGTAGAGCCAGTTCTGGTTGTACCAGGTGTGACCGGCGAACGTCCATGTGAACTCATCCGCGACGGGAAAGTGGCGATACCCGCGTTCGCTGATCAGCCGGCCGGCGGCCAGACCGATCCAGGTGTCGCCACAGGATCGTCGGAACGCGCCGCCGTAGACGACGCCCGCCGCGATGACGGCAAGACCGACGATGATCGCCACCGCGTGGCAGGCGGTCTTGCCGCGGGAGGGCGGGGTACGTCCGGTTTCGGAGGGGGGCTCGTTCATCCCGGCATCCGACGGTCAGCCTTGCAGGCGGTACGCCGAGCGGCGTCTGCCTCTCACGTCGTTGCCAGTCTACGCAGGGCGGGTCCACTTGTCGATGATCGCCCCCTCGTGGTGCTATACTGGAGGCGAGGCGATCCGGTGTTTATGTGTCCGGTCGGGCAGTCGGTGCGGGCTGTCGCGACCGTTTTCGGTGTGAGGCTGTGAGAACAACCGCTCCCATGAAGGCCGCCGAGTGTCTGCGGATCCTGGGCCTCTCCGCCACGGCTTCCCGTCGGGAAATCAAGCGCGCGTATCGGCGTCTGGCACTCGAGTATCATCCGGACATGCGACAGGGCGACGATGAAGCGAAGCGCCGCTTCGTGGAATTGTCGCGGGCGTATCAGACGCTCATGCGGGCCGGGCGGGCAGGCGCCGGAAATCGTGAGGTCGGCATCTGTGCCCGTTGCGGGCAGCTTGTGGAGGTCTTTCACAACCCGGACGGCCGCGCGCTGTGCGAGCGGTGCATCCTCAAGCCGGGCGGGCGGTGGTTTCTGCCGCTGCCGGCCATCGTGGTCGTCAAGTGCGTCGTCAGCATCGTGCTGAACCTGGCTGCGGCAGGGTGCCTCATCGCGGCGCTGGTGCGTCACTCCTCGATTCTGGCGGCGGCGGCATGTGCGTCGGGCTTCCTTGCGCTGGCGTCGTTGGCGGTAACGTGCCTGTCAGTCCGTTACTGCGTGCAACCGACCGAAAGGGGCCTGTATCGGAGGTTGGCCCTGCGGCAGACGGGAATGCCGTCTCGCCGGCCCTGACGTACACTGCGCGCGGGCGGGCGGATGCGCCTCCTCCCCGGATTACCGGGCCCCTCAGCGGTCCTGTTGCGACTCGAAGATCTGGACGGCCTCGCAGCGGGCCGGCTCGCCGCAGCAGACATCGCGAATGAACTCGTAATACACGTTCGGTTCGAGGCCGTATTCCTTGCGGAGCGGGCATTTCAGGCAGATCCGCGGGCGGACCCGCGTGCCCAGACCGATGTGCGACTGCAGGTAGACGAGATTGCGGCCGGCGAAGCACTTCATCTGCCGGTTGAGCTGTTTCTCCAGCTCGGTGAGGTTTGCGCTTGCCTCTTCCGGCGTCACCGGCGGGATGGTGGTCTGGCCGGGCGGGGGCGCGGCAAGGGCGGCGGCAACCGCTTCGCCAAGGCGTTGCTCGTCGACGGGGTATTCCAGAAACGCCTTGGCTCCCAGCCTCATCGCCGCGTGCTGGTAAACACCCGCGCCGCGACCGGCGATGACGATGAGCGGAATGCGAATGCCGTTGTCCCGGAGGTACCGCAGGAGCAGCAGGGCGTCTCCGTTGCGACCCTCGAGGCCGGCGAGGATCAGAGACGGACGGTGTTCGCGGATGGTCTTGACGCCGTCGCTGTAGTCACGCGCCGTAACCACTTCATGGCGACGGTGCAACAGGGCGTCGAAGACCTGCGCCGCGCCGGGATCACGATGTACGATCAAAACCCGTGGCACACACGCTCTCGTGCGGGGAAGGACCCACTTCGCACCCTATCTTAGCGTACATGGCGGTCGTAATCAATCCGGTGTTTGCCCGGAGCGGCCCAGACCGATCACCGCGGGCCGGAGAAGGGGAATCGCTCCCCGGGGCGGAGCCCGGCCGCTTGTCGCTCCGTACGGCGCGCGGTACATTCGCACCGTTATGCCGGAGTTCTATAACACGTTGTCCGCGCCATGGCGGATGGCCTACATCCGTTCGCTTTCGCCGCCGGGCACCGAGGACGGCTGCTTCCTCTGCAAGTACTGGAGAGCGGCGGACTGCGACCGCGTGAATCACGTGGTCTGGCGGGGCCCGACGTGCTTCGTGGCGTTCAACCGGTTCCCGTACAACAACGGGCATATGCTCATCGCGCCCGGCCGGCACGAGCCGAGCCTTCGCGAACTGGCGGATGCCGAACTCGACGAAATGATCCGCCGGATTCGCGACGTGCAGATCCTGCTTACGGATGTCCTGCATCCGGCGGGCTTCAACGTCGGCATGAACTTCGGACGCTGCGCCGGCGCCGGACTCCCCGATCACGCCCACGCGCATGTCGTGCCGAGGTGGGACGGGGACACGAACTTCATGAGCGTCGTCGGCGACGCGCGGGTGATCCCGCAGGACATGGACGAGTTGTACGCCCAGTTCGCCGAGGCCGCCGTGCGCATCGGCCTGCCGCCGCTCGCCGGTATGCCATGACCGAGCCCGCGATGAAATCGTACGCCGTCCGCGCGGAGACGTCGCGCGGTCGCCGGTATGCGGAGGCCCTGGGCGCCGGTGCCGGCGCCGACCCGTTCGCGATCGATCGGCGCCGTATCGTTCACTCGGCGGCCTTCCGGCGTCTGCAGTACAAGACGCAGGTCTTCGTTACGCACGAACACGACCACTTCCGGACGCGTCTGACACACACGCTGGAGGTGGCCGAGCTGGCTCGCCGGCTCGCTCAGACGCTGGGCCTCAACGCAACGCTCGCGGAGGCCGTGGCCCTGGCGCACGACCTGGGACATCCGCCGTTCGGTCATGCCGGCGAGCAGGCGCTGGCCGCCCGGATGGCCGGGCATGGGGGCTTTGAGCACAACGTGCAGTCGCTGCGGATCGTCGAGTACCTGGAACACCCGTACCCGCCGTTCCGGGGGCTGAATCTCACCTACGAAGTCCGCGAGGGGCTCGCCAAGCACGAGACACAATTCGACCGGCCGGGCTGGCACGAACTGGCCGACGGGGCGCGCGGGCCGCTCGAGGGGCAGATCGCGAGCCTGGCGGACCGGATCGCGTGCGACTGCCACGACCTCGAAGACGCGATCGGCGCGAAGCTGATCGAGCGGGAGGCTCTCGATTCGCTGGTGATCTGGCGCGAGGCGGCCGAGTCGGTCCGGCAGCGCTACGGCCGTCAGCCGCTGCCGGCGGTGCGGCGGCCCGTCCTGGACGCGATCGAGGATGCGCTGCTGGCGGACATTGCCGAGGAGACGACACGCCGGATCGTCGGGGCGAAGATCGAGACCGTGGATGACGTTCGCGCGTGCGACGGCGAGTTGGCGGGGCTTTCGCCGGGCATGGAGGAGCGATTGGCCGCGCTCGAAGGTTTTCTCGCGGAGCATCTGTACCGCCATCACCGGTTGATTCGGATGGACGACAAGGCCGCACGGTTCATCCGCCGCCTCTTCGACGCCTACCTCGAAACGCCGGGGCTGCTGGAGCCGCGTTTTGCCCGTCGCATCGCCGAGCAGGGTCTGCACCGGGTGGTCTGCGACTACATCGCCGGCATGACCGACCGTTTCTGCCAGGATGAGTATAAGCGTCTCTTCGAGCCGTTCGAGCGGGTGTGAAGCGACGCCGACGGACCGCAACGGCGTAGTGCCGTTTTCGGTGTGACAGTTTCGCATGCGGCGCGCGTCGCGGCGAAGGCTCAGTCGTGCCTACGGGACTGACCCGCGGGGCGGGGGCGTCCGCGACCCAGCGATGAATCGCTGGGCTTTCTCATGGGTCCCTCCGGGACCATTGCCTTGGGGATGACGCTCAGCCACCCCCAAGGCGGCCTTCGGCCGCAACCGAACACGGGGGCGCCGGCCCCCGTCATGCTGAGCGAAGCGAAGCATCTGGCTTTTCTGCGCCAATCAGCCAGATTCTTCGTCGCTGCGCTCCTCAGAATGACGGGTCGCGCCACCGCCGCATCGCGATAACATGCGCGCAAGGCGCGCAAAAGCTGCAACGCAAGACTCTACACTGTTGTCCCCCGGTATCCGCGACGGTCGCCGCCGGATCCGCTCACGCTGCACGATTCCGTGCATCCGGCGAACGGGGGCAAGTCGCTTGCGCGGCTTGACAGCGTCGTGCCGGGTTCCGATGCTGGGCGGCCATGAATACGACGCAGATGCCCGCCGCTGTCGATCTGTCCGTTTCGCTCGGCAGGGTTACGCTGCAGAATCCCGTCATGACGGCCTCGGGGACGTGCGGGTACGGTGGGGAATACGCGCCGTACATGGATTTGAACCGCCTCGGCGCATTCACTACCAAGAGTGTGACCTTGCAGGAACGGCCCGGAAATCCGCCGCCGCGGGTCGTCGAGACGGCCTGCGGCATGCTCAACGCGATCGGGCTGGCGAACGTCGGGCTGGAACGGTTCGTCGCGGAGAAGGTGCCCGAACTGCGGGCCTTCCGCATTCCGGTGTTCGTCAATGTGGCAGGTCACTCGCGCGAGGAATACGTGGCAGTGTGCCGCCGGCTGGACGAGGTGCCGGAGATCGCTGGGCTCGAACTCAACGTGAGCTGCCCGAACGTGTCCGACGGGCTGACGTTCGGCACCGACGCCAACCGGCTGTACGATCTCGTGGGGGCCGTGCGGCGGGAGGTGCACCGCTGCCTGCTGATCGTGAAGCTCTCGCCGAACGTGACGGACATCACCACGACCGCGCGAGCGGCGGTCGATGCCGGGGCCGAGGCGCTCTCGCTGGTCAACACGTTCGTCGGGATGGCGATCGACATCGAGCGGTGGCGTCCGGTGCTGGCCAACACCACCGGCGGGCTGTCGGGGCCGGCGATCAAGCCGCTGGCGCTGCACATGGTCCACCGGGTATATCGCGAAGTCGCAGCGCCCGCGAAGATCCCGCTCATCGGAATGGGGGGCATCGAGACCTGGCAGGACGCGATCGAGTTCATGCTCGCCGGGGCAACGGCGGTAAGCGTCGGCACGGCGCTCTTCATCGACCCGACGTGCCCGATCCGGATTATCGAGGCTCTGCCGACGTACCTTCGCCGGCGCGGCCTGCAGTCGGCGCGGGAGCTGGTGGGGCGGTTGAACACGACGGCCGGGGGGCCGGCGGAATCCGGCGCGGAGGGGTGACCCCCGTCCGGTGCCGTCTTCGGTAAGACCGGTGCGCGTTCGACGCGCATCACCGCGAGCGTTCGGTCGCCTCTGCAATAGCATCCTCGAAAACTCGCGCCCGGCAAACGTTCCGGACGCGGCGCGAGACGCTCCGGAAGCGACTCTATGCCCGGGCTTCCAGATCCGTATCAGCGATCTCGCCGCGGGCGAGGCGGTGATGGGCCAGGGCGGCAATCATCGCGCCGTTGTCCGTGCAGAGGTGCATGGGCGTCAGATGGAGGGTCGCGCCGGCTGCCTCGCACGCGGTTGCCAGTTCGCTCCGCAGCCGCCGGTTGGCCGCGACGCCGCCGCCGACCACCACGGTCCGCGTGCCGGTCTGCTCGACGGCGAGCATCGTCTTGGCCACGAGCACGTCGACGACGGCGGCCTGGAAACTGGCGGCGATGTCGGCCACGTCGCGGCGCGTCAGGCGCTCAAGGCCGCCGCTGGTCCTGCCGGGGCCGTGCACGTGATAGAGGACGGCGGTCTTGAGGCCGCTGAAGCTGAAGTCCAGCGACTCGGATCCGAGCATGGTCCGCGGAAAGGGGACGGCGTTCGGGTCGCCCTCGGCGGCAACGCGGTCGATGATCGGGCCGCCCGGATAGCCGAGATTCAGGATACTCGCCACCTTGTCGAAGGCTTCGCCGGCGGCGTCGTCGGTGGTGCTTCCCAATCGTTCGATGCGGTCGAAGTCGCGGACATGAAACAGCGAGGTATGGCCGCCGCTGACGACGAGCGCCACCGCGGGCCAGGGCGGATAGCCGATCGCGACGGCGGCGCTGCACGCGTGTGCTTCCACGTGGTTGATGCCGACCAGCGGTTTGCCCCAGGCCCAGGCGAGCGTCTTGGCGGCGGTTACGCCGATCAGGAGGCAGCCCACAAGCCCCGGCGTACAGGTCACGGCGATCGCGTCGATCTCCGCGCGGGAGACGCCGGCTCGCTCCATGGCCTCGCGGATCACACCGTCGAGGTTCTCGATGTGTGCGCGGGAGGCGATCTCCGGGACGACTCCTCCGAACTTCGCATGCAGGTCGAACTGCGTGGCGACGAGGTTGCTGCGGACATCATAACCGTCGGCCACGATGCCGGCGGAGGTTTCATCGCACGACGTTTCGATGCCGAGAATAAGGGACATGCTTATCCGCCTGCCGCGCCTGTCGCCGTCGGCGCCGTGCTCGGCCGCGTGGTTGCCTGCGTCGTCGTCAGAGGCGGCAGTCCGAGTTTTTCGCGCAGGACCTCGACGGCCTTGTTGATCTGGCGATCGACCACGGGGGCGCCGGTGGCCGGGGCGGTCGCCGCCCGGGTAGTCGTGGTAAACAGGCGCTTCTCCGGCAGCACGGTGCGTTTCTCTTCCCGCGTCAGTTTCACCTCGTAATCGGGTTGGACGCCCTTTCCATGAATCCGCTCCCCGTTGGGCAGGTAGTAGTACGCCGTCGTGAGTTTCAGGGCACTCTCGCCGTTCCCGAGTTCGATAAGGTTCTGTACGCTGCCTTTGCCATAGGTCCGCTCTCCCACAAGGATGGCGCGGCCGTGATCGTGCAAGGCGCCGGCGAGGATCTCGGAGGCGCTGGCCGAGGCGTCGTTGATCAGCAGCACCAGCGGGACCTGTTTGCGGTAGTTGCTCTTGGCACTGGCCGACCAGATTTCCTCGTTGGAGGCCCGCCCTCTTGTGGAGACAATCCGGCCCGAATCGAGAAACCGGTCGGCAATGGCTACGGCGGTCTTCAGCAGGCCGCCCGGGTTGTCGCGGAGATCGATGATGAGGCCCTGGAGTCCCTGCTCATACATTGCACGCATGGCGCGGTCAAGCTGCTCCGGCGTGTTCTCATCGAAGCTGGTCAGCCGCACATAGCCGATGCCCGCAGGCCGGTCGATGAAGTAATCCCATGTGTTGTCGGGGAACCGCCTGTATCCCTTTACCGAGTGGAGGGTCACCAGCCCGCGGACGACGGTCACTTCCCGGGGGGGCTCGTCGCCGGCAGGCGCGATCTTGAGCCGCACCTGCGTGCCGGACTCGCCGCTGATCAGGGCGACAGCCTGACCGAGAGTCATCTTGTCGGTTTTGACGCCGTCGATCTCAAGGATGCGGTCGCCGCTCTGAAGACCGGCCGCATACGCGGGAGTGTCCTCGATCGGGCTGAGCACGGTGAGGTATCCGTCCTTGAGGGTGACCTCTACGCCGATGCCGGTGAAGTGACCGGCCGCGCGTTTCTTGAATTGCGCGTATTCCTCGGCGTCGTAGTAGTCGCTGAAGCGGTCCAGCTCCTGGACCATGCCACGGATCGCCCCGCGAAGCAGGAGCTTGTCGTCGACCTCATCAACGTAGTTCTTCTTGATCTGCAGGCGGACGTCGAGGAGCGGCGAGAACTCACGGTAGAACGTATCCCGGCGCAGCAGGGTGTTCGGATATACCCACAGGCCGACGCCAAGGGCGACGACTACGAGAAGCCAGACCAGGTTGCGCTTCGGCATGGGACCAGCCAGATACCGCTTTCGGTGAGACGGTTTCGTGCGCGACGCGGCTTGTCACCGCATCTCTGTCGCCCCGGCGGGGGGCTTTGTTCTCATTCGCGTCCAGAACCCGGGGCCCAAACCCCGGGGTACTCGCTTTCACCCTGCGGGACTCCCACCGGGCGAACCTCGCGTACCGAAAACGGTACTGGTCTCGGTGTGCCGGCAGGGTATACTACGTACGGCCTGCCTGACAGCGGGCCGTGGCGGCCGCAAGGGCCGGGCGGCAAGACGCCAAGACCAGAAATCTTCGCCGCCGGGACACCGGCTGTCAACGGCACCGGCGGTGCGTGCGTTTATCCGGGATGCTTGGCGGGCCCCGGGTACCCGCCAGCGGGACGCGCGGGGGGGGGCGACGAAGCCCGGTTGCAGCCCTTGTCGGAGCTTTACCCATGGCCGAAGACCGCGTGGAGATCAAGGACCTGCTCGTACGGGGCATCATCGGAGTCAATGACTGGGAGCGACGCGAGAAGCAGGACATCCTGATCAACATCACGCTGTATGCGGATCTGCGCGCCGCCGGCGCCGCCGACGACCTGTCGCGATCGGTCAACTACCGCGCCGTGGCCAAGCAGGTGATCGCGCACGCCGAATCGGCCCAGCGCCTGACCGTAGAGGCCCTGGCGACGGACATCGCACGGATGTGTCTGCAGATGGCGGGCGTATCGCGGGTACGGGTGCGCGTGGAGAAGCCGGGTGCGGTTCGCTTTGCCCGATCGGTCGGGGTGGAAATCGAACGCGGAGCGGAGGATTTTGGCTGAGAAGGCGCTCATTGCGGCCGGCTCGAACATCGATCCGATCCGGTATCTGCCGGCGGCCGTGGCGCGTCTGGCGGAACTGGGCCGGATCGCGGGGGTATCGCGCGTCTATCAGAATCCGGCCGTGGGACCGCGGTGGCAACCTGATTATCTGAATGCGGCCGTCCTGCTGGAGACCGATTTGACGCCGCACGACATCCGTCGTCGTCTGCGGGCCATTGAGGCGAGCCTCGGCCGGGTTCGCGGCGAGGACCGGTACGCCGCGCGGACGATCGACCTGGACCTGTGCCTGTATGGCGCCGTGGTGGTCGAGACGCCCGAGCTGACGCTGCCCTGCCCCGATGTAACGCAACGAGGTTACCTTGCCGTGACGCTGGCGGAGGTGGCGCCCGATTTTCCCCATCCGCTCACGGGCGAGCCCCTGCGGGCGATCGCCGAGCGGTTGCGCCCGGCAGCGCCGCTTATTCCTCGGCCCGATGTGGTCCTGCCCGCGCCCGACGCACCACGGCCGGATGGCCCGTGAAGGGCGGCGAGGCGACGGGTTCACCCGCCGCCAGGGCCGGGCGTCCGTGCGGGTCTTGTGGAGGGCACGCGCCGGGTTGCCGGTTGCGTGCTGTCGGTGTGCGGCCGGGTCTGGATGGGGCGGACCATCGGAATCGCGCCGAAGTCCGTCCAGTTCTCCTTGTCGATGGCGGCGACCACCGTCTTGGCGAGTCCTTCGTCGTGGACGGCCTCAAACTCGCCCCACATGATCAGGAGGGGGGCGGTGTATCCTGTTGGCGCCCACCCAGAGAACAGAGTGAACTGCTGCTGGGCGACGGTGATCTGAAAGCGCCCCCGGTAGCGGTGGCCGGGCATCTGGTCGAGGACGAGAACGCCCCAACGCGTCTGGAAACGCCAATGCTCGATGCCCGAGGAGCACAGGCCGCGGACCTGGTCGCGGGAAAGGTTGTACCGCAGCGACCGGCCGGCGGGCTTTTCGCCCAGCCGGAAGCGGGCAAGCCACCCGGCCTTTGTGTACTTGCCGAAGAGCGGGAGATTCTCGTACTTCATCGCCACCGTGAGCTGGCCGGCGTCGTCGACGTACCAGGCGCAGCGGCCGGCCGTCGGCAGCACAAGAACAAGGGGCTCGCGATCGCGAATGTCGGAACGCGAAAACGGAATTGCCGAGATCGTAGCGCGACCCGTGCAGCCGCCCAGCCAGAGCGGCCCGGCCGCACCGAGCAGAACCGTGAGCCATGACGTAAGCCGATCGCGTGCCACGGCAGCGGACTCCCGGCGTTCGACGCCTAATGAGGAACAGGGAACTGGTCGCACAGCTCGCGCACGCGAGGCCGGATTCGCGCGGCCGTAGCCGCGTCGCCCTGCGAGCGGATGACTTCGTCGATCAAGCCCGCGATGGTCTCCATCTCGGCGGTGCCCATGCCGCGGGTAGTGACGGCGGGCGTGCCGATCCGCAGACCGCTGGTCTCGACCGGCTTGCGGGTGTCGAACGGAATCATGTTCTTGTTCACGATGATGCCGGCGGCCTGAAGCCAGGTCTCGGCCGCCTTGCCGGTCACGTGTTCGTAGTTGTGTCGCAGGTCGACGAGCATCAGGTGGTTATCGGTGCCGCCGGAAACAAGGCGGAAGCCTCGCCGCTTGAGTTCCTCGGCGAGGGCCTGGGCATTTGCCAGGATGCGTTCCTGATAGGCGCGGAACTCCGGCCGCAGGGCCTCGCCGAAGGCGACGGCCTTGCCGGCGATGACGTGCATGAGCGGGCCGCCCTGCACGCCGGGAAACACGCGGGAGTCAAGCGTCTGGGCGTACTGCGCCTTGCACATGATCATACCTGCGCGGGGGCCGCGAAGCGTCTTATGCGTCGTCGTGGTGACAAACTCAGCCACCGGGACGGGTGACGGATGGAGCCCCGCCGCGACCATCCCTGCGATGTGGGCGATGTCCGCCATCTGCACGGCACCGACCTCGTGGGCGATCTCCGCAAAGGCGGCGAAGTCGATCGTCCGTGGGTAGGCCGAAGCCCCGGTGACGATGATCGCCGGCTTGTGCTCGTGAGCGAGGCGGCGTATCGCGCCCATGTCGCAGGTCTCGGTCTTCGAATCGACCGTGTAGTGTACGACCTTATAGAACATCCCGCTGAAGTTGAGCCGCATGCCGTGGGTCAAATGGCCGCCGTGCGAGAGATCCAGCGACAGGATCGTGTCGCCCGGCTTGAGTACGGTCATGTACACGGCCGTGTTGGCCTGGCTGCCGGAGTGGGGCTGAACGTTGACGTGCTCGCAGTGGAAGAGCTGTTTGGCGCGGTCCCGGGCCAGGTTCTCGATGGCGTCCATCTGGTCGCAGCCGCCGTAGTAGCGCTTGCCCGGGTATCCTTCCGCGTACTTGTTCGTGAAGATCGACCCGACGGCCTCCAGAACGGCCTTGGAGACGTGGTTCTCGGAGGCGATCAACTCAAGGGTGTAGTGCTGGCGCTCCCGTTCGGCCTGAAAGACTCGCCATACTTCCGGATCCGTCCGGGCTATGGCCGAAATCTCCGTGTTGTCACTCGTGCTCATCCGATTCCTCACAAAGGGAAAGCGAACCACGTGGAAGTGTACGGCAGGGCGGCGGGAAATGCAAAAGTCTCGAAACCGCCCGCAAATGGGATTCAGCCATACCGGCGGCGTCGCGTCGGCCTCGATATGGGCTCACTGTTTGCGCAAAGCACGCACCGACGGCGATCACCGCTTCCGGTGCGAGGCGAGCGTTTCGTTGGTTCCCAGCTGCGTGGCGCGTCTTTCGACGGCAGCCGAACGCGGGGGCATCTCGCCCGCTTTCGAATACGAACTGGTACGCAATGGCGTGTCCTACCCGCTCGCTTGTTTTCGGAATGTTTACCGGCCGCGAGGATTTCGCGGGACAAGAGCGCAGAGGATGAGCCTGCGCGACGGTGCGCTCGACGGAGGCGTTTCACAGGTGGGAAAAGAGTGGCCGCGCGGCCCACCCTCGTGAACCGCGCGGCGCTGAATCACCTTACGTATACATCGCCTCAGGCGGCTACAGGCGCCGACCTGTCAGCACCCCGCCTTCGGCGGCCGGTTCGGGCCGTTGAAACAACCCTGGAACTTGCCGAAGTCGCTCAGGTCGACGTCCGCGACGAGCGGGTTATCGCCGGCATCCATGCAAGCGCACTTCCGCGGGTCCGGTCCGACCTTGTACGGCCGGTTCGGACCGTTGAAACACGCCTGGAAGATGCCGAAGTCGCTCAGGTCGACGTCGCCATCGCCGTCCGCGTCCGCTTGCTCCGGCCAGCACATGCTTACCGTGAAGAGACCCGTGCCGCCCGTGCTGTCCGCACAGGTGGTCACCACCACGTCCCACGCGCCGTCCAACGCGCCGGGGGCGGCCCCGGTCAGGTCGATGTCGGCCGTGATCGTGTTCGCGTCAACCACCGTAACGCCGGTCGCATTGATCGTGGACGCGCCCTTCACGATCTTGACGGCCGGCGTGCCGGTGAAGCCGGTTCCGGCGATCGTCACGTGAAGCGGCGGGGGGCTTACCAGGTAGAGCTGGCCCGACCCCGGGTTCACTTCGCGGTTGCCGTTGTCCTGTACGCCCGTATTCGGCGAGATCGACGTTACCGTCGGTGCCTCACACAGCGGACAACCGTCCGGTCCGACGGGCACGCCCGGCGGGGTGTCCGGACACGCGTCGCACGCGTCGCCCACGCCGTCGCAGTCCGAATCGGCCTGGCTCGAATTCGCGACCGCCGGGCAATTGTCGGTTGTGTCGCCGAAGCTGTCGCCGTCGGCATCGGTGTCCACGAGGGCGTAGTAGCACCGCGGACTGCGAGTCGCACCGGAATACGGCCCGCCGCCGACACCCAGCACATACCATTTGCCGCCCGCCTGATAGGCCACCGCCGAGTTCCGGCTGACGGCAATCGGGTACGGCGCACCGCTGTACCACGGTCCGATGATGCCGGTCGCGGGATCGATCTTCGTAAAGTAAACGGTGGTGTTGGGCGTGCTCCCGTAGAGCCCGGCGACGATGATCGCCGTGTTCCCGGCCAACGCGACCCCGTGCTCATAGCGGGGGTTCGGCAGATTCGGCAGGCCGGCGCCGGACCAGGCGCCGAGGCTCCCGTCGGCATTGATCTGGGCCCTGTAGACCTCCGCCTGATTCGTGCCGCCGAAGTTGCCGCCCATCCAGTAGATGTAGTTCTCCGACGTGCCGGCGAACGTCAACACGCCGTGGAACCACGAGGCGGTCGGTGTCGTGGAGGTTTCGACCCACGGCCCGTAATCACCGTCCGGCTGGATCTTGCTGTAGTAGCACTTGTTCGTCAGCGTACCACCGTTGTCCTCGCCGTTGACGATGTAGAGCGTATCCCCGAAACCCATGACGCCGCGCCCGAATGCGTCCATCTGATCCGCAGCGGCCGACGGCGGGATGGTAACGGAGGACACGGTCCACGGACCGATCGTCCCGTCCGGATTCTGGGTCGTGTACCAGCACGTGTTCCTGGTGGCAAACGTCTCGTCCCAGCCGCCCCAGTAGTAGATGCGGCCGTTGTACGCATACACGCCACCGACGGCGCGCTTGGCCGGAAGCGACGTCGTCGCCTGCCACGCCCCGATGCTGCCGTCACTGTTGACCGGCGCATAGTACGCGAAGTCGTTGCCGCGTCCTTCGGCCGTCGTACCATCCTTCCGGCCGCCGAACGAGTAGACGTATCCGTTGTAGTAAAGCACGCAGTGATCCGTAAGGCCGACCGGCAGTGAGCTGGTCTGGGTCCAGCTCGCCAGGATCGTCTGCGACACCACCGTGATGCTCGCGCTGCGAGCACACTCGTAGCCGTTGACCACCTGGGACGCCTGAAGGACCTGGCCGCCGGTCAGGAGGAGACCGGTGATCTCCGCCGTCGTCCCGCCGGTCCCCGGCGCCGAAGCAAGCTCCGAGTTGTCCGCGTACAGCTTCACCAGGCTGGCCCTGGGATCCACACCGGTGAGCGTCACCTTGCACGCGCCGGCCTTCACCGGTTCCTGGATGGTCGGCGCCCCGTAGCTCGCGCTCGTCGGGGCCGAGTAACAGCTTTCGACGCCGTCGATCACCTGCGTTGCGCCGACGACCGTCGCGCACGGTACCGGGGAGACGGGCACGTCTTTGGTGGTTTCCGCGGACAGCGGCGCCGAGCCGATCAGGACATGGTCCGCGTAGACCTTGACCTCCGTCGCGGTCGGATCGAGACCGTTGACGGTCACGACGGTGTCCCCGGGCTCGACCGGCGTCGCGAGCGACGCCGGTGCAGGCACCGTGCTCGGCGGGCCGAACGGCTCGATTGGCGGCTCGGTCAGCGAGATGCTCAGGTTGTCGTAGTAGGCATACACGCCGCCGTTCGTGAGCCCGGACCCGATCACGACCGAATCAAACTTGTAGGAGGGAACGCGCCGCGGTTGTGTGACGGTGTATGTGCCGTTCGCCGTGGTCACGGTGTAGTCGATCGTGGTGCTCTTGACCTTTATCTGCATCTTGACCCATGCGTCGGGTGTGCGCGTCGCATCGGTCACATCGAACCAGGTAATGGTCGGTCCGCCGAGGTTGTAATCGCGACCATTGTACACTGTGTTGGTGATACCCTGGGCTGTGTCGTAATACACACCCAGCGCCAGAAGCGCCTGGAGCGTGCCGGAGGCATACTTCCCGCCGCTGTACGATCGCAGCTCCACATAGTTTCTCCCCGTCGTCCCGGCGCCATGATACATCCACCAAGTCACTGTCAGAGGCGCTGTATCCGAAGCGTCGTAGCTGCCGCCGAGATTCTGGTAGATGCGGGACGGAGAGCCGCTGGTGGCCGCGGGCTCAAGCACGGAATTCGGGCAACTTGCGGCCCTATCGGTAGATAGCGTGATATTGAAGTCCGGCTGCGTGCTCGTCCGCGGCCAGATCGCATTCAACGCCGACTGACTGAGGTAACTGTCGAAGTTGTCTGCCACGGGCAGGTTCGCGTCCTTCACCGTAACGGGCGCCGATGGCGCGCTCTCCGTTCCCTCCACAACCTGCGTCGCCGTCAGCACGTCTCCCGGAACCAAACTCAGCCCGGTGAAGGTGTGCGAGCCGTTGCCGGGGCTGAACGGAGGCGTCGCCGACGCGATCTGTACGGTGTTCTTGAACAGCCTGACCTCGCTAGCCGCCACGTCGACGCCCGTCACGGTAACCTGTGTCTGGTTCGACAGCACAGGCGCCTGGATCTTCGGCGGATCGGCGTCACCCGGGGCGTACATGGCCACGTCGTCTACGTCCACGTAGAGCTTCTTCGTGACCGTGTCACTCGGCGGCTTGATGATGCACAGGCTGTTCAAGCCGCCCCGCATGGTGGCCGTGGAAAGGACACCGTTACCGAAACCGGGGACCGCCATCACGTTCTTCGTCACTGGCGTGCCGCCGTCCACGCTCACGTTCACCTGCGTGGCGCTGATGAATTCCCATGTGATCGTTCGCCAGGCGGAGTACCCGTTCTCGAGGTTTATGCCGCCGACGGGGCAGAGCGACGAGCCTACCGTGACCACGTTGTCCACGCCGACGAACTCCAGGTCGCCGCCGGAACCGGCATTATCGCCGAGCGCCGCGCTGGTGCCGGTTTCCTGGATGATCAGGGCGAATTCGAGCGAACCGGATGGGTTCTCGTTTTCGATGGTGGGGTCAATGGGGTCGAGGGTGTAGCAGCCGAGCGCAACCTTCATCGAAATCTTGCTGCCGACCCCGTAGTCAACCGTAGGAAGTGTCACGTAGCTTGAAGCGACCGTTACCGTCCGCACCCAGGGCGGGGGGGCCGTGGGCGCCGGATCCGGATTGGCCCAACTGAATCGCAGTTCCTCGTATTGCGTGGGCAACAGGAGATATGTCAGGAGCGCGTCGTTGCCGGTCCCGGCTCCAAACGCACCCGCACCGCATTCGGAGGGCGGATCGATGAAGCCGACCGTGGAACCGGAATAGCCCGGCCGGCTGAAGAGGGGTGGAATGGGCGAGTTAATGCACGCGGCATTGACCGTGCCATACATCGGCCCCTCGAAATCAAGCGTCCGGGATGCCCCGAACGCCACGGGCGAGCTGACGAGGATCAGCACCAGCCCTGACAGACAAAAGACTCTTCTGTTCATGACATCAGCTCCTTTCACAACAACCTCAGCACTCCAGCAACCGGATAGGTTCTATTCGAGGTTCGCCTCGAACTGATTTCGTGGCGGGCGGATGGCGCGCGGCCCCTGCCGACGTGGCTTCCGTCCACTCATTCCGTTCCCCTCGCTCCGGCGGGGCGCCCCTTCCCCCGCCGGCTTCACGCTCTTCCGCGGCGTTTCGCCGCGGAACCCGGGGCTACCCTGGGTTCACTGTCCCCTTCCAGCCACGTACCGAGGCGGCGTGGCCGTCCAGGAAGCCGGTATTCGTCTTGCCCGCCATGAATCGTGGTGATTGCGGGTTCTTGTCATTTGTCACAGCCGGTATCGCGCTGGAGGCGCGATACGTCGTCGAGTGAAACGCGTAGGTCGGGATGTAGAAGCCGTCGTCCGTCGCGATGGAGCCCTGGCCGATGTTCACGGTCCTGTAGAAGAGGGGCCATGTGCCGCCCGGCTTGAGGCTGGCGCGCGGGCTCGGAAGGACCTCCGCGTACCACACGTCCGCAATCATCCACTCCTGACTCAGGTGTGGGATCCTTTCGATGTTCTTGGGCTTGCTTGTGCCGGCGGGCCAGCCCTGACTCTGCTCGAACACGGTCTGGCCGGTTCCGTTGGACGCCGGGGTGGCCCACAGGCTGTCCGTGTAACCGTGCCACCGCACGCCGAAGTAGAAAGCGGGCTTGGTGCCACCGTACGGCGGCTGGCCCTTGATATTCTTCCCGGTGCTGGAGTCCGTTATCCAACTGTTGAGCACGTAGTTGAACGGCCGGTAGGTGGTGGTGGGGCCCATGACCTGGCGGGGATCCAGCGTCTTGAGTCCTTGCGCCGTCGGACACTGACACACCTTATCCGTGAGTTCGCCCTTGCCCTTCGCCTCGGAGAAGTACCTCTGCACCCGGTACGGCAGGTGCATGTCCTTATCGAGCTGCGTGAGAGTGGACGTCTCCAGGAAGACGGAAGGATGCAAGGGCCCCGGCAGGATCTGCCTGTAGTCAAGCCCGTACATCACCGTCGCCGTGCACAACTGCTTGAGGTTCGACAGGCACGCCATTGATCGTGCCCCTTCACGGGCCGCCGCCAGCGAGGGCAGGAGAATGGCCACGAGCAGTGCGATGATAGCGACTACCACCAACAACTCGATCAGCGTAAACGCGACGCGCCCGCGCCGACACGACCTGTGTGACCTCGCGCCCCAAACAGGAAGAACATCGCTAAGCGATCTGCAACATGACATGATTCTGTCCTCGCGCCGAACGAACGGCTTACGGCTTACGGCTTGCGCCACCGCTTCGCCCAGTCGGAACGGCATTGGCTGGACTAACCGCATTATAACCTGCCGTAGGATGCAAGCAAGGACGACGGTACAGAACCCCTGGCGGCCACGCGCGGGAGACCTCCAATGTACCCACTGACAGCCGGTAACATCTTCTGGGGCCTGGAGTTGCGCGACACAGCCTTTCTCAGGGGCGTCTTCTCGGCGACGGTCCCGGCGCGGGGCGCAGCTCGCGGCGCGGCCTTCGCCCGCAGCCAAGCACGGGGCGCGGGTGTCTCGTCCGCTTTCGGAATGTTTGCGATGCGCGAGGATCTTGAAGTCTTCCGTCGCAGCTTTTGCGCGCCTTGCGCGCATGTCATCGCGCTGCGGCGGTAGCGCGACCCGTCATTCTGAGGAGCGCAGCGACGAAGAATCCGGCTGATTGGCGCAGAGAAGCTGGATGCTTCGCTTCGCTCAGCATGACGGCCGCCGGCACGGCCGTGTTCGGTTGCGGCCGAAGGCCGCCTTGGGGCAGAAGGGCGTAGGGCGTGCCATTGCGTGCCGATTCGGCTTGAGTCCGGGTCAGCCGGGCAAACGACCCGGACGGCTCTGGGATCCCGTGTCCGGTCGCGGCGGAGGGCTGCTTCCTGTTTCCGCGTTTTCCCACGTTACTGTGCCGTGCGGCGCGGGGTCGTCAGGTCGTTTCCGCGTGGCGCGGGGGCTTGCGCGAGGCGCCCAGGATGTCGTGACGGAGACTGAGGAGCATCTTGAATGCCGACTTGGGCGTGTGGTCTGCGCGGATGAGGCCTCCGTTCGGCATGATGGCCAACGGGGCTTCGTCCGCCAGGTCGCGCCAAGTCACCGTCTCGACAAAAGGCTTGCTCAAGGCCGTCTGGTAGAACTCCTTCAGCCAGGCGGCCTGCACTTCTTCGTTCCATTCCTGGCGCCAGGTGCCGCCGTCGGCGACCATCGAGCCGCCGCCTCCCGGAAGCCGCAGGACGCCCGGAACCTGGGCGGCCGTCACGTGGACCGGCTTGCCGAGGTTGCCGACGCGGTCGATCATGCTGGAGATCTGGAACATGTCCCGGACGAACATCCCATCCAGGCCGGGGCCGAACTGGAACTGGAGGCCGAAGGCATCAAACCCGATGCCGCTCTGGACGGCCATATCGGCATAGAGCATCGGCGGGATCGTCCGCTGGTTGCGCGAGTAATACTCGCCCCACGGCGAGATCAGCTCGACGATGGAGGCGGCGCGCGGTGCGAGTTGCTTGACGAGGGTGGCGGCCACGCGGGTCAGCTCCATGAGTTGCTCGAAGTTGAAGTGCAGCGGGTTCGTCGCGTGGACGCCGCCGACTACCACCCAGCGCTGCACGTGGCGGCCGTAGCGCTCGACGACCCGGCGGACATGCTCAAAGACCATGCCGCGGATCGCGTCGTAGTCGTGCTCGTAGATGAAAAGCCAGTCGGGCACATGGCCTTCCTGGAAGGAGACGAGCGGGCCCGCGGTGATCGGCACGCGGTGGCGGGTCAGCCAGTCGACCCAGGCATCAAGCGAGGTCCAGTTGATCTCCTGCTCCTTCGGCTCGATGTCCTTCCAGAGCATGGGGAGATTGACGAAGTCGAAGGCCTCGCGGATGCGGTGGTAGTACGGCTCGGAGGTGTTGGTCGGATCAAGCACGCAGCCGAACGGGCGCCGATTGAACGCATGGGTCTGGCGGCGACGGCTCAGGAAGATGTCGGCGTGGAAGAGGCTGATACGCTCGCCGACGACGATCGCGCTCTGAAGGGCCTGATCGGCCCACCGGGCCACCTCGGCCGGGCTGTCCGCCTGTAGGGCCCGGACGAAGTACTCGCGGGAAAGCTTCAACTGCGCGTTGAGCTCCTCCATGCCCGGGAAGTCGAACAGGCCCCATTCCTCGCGCTTCTGGTCGATTCGCATCAGCCGGCCGCGGGCCAGTTCGAGATGGAGGTTGTACGGTTTGTCGCGTTCCGGGAGCCTGGCGCTCTCCAGGAGGATTCGTCCGCATCCCTTCACGGGCCAGAGCAGGGCCAGCCCCGCCGGCCCGGGGGCCCGCTTGGTGCAGACAATCTCCCCGTCGCGGAACTCGATCTCCGCGCGAAGCGGTACACCATCGCTGCCGACCAGGTACGACCCGTTCAGATCGACCCGTTGGGCGACGCCTCCGTTTTCAAACACCGAAAAACGCAGCATGAGCGGTTCCGGATAATGAATGAATGATATCTATGAGTCCGGACGTCTCCGCCGAAAACGCTTGCGACCGGAAGCCCGCTCACGTACCCGGCCTCGGTCATTACGCGGCCGAGGCTCGTGCTATTATGTACTGACCATGAGCGCGGTGTCGAGTACCCCCGTCCGGCTTTTTTCGGGCGCCGGCGGAGGGCCTCGCAACCCCTCGCCCGGCTTTGACCGTCCGCTCCCGGCGGACGGCCGAAGGTTCGCATACGAGATACATCGGCAGGCCTCGTCAGTAAATGAAGCCGCGGATGTCGTAGATGACGACGCGCGGGCCGTCCGCGCGCCGCCGGATGCCCGCGTGGAGCCTTGCCAGTTGCTCCTCAGCGAAAGGGGGCAGCCGGCTTGCCCGGGCCCGGTCGCGCACGAAGGGCGAAAGATACACGATGTCGAGCGGTCCGAGCGGAAGCGCGTTCACCATCGCACACGATTCGTCGAGGTGGCGTGCCGCGAGCGCGGGGTCGTCTTCGCAGACGCCGGCGAGAAGGATCAGCCCGACCGCGATGCCGGCCTGCCGGCAGAGTTGCACCGTCTCAACGACGTCGGCGCGGCGGCAAGGCTTGTTCACGCGCTCGAGGACCTCGTCGCAGCCGCTCTCGGCGCCGATGTACACGCGTTTCAGGCCGGCGGCGGCCAGCGAGCGGTAGTCGGCGAGCGTCTTGCGCGTTCCGCTGAGGCCGTCGAGGAAGCCGTAGAACCCGATGAGGCCATACGGGTGCTCACGCCGCCAGCCGACCTCGTCGCGGACGGAGAGGTCGGGCGGCGCCATATCGAACTTCCGACGCACCTGCTCCATACGTTCGAGCAGCCGGGCCGTCGGGAGGAGCACGGCGTTCGCATCGCCGAGAAAGACGCTTTGTCGCAGGCGAAGCGATTCGCCGAAGAACCGGCGGACGGCTTCCATGTGTTCATCGAACTCGGCGGCGGTGTTCACATGGAATTCGCAACCGCGATAGAAAGAGCAGAAGTCGCAGTCATTGAAGGGGCAGCCGCGCGTCGCCTGCAGGACGAGGGCCCGGTACTGGTCCGGCGGAAGGATGGGCACGGCCCCGTAAATGCCGAGGAATCGCTCGCGCTGGGCGGCAAGGGCCGGCGGGCCGTTTTCCGCCGCGCGCCGCAGCAGGGCGGCCTGAGGGGGCGGCAGCCGGTCGTCGCGCAGGATCTCATCCACGATGGCGAAGCAATGCGCCAGCAGGGCGTCGCGATCGGCATCCGTCAGTTCCTCGATGTACTTGTTGTGGAGCAGAGAGTCCTTGATGAGCCTGATCACGCGGTTGTCATAGCCGCGCCGATAGTTGGCCTCATGGCCGGAGGCGTCGCGCACGTACGCCCCGATCATGCGTCCTGCCAGGTCGAATGAAAGGATCGTGTCATAGTCGGGCGGGTTGAGGCCGACGGCAAAGGACGATTGCTTGACGTTCACCGAGTACTGCATGGGACGGTTGGGTTCCATGCCGATTCTATGGCGTTGCTGACGGGCGTGCGACTTTCGCACGGGCGGCGATTTGCCCGCGCTGGGCGCGTGCCGGGCATGCCGGGCGCCCGCAAAAGGGCGGTCTGTCGCCCGATAAGGCACCGCCGGGGCGATATCTTCGCCGCCCCAGGCTAACGAGGACGCACCGCGCGTGTCTTGAATAACAGGGCCGAGACACGGCCGGGCCGGCGTGACGTCCCGCGGATCAGGCGGGCGGTCATGACGCAGCGCTGGGGTGATGCCATGCTGTCGTATGCTTTATCGGGGCGGTTGGGCGGGGCCGGCAGGCTTCTGGTGGCCGTGGCATGCTTGGCGGCGGCGACGGGGTGCGAGGTGACGTTCCTGCCCGCCGTTGACGGCTACTACGGCCCGTACTACGAGGATTACGGTTACTACGACTATGCCTACTACGACGACTTCTACTACGACGACTACTGCTACGACTGCTACGGCGATTGGTACTACGATGACTGGTACTACGACGACTGGTACTACAGCGACTACTACTACGTTGACGACTCCTACGACTGGGGCGCGTACGGCGATGTCGTGTGGTACTGAGTCGGCAACCCGTTCGCCTTCGTTTGGCCTGGCGGCAACGCGAAGAGATACCTG
Organism: uncultured Planctomycetales bacterium; assembly: GCA_964653435.1. Classification (GTDB taxonomy): domain Bacteria; phylum Planctomycetota; class Phycisphaerae; order UBA1845; family PWPN01; genus CAZMVY01. Next base: position 46,598 of record CAZZFA010000005.1, on the reverse strand, counting down.
ACAAGACCCGGAATGGCCGCGAGGCAAGCCTCTGGCAGACCTTCTGAACGCGAACAAGAAAACGCGGAGATGCTGTGTCTGCACGTCGCGTTGCCGCCCCGCACGCGATGAGGCGGGGCTTTGTTCATTCGAATGCGAGGGCGGTGGCCGGATCGAGTCGGGCGGCGCGGTAGCCGGGGTAGATCGCGCTGCCGACGCCGCCGATGATGCCGACCCCGAGCGCCAGGACGATCCACCGCCATTCGATCTGCACCGTCTGCAGCGGCATGAAGTGTTCGATGCCGTACTTTGCGGCGACGGCAAGGGCGAGGCCTGAGACCGTTCCGCCCGTACACAGGATCAACGACTCCTCGATCGCGAGCCGGACGATGTACCGCCGGGTGGCGCCGAGCGATCGCAGAATGCCGATCTCGCGTGTGCGCTCCAGGACGAGCGTGTACATCGTCAGCAGCGTAAACAGGAAGCAGACCACAAGCGCCACGCCGGAGGCGATGTTGATAAAGGCGTAAATCTGGGAAAAGCTCTCGAAGAGGAGTCGGCCGTATGCCGCCTTTTCAACCACCTGCGTATCGGGAACCTCATGTTCGATCGCCGCGGCGACCTGCTCCGCCTTGCCGGGGTCGGTCAGATGCACGAGGAACATCGTGGACTTCCGCAACCCCGACGACTGGATGTGCCGGAGCGTCTGAATCGGGGCGAAGACCCTCGCCGCGACGCCGGTTTCGACGACCCCGACGATCGTGAATGTGCGGCCGGCCAGGGGAACCTTATCGCCCACCTGGAGCTTCGCGACCCGTTGCAAACGCTGATCGATGACGAGCTCCAGGGCGGCGTTCATCGCCTCGGCCTGGGCCGGGTCGGCTTCCATGGCTTCCGTGTCATAGCCGCCGTTGCGGCTGCCCTGTCTGGCGATTGCCTGTTCGACGGCCTGCTCGAATCGGCCGTCTGCGTCGAACAGACGTCCCTCGACGAGCCGGCGGTCGCCGAAAATGGTCAAGGCATCGCGCCGTTCCACGCCGAAGATCCGCTGTTTCTGGCCGCCGACCGACGCCGTGAGCCAGAAGACCGGGATCACGCGGTCGACGGCCTTCCTGCCGTCGATCGTGATGTCACGAATGAGGTGTGCGTAGTTCTCGCTGAAGAAGCCGCCGCCGACATAGATGGCGTTCTCGCCGCGAGGCATGACGAGCAACTCGGCCGGCACGGATTCCATTCGCTGCGCGACCTCATTGAGCGTTCCATGTGAAAGGCCCAGCATTACGACGAGCATGGCGATGCCGATGGCGACGGCGAGCATGCAGAGCAGGCTGCGAAGCTTGCGGTGCACGATGTTGGCGAGGGGGAGGTAACTCATTGCGTGTCGGGTCTCGGGCATCGGGCTTCGGCGTTCGGACCTCGTGCCTCGAAGCCCGGAACGGCAGTATCGAGGATCGCCGGTATTTCGTCCAGTCGGCGGATCACATAGTCGGCCTGATGGGCGAAGGCGGGGGGCGGTTGCTCGCCGATCATCAGAGCGGTAGCGGTTCCGGCGGCGGCGCCGGCCTGAATGTCAAAGAGATAATCGCCGACCATCAGCGTCTGCTCCGGCGTGACGCCCAGGGCGGCGCAGATGGCCCGGACGGGCTCGGCGGACGGCTTGAGGGCGCCGTCCTCGCGCGTGCGGACGAAGTCGAAAGCGAGGTGATGCTTCTTCAGGACGATTGCAACCGACCGGCGGCTGTTGCGGGTGAGCAGGGCAAGGGCAATCCCGCGTTGGTGCAGGGCCGTCAAGACCTCTTTCGCCCCGTCGTGCAATTCGCTGTTCCGGGCCGCCTCTTCCTCGTGGCGCTCGAGGATGGCCTGTACCTGTGTGCGGCGGGCGGCGTCGAGCTTCTCCATCTGTTCGAGGATGGGCTGCGAGGCGTCGAGCGACGCCTCGGCGCGGATGGCGGCAAAGTCGAGGTACGGGCGCGTGATCGTCCCGTCGAGGTCGAAGATGACCGCCCGAATCCGACGGGGCTTCGCGGGTTTGTCCGGTGCAACGGTCATGCCGCGCCGTTGATAACGCGGCGCAGGCAACGGATCAAGCGTTGCCGATGCCCGCGGAACTAGCCGAACACGCCGGCGCGGGCGGCGACGAGAGCGGGGCAAGTGCGAAATCCGCCTTGCGGCGAATTGCCGCGCGCCGCTCGTCAGTGTCGTTTGGTGGTCGGTTGCGTGTCGGGCTGCCATGCAGCTTGCGAGGCCGGGCGACCGGCCGCGCCCGGGCTTCGCCACCATCGCTTGAGCGTCTCCAGATCAACGCCCCGGGCGCGGGCCTGCATGCGATCAAGCACCGACCGGATCGAGAACATTTCCGTCGGCGCCGGGATCGGAATGTCCTGGCCCAGGAGACGAAGGACGATCATGGCATCGCGGTTCTCGCCCGCCGTGCCGAGCAATCGCAGGCGACCTTCGTTGACGAGAACCTTGGCGCCGATTCGGGCGAATTCGATTCGCTCCGGCAGCAACTGCTCCGGCAAGCTCAGGCCGAGGAGGTCCTTGAAGGTTCCCAGGAGCAACTGGCGGTCGATCGTGCCTGCGTTGCCTCGCGGCGGTCCGACGTCGATATCGGCATCGAGGGCGGCAATCTGATCGTCCACGATGCGGACGGCGTTCAGGCGGATCGCGAGATCGCCGCGGATCTCGCCTCGGCCCAGGAGCCGGGTCACCTGCTCGAGCCGGACCGCGTCGATCCGGCCGCCTGCGCTGAACTCGCGGAGCCGGCGCCCCTCCAGAAACGCCTGGTACACGATAAGATTCGCGCGGCCGCCGATTCCCGGGTAGCCGGCCCAGGCGGCGAGTGCGCCCAGATCGAGTTCCTCGACGCGGCCGTTGAAGCGGATCGATTCGAGCCCGGTCTTCGGCAGGGCGGCGATGCGAGCGTCTTCGATGCGGAGGCTGAGGCGGCCTGCGAGCGGACCGAACGGAGCGTGCTGCGTCAGCTCTCGCAGCTCCAGTCCGTCGGCCTGGCCGCTGACTTGCACGTACTCCATGCCCTCTCGCTGGTGGTATGTGATGCGGCCGTCAAAGTGGCCGGTACGAACCGGTGAGCCGAGCAGACGATCGAGTTCCAGCGTGGCGATCGGCAAGCGCGGTACGGTGAGCTGTACCTCGGGCAGGAAGTCCTGCTGGCCCGGCTGAACGCGGGCGTAAATGTGGATCGGCTCGGTCACCTCGTATCCGTTCAGGCGTCGCGAGATGAACGTGGCGTCGCCGTGCTGATTGTCGTGGAAGGCGATTTCGCCCGTCACGCCTTCCGCGACGATGTGCCCGCTGCCCTTGGGCCACACCAGTTCCATGCCGTGCAGGAGCACCCGTCGCAGGCTCACCCGGCTCAGATTCTCCGTCAGGGCGGACCGCAGTATGTACCGGTAGTCCTCGGGCAACCAGGATTCGCTGCCGATCGTCAGCGTGCCGCCCGCGAGGTCGAGAAAGATATCGGGGCGGGCCGAGGGGCCCGCCTCCCGCCAGATCGCGGCGGGGCAGAAGAACACGCGGTCGCGCCGGTCGGGCAGCCAGATCGAGACATCGCGGAAGACGCGGCTGTGGAATGTATGCGGCTCGACGCGGCCGATCTCAACGGGCAACTGAAAGAAGCGGGCGAGTTGGGCCGCGGTCTTGCGGCGGTAGCAGTCGCTGCGAAAGTAGGCGGCGTAGCCGAGTGTTCCCCAGAGCATCGCGCTGCCCAGGAGGGCAACGAGCAGCGCCGGGATGAAGCGATTGCGTGCGCCCATGGATTCCTCAATACTGGGGCGGTCGTTGTACCGAGTCAAGCGGGAAGCGCATAGGACGTAGCACCGTCGCTACGCCGCCTCGCAGAAAGTGATGTCGCGCTGTCCGTACACGTGCCGGAAAGGCGCCGATGCGGATTGCGGCCCGTTCCCACCAGCGGCAAAGACTCGGCCGCCGCGCCGGCGATCGAAGGCAGCGGGGGGCGATTTCCTGGGTAGGCCCGGTCGAAACGCCCAACCGGGAGCACGGAACCTTTGTGTGAGGAAGACATCGATGTCCAGCCGGAACAAGCGATGCGCCCGGGCGATTGTCGGACTGTCCGTCGCGATGGCCGGGTGCTGTGACGAGGCGGCCCGCTGCGAGCCTGCCGTTTCGCCTGTGGCTACCCCGGTCGAAAGTGCGATGTTGCCGGTGGCGTGGGCGCAGGGCGATGTGACGGGCTTTCGCGTCGTGGCAACAACCGGACCGTATCGTGTAACGGACGCGGCATTGACCGCGCTGGCGGCGGTGATGGGGGAGCAGGCCGGCCTTCAGGTCGAGGTCGCCGAGGGCACGGGCACGGGCCTGCCGCAGTTCGGCATCCTGGAGTACCATCAGGTGAGCGCGGCGGCGAACGAACAAATGCCCCCGGGAGACAAGCCCGCAATCGTGATCGTCGTAGTGGAGAGCACGACCTTTCCCGACGGCCTGTACGGATTCATCGATTTCGCGTACTCACCGCGTCTCACGGCGGTGATGGTCCTTCACCGCGGTCCGATGATGGCGGCGGCCATCGGACCGGTTTCCCTGGAGGCGATCGAGGCCACCGTCGCGGTGCACGAAGTCGGCCACTGGCTGGGTGTGCCGGCGAGAGATTCTCATCGCTCGGCCATCGACGGCATGCACTGCACGTGCGGGCACTGCGTAATGTTCAAGGGGTCTCGCCTGACGCCCTGCGTGGTCATGGCGAACCTTTGTACGGGATTTCCGGTCGGCTTCTGCCCGGAGTGCGCCGAGGAATTGCGGGAGCTTCAACGGCGGCGGCAAGCGGCGGGTAAGCGGTGAACCGTCATGCGGATTGCCGGTGCGAGGGGCAAATACGGAAACGTCGGGCAGGGGACCAGGCCGCCGATGCGCCAGGCCACATGCTCGCGTGCCACGGGGCAGGCGTTGCGCCCTCTCCTGCGCAGAACGGGCATCCTGTGGGCGGCAGTGGCAGGAAATCAACTGCCTGGGCGAAGGACGCATCCCCGGGCTTCGCAATTCCGTCGCCTGCCCGGTCGGGGTCGCGTCCTTCTCCGGCCGGCTCGAAATCCAGTGCGGATGTGATAGAATCCCGCGCGTGGCCCGGGGGAACATGGGCAGGCGCGGTGACGGGCCTGCTGCCGGGGTGCCCAAGGGCGCCCGGGGCGGGATCACGGATGGACCGACCGGGTACGGGATCGGAAGACTGACGGAGTAACGACCAGCGCAAGGGTGGATCAACGGGCTATGGGTTCGGTTCTTTGCGAGCATTGCACGGGACACTGCTGCCGATATCTGGCGCTGCCGATCGACAAGCCGACCGGCAAGCGGGACTTCGACGACATGCGGTGGTACCTGGCGCACGAGAACGTGCTGATCTTCGTGGAGGACGGAGACTGGTACATCCAGTTCACGACTCCGTGCCGGCACCTCGGCGCCGACAACCGCTGCGCGATCTATGACGAACGGCCGGCGATCTGCCGCGAGTACTCCACGTCCGGTTGTGAATACCAGAGCGGCGAGTACGATTATGACCACCTGTTTACGGAGCCGGAGCAACTGGCGGTCTTCGCGAAGGACTTTCTCCGGCGAAAGCGCGTCCGCGCGCGCCGGCGGCGCGAGCGTCGGCGGCCGGCGGCGCGGTCAACCGCACCGCGCCGGACCGTGGTGCCGCTGCGGGTGCCCACGGGCGTAGCGGTATAGGCTTCTCATGAAGTTCAGCGGAATCAAAGGCACACGCGACTTTTACCCCGAGGACATGGCCCTGCGCAACTGGCTTACTGAGACGTGGCGGCGCGTGTCCATCCGGAACGGTTTTCAGGAATACGACGGGCCGATCTTCGAGCATCTGGAGCTGTACACGGCCAAGAGCGGCGAAGAGATCGCCGGACAGCTTTTTCATCTGACCGACCGGGGCGGACGGCAACTTGCCATCCGGCCGGAGATGACTCCGACGCTGGCCCGGATGATCGGTGCCCGGGCGCAGTCGCTGCCGCGGCCGGTCAAGTGGTTCAGCGTTCCGCGGCTCTGCCGGGCGGAGCGGCCGCAGAAGGGGCGGCTGCGGGAGTTCTTTCAGTGGAACGTCGACATCGTGGGCGTGGACGACGTTCTCGCCGACGCGGAGTCGATTCTCGTCGCGGTGGACTTCCTTCGCGAGGTCGGGCTGACGCCGCAGGAATGCGTCGTCCGCATCAACAGCCGCCGTCTCGTGGCGGCGGTGCTGGCCGACCTGAAGGTGCCGGGCCCGCAACTCGAGAAGGCGTATGCCCTCCTGGATAAATCGGACAAGATTCCGCGCGACGCTCTGGCCGCTCTGTGGTCGGAGACGTTCGGTTCCACGGTTCCGTTTTCGGCGGTCGAGCCGCTCATCGAGGTGCGGGGGCTGGGGCATCTCGCCGAGCTGATCCGGTCCGGCGGCGGTCACTGGGCTGCCGCGGCGCAGGAGGTGCCGGTTCTCGAAGACCTCTTCGAGAAGTTATCACATTTTGGAATAACAGAATATTGTGATTTTGATATGTCCGTGGTGCGCGGGCTTGCGTACTACACCGGCATCGTCTATGAAATCTTCGATCGCGGAGGCACGCACCGCGCCGCCGGCGGGGGAGGGCGGTACGACAACCTTCTGGCCGCCCTCGGCGGACCGGCCATGCCCGGCGTCGGCTTCGGCATGGGCGATGTGGTCATCGCCGACATGCTCCGCGAGGCCGGCCGGCTGCCGGCGTTCAGGCCGCATCTCGACGTCTATGTGATCGCGGCGGATGCCGATCTCGAACCGCGGACTCTCGACCTGGCGGCGCGCCTGCGGCGGGGGGGCTGGTCCGCCGAGTTCTCCTATCGAACCCAGAGCGTCGGAAAGGCCCTGCGCGCGGCCTCCGAACGCGGGGCGGCCCGCGCGGTCATCATCGGACAGGAGACCCGCGAACACGGCCTTGTGACGGTCAAGGACCTCGCCAGCGGCAGGCAGGTGCGGCGGGCATGGGACGAGTTCCTGGCTAACCCCATGGCGCCGGTGAACGAAGGCGGATGAGCAAGCCGAGTGCCCATTACGAAGCGGCGCTGGCCGACTACCTGCGGTCCCGGGGCATTCCGTATGTCGGCGTCGACGAGGCGCGGCGGTCGGTCTTCGCGGGCGCGAAGATCAAGTCCTTCGACTTCATCGTGTACCCGCCCGGCGGTCAAAGCTGGCTGGTCGATGTGAAGGGACGGAAGTTTCCCTATCTCAGCAGGGGGGCGGCACGGTACTGGGAGAACTGGGTTACGCAGGCCGACCTCGACGGCCTTGCCCGCTGGGAGGCCGTCTTTGCAGAGGGATTCGTGGCGATGCTCGTCTTCGCGTACGTGCTTTGTGGAGACCCGGCACGGTGGCCGACCTTGTGCGTCCATCCTTTCGGGGCCTCCTACTACGCCTTTTATGGAATCTCTCTGTCGGCGTATCGCGAACACTGCCGTACACGCAGCGGACGCTGGCAGACCGTGAGCATGCCCACGGCGACTTTTCGACGGCTGGCGTATCCGATCGGCGAGCGGCTCGACGGCGCTTGATTCCGCTGACCCGAGCGGCTAACCTCCACGCATGATCAACACAGCGCGCAGAACCGGGCGGATCGGGCGGCGATGGTGTGCTTCCGCGATCGTCGCGGCGGCGGGCATCTGGACCCTTGCGGCACCGGTGCTCGCACAGCAGCAGGAAGGGACTGCCAGGCTGCAGGAAACCAAGCCGGTAATCGAGTGGGCCATCGGGGCGGGCTTTATCCTCGTTTCGCTGGCGGTTGCGTTCAAGAACTCCAAGCGGTCGCACGTGCAATAGCCGACCGACAGCCGGCCTCGCGGCGCACGCCTGGCTGCGGCGTCCGGGGTGATGCACGCTCGCCGGCGTGTCAGGAGACGCATATGAGCAGACAGAGCGTGCTCGTGCTCCTCGTGGGGCTGAATCTCCTGCTCCTGGGAGCGATCATCCTGAGCGTTTACACCCCTCCGGCGGCCCTGGCCCAGGCGCCCGGCCGCTCTGCCGATTACCTCCTGGTCAGCGGGCGAATCCAGGTCGAGCATGATGCTGTCTATCTCTTTGACTTGCGGAACCGGCTGCTTCACGTGTTCCGGGCCGTTCCGGGGCAGCCGATCAACGTCATTCCTGTTGACACCAGAGAATTGGCGCGGGATTTCCGTCGTGGCGGCTAGCCGGTGAGCGGTGACGACCATGAACAGCAAAGACCTTGCGATCGGTATTCTCAGCGTCACGGCCACGGTCCTTCTCGTCGGGCTGATCGTCATCCACGTCTTCAGTCCCGGCACGGCGTATGGCTACGCCCAGAATGCCTCCGGTGGCGACTATGTGGTCACCACCGCCCAGTTCGACGGCGTGACCGAGCTACTCTACGTGCTCGATGCGAGCGTCGAGCAGATGAATGTTTACGTTTTCAGCCTCCCTGCCGGCCGGATTGAGCTGCTTCGATCCCTGGACGTACGTCGCCGACAGGGCCCGCCAGCCGAAAGACGACCGGCGCCGGGCCGTACCAGATAGGTCACCCGAGCCGTCAAGAGCATAGCGACATACCCCGAAGCCAAGGAGGCAAAGCCGTAGACGATGCTGAATGCAACATAACATGCGTTATCGGACGTTACCAGCATCGTGCGGCAGGGGGGTCGGCGCCAGGATCCTTTTCCCCGGTACCTCGTCGCCTTGGCCGTCTCGCACCGGCGGCCGACCTGCACGCCCCGGAGGCTTTCACACAACCCAGCCGGCGGCTTTGTGACCTGCTTGACCATGGCCGGCCTACCCGGGTGTCGGGCGTAGCCGCGTATCCTTGATAAGCGACCTCATTGCCACGGCTGTCAGGATCGCATTGCGCCCTGCCCGTGTGAGAACGTATGTGTCTCTTGTCTTCGGCCCGACGAGCCCGGCCAGTCGCAACTGGTTGATGTGGTGGTAAAGCGGTCCCGCCTTCAGGTGAGTCCGGCTGCCCAGTGCGCGGTACGTAGCCGGGCCTTCGAGGAGTTGGGCCAGGATCGTGAGCCGGTGGACGCTGCCCAGGGCCGCCAGGACGGCGGCCAGCGCCGGAATATCGCTACGGCGGCAGATGCGCCTTGCCGCCTGTTCGATTGCGGTATTCGGCATATGGCTCGCACGGCGGCCGCGGATGAGCGCCTCCGCCCTGGCGCTCTGCATGTCGGTCCTGGTGCCGAGGGCCTCGACCACCATCGTGGTCGCCCCGAGTCCCACGGCCGGCGCCCGGCAATCCGCCAGAGCCGGGAAAAGCACGGCGAGGGCTCCGGATCGGATGCTTCCGTGCCGTGCCTTCGTCGTTGCGGGCCTGCTTGTGCGGGTCCGGTGTCGTCGCCGCGGATCGTCCCTGCGGTTCTTCATCGCGTTCATATCGTCCGCTTCCCGTATGGCCATGCCAGAATGTTGTTCTAGTATAATGTTACATTTGGTTTATCGGCATCCGGATCGCGGACGGCCATGAAAAACGGCGGGACGACCGCCTGAGCGGAACGCCCCGCCGCATTTCACGTTTCACCCTGCAAGTTGGCGGATCAACCTCGCTCGTAGGTCTCCAGCTTGAGCTTGCTCGCCGCCGGACGGTCGATGATATATGTGGCATAGCGATGCATCTGCAGGGCGCTCGCCGGACACATCGCGGTCACCGGCCCCTCGAGGGCGGCGGCAACCGCGTCCGCCTTGTTCTCGCCGTTCGCCAGCAGAATGACCTTCCGGGCGTTCATGATCGTGCCGATGCCCATCGTAATCGCGTACTTCGGCACCTCGTCGATGTTGTTGTTGAAGAACCGCGCGTTGTCCTGCCGCGTCTTGGTCGTCAGCGTCTTGATGCGCGTCAACGAGCCGATCGAGCTGCCGGGTTCGTTGAAACCGATGTGGCCGTTGGCCCCGATGCCCAGAATCTGGATGTCGATGCCCCCCACGTCGGCGATGCGCTCTTCATACTTCTCGCAGAACTCGTCGATGGCGTCGAAATCGGTGAGCGTGCCGTCCGGCACGTGGGTGTTCTTGATATTGATGTTGATGTGGTTGAAGAGGTTCTCGTTCATGAATCGCCGGTAGCTCTCCGGGTGGTTGACCGGCAGCCCGACGTACTCATCGAGGTTGAACGAGATGCACGTGGAGAAGTCCAGCCCCTTCTCCTTGTGCCGGCGAATCAGTTCCTTGTACAGCGGGATCGGCGTGCTGCCCGTCGCCAGGCCGAGCACCGGGTTGCAATGCTTCTTGATCTCGGCTACGACGAGGTCGGCCGCCCGCACCGCCATCTCGGCGGGATCCTTGCATACAATCACGCGCATCGATCAGACTCCTTGAAAACGTGGTACCTTTCAGGCCCATCCGGCCAAGGCGGGTAGGTTAGCAGATTCTGGCCGGGGGGCAAGCGACGGGGAAACGTCGGTGTCTTTTCACGAAGCCCCCCCGCTCCTCGCTGTCTGCCGACCGGCGGTCCGCTCAAGTCACTCCGCCCGGATGTCCGATAAGGCGGATACGGGCTGCCAGTGCTCGGAGGGATTTCTTATGCCGCATGAGCGGCCCGTTCGTGTTGGAAGCCGTCCATGGCTGACGTACTCGATCAAGCCGAAGTAGATGCCCTGCTTGCCGCCGTGGATGCAGGTCAGGTGCAGGAGGCCGAACCGGAGAGTCGCGCGAAACCTCGCGCGAAATCGCAAGAGGTTCGCGTATATGACTTTAAGCGCCCGGAGCGGGTCAGTAAAGACCAGATGCGGGCCCTGGAGGCCATCCACGAGGGCTTCGCGCGGAACTTCGGGGCCTCTCTTTCGAGCTTCCTGCGAACGATCATTGAGGTTCGGGTGGCAACGGCCGAACAACTGACGTACAGCGAGTTCATCCATTCGCTGCCGAACCCGACGTGTTTCAATCTGCTCTCGGCCCCCCCGCTCGAAGGCCAGATGTGCCTGGAGATCAGCCCGCTGATCATCTACCCGATCATCGACCGCCTTCTGGGGGGCTCGAATGCGGAGATGTTCATTCCGCAGCGGCCGCTGACGGCGATTGAGTGGCGGCTGGTGAAGCAGATCACCGACCGGGCTCTGGACAATCTGACGGAGGTGTGGTCGAGCCTGATCGAGGTGCAGTTCGAGGTGTCGGAGACCGAGTCGAACCCGCACCTGGTGCAGATCGTTGCGCCGAACGAGGTCGTCGTGGTCATGGGCCTCGAGATCAAGATGGGCCAGCGGGCGGGCACGATGAGCCTGTGTATCCCGTTCAATGTGATCGAGCCGGTGATCGGGAAACTGGCGACGCAGAGCTGGCTGGCGTATCAGCGCAAGGCGACGAATCAGGACCAGGTCCAGAGGATGACATCGCAGCTTCGCTCCGCTGCGGTGAACCTCCGCGCGTTCCTCGCGGAAACCAGCATCACGGTCAACGAATTGATGCATCTCCAGCCCGGTGACATTGTCAGAACCGAAAAACCCACGAAGGCCGAGATCATTATCCAGGTCGAAGGGAAGAACAAGTACGCTGGCCGCCTCGGACAACTCAAGGGCAACCGGGCGATTCGGATCACGCGGCAGGCCGAGCCCACCGAACCGCTGTGACCCCCCTGCCCTCGTCGCGTTCACAATCACACCGCCGCGCCCATGCCGAAGCTGTTGTCCTGTCGCTGGTTGCGCCACACGTGGCTCGTTTGCCGGTTATGGCGAAGCGTCCCCCGGCTATGACGGGTAAACCCCGCAGACGCGGCAGAGGATCCCCGGCGGCCTGCATCGGATGCAGGACCGCGCTACCCCGGGAACGGCGTCACCGGCACGCGGGCGGGCGGTTGGGACCGCGAAAACAGCTTTGAAAACGCGAGAAGTCGGCGAGATCCACGTCGCCATCGCCATCGAGGTCGGCCGGGCCGCAGTCGGGCCGGGACCACGGACGGTTCGGACCATTGAAACAGGCCTGCAGGAAGGCGAAGTCCGACACATCGACGTCCCGATCCGCGTCGAAGTCGCTTGCGACCAGACAGCCGGGGCCGAAGTGTCGCGCCAGCTCGTCCCACAGTTCGCTGCGGCTGCCATCGTAGCCGAGTGCCCACATGCCCACGCCCTGCAGGCCGTAGTTCTCCGCAAGGTCGTACTTCAGCCCCAGGCTTTGCGCGTTGTCGTACCAGACCTGGTGCCACTTCTGTCCGTCGTTCCATCGATACCAGGGGGTCTGCGAAACCGCGTCCCACAGAACGCCGTAGTATGCGGCCTTTCCTTCGTCGTCGCGAAACCGCGTCGAGCCGACCCACGCGGTCACGGTAGCGCGGGGCTGGTCGCTTGTCGTGGTCCAGTGGCCGCCGTAGTACGGCACGCCCAGGATGAGCTTCCGCGGATTGCTCTGTGTCACGGCAGCATACTGAGTCAGGACGGTGTTGGTGATGTTGATGGACCCGCCCGTCAGCGGTGCGTTGGGGCCCGTGGTGGTACTCCAACTGCCCGCGAATGCATAGCCCATAATGAAGATGCCGTCGCAACTGTTCGCCAGCCCGAGCAGGTCGAACGCACCGCGCCAGTTCACGGCGGGCCCGGCAAACGTCACCTCGCAACCCGGCAGCGCCGTGTGCATGTAGGCGGTCAGACTGGCCATGAAGGCGTTGATGTGCGACTTCCAGAGATCGGCGCTGCTTTCGAAGTCGATATTCAGGCCGTCGGCACTGCCCTGGATCATCTTGGCCTTGATATTCTCGAAGAACCGGTTGGTGTATGTGGGATTGGTGATGAGCGTGTCGATGGCCGTTCCGTCCATCAGGGTTGCGACGAGAATGACCTTGACGCCGTTGCTGTGCGCGGCGTTGATGACGGCGGTCCAGGGCCATCCGTGGGAGTTGCCGAGCGTGCCGTCGCTGTTTACCTCGACGGAAAAGCATGCCACATGGGTCAGCAGGTCGTAGCGGAGGTATTGCGCGCTCTCCCAGTACGGAAGATAGCCGAATACCGTGGCACACGGGCGGGTCGAACCGGCAGGCGTTTGCAGCGGGATCGGCGTTTCGTCGGGCATACCGAGGAGGTCCGGGGACGTCGGCGCATCCCGATGTGCCATATAGTCGAGCAGCGCCAGGCTCGGCGGATCATCCGCGCCGATCGCCGGCGTGCCGATCGCGAGCCACATCGCAAGGATGACAGGATACCGCATCATCCGCCGCACCTGAGCCCTTTCCCGCATGTTCTGCCCCCCGCGGCGCTGCGAAACGCCTTCTTGCGAAACCGCCGGATCGCCCGGCGGTCGCAGGCGGCAGCGCTTTCCGGCGTCGGCACCGCGAAAGCGCCTTCTCCTGGAATCGTTAATCCTCACCTCGTGCAATACTCATTATACTCGCCCCGGCGGGCGGCAGATAGCGCGGATGAGAACATCGTGACCGGGTCGGGATTATCAGACAGGGCCCGAACCGGTCGCGCGTTTGTGGCAGTGCAGGGCCCGGCAGCCTGCCGGTCAGTTGGTCGGCAGGCATGCTTCCGCGTCGATCTCGAACAGCAGTTCGTCGCGACAGACGTCGGCCACAACCCACACCGCCGGCAGTTCCGCGAGCCCGGCATCCGCCATGACCGCGCGGGCTGCGTCCGCATCTGCACCGTTCTTCACAAAGATCGTGGCGGCACCGATATCCTGGAGCGAGGCCCCTGTCTGCGCCAGCAGCACGGCGACCTTGTCCAGCGTGGCGCGCACCTGGGATCGGATGTCGCCGGGGTAAAGGCTGTTGCCCGCTTCGTCGATCGCCGCCGTGCCCGATAGCTCGATCAGGGTCTCCCGCGGCCCCCGGACGACGGCGCACCGCGAGAACGCCGAGCCGTATCGAAATGCGTCCTGCTGCCGCGGGTTGCGCAGGAACCGCACGGCCGGTTCGCCGGCATCCGGGGCCACCGCCGCAAGCAGGTCCAGCACACATGCCGCGCCGCCGGGATGATCGGCGCGAATGCCCGTGCTCGCCGGAAGCGTCGGCGGCCGACCGTCCTCGGGCAGGAGGTTGAACCGGCCATACGTGGCGTTTCGAACGTGATTGAACTCGGGGTACCAGGCGAGGATGTCCGACAGATAGAACCAGGTTCGGACGGTGTTGCGGTAGCTCGCGCCGTTCGCCCGCAGGAGACGATCAGCCCGTTCCATGGCGCGTCGGGCCTGAGACGCCGGGCAGTTGTCCGAGCCCGCCTTTGCCACACCGCGGACGTCCTGCAGAATGATGAACGTAATGCCGTCGCTCTGCCAGGTGCGTCCGCACGGGTGCTCGTCGTCGCTCAGCACACGGACGTTAGCCGCCGGGCCGGCGGACGACACCGCGTGAATGATCGTGCCCGCGAAGCCTTCGCCCCAGGGCGGTCGGCCCTGCAGGTATGTTATGGGGCCGTCGGGGTCGATACCGGCGGTCCGAAGAACCTCGCGCCTCGCGGTCATCACGGCGGCCTGCGCGCTCAGGCTTCCGAAAACCCGTTCGTGCACGATTTCCAGGCCGTCCCTGCGAAGCAGATCGGCAATCCGTGCGTATGCATCGCCGGCGGCCGTAGCCGCACCGGTGCCTGCCGGGCCGGCGGCCACCACGAACGCCCCCCCGGGCGACGCCTGTTTCACGGTCGACAACCTGCTCCGCTCATGCGACGACATACGCCCGCCCGCCACATCACACATCGTACCTCCAACGTTGCCGGTGCAGTAACGCGATTCGGCGCAGAGCTGGCAGCCCCGGAACCGCCGGTACGTCGGCCTCGCCCCGCCGCACAGTATAACGCAACTCCGCCGGGAATCTTGCATGACCGCGCGGCGAATCGCCGGTGCAGGACGGCTTCGATGAGCGGATGGTATGCTTTCTACGATCCGGTCCGCTCGTGGGGGTTCCAGCCCTGCTGTTTCCGTCGCGGAATGGCGTTGCGTGAATCGCTCACCGACTGCCCTTCCGGCGGAAGCGGGCCAAGACTCTGCAGGCAGCGTCCTGTGAGGCGTTTACCTCGCTTGTCGGCACCGTGTACTGGTTGCACATCATCGAGAAGACCAGGTCATCCCCGTCCGCGTCGGTGACGTATCCGGAAAGGCATCGTACGTGCCCGATGTAGCCCGTCTTGGCCCTGACGTTGCCTTTTGTGTCCGCGTCATTGAGCCGTTCGCGGAGGGTGCCGTCGGTGCTTCCGATGGGCAGCGAGTCGACGAATGCCGCCCCGCCGCGCGCCGATTTCTTCATGTATCGCAGGAGATGGCAGATCTGCCTCGGCTGGACGGCGTTGTCGCGGGCCAGCCCCGAGCCGTCGTACATCCGGATCGATTCGGCGTCCGGTGTGCCGATACTCTTGAGCCACGCGCGGACCACTCTGGCTCCGCTCTCGAAATCGCCGGTGCCCTCCCTGCGGAGGCCGAGCGTCCGCACGATCTGGTCGGCGAAGAAGTTGTGACTGATCTTGTTTACCACCCGGACCAGGTCGCGCAGCGGCGGCGAGACGGCGGTAGCCAGCACCCGTCGCCGGGCGGGCTCGGCCTTGTCTATACGCTCCGGGTCGGTCAGCATGCGGATGTTGACCGCCCTGCCCTGCACCCGCACGCCTTGGCGGGCGAGTTCCTCCGCGAGCAGGCAGGCTGCGTACCGGGCACCGTCCCACACCGAGCCGCGCTCCCGGATCTCCTTCTTGTCGAGGGCGATCGTTCCCACGAAACGGCGGGTGTTGCCCTCGGTATTGCATGGTACGCTGTCGGCCGTGCTTGCCCCGCCGGCTGCGACGGTCCGGGTGTCGTTGAGGATCGTAATGTAGGAGGTCTCCGGCGAGATACGAAGCACGGCCGGGTCACCGATCTTTGAGCCTGGCCGGATGAGGATCCGGTACGCATTCTCCTCGATAGCCAGGCCGCTCGGTCCGGCGGCATACCAGAAATGCAGATCACCGTAGTTCCAGTACTCGCAATAGGACTCGCTCGTAAAACAGCGCCCGTCCCCGATGACGTCGCCGGTGATTGCGTGAATGCCGGCGGCTTTGACCTTCGCCGCCCAGTCGCCCAGCAGTTGGCGGCTGTCGCGATTCTCGTCGGGATGCCAGGCGCCCAGCGACGGATCGCCCGAACCGACGATCACCAGGTCGCCGACGAGCGTGCCATCCTCGGCGAGCGTGCCGACCGCCTCCAGTCGGGTCTCGTAGGTAAACCCGGCCCCGAGCAGTTCGAGGGCGGCGGCCGTCGTAAGCAGCTTCATGTTTGAGGCGGGCGTGAACTGTTTGGCGCCCAGGCGGTCATACAGCACCTCCCCGTCGAGACACTCCACCCGAACGCCCCAGTAGGCGCAGGCGTACTTCGGCTGGTCGAAGATCGCGTCCAGGTCGCTTGCGAGCCTGCGAATCGCCGGGGCGCGGGCCGCGGGGGCGAGTGCCGCCGGCCCCGAGCGGTCTGGCCGCCGTTCCGCGCAGCTCATCAGGCCGGCGGTAAGCAGCACGAAGAAGAGTGTCCTTGCGCGTGGTCTCACGGGAATCTCCTTTCAGCCAATGCCTCCTGTTACGGCGCAAACGCCCCCGTCGGCGGTACGGGCGGCAACGAGAGCGTCTCGCCGATTCGCGGCGGCGTCATCCGCCGAAGCCGCCCGTCCTTCCAGGCGAGGAAGCAGTATGCCGGGTCGTCGAGGCTTCCGGGAAACTCGAAGCGAACGGAGCGAACCCCCCTCGGCTCCGTCTGCGTCACCGTCGCGATGAACGCGGCGGTGCGATACACGCTCCCCGGCGGAGGCGGCTCGCGGAGCGTACGGAACAGCCGTTCGCACTGGTTGTCGGTGAACGCCGTCCCTCGGCTCGTAAGCGTCATCACGCGGTCGGAGTTGCGCGTCCACAAGAGGGGTCGGCGGCCCATCTGCAAGGCGAAGAGCCGCACGTCCGTATCGTCGTGGAACACCCGCCAGGTCGGAAGAAACAACATGCCGAGCATCGCCGACGGGCTGTTGACCAGCAGCACGGTGCGCGGCTCCGGCCCGCTGCGATCGATCTCGGCGGAGGCGACGGCCGCACGGTCGTCGCGGGCCATGCCGCTGAATACCCTGTCGCGCACGATCGTCATGGCGAAGGAGCCCGGTATCGCCACCAGGAGCCAGAGCCCCGCCAATGCCACCCGCGCGTAGTGGCGCTCGCGCCACCGATCGCGCCACCGGCCGAGCTTCTCGAAGAATAACCCGATCAGCAGGGCGCTGCCGATCTCTGCCGTCATGAAGAGGCGGTCCGAGGGGTCCGCGCCCGCCTCCGGCGGCAGCGAAAGAATCATCCAGCCGAGCGCGAACACGGACAGCGTCGTGAAGCGAACGGTGCGGAAAAGGATCACGGCGGACGCCGCCACGAGCGGGCCCCACACGCACAGCATCGGCCGCGTCAGACCGGGCGCCGCCGCAATCGTGTCATACGCGTAGCCGAAGAACAGACTCGCCGGCGCGAATACCGCCAGCATCAACAGTCGTCTCAGGTACTCCGCCGGATTGCCCCAGGGCGTTGCATACATCGCCGACCGCGCTCCGTAACCCGCCGCGAGATAGAATGCCAGAAAGCCGCCCGCGGCGGCGCCCAGCGTCCACACGACGGGCGATCGCACGAGCCGGCGCAGGCTGGCTCGAACGGTACGGCCCTCGCTACGCTCGACCAGCAGCAGATAGAAAGCTGCCAGCGGCCATGCGATGAGGCCGGATTCCTTCGATCCGCAGCCGAGCAGAAAGCTCACGACGGCCAGCATCAGGTACCGCGACCGTCCGGTACGTCGATGGTGGTGGACGGCGAGCACCGTCATTACGGTTAACAGGGCCGCCAGCACAGTGTTTCGGTTTGCGATCCACCCCACCGGCATCACGTGGATATCGTCGAGCGCCAGGATTGCCAGCGCCCACAGCGCCGCCGTCGGCGGCACGCCGAGATCGTGGAAGAGCTTCAGGACCAGAGCAAGAAAGACGCCGAAGAGTGTCAGACTCGTGATGTGATACCCGGGGGCCCAGTCTCCGAAGAGTCGATAATCGAGCCAGATGCTGAGGCTTGTCACGGGCCGGAAGAACCGGAGCTTGAAGTCCGGGTCGGTCCACCACGGGTAGAGGCCCCGCTCGTAGAGCGGTTGCCCGGGACCGGGCTGCTCGCCGAAATCGTACAGGTCCCAGGGCTGCATGTAGCCGCGCAGGTCCGGATGGCGCAGGACGATCTGGTGGCCATAATCGTCATAGATGAAGCCCCACCCGAGCGAATGCGCGTTGTTCGCGACGCCGCAGGCAAGCAACAGCACCGCCAGCGCGAGCCTTCGGCGGCCCCATGACGACACGGTTCGCAGAACCGGTACCTGCCGCTGGGTGTCGCGATCGGGTGCGGTGGAGGCAGGCTGATTCATGCTCGCTCCGCGCTCGCCATCATACGGCCCTTTCCGCCCCGAGCGGCGGCAGATCGCGGATCTTCCTCGCCGGAACGCCCGCCCAGAACTCATCAGGCCCCACGACGGTGTCCGGCAGCACAACGGCATGAGCTCCGATGACCGCACCCGACTTGATGTGCGCCCCGCAGAGCACGCCGGACTGACCGCCGATGATCACGTTGTCTTCCACGATCGTCCGCTTGAAAACGATTCTCTCCCGATCCTGAATGTGGCCCGTGATGACGGCGCCCAGACCGATCACGACGTTTCGCCCGATCGTAACCAGGTGCGGATCCATGATGAGCGGGTCGGTTACGTTACAGGATTGTGACTTCAGCCGGAACGCGCGGTTGACCAGCCACCGCATCGGCGGGAGGCTCGTCACGTGATGCACCAGGAATCCGGGGAAGGGCGCCTCGTAGCGCGCCTTCACCAGGACGCCGATCAGAGAAGCCCAGACCAATTGTCGATCTACCGGGCCACCGGGCACCAGCCGGTACTCGCCTTCCGCCGGCGTCGGCAGAAACAACCGTAGGACCGCCAGTTCCGCCACGTAGATGACGTTGTAGAGCAGGACCCATCCGTACGCGCAGAGGCCCCAGAGCAAGGCGACGCCGACCTCCGCACGCGATGGGAGGCGACCGGGCCACAGGCCGCAGATGCTGAACACGAGTGTCGTCAGCACGATGGCGCCGGACCAGATAACGAGCCGCACGGTCGCGTCGAGCAGCAGCAAACCCTGGATCGCCGGCCGTGTATCCGCCGCGAGGCGTGCGCGGCACATCTCGGTCGCGAGATCCGGCGGTCTTGCGGAAACGTCTGAGTCATCTGCCATTCGGCTTCCTCGCGTTCCTGAGGTCTACCCAGCGGCAGCCCCGGTAAGGCGGGCGAGGCGCTCGCGTTGATACCACTCTGCCGTGCGATGCAGGCCCTCTGCGAAGGTAACCTTGGGCTCCCAGCCCAGCTCGGCGCGGATGGCCGTCGCATCGAGGACCTGATCGATTCCGACGTAATCGATCATGGCCCGATGGATCGCCGGCTCGCGACCGGTGAGGCGGGCCACATTCTCGGCGAGCCACGCGGCCAGCCGCGCCACTCGAGGGTTTACCGCACGTCTCACGGGCGGCAACCCGAACGCCACCGCGAGGCCGTTGACGAACTGCCGTTGCGTCACTGGCTCTGCGCTCGCAACGTCATAAACCCTGCCGGGTGCCCGTGGATGCGCCCCGCTCAACACAACCGCCCGGGCAGCGTCCTCGATATACAGCGTCGCGATGCGGTTGTTGCCGTCGCCGATCAGGCGCAGCCACCCGGCCTGCTGCAATGCGGTAAAGTAGCGTGCCCACGACCGGCTGCCCGGGCCGTACAACACGCCCAGCCGCAGGATGGTCCAGGGGCAACCCGCACGGTCGCATTCCTCTCGGACGATGGTTTCCGCAGCGAGTTTCGCCCGGCTGTACAGGTCGTAGCGCGCCGGGCAGACCGAAGGGCGCCCCCCCGCCGCCCTGCTGCCCAGATACACCCCGCCGGACCCGACGTAGACGAAGCGCGCGGGCCTTTCCCGCAGCGCCGCATCGAGGAGCCGTCGCGTCCCCTCGATGGTCGTCTCGCGGAACTCGGACCATCGTCCCCGAACATCCACGCGGGCCGCCGCATGAAACACCACGTCGCCCGGACGTACCAGCCCGTCGCAGCCGCCGGCCACGGTCAGGTCGCCCATGTGCGGCGCCGCTCCCAGTGACCGCATGCGCTCCACGTCGGCCGGCCGCCGTACCAGAACCCGCACCGAGTCCGCCTCCCGGACGAGTATGCCCACAAGGACCCGGCCCAGAAAGCCCGTGCCGCCGGTCACGGCCGCATTCATGGCGATTCCTCGCGCGGGCGCCGCGGGACCCATCGGGGCACACGCGATACGTATCGCTCGTAGCTCGCCCCGAAACGCTTGCGCAACAGGGGCTCCTCAAGCCACACGACCTGGATGTGCGCCAGCGGCACGGCCAGCAGGAACAGCAGAAAGATGCCCGTGGACGAGAAGACCAGCGATTCGCCCAGCAGCATGAGGACCAGGCTTCCGGCGATCGGATTGCGCACCCAGCGGTAGGGTCCCGTGGCCACGAACTCTCGCGGAGGATCGAACTCGACGTAGGCACCGCGACCCTTGCGCGTCAGCCACCAGGAGGAGCGAACGTATAGGAAGAACGAAGCGAGGAAAAGCCCGGCGCCCACCCATCGGAATCCGCCGATTTCGAGCGGCCGTGACAGAATCCGTTCCCCCGCCCGGTGGAACAGCCACGGCAGAACCACCAGGACCACGGCCAGGAATGAGACGCCGTACGCGATCATTCGCACGGCCAGCGGGATACGCGACAGTCCCCCCCGCGGCGCCCGCGTTGTGTCGGCGCGCGGCGCATCCGCGGTTTCCTGGCCTGCGCCTGGCATGGATCGTATCACCACCGCACGGCAAAGCCGGCCGACATCCACTTGCTCGACTCGACCGAATGGACGAGCAGGATCTGGCCCGGCCGCATTTCGTCCGAGCGTACCATTTCGTCGAAATGCAGCAGGAGCGAGGTCCCGCCGCAGTAGCCCGTGTCGCGGGCGCGGAACTTCACCTGATCCCGGCTGATTCTGAAATACTCGGTGAAGCGCCCGACGTTGTCCTCGTATAGCTGCCTCGACGGAATGGAGGGCACGATGGCGTCGATCTTCGAAGGATCGAGACCGAGGCTCTTGACCATCTCCACGACGCCCTCAAAAAGCAGCCGGCCCGCATCCCGGCTGACCGCGGTGAAATCCTGGTCGAGGTGATGGGAGCCCCGTTCGAAGACGCCGGGGATCTGCCCGTCGGCGTCCATCAGATCGCCGACGCCGCCGCCGGCCGTCATGCCGGCTTCGCGCGTGCCGCCGACGGACTCCACATACGTGCCCAGCAGTTCGTGCCGTATGGGCTTATCGTCGTCCACGGCCTGCAGCAGCACGGCGCCGCTTCCGTCGGCGAGGATGTATCGCAGCGCCGCCTGGGTCTTGGTCATGCGCGGCTGATTGAAGTAGCAGCTTCGCAGGTAGACGCTCGACAACTGCGCGTACGTGACCAGGGCCGTCCTGTACCGCCCCAGCCGCAAGGCGTCAAAGGCGATCTGCATGCACTTGCCCACGCCGGAACAGTTCGAGTGGATTTCCATTTCGGCGCAGGTCTCGATCCCCAACCGCTCCTGCAGGAGCGCGCTCGTCGGCGGAGTGGACTGGTCGTAGTTGGGGCTTGACAGCAGCAGAAGATCGACGTCGTCGGGCTTCATGCCCGCCAGGTCGAGCGCCCGGCGCGCCGCCTCCTCCGCCAGGGATGCCACCGAATGTGTCAGCCGATGCGTTTGTGGATCGATCGCGAAATGCCGGTATTCGACGCCGCTGGAACTCAACATGCGCGTGCCGACGTTCTTGACGAACGACTGCACGTTCGCCGGTGCCTCCGTCAGAGGGCCGAGGATCTCGTCGATCCGGCTGTTTGGGATCGGCTCGCCCGGAAGGAACGAGCCCGTACCGATTACGGACACCCGTCGAAGCTTGTTGCTCACAGGCCTCCTCTTTCTCTTGCGGGCCTGCTATACTACGGCCCGCCAATGCCGCGCCCGGTTCCAAGCCCACTATCCTGTGCGAAGGCGGTCGGGCTGTCAACCGGCGAGGGCCTGGGCGGGCGGCACGCGGGGGTCGTCGCAGCGGCTTCCGACACCGGAAAGACTATGCGGAGATGGTTTGTTCGACTGGCGGCGATCGTGATTGTGGTTGGAGCCGGCTGGGGTCTCTGGCGACACCTTCGCCCGACGGAGGAGATCGAGATCCGCACGGCCACCCTGACCCGCGGCGACCTGTCTCTGACTGTCACGGCGACCGGGCGTCTGGCCCCCACCACGGAGGTCCTCGTCGGATGCGAGGTGTCCGGTACGGTGGGCGAGGTGATGGTCGACCACAACGACCGGGTCCGCCGCAACCAGGTCATTGCCCGGCTCAAGCCGGAGTCCTATCAGGCGGAGTATGAGCAGGCCAGAGCCGATCTGGCCCGGGCCAGGGCGCAAGTTCGTCAACTCGAGGTGCAGGAGCGGGAGGCGAAGCGCCAGTTCGACCGCGTGGCCAACCTCCGAAACACCGGCGCCGCCAGCGACCAGGAATACGACGCGCTTCTCGCGGAGTACGACGCTGCCAAGGCCAGCACTGAGGCGGGCCGGGCCGCCGTCCAGGGCGCTGAGGGGCGGCTGGAACTCGCGAAATACCGCCTCGATCGGACGGTGATCACCTCCCCCATCGACGGAATCGTTCTCGACCGTCGCGTGGATGTCGGTCAGACCGTCGTGGCGGCGCTCCAGGCGCCGACGATGTTCGTGCTCGCGGAGGATCTGACCCACATGCGACTGCTCGCCGACGTCAGCGAAGGCGACGTCGGCTACGTCTGCCCCGGGCAGGTCGCCACCTTTACCGTGAACACCTACCGCGACCGTACCTTTGAAGGACGCGTCCGGCAGATCCGCAATCAGCCGACCTCAGCCGGAAACGTGGTCACCTACACCGTCGTGATCGACGTCGTCAACCGCGATCTCCTGCTGCGGCCGGGCATGCCGGCGGATGTTACCATCGAAATCGTCCGTCGGACGGACGTGCCGAGGATCACGAATGCCGCGCTCCGCTTCCGTCCCCCGATGCGGCCGGACGAGGTCCGCCGGATGCTCGAAGAAGTGAAGTGGCCCGACCCGCCGAAGGCGATCGAGGTTCTGGCGGCCGCCGCCTCCCGACCGGCCGACGCCGGATTCGTTCCGCCTCCGATACAACCGGCGAAGGCGACATTGTGGACCTTTACGGCGGGCCGGTGGCGGCCCGTGCCCGTCTGGACGCTCTTTACCGACAACCGCGACACGGCCGTCGCGACCGGTCCCGGCGTAACCGAGGCCACGGAGTTCGTCACCGAGGTTCGCCGGCATGAAGGTTCCGGAAGCGCTCTCCAACGTGCAATCATGCTCGCCCGCCCGGAGAACCGCAAACTCTAGCGCCTCCACACATGAGCCACGTCATCGAACTGCGCGAGATTCGGAAAACCTACGATATGGGCGCCGTGCGCGTGGAGGCCCTGCGGGGCATCAACCTGACGATTGCCGCGGGCGAGTTCACCGCCATCATGGGGGCCAGCGGCTCCGGCAAGAGCACGCTGCTGAACATCCTCGGCTGTCTCGACCAGGCCACGGCGGGCACGTTTCTCCTTGACGGCCAGGCGGTGGACCGGCTGCCGGAACGCGAGTTGGCCCGCTGCCGCCGCACGAAGCTTGGTTTCGTCTTTCAGAGCTTCAATCTTCTTCAGCGCAGCACGGCCATCGAGAACGTGGAGCTGCCGATGGTCTATCTCGGCATTCCGCGCCGCGAGCGCGCTCGGCGGGCGCGTGCCGCCCTTGAGATGGTCGGGCTGGGCGATCGCATGGATCACATGCCGTACCAGCTTTCCGGTGGACAGCAGCAGCGCGTCGCGCTGGCCCGGGCGCTGGTCACGCGCCCCCGCGTTCTGCTGGCCGACGAGCCGACCGGGAATCTGGACTCGCGAACGAGTGAAGAAATGCTCGAGCTGCTTGTCAACCTTCACCGCGAGGAGCGGCTTACCATGACGCTTGTGACGCATGACCCCGACATCGCCGAATACGCACAGCGGGTCGTCATCCTGCACGATGGGCAGGTCGTATACGATCAACCGTCGCCCGCGCAAGGCGGCGGCCCCATCCCGCGTATCAAGTCCGTATCCGCGGCGGGAAAACGGGCCTCATCGCAGGGAAACCGCTGACGATGGAAACCACGCTTTTCATCGAGAGCGTCCGCATCGCCTTCCGCGAGATGCGCCGACATCGCACCCGGAGCGTACTGACGATGCTCGGCGTCATCATGGGCGTCGCCGCCATTATTATGGTTGTCTCCGTCAGCCAGGGCGCCAAACGTCAGATCCAGGGCCAGATCGCCAACCTCGGGACCAACATGATCGTGATCCTTCCGGAATCGACCACCCAGGGCGGCGTGCGCGGAGGCACCGGCTCCGGTTCCAGTCTGACGATGGCGGATGCCGAGGCGATCGGCAAGGAGTGTTCGGCCGTCGCGCTGGCCTCCGCCGTTACGCGTATGGGGTGTCAGGCGGTCAGCGAGCTCGCCAACTGGTCCGTCCAGGTTACCGGTGCGGACCCGAACTACACAGAAGTCCGCTCCTGGAAGGTCGAGCAGGGCCGGGCGATTGAGGCTCGCGATATAGACGCCGCCGCGAAGGTCTGCCTCATCGGCCGGACCACCGCCGAACAGCTCTTCGGCCGGGATGATCCCATCCGACGCCGCATCCGCGTGAAGGGCACGCCCATGGAAGTCGTCGGCCTGCTCGCCGAAAAGGGCCAGAGCCCCCTCGGCGAGGACCAGGATGACACCATCGTCGTGCCGATCACCACGTACTTCCGCTACCTCAGCGGCGGCGACCGCCCCAACGCGATCATCGCCTCGGCCGCGAGCGAACAGGAAATCGACCTCGCCCTCCGCCAGATCACGAATCTCCTGCGCCAGCGGCATCAGCTTCGCGAGGGCGATGTGGACGACTTCACCGCCAAGTCGCTCGCGGAGGCGGCCCGGACCGCGGAAAGCAGCGCGAATGTGATGACGACGCTCCTGGTGAGCATCGCCAGCATCAGCCTGCTTGTCGGCGGCGTCGGCATCATGAACATCATGCTTGTGACGGTCATGGAACGGACGCGCGAGATCGGCATCCGTATGGCCGTCGGCGCGACGCGGCAGATGATCATGCAGCAGTTCATGATGGAGGCGGCCACGCTGGCCGGCATCGGCGGGCTGTTCGGCATCGTCTTCGGACTGATCGGCACGGAAATCGTCACGCGGCTGACCGCCTGGCCGGCGATCCTCTCGCCGTTCCTGCTGATTGCCCCGCCGGTATTCGCCGTCGTGATCGGAATGATCTTCGGCCTGCTTCCCGCCCGCCGTGCGGCGCGCATGAATCCGGTTGAATCCCTTCGGCACGAGTAACGCGCGAGTGCGGCCGGTACTCCATCTCTACCCGACCGCGCGGAACAGGCAATCGGCAACCGAATTGCTACGGCACGAGAAACGAATCCGTCTTCGACTTCGGAAGCTCCGTGCCGACGTACCGGGTCAGCGTGCCGGCACGATAGATGTGGTCGCCGTCGACCCCTACCGTCGGCTGCGTAACCCAGCCCACGCGGCCGTTCACGTACAGCACGTTCTGCCCGCCGTTCACATCGTGTGCGTTGGAGTTGTCCAGCTCGAACGGGTTGAGGTTCCGGGTGACGTAGCCGCTGAAGTACGGATTCGCATCCGCCACGTACGCCATGCGGGGATTCAACTCCTCTACCGGCGAGGGATCCTCGACATTGCCGTTCTGAATGCTGTAATTGCAGTTTGCCGGCTCGGCGAAGTCCGTCGCCCTGCGGTAGTTGTCCATGATCATCGGCACGCCGTTCCCGCGGCCCGGGCAGAGGAAGATCCGCGGATTCTGCACGTAGCCATCCTTCAGCAGCAGGTAGATGTGCCGCGTATTGCTCGCCCGGGGGACGCCGGGGATCCGCACCGGCAGCCACGAACCGCCGGGAATCGCCCCGGCTGACGGCAGGTAGCCGTTGTTGGCCTGTGCGTAGGCGCCGAGGCCCGCGTAGACCTGCTGCATGTTCGCCGCGCAGTGATTCCGCTTGCTGATCGATTGCGCCTTGTAGTAGCCGGGAACGAAGATACCCACGAACAACACGATGCAGGCTGCGATGGTGATGAGTTCCCGCAGGCTCAGGACCGCGCTTCCCGTCAGCACCCGTTCCATGCCGTTGGGCAGCGATTCCGTGCCGGCATCCGCCACGGGGAAGGGAATAAGCGCTTCGGATTCGGCGATCCGGTTCAGAACGCGTTCCACCAGGTCGCCCGGCGGCACCGGCGCGGGATACGCCTCCAGCGCGGAGAGCAGCCGGCGGCACCCCTCGCTCTGTGCCTGCAACTCGGGCGAGGCCGCGATGGCTGCCCGCTGTCCGGCCGCCTCTTCCGCCGACAGTTTGTCCAGATGAAGGTCGATCAGGGAGCCGAAACGATCCGCAGACTCACTCATGGCACGTCCTGTCCTCGAGCGAACGTCACACTCTTTCCTTCATCGCCGCCCGATACTCCCGTGCGAAGTACGCCACGGCGGCATGCAGGCGGCTCTTCACCGTTCCCAGCGGAATGCCGAGGATCTCGGCCATGTCCTTGTAGGGGAACCGGTGGTAATAGCCGAGCACCAGGACTTCCCGCAGGTGCTCGGGCATCCCGTCGATGATCTGCTCGACCAACTGCCGCCGCTCGTCCTCCACGAGAGCGGTCTCGGGGGCCGTGGACACATCCGCGAGGAAGTCCAGGAACCGCTGCCCCTGCTCGTCATCGGCCGAGCCGACAAACGCATCCAGCGGTACCTCCGGCCGGCGGGAACGGCCCCGCAGGAGGTCGCGGGCCTTGTTCGCGGCGATCGTGAACAGCCACGGCTTGAACCGCCGCTGCCGATCGAACTGGGCCGCCGACAGGTGTACCTGGAGGAACGTCTCCTGAACGATGTCCTCCGCACTGGCTGCGTTACCGATGAACCGCGCCAGAAACTGGAAGAGCTCCTCGCTGTGCCGCCTGACCAGCACCTCGAATCGGTCCGTCTTGCCGGCCAGGTACTCGGCCAACAACCGCTCGTCGCTTGGCGCGTTCACCGCTCCGGGATTCCTTACGACAGTGACAACAGAGAGTTCGCAGGGATCATACTCACGGCATCCATGATACCGGCGCCGGTGGGCCGGTCAATCCGGCCTTGACAGAATACCGGACCTGAAATACGGCTTACACCGAAGGTTATGCGACCGTGCTGCCGCCGTGGGCTCGAGTGATTGCATCCCGCGGGGTGCCGGGGGCCGCTTTGCTCCGCACCCTTGCTCACGGTAGGCTGGAGGGTATTGAAGCCAGGCCGCGGCGGAAAGCGGCCCCGCGTCGCGTGTGAGCCATGCAGCCCGAACACCGACAATTGCCGCAACGAACCATGTCGGCGCTGATTGAGGCGTCCGCCGCAATCAACGCCTCGCTCGATCTGCAACGCACGCTCGAGGCGATCGCGCGCAGCGCCGCGATGGTCATGCAGGCGGAGGCCAGCAGCGTCCTGCTGCTGGATCGCCGGCGCAACAAGCTCGTATTCAAGGCCGCGATCGGCGACCGCGGCGACGCCCTGCTCGGCGAGGAGTTCGACGCCAACCTCGGCATCGCCGGAAAGGTGGCCGCCACCGGTCGCCCGGCCCTGGTCACCGACGTGCAGCGCGACAAGTCCTTCTTCAAGGGCATCGACGACAAGAGCAGCTTCACGACGCGCGGCCTCATCGCGGCGCCGCTCGTGCACAACAACGAGGTTATCGGCGTGGTCGAGGTGCTCAACAAGATCGCGCAGGAGAACTTCACCGAGGAAGACCTCGAGCTGCTCCAGATCTTCGCGAATCTCGCCGCCAACGGCGCCGTGAACGCCCAGACGCACGAACGGCTGCGGATGGAGTATCGCGGCCTGCGCGAGACGGTGCGGCTGGCCGATGTGATCATCGGCCAGAGCGAGGCCCTTCGGCAGTGTCTTGACCTCTGCGGGCGCGTGGCCGGCAGCAACGCCACCGTCCTGCTGCTGGGAGACACGGGAACCGGCAAGGAACTGATGGCCCGCCACATCCACGCGAACTCGCCGCGGCGCGACAAGCCCTTCATCGCCATCAACTGTGCCGCCCTGCCGGAGACGCTGCTCGAAAGCGAGCTGTTCGGCCACGAGAAAGGCGCGTTTACCGGCGCCATCGCGCAGAAGATCGGACGCTTCGAGCTGGCGGACAACGGTACGCTCTTCCTCGATGAGATCGGCGACATCAGCCCGTCCACGCAGGTCAAGCTCCTGCGGGTGCTTCAGGAGCGCGAGTTCGTGCGGGTCGGCGGAACGCGGACGGTCTCGTGCGACGTCCGGATCATCGCCGCCACGAACCGCAACCTCCGCGACGCGATGGAAAAGGGCCAGTTCCGGGAGGACCTCTACTACCGACTGAACGTCTTTCCGATCCAGTTGCCGCCGCTGCGGAACCGCCGCGAGGACATCCCCGCGCTCGTCGAGCATTTCGTCCGGCGGGCGGCTACGGAGCTGGGCCTCTCGGCGCCGGAGATCGACGGGGATGCGATGGCGCTCCTGGCCGGCTATGACTGGCCCGGCAACATCCGGGAATTGCAGAACGTGATCGAGCGGGCGGTGCTCCTCTCCGACGGGCTGCGGCTTCTGCCGGCGCATCTTCCGCGCGAGGTTACCGGTGGAGCCGACGAAACAACCAAAGCCCGGAGCGAGTCCGGCCTCTGGGGCTATGAGAAGGCGCTTATCGTCAAGGCCCTCAAGGAAAACAACTGGAACCAGTCGAAGGCCGCCCGCGTCCTGGGAATCTCCCGCGACAACCTCCGGTATCGCATCAAGAAGTTCAACATCGAAAAGCCCGCGTGAGCCCGTCCGCCGCTATGATCCCCGACCGATCCGCATTTCGGCCCAGTGAATGGCGCCTTGTCCGGCGTCTTCGCACGCCGCAACAGGTCCAGCGCTTCCTGAAAACCCTGCCGTACAACCGGGAGACCCGGGGCGACACACTGCGAACATTCCGGGGCGTACTCCGCCACAGGACCGCCCACTGCCTCGAAGCCGCGTTGACGGCTGCGACGATCCTCGAACAGCACGGCTATCCGCCGCTTGTGCTCGATCTGGCATCCTCCGACCGGCTCGACCACGTCCTCTTTCTGTTCGAACACAACGGCCGGTTCGGCACGGTCGGCCGGTCGCGGTTTCCCGGCCTGCACGGGCGCAAGCCGGTCTTCTCCTCCGTCGAGGACCTGGTAGAGGATTACGTGGAGCCGTTTGTGGACTTCACCGGCCGCCTCATCGCGTATGCCGTGGCGGACCTGCGGAACGTCCGCGGTGTGGACTGGCGATTCTCCGAGCGAAACGTCTGGGCCGTGGAACGGTACCTCATCCGAATCCGCCATCACCGGATTCGCACACCGGACGTTCTTTATCGCCGCTACCTCGAACGATACCGACGGTACAAGAAACGATACCCCGACCGCGAGCCGGCGTACTACCCCCGCAAGGATCGCTGGCTGTAACGCAATCTGGACTCGAAGCCCCTGCGTTTGCCCTTCGAGCCTGGGTCTTGCACCCAGCCCCCGAAACCCGGTACACGGGCAGCGTTACGGACACCCCGCTGCCGGCGGGCGGTTCGGGCCGTTGAAACAACTCTGGAACACGGCGAAATCGGCCAGGTCCACGTCGCCGTCCGGTTCATAGTCCGCATTCGCGCAGCCGAAGTTCGTGGGCGGCCGGTTCGGACCGTTGAAACACGCCTGGAAGCGGGCGAAGTCGGTCAGATCAACGTCGCCGTCGGCATCGAAGTCCCCTTTCGACGGCGTGAGTTCGATGATATCGCCGTTGAAATACTGACCAAGGTTCTCGAAGCCCGTCCCCTGAATGCCGTTGTGAACGACCCCGGCACGCAGGTAGTAGATCGTGCGTCCGCCAAGGTCCACCTCCGCGTCGGCGTTGATCGTCAACCCGTAGCAGTAGATGGTAGTCTGCGGAGACAGCACAAAGCGGTCCGAGCCGGGCGGCCCCTCCCCGTCGCCGAAGGCAAGATGGCCCAGCGCCAGGTTGTTGTCGAGCCCGAAAAGGATTGCTCCCCTGTCCTGAGCCTGCCAATTCACAGACTTGAGCAGGGGGACCACCGGGCCGGCGCTGTATAGCCGCATATCAGTGTGTTCGGCCGCGAATCCGGCGGCGCTGCCCTGCTTGGTGAGGTTGCCCATGACCTCGATTTGTGACGACGCGCCGGAGTCGTGAATCCGCCCGCCGTCGGGCATCATAAGGTCCTGCCGGAAAACCATCCGCCCGTTCTGCAGGGAGTAGAGGCCCGCGCCGTCCGCGTTCCCGGTGATCGTGATGGTGCCCGTACCGCCCCCGTTCACAACCTCAACCGTACCGGCGTTCGTCACGCCGGACAGGGTCACCGCGGCGCCGTTTTCCGAGCGGACGACCCCCGTGACGGAGTTGGTAAGGCTGCCCAAGACGTTCACCGGGTACGAACCCGTTGCCCGCAGGGTTCCGCTGTTGCTGACGTCCGCATAGATCTTCAGCCCTCCACCGGAGGCGGCTACGGTGCCTTCGTTGATGAGCATCGTGCCGGGATCCAGGAGCACGCCGTTGCCCGATAGCAATTTGGTCGCGGCATTCGTCATGCTGCCGGAGCTGACGGTAATCGTCCCGCCGACCAGCAGGAGTGGGCTCGTCTGGCTGAGATTCGCGTTCGTGAACCCGCCGGCGAACCGCAGCGTGCCGCCCGGGCCGGCCGTGAACGAACCGCTCCCCTGCGGCGTGGCGTCGGCGACGGCGATCAGGGCGTTCGAGCCGTTGGTGTAGATGCTGCCGTTGTTGGTCAGGTCCGCGCTGTTCAGGTTCACTGTCGAGTTGGCACTTGCATAGATCTGGTTGCCGTTGGTCAGCGTGCTTCCGATGTTCAGGGTGCAGCCGCCGGCGGCCCGCATGGTTCCGGTATTCGTAATATTGCCGTGCACGTCGAGCGTACCGCCGTTCGCCTCGATCACGCCCTGGTTGCTCAGGGCAAGGCCCTCTCCCAGCAGCGTGCCGTATCCCGCAATCGACTTGCCGGAGGCGTTGGTGAGGGTCTGACCGGGGCCGA
Source organism: uncultured Planctomycetales bacterium (assembly GCA_964653435.1). Lineage (GTDB taxonomy): Bacteria > Planctomycetota > Phycisphaerae > UBA1845 > PWPN01 > CAZMVY01. The sequence goes on along the minus strand of CAZZFA010000005.1, from coordinate 15,527 downwards.
CGGTGATCGTGCCGCCCCGCGGCCGGAGAGGCTCCCCCACGTACAACGTGGCGGTGTTCGGGTTGCCCCACAGTGTAACGGTCCCGCCGCTGTTGGCCGTAAACGTATTCCGCACATTGCTCTCGACCGTGGCCGCAGCGAGGTTGAGCCCACCGGACGTGGCGGCAAAGTCACCCGTCTCGGCCGTTCCGGCCTTGATCGTGCCGGTGAGGTTTACCGTGCCGGAATTGGCGTAAACACTGCCGCGGTTGTAGACGGCATTCGCGAGATTCAGCGTGCCGCCGCCGGTGGCGTACGTGTTGCTGCCGGCGTTTGCGATCAGCGCCGCGTTGACCGTGACGGTGCCGCCGCCGGTCGCATACAGATTGCCGCTGTTGGTGACGGTCGCGTCTATCGTAACCGTGCCGCCGTTGCCGTAAAGCTGGCCGCCGTTCGTCACGTCGCCGTTGAGATCCAGCGTGCCCCCGCCCGTGGCGCAGGCGGACCTGCCGGACGCCACGTTGAGGGTGCCGTTGAGGGCCAGCGTGTTTCCGTTCGAATTGGCCGCCAGGGAGCCGTTGACGGTCACGTCCGGGTAGATGACGCCCCGTCCCTGGACGATGGCGCCGCTGCCCACGTTGACGTACCCCCCTGCCCCGGATTCGGCGAGGGTTGCGCCGTTGAGCGTGCCTGTTCCCGTAATGGTCAGCGTGGCCCCGCCGCTGATCGTCGCCCCCGAGTTGAACGTGACGTTCTGGATGGCGTTCGTGCTGCCGGACGTGACCGTGAGGCCCGAGCCGCTGTTCTGCGACATCGTCTGGCCCGTGATCGAGCCGCCGGTCATCGTGATGGTCGCGTAGTTCGTCCACGTGTTGTTGGGAAGCGACAGGGTGCCCCCGGACGGCAGTTCGATGATGCCCCATTGTTCCCCGTTGAGGAAGCCGCAGGTGAGCGTCAGCGTGCCGCCGGTCGGACGTATGGTGCCGGCGTCGCCGCCGCTGCCCGTATTGCGGACGTAGTACCGGTCGATGGCGCCGTATCCGCTGATCAGACGGCCGGCCGACGATGTACCGTTCACAAGCGTATACACGGCGTATTGATATCCCTTGATTGTTCCCCCTGCGGGACTGATGGTGTCGCCGTTCTTGATATCTGCGGTATTGCCGATATACAGCGTTGCCCCGCTGAGCGCCGAAAGCGTTCCGCTGTTGTGGGAGTCGCCGGCCAGGGTGATGTTGAGTTGCCCGTTCTCGGCGCGAATCAGGCCGGCGTTATTGGTCAGGTTGTTGCTGATCGTGCCGTAGCCCAGAACGGAGGTGCCGGTCGCCGTGTTGACGTACCCCGCCACCGTCCCGTTCACCAGTCGAAGGACGGCGTAGTCGTGAAGGGACACCGTGCCCGTCGGGTTGTAGGTGGCACTGGTGATCTTGAGCGTGCTGTAGTTGTAGAAGTCCCCGCCGGAGTTGACAGTCAGACCATGCCCGTTCAGATGCGCGGTCGCGTAGCCGTATACCTTGAGGTCGTTGATCGTCCAGCCGTCGGCGTCGTGATTGACCGTATATGACTGGTTCGAGAATGCCGGCAACGTGACCAGCGACGTGCTGTCGGGCGTGCCGGTGGGATTCCAGTTCTCCGGCACCGAGCTGTTTCCGTCGACCGGGTTCCTCCATGTATAGTCCGTGGCAAGAACGGGGCCGGTCGCGGTCCACGCCAATGCCGCCAGAAACATCCCGAATAACCTGGATGCTCGAGTCATTCTTCCGCTCCTCTGCCTGAAATGTTGACGATCTGACCGTGCGACGTCGAAAAGCGTCCGCGAGCAGACGAGGGAATCGCCGGGGAGAAACACACATGCCCGCCCCCGGCACCGTGCGTCTACCCGATCGCAAGCTAACACGGCGGGAGGCGGACGTCAAGAGCGGGCCCCGGGACTTCGATGTCCTGCGTGCCCCGAGGGCGGCCGCCGCATCGGATTGCCCCGGGTTCCTGGGAAGGAAATACCCTGAAATGGTCGATAGAATGCCAGTATGAGATTGCTCTATCCGCTTGCTTGTGTGTGGGTGTCTCTGGTCACGGTGCTCGAACCCGCGACAGCCCAGACGACGGCCCCCGCCTCCGGCGAGGAGATCGCCCGCCTTGTGGCCGCGTTGGCGAACCGCTCGTATCAGAAGCGCGAGGAGGCCGCCCGTCGAATCGCCGGGGTCGGACCCGCCGCGATTCCGTATCTTCGTCGCGAGATCGACAATCCCAGGCAGGAGATCGCCCTGGCCGCCCGCGAGTTGATGGAGGAACTCGAGGATGTGTTCTTCTGCGGCGTGTCCGTTCGCCTGGAGGCCGATCCCCCCCGGACGCGATGGGATCAACCGGTACGCCTGCGGGTCGTGACGGAGAATCGTTCGCCATTCGAAGCAAAGCTTCCCTGGGATGTCGCGGCTGCCGCAACCCGACCGGCTTCGCTCGCCGAGAAGGTCGGCCTGATGCTCGCCGTCGGCGACTTCCTGGAAGTCACCTCACCGACGGGTCAGCCGGTCGATCTCCGCACGGAATCGATCGACGACGACCTCGCCGTACAGAAAACGGTCAACGACCTGGCAACCGGTGGGCCGGTCTCCGTGCTCGCGCCGGGGCATCAATGCGTTGTCGATCTCGCCGAGTTCAACCGGGGCTGGGCACGTTACCCGCTCCTCGCGAAGGGCCGCTACCGCGTGCAGTTCACGTATCAGCCGCAGTGGAGCCGGCCGGAGTGGATCGAGGCGGGCGTGGGCAAGGTCGTCAGCAACAGCGTGGATATCGAGGTCATCGACGCAGCGCCGCCGCTGATTCGCAAGGGTACGCAGCCCGTGCGGCTGCTTCTCAGCCGGCAGAGCGGCGAGTTTGTGGCCCGGATGCAAAGCACCTGGGACCGGCCGGTATGCGTGAACCTCAACTTCGGCCCGGAGGGGGCAGGCTTCGCGCAACTCTACTGGTGCGTTCAGCCCGGTCCGAACGGCAAAGAGCCCGCCCGAGTTCCAGCCGTCCCGACAACCGCCCCGGCGCTGCCCGATCCCGCCCGCATCCGCCAATTGCAGCCCGGCGAAAAGCTGACAATCGCGCACATCCCGGCGTCTTCGCTGCAGGCCGTCGTGGAGAAGCAATTCTCCCCGGAACGCCGCGACGCCCTGGCCGTCTCGGTGCTCTATGCGAATCAGGCGACCCGGGAAGACCTTCGCCGAATCGGGGAGGAAACGAAACGTGCGGCGGGCGCGGCATTGCGAACATGGGCGGAACAGACCGCATATCCCGTGGTCACCGGTGCTCCGGCGAGTCGGGCGCTGCCGCTCGCGGAAGACGCCGCCGCGAGCCGAGCGGGCGAGCCCCGACAGTAGCCCGGACGGCTACCTCTTCGGGTCGGGGTCCGCGTCGTACAAGCGCTTCAGCAGGCGGTCCTGAGGGGCCAGCTTGTATGCCCGTGCAAGTACCTTGTCGCTCGCTTCCCGGTTGCCCGAGTGACGGTACACGTAGCCCAGCAGGGTCAGCGCCGTTGCATCGTTCGGCCGGTCCTCGCAAGCCTTCTGAAGCGCCTGCACGTGCCTCTCGAAATCGTCCGCGCTGCCATATTCCGTGTGGATGCTGAAGTCGAGAAACGCGATCTTCGGCTGGAGTTCGAACGCCCGCCGCAGGTAAGTTACGGCCTTGTCGTATTGCCCGAGGGCGAAGTACGCGTGAGCCGCCAGGAGACGCGACGAGGCATCGCCGTTGTCCGATGTTGCCGCCAGGCGGAACGCATCCGCTGCCTCGGCATATCTGCCGGCGCGGAAAAGCTGCTCACCCTTCTGCACGTACAGGCGCGCGGTCCGAACGAGATTGCGATCACGCGCAAGCCAGAGCTGGGCCTCATACCGGCCCGCTCGCGACCCCGAGTGATAGGCATCCCACGAGGGCGGCATCGCATACGGGTAAACGGCGGTGCCGCCGTTGCCCGGTGCTTCCGCCGACGGCGTGGGCGGATTGCCCATCCGCTCGTTGTACATGTCGAGCGCGCCCTTGAAAAGCGTCTCGCGCCGCCCGGCATCCTTGCCCGCCTCAAAGCCCGCTTCCGCCGCACGGCCGTAGGTCTGGTACCCGTAGAAGACGAGATCGTCCGGATAGATCATGGCGGGAACAAAGCCCGCGTAGCCGCACGCCGCCTGCCACCGGGCATACCAGTTGTCCTGCATCGGCGTCGCATTCTCATCGGTGCTCGGTCTACCCCGGCTGCCCGCTGCGGGCGTCTGGTCCGCCTCTCCCGCCGAAGTGTTCGAATCCGCCGCGATGCGGTAGACGCCGTCGAGGTAATGCGGCGTTTCGCCGACTGCGGATGCGCGCCGGGAGGCACCGTTGCCCGCTTCCAGCGGGCCGTTTCTCGTGATGCGAATCCGTTGACCCGGCACGGCAGGCGCCGACGCCCCCGTGGAGTACACATGCACGCGCTGTCCCGTCGCCGGCCGCGTGTCTTGAGCCGAGGCTGCCGCGCAAATGCCGCCCATGACCCAACCGACGATCATCCACGCCGGGATCCCCTGAGGAAGTGCCATATCGATCCTCCAGAGCAAGCCCATCGGACCGGACGCCGCGTTGCCCCTGTTTCTCTAGACACCATTATGCACCGAACCGTTGGCCCGGACAATCGGAAATGCCCCGCGACTGCCGTGCGCGACGCACCCCGGCCTGCACCGGCTTGACCGGCAGGACGGCGCGTCGGGATGCCGCTACCCTGTTTGCCCGCCCTCGGATAGAATAGCCGGCAAAGAAGGCCTGGCATGCGAAGAACGATACTGAAATCGAAGATCCATCTTGCGGAAGTCACGGAGACGTTGTTGTCCTACGAGGGTTCGCTCGCACTCGATCGCGACCTGATGGACGCCGCGGACCTCATCCCATACGAGCGAATCTGGATCGCCGACGTCGATAATGGCGCCCGTTTTGACACGTACCTCATCGAGGCCCCTCGCAAGAGCGGGACCGTCATGGTCAACGGGGCGGCGGCGCGTCTGGTGCAGACGGGCGATCGGATCATCATATTTGCCTATACGGACCTTGATGATGCGGAGGCTCGCGCGCACCGGCCGATCAAGGTCTTTCCAAGCGACGGAAACCGGCGGTTCCGGGTCGAGCGGTAGGCGGGCGATGAGGGTTCAGCCGTCGCGCGGCCGGCCGCGCCCGGTCTGTCATCCGAAACGCGCCTCCCACTGCTCGATTTCGGGTGTGAAGTAGCTCACCCGCGTCTTCTTGTACTCCTTCGTGCTCCACAGGGCGCCCCGCTCGCGGACGCCGGTGGCCTCGGCAATCGCGTCGAGAACAGCGCGGCATTCCTGTGGCGTCCGGCCGTGCACCATCGTGAAGATGTTGTAGGGCCAGTCCTCGTAGCGCGGGCGGAGGTAACAGTGGCTCACGGCGTCGAAGCGGGCCATTGCGGTACCGACTTCGTCCACGCGATCGTCCGGCACGTTCCACACCCCCATGCAGTTGTGGGAGAAACCCGCCTCACGGTGCCGCAGGACGGCCGCGTAGCGCCGCATTTGCCTGCGGTCCAGCAGCCGTTGCGCAATTGCGAGCAGATCGGGTGTCGTGAATCCGCCTTGCGCGGCGATCGCATCAAAGGGCGACGCCGTCAACGGCAGGTCGCGCTGCAGCACGCGGATGGCGCGGATATCGGTCTCCGTAAGGGGGTACGAGCGGGCCTGCTCCTGATCCTCCTCATCGTACGCGGCGACGGCTCCGCGAGAGTCGGTGGATCGTTCACCCTTGACGTCCAGCCGCACGCCGATCTTGAAGAGCCTGAGGGTCTCCATCTTGCGCGTGACGACCGCGTTGCTGAGCTGATGCAGCCGTTCGATCGTGCCGTCAAGGCCGAGGCGACTGTTCGGCGGTACGGCCAGCGTGTACCAGAGGTTATAGGCGTGGTCCCGGCGATAATTGTGCGAGACCCCCGGATGTTCACCGACGACGGAAGCGGCGTGATCCACGGCGTCCGGGCTGTACTTCGCAGCCACCAGTGCGCTGCGGTAGCCGAGCGCCCGGGTATCGAAAATCGCGGAGATCTGCCGAATCACACGCGCTTCGCCCTTCAGCCGGGTCAGCCGGTTGATCACCTCCTGCTCGGCGGTTCCGAGCCGGCCGGCGATCTCCGCAAAAGGCCGCTCCACAAGGGGGACGGCCTCCTGCACGATGCTGACGATCTCCGCATCCAGTCCCGTGAGGTTGCTCATCGGCTGTTCCGCTGCTCCGGCCGCACCCCGGCCGTGTCTCAGGTCCTGAGCTTGTGGCCCACTTTCTTCTCCACGCTGGCGACCTTGGCCTCCAGACGGTTCTCGTGACCGCGCCGCCAATCCACATAGATCGTGCATGTGATGCGGTTGCAGTCTTGCATCATCCGCTCATAGCACTTCTGAATGACTCCGAACACCTCGGCCCACTCGCCCTCGAGTACCGTTCCCATCGGACCCATGCGATAGGGCAACCCGCTCGCCTCGATGATTTCAAGGCTGTGCGCCACATACTCACTCACCGACTCGCCCTTGCCCATCGGTGACATGGAGAACTCAACCAGCGTGGACATGGCCTCGCCTCCGTATCATGTTCCGTCGGCATTCTAGCCCCCGCGTACCGTTGCGGCCAGAAACGTGCGGCTTCGGGCCCCGTCCGTCGCGTCCGTAGTGCGGCAGAGGTGTGGGCTTGCCCGAAGGCGGGCGCGGCGCGTATACCAGAGCATCATGCCCGAGAACGGACCGGCCCGGATTGCCTGCGACGCGATGTGCGGCGGGCTCGCGCGATGGCTGCGTGCGCTCGGTCACGACACCTTCTACCGGGAGGGCATCGACGACGCGGAGCTGGTGGATCTGGCGCAGCGTGAGGAACGCCTCGTCATATCGTCGGATGGCAAGCTGTTCGAGCGAAAGCCCATTGCCTCCGGGCAGGTTGCAGGTCTGATGCTTCCCCGCGGACTCAGGCTTCTCGACCAGGTGGAATACGTGATGCGCAGATTGAGGCTTCCGGTCTTGCAGGCCCGGTGCACGCAGTGCAACGGCCGACTCGTCCCGGCGACGCGGGAAGAGGTCTCGGCCGACGTTCCCGCTCGCAGCCTTGTCTGGGCGCGCGAATTCTATCGCTGCAGCGGATGCCGACAGGTCTTCTGGGACGGCACGCACTGGCGACGGATTCAGGCTGTGCGGCAGCGGTTTGCGCACTCCTCCGAGTCGGATGCGACCGGCGCCCCGCGGACCGGTAGTGAACCCGGGCGCGACACATAGCCCCCTTTCCGGATAACGGAGCGACAGAGAATCAGAGGGCGGCGGTCGAGGCGCAACAAAAAAGGCGGCTGAAAGTTCCGCCTGTTTTGCCCTTCAGAGTTTTCGCGTCGGCGGCTCGGCCCCGGGCGTTTCCGCCCGTTGCCGTCCTCTCATGGAATCGGTCGCTCGTTCAGAGTACTGCGCCCGCGACGTATCGCCCACATTGGTTCTGCGAGCCCACTACACCGTTAGCAGCAGCATCGGTCTTGTGGGTTTCCGCCACGAACGCCGTCGGGTGAGTTTTTACGTCCCCCGAATCGAGCCTCTCAGCGAGTTTCACCTTCCTCCAGAGTATTGACCGTCCGACACTAGCCGCCCCGCCGCAGCAGAGCAGCACCTCTCATGAGCTTTCGCGCCCTTCAGCACTTGCGGCTCACCGAGTCCACTACGACGGGTTTTGCCTGCCCGCCGGTTCCGCCTTCAGGGTTTGGCTACCCTCTTGACGGTTTTCTCCTCGGCGAACCTTGCCGACCTTATTTCAGATCGGCAGCGCTCCTGGGATTCGCCCTTTGGAGCGTTCTCCTCGAAGCGGACGCCACAGCATTCCTGCTGCGCTGACCCACATGCCGTCAGCACCTGCCCTCCTCCGCCCGCCGTGAGGCCGGCGTTCTTGGACAGTTACCCGGCTTCTGGGCTGTACTCCCGCCTCGAGTCCCTCGCGGTTGGGTCGAACGATTAGGCCCGACCGCCGCCGGAGGCTCCTTTGGGATTTACCCTTCTAGGGGGTTTCCTCCGCCCGGCTTGCCACGACCTTCGCCGCAGCTCCTCTTTCGCGCTTAGCGAACCGGCTGACGGTGGCCACCCGATCCGCATGCACCTTAGAGTTTCAATCGCCGGACGGCTGCCCCGTCTCGTTGCCGAGCGGGACCCCTTCTAGGGTTCCTGCACCACTGCCCGTCCGGATGTTCAAGCCGTCGGCGGTCCGGGATATGTGTTCACCTCACCGGCGCCGCGCCATTGCTGACGCCGCCTCCGGATCTTTGGATCGCCGCGGCCCTGCCGGAGCCACCCGGATCAGCGTTGGGTGCCAGGCGAAAGCTTCCTTTCAGCCGCACCTCTAATATACCCCAAGTTTCTCAGACGGCAAGACGTTTTTTACCAGACGCGACAACTCACACCCACGAAACCGCGAGTTGCGAGTGGGCGGCATGACGCAACCCACGAAATCATCGGAGTTACGGCTTCGGCAGGATTCGTAGAGATTTTCTTCGGAAATCTCGTTTTCTTTTTCTCAACAGGGTAGATCGCCTGGAATCGTTTCACAGGCGCGACGATTCCCAGCGGAACAGCCACTCCAGGGGTTACTCTCGGTGGGATCGAAGTACATCGCCCTCAACCGTCACCCCCGATTCGCCTCGGGTGGCTGCGGGAGCTTCTGGGGTTTCTGCCGGGGCGGACGACGCGGCATGCCCCGCCGCAGCTCGCGTGGTCGCGGGCATTGGCGGAGACGGCAGGAAATCGCTGCTCTTGAGCGGCTTCAAGCCGCTTTTTCGTATGCAGACTATCCGACCACCCCTATCGGCAAGGAACACGGCATCGTTTGCCGGATTCGTCGGCGCAAACCTCGCCCCGCTGCCGGGAATGCGGTCCCGGATGGCGCCCGTGGCCGCGTCCGCCACGACCAACAGACCGTCCGTCCCCAGGGCATACGCGGCGTCAGCCGCTCGAGCGAGAAGCCGCCGTCCGCGCGGCAGCAGCCAACGGAGCCGTCCGCTCTGCCGGTCGATGGCCAGCAGGCCCTGGCCCGGGTCCTCCTGGAATACAAGGTCTCCCACGACGGCGGGGCCTTCGCTGGGGCGCCTGGTCAAACCGTGCCGCCAGCGAACCTGACCCTCCACGGGGCCGGTCCTGGGGTCAATCGAGTAAACAATCTGATCCATTGCCGCAAAGATCAGATGGGTGGGGCTTACGAAAAGGGGCTCGATCGGCGTGGTCGTGGCCTCCTTCGGCCACAGTTTCTCTCGCTGCCGGCTGGTAAGACCGATCACGCGCTCCAGCGGCGCGGTCGCCACCTGGTCCTTCCAGACGACCATCCCGATGTCGGCTCCCTCGGTCGAGACCATGACAAACCGGCCCTTGTCGCTGGCAAAGAGAACGCGCCCCGGCAACAGGCGTGGTGCGATGGAAGCCGTCGCGCCGGCTCCGATCGTCCATCGAACGAAGCCGTCCTTCCGCTGGTACGCAACGAACTGCATGTTGACCATCGCGCCGTACAGATAATTCGCGTCCGCCACCATCGATGTGTTCGGGGCCGTATCGAGCGAGAGATTTTCGCGTTTTTGCCCGGTTTGCGGATCTACGAAGGGGATCTCGCGACCCGTCTCCCGATCGAGAATCGCCACCCAGGCCGGCGTGGTCGCAACGACGGGACCGAGGCCCTGCTCGGCCGCAGCATGCGTCAGCGGGAAGAGCACGTCGCCCGGCCTGATGATCGGTCGCTGCCAGCGTACGAGCCCCGACTCGGCGCGAATCGCGAACAATTCGCCGCGGTCGGTGAGGGCATACAGGTGCTCATCGAGCAGACTGACTCTTGTAACCTGCTCCGCCGGCCGCATCGGCAGGGCAAGCCGCCAGGAAATCTCAAGCCCGGCCCGGGCCAGCGCGGCCTCGTCGACTGCCAGTGACTCGCGGAGCGTGGCCGGCACCGGGATATCGGCTGCCGCGGCCATGCCGGCAGCCACCCACAACAGCAGCGTAGGGAACGTGTGTCGCATGGCGGGCATTAGAACGCGGATCGCCCCGCCGATCAACCAGGGTGTATCGGGGGCGCCCCGCCGCCGGGCTTGACGGACGCGGCCAGATCAATCCGCTCGCGGCGTTCGAGCTCCCGCAGACGCTCGATCATCCGGAGGTGTTGGCGGATGGTATCCTGCAGCCGGGCGGAGGCAGGCTGGATGTCGAAAAGGTGCGGGCGGCCGTTGAGCCGGTCCTGCAGATCCTGCACGAAATCGTCCCAGTTGCCCTCGTAGAGCTCGTCCCGGACAAGCAGGAGCATCTGCTCATCCTCGCTCAGGGCATACGCGTGCGGAGACGAAAGCGACACGCCGGACACTTGTGGATCGTCGGCCAAGCAGCACCTCGGCGTCCCGATAGTCTATTCAACCCCCGGTGTGGGTATCGGTCAAGCGGAACGTCAGGGTTACCTGGCGCAGAGGGCTTCCTTTACCAGCCCGGCGATTTCGTCCGGCCGTTCGGCCACGCGAATGCCGGCAGCCGTCAGGGCCCTGATCTTATCGGCCGCCGTCCCCGTCCCGCCCGTAATGATCGCGCCGGCGTGGCCCATTCGTTTACCCGGCGGTGCCGTCTTGCCGGCGACGAATCCGATGACCGGCTTGCGCATCTTCGCGCGGACGAACTCGGCGGCGGCCTCCTCGTCCGTGCCGCCGATCTCGCCGATCAGCACGACGGCGTCGGTGCCGGGGTCGGCCTCAAACAGGGCGAGCAGATCGACGAACGTGGTGCCGATGATCGGGTCGCCGCCGATGCCGATGCAGGTGGACTGGCCCAGGCCGTTCGTCGTCAGTTCGTTCACCACCTCGTATGTCAGCGTCCCCGATCGCGAGATCACGCCCACCCGCCCCGGCTTGTGGATGTGTCCGGGCATGATGCCCACCTTGCACTGCCCCGGCGTGATCACGCCCGGGCAATTCGGGCCGATCAGCGTCACGCCGTTGGCCCGTGCCTCCCAGAAGACGTCCACCATGTCGCGCGTCGGGATCCCCTCGGTGATGCAGACGACGAGCTTCAGGCCGGCGTCGATTGCCTCCAGGACGGCATCCGGCGCGAACGCCGCGGGTACATAGATGACGCTCGCGTTGGCACCGGTCGCGGCGACGCACTCATGCACGGTGTTGAACACGGGCCGGTCCAGGCTCGTCTGGCCGCCCTTGCCGGGGGTGACTCCGCCGACGACGTGCGTGCCGTATTCGATCATCTGCCGGCCGTGAAACCGGCCTTCGTTGCCCGTGATCCCCTGAATACACAGCCGCGTGTTCTTGTCAACGAGAATACTCATGGAACCGGGATCCGTTCGTCCGTTGCTCCGTTACTTCGGTACCGCCAGCGCGCCCCGTCCCTTCGTTCCTTCGACGCTACGTCGCTTTCTTCCCACTCGCCTCGACCGCCTTCTTCGCCGCTTCGCTCATCGTCGCGCAGGCGATGAGGTTCGTACCCTTCAGCAACTCGCGTGCCTTGTCCTCGTTCGTGCCGACCAGTCGGATCACGATCGGGATCTTCCGGTCGAGCTGCCTGAGGGCCTCCAGGATGCCTTCGGCCACCCGATCGCACCGCACGATGCCGCCGAAGATGTTGAAGAACACCGTGTTGACCGCCGGATCTTTCGTGACGATCCGAAGGGCCTGTGTCACCTGCTCGGCTCTGGCCCCCCCGCCGATATCGAGGAAGTTCGCCGGCTCACCGCCGAAGTTCTTGACGATATCCATCGTAGCCATCGCCAGCCCCGCCCCGTTGACAATGCATCCGATCCGGCCGTTCAGCTTCACGTAGCTGACACCCGCCCGGCGGGCTTCCACCTCGAGCGGCTCATCCTCCGTATCGTCTCGAAGTTCCTCATGCTCAGGATGCCGGAACAGGGCGTTGTCGTCGAAGTTGATCTTTGCATCGCATGCGATCAGGTTGCCGTCGACCGTGAGCACGAGCGGATTGATCTCCGCCAGTGAACAGTCCTTCTCCATGAATATGCGGTAGAGGCCGCTCAGGACCGCCGCAAACGCCTTCGTCGCGCCGGTCGGGATGCCGAGAAAACCGGCCGCCCGCCGCACCTGGTATTCCCGCAGCCCCAGCGACGGCTTGATGTGAATCCTGAGAATCTTCTCCGGCGTCTCCGCGGCGACCTGCTCGATCTCCACGCCGCCGGCGGCGCTGGCCATCAGGCACGGATACCGCCGGGCCCGGTCCATGACCATGCCCACGTAGATCTCTCTCTGGATGGCGATGCCGGGCTCGACGAGCAGGCGGCGGACCGTGCCGCCCTTGATCTTCATCCCGAGAATGGCCGCGGCATGCCGCTTCAGGTCGTCGGCGTCGTGGGCGAGTTTCACCCCACCGGCCTTCCCCCGTCCGCCCACATGCACCTGTGCCTTGACCACGACGGGAAAGTGCATGGTTCCCGCCGCACGCACGGCGTCCTCCGGGCTTGTGACCATCACGCCTTCGGGCACCGGGATGCCGTACTCCCGGAGGATGTGCTTCGCCTGGTATTCGTGGATCTTCACGCCTCACCACTCCTGCAAGCTCGGTCGCGGCACCGGCGGCCATCCCTGACCGACACCGCCGCCGACCGATTGAAGGCAGCTCGGGCGAATTGTCAACCGGATTTTTCGCATGAGTAGGCAGGGACTGCGGTTGTTCGCATCCCTGATGAGCAGGCGCAAGCCGCGAAGCCGACCGGCCGCCCGTTATCCGCCGGACGCCCCAAGGCGGCCTTTGGCCGCAACCGAACACGGCCGCGCCGGCCCCCGTCATGCTGAGCGAAGCGAAGCATCCGGCTTGCCTGCGCCAATCAGCCGGATTCTTCGTCGCTGCGCTCCTCAGAATGACAGGCGGCGCTACCGCCGCATCGCGCTACAAACGCGCAAGGCTCGCCGCGCGCAAGGCGCGCAAAAGCTGCGGCGCAAGACTCTACTACCGCGAGCCGTACCAGATCTCGTACACCCGTCGCTTGTGTGGGTCAGCGGAGCTCTCATACGACGCAACCGTCTTGCGGAGTCCCTCGCACAGCCTGACCGCTGTATCGTAGTAGGATTGTTCCGCGGCGGCCGCCCTTCGCGGGTCGGGCAGCGGCTTCAGACGGCCCTCGGCCAGCATCCGCTGTCGATCCCGCATCGCGCCGATGAACGCGAGGGCGAGTCGGGCATGGGCCGCCTCATATGTCTCCGCCGGCCCGGCCGCGACCAGCGCCTCGTGAAACCTGTGGATTCTTTCGGCGATCTCGCGCAACGAAGAGCCGGGCTGTGAAGGCCGCGTTTGCCCGCCGTGCGACGGACTGCTTTCCGAAGCCGCCGGCCTCTTCCACACATCGTCGTCCGCCGGTGGCAGCGGTTCGATCGACGCGGGTTTGATGACAGGGGCGGCATGAAGCGCCGGCCTCGCCTCGCCGAGAACAACCTCGACCATCGCAACGTCGGGCGTCTGCTCGTACGGAAGCGAGATTGAGGCCGCGTCATGCGCCGACCATCGCTTGCCGTCCACGTACACGGCCGTGACCCGGCCGGTGCCGACGGTGCGAAGATAGAGCCTCTTCGCACCGAAGCGGATCGGAAACCGCTGTTCGAGCTCGGTGATGCCCGGCGGGATATGCGGCAGGATCGTCAGGCCGTCGGCCCGATAAAGGTACTCGAACAGGCCCCGGATCATCGCCGCCGCCGGCGCAAACGTGTCGTAGCAGAGGTTGATCGGTTCGTGCGGCTGGTAGACGTTGTTGCCGAACTCCGTCAGCGGGTTGTCCATACGGAATTGTCGCGCGAACTTCATCAACTGGTGCATCGACCGGCGGACATCCTCATATTTCCCGAGCCGATAGTATCCGAGGATCATCCGCCCCTCGCATGTTGACCAGTGCCCGCCGTTGACCCACGTGCCGAAGCCCCACAGCCCCCGGGGTTCCTCGTACATGTCGTCAAGCGACGGGTAGTTCGCGATGATGAAGGCATGAGGGCGAAGCCCCGGGATCGACGCGATCTTCGCGTAGATGGCGGCGGCTTGCGCGTCGTCAGCCACCCGAAAAGCAATCGCATCGTGGTTGGGCGACGCCTCGAAGTAGCCATGCTTCGCCGCCCCGTATACGCCGTGCCGGACGCCGTCGGGATCGAGCGATCGGATCAGGTACCCCTCCTCCGTCGTCAGCAGGGACAACCCTTTCCGTGCCCGGCGGCATCGCTCCGCATACGCCGCAGCCTTGTCCGCATTGCCCGCCAGTTTCTCCAGCTCGATCAGCCGTTCGAGCGCCGCGACGTAGGTAACCGACAGACCGGTGAGATAGGCCTTATCATATGTGCCGTCGGGCTTCTTCCACCCGGCGTAGCTCGGCGCCAGCAGGTTGCCGGCCGGCCCCGCGAGGAAGAGATCGTTCTTCGGATCGCGTCGGGTTTCGATGAAGTCGGCCGATCGTTCGAGCTTGGGAAGATACCGTGCAATGGCCGGGGCATCGCGGCCGATCAGAAGCAGTTCGGCCTGCATGAGTACCCCCGCGGCCGTGAACTCCATGCCCCAGTCGTGGAGCGCCGTCCGTCCGTCGCCCTGCTTGTAGACGATCCAGCCCGGCCGGGCCGCATCGCACAGGCATCCGTCCGGGGCAACCCAGTCGAACGGCGGGCCGGCCCCCTTGCGTTTCCCATCACCCATCTGATCGAACCACAGGTCCTGGGAGTTCTGCAGGAACGTGACGAACGGCTCCGTGTAAAACGGCAGCGCGGCATATGTCGTGCCGTAGCTGTTCTGGATCCACCAGGCGTCCCATGTCGGCCCCTCGACCAATCCGTTCCAGGCCGGGGTGTAAAGCATCGGCATGTTCTGGAACTCGGGGTCCGGCTCGAACATCCGTCGGGAGATGTCAAGGAGCTCCAGATACTCCACATCCCCGGCGCCGCGGAAGTACCGGCCCTCGAACGGGCCGGGGGACCTGCCAACAGCGGCGGTACGGGCCGCCCCCGCAACCGCGCCGGCCAAGACGATGACAACGACAAGACGCCACGGCAGCATACTCTCGTCTCCGTGCGAAGACCGATCGGTCGGCCGCCTCCCCCGAAACGAGGTAACCGGCGCGGCCGAACCTCGCGGAGCAATGCTATTGCGTTTCCCGCCATCTCGCCAGCAGCGGTAACCGGCGCTCGTGGCCGACGAACGGGCGGCAGGGCTGCTGAGGAAGGATGGGTGCATGGCCGTACCTGCGGTGCGTGTATGGCGAAGGCGTGGGAAGCCTGGCTCAAGCCGGCCCGGCAGATCGCAAAGGCAAGAGCGGGATGAGCGCCCGGTCCCAGCGATTGAATGCGTAGAGTCTTGCGTCGCGCCTTTTGTGCGCCTCGCGCGCGGCGCGCCTTGTGCCCGGTGCATCTTGCGCGCGGTGCGCCTTGCGCGCAATGCACCTTGTGCGCAATGCACCTTGTGCGCAATGCGCCTTGTGCGCAATGCGCCTTGTGCGCGGTGCATCTTGCGCGCGGTGGATCTTGCGCGCCGCGTGCCTTGCGCGCATGGATCGCGCTGCGGCGGTGGCGCCACCCGTCA
>CAZZFA010000004.1:0-102151 GCA_964653435.1 uncultured Planctomycetales bacterium | reverse complement strand
CAATCAGCCAGATTCTTCGTCGCTGCGCTCCTCAGAATGACGGGTGGCGCTACCGGCGCAGCGCGATACGTACGCGCAAGGCGCCCCCCCCGCGCAAGGCGCGCAGAAGCTGCGATGCAAGAGTCTACACCGGCTTGCCATGCTTGAGCACGGCCGTCGGGCGAGGCCGCAGGCGGATCGCCTCGTGGATCGAATCGACCGGCAGGATGATCAGATCGGCAACCTTGCCCCGGGCGACGCCGTAATCGTTCAGATGCCAGCTCTTCGCGGCGTTGATGGTGAGGATGTCGGCGACGGCCTCCACCTGCTTCGGCGTGGCGAGGTGATCCGCGTGGACAAGCGTGTGGGCGACATCGAGCATCGCGCCGGTACCGAAGGGATAGAAGGGGTCGCGGATACAGTCCTGGCCCATCGCGACGTTAACCCCCGCCGCCAGACACTGCCGCACCCGCGTCAGGCCGCGGCGCTTCGGATACGTATCGAACCGCCCCTGAAGGTGCAGATTCACCTGCGGGTTCGTCACGACCGTGATCTGCGCCTCCGCGAGGCTGTCGATCACCTTCTTCGCGTGCACGTCCGTATACGAGGCGAGGGCACAGACGTGCGAGGCGCTGACGCGCCCCTGCCAGCCGCGCTCGATCGTCCTGGCCGCGAGGTACTCGACGCAGCGTGACTCGGGGGCGTCCGTCTCGTCGATGTGGCAGTCGATGTCGCAGTCGAGTTCCTCGGCAAGGTCGAAGATCATGTCGATCTGACGGCAACTGTCCTGGTATGTCCGCTCGAAATGCGGGATGCCGCCGACGAGGTCGCAGCCCATCCGGATGGCCTCGCGCATCCGGTCGATCGCACCGGGATCGCGGACCACGCCGTCCTGCGGGAACGTCACCAGACGGATGTCCACCCGGTCCGCCATCCGCTCGCGGGCCGCCAGCACACCCTCGCACAGCCGCAGGCCGGCCGTCGAACCGACGTCCACGTGGTTGCGAATGTAGCCCGTGCCGAAGGCGACCTCCTCGCCGATCGCCCGCATCGCCCGCTCGCAGACGCTCTGGGGCGACATCTTCGCCTTCGCCTTCGCCCAGAGACCGATCGCCTCGAGCAGCGTGCCGCTCCTGTTTTCCGGCACGGCGTCGACCGAATGGGCGAGGTCGAGGTGGAGGTGATTGTCGAAAAGACTCGGCAGGACGAGACCGCCCGCGGCGTCGATCGTCGCTCCGCGGTGAGTGCCCTTGCCCGGCCCCGGCCGGCCGGGCCTTGCCGACGCAGCAACCGAGGCGATCCGGCCGTCCGCGATGACGATGTCGACAAGGTCGCGATGGTCCCGCAGCCGTGCGTTGGTGATGCGCGTGACAGGCTTCATGGCGGGGCGAGCTTATGCCCGCCGCCCGAGGACGTCAATCCGACCCGGCACGGAGAACCGCAAAGGAACCGGCCTGCGGCGCGCGGGCACACGACATGCCTCTGGCGCGGCTGCCGGGGCGCGGGCGTTTACTTGCGCATACGCACGCGCACGCTGTTCGCATGCGCGGTCAGGCCCTCCGCCTCGGCGATCGCGATGATCGCGTCGGCGTCGGCGTCCAGGCCGTCGGCGTCGTAGCGGATGATACTCGTTCGACGGAGGAAGTCGTTGCACGACAGCCCGCTCCAGAAGCGGGCGCTGCCGCCGGTCGGCAGGACGTGCGAAGGGCCTGCCACGTAGTCGCCCGCCGCCTCCGTGCCGTGCCCGCCGACGAAGATCGCCCCGGCATTCACCACGCGGTCCACGAGCTCATCGGCATTGCGCGTCTCGATCTGCACGTGCTCGGGCGCCAGTTCGTTGGTCAGTTCCACGGCCTCGTGGAGGTCGCGCACCAGGACCAGCGCACTGTAGCGTTCCAGCGCCCGGACCGTGCCCTCCTGCCGCAACAGAGACGTGACCTGCACCACCACTTCCCGCCGGACCTCGGCCAGGAGCTTCTCGCTCGGCGTCAGCAGGATCGCAGCGCCGGGGTCGTGCTCGGCCTGCGCCAGCAGATCCGCCGCCACATGCGCCGGCACGGCCGCCTCGTCGGCGATTACGACCACCTCGCTCGGCCCGGCGAACATCTCGATGTCGGTCATGCCGTAGCAGAGCCGCTTGGCGAGCTGCGTATAGATGCTTCCCGGCCCGACGACCTTGTCCGCGCGCGGTATGGACGCCGTGCCGATCGCCAGGGCCGCCACGGCCTGCGGACCGCCCACCCGATACACCTCGGTCACACCCAACTCGGCCGCCACGGCCAGGATGGTGGGATGCACCGTCCCCTTGTGTCGCGGCGGGGCAACGATTGCGATTTCCCTCACCCCCGCAACCTGCGCCGGGACCACGCAGTGAATCGCCGACGAGGGCAGCGGCGCCGCAGCGCCGGGCACGCAAACCCCGATTCGATGAATCGGCAGGAGCCGAGCCTGGAGCGTACAGCCCTTGCGGCGAAGGGGCTCGCGCGTCCGGCTCAGGATGTGCTCCTGAAACTCACGGACCTGATCGATCGACCGGCGAACAGCGGTCCGAAGGACCGGGTCCATCGCCTGGTGAGCTGCGACGATCTGTTCCGGCGGCACGCGAAACGACGCCGGGTCAAGCTCCACGACATCCACGCGCCGGGTGGTCTCGGCGACGGCCTGATCGCCTCGGCGGCGGACGTCGTCGATGATCTGCCGGACCGCCTGCAGTTCCGGCGAATCCTGCAGGAGCTGTTCCAGAAGCAGCGGCTTGCGCAGGTCGGCCAGTTGCCGGCGCGCGTCCGGATCGGTGGTTCGGATCGTACGGACCAGACTCATGTACCGCCTCGTGGTGCCAGGAGGGCGACGCGGAATCTTACGGGACATCCGTGCTACTTTCAACGCCCGCCCATCGCCCGGCACGGGACGGCCCGCGCCGCTTACCCACTCGTGCAGTGAGTGTGGCATGTCCTAACCGTGCGGGGCCGCTTCGACCGCCGATCGAGGAATCGCCCGACAATCGCCTTCTTCAGCCCGCAAGCGTTGGGGCGTCTGCGGCCCGGCGGCGCGTCGCGAAGTTGTCGCGGGCGGACGTGCGGGGACGGAGCTACCGTCGGCGAAAAGGAGACGAGTAGAGTCTTGCGTGGCGTCTTTTTGCGCGCCTTGCGCGCATGTATCGCGCTGCGGCGGTGGCGCGACCCGTCATTCTGAGGAGCGCAGCGACGAAGAATCCGGCTGATTGGCGCAGAGAAGCCAGATGCTTCGCTTCGCTCAGCATGACGGCCGCCGGCGCGGCCGTGTTCGGTTGCGGCCGAAGGCCGCCTTGGGGCGCTCCATTGAACACCTTTCTGAAACGGCAGGACGGTCCCCAGGCCGATTGGCGCCGACGGGGCGATGTTGTACCGTAATCGCCCGGCCCCGGGCGACGCGGCCGGGGAAGGCTATCGCCGTTTTCGACCGGTGCGTCTCATTCGCCTTGCGCGTCGGTCCGCATCACAAGCGGCGAAACGGCGCCGCGGAAAAGCAGAGCAGGCCACGCCATTGCGTGCCGATTCGACTGCGGGAAAGAACACTGTGCAGAAGCTCGCTTCGCAAGAAGGCACTTGAACGGGTGCGGTGGGACCCACCGGAAAGGTCGTCCTGATGGGCGTTTCGTTTCGCGAAGAGGTACTGGGCGTCCGTGGATTGACCGTCGCCTGGCCCGCCGCCGGCGGACACGGCGGATACGGCCCGGACGGCGAAGTCATCTACACGAGGCATCCGACCGGTTGCCCGAGCGTGCTCGTGGACAGCCGGGGCGGGGCGAAGGCCACGTTCATGTCCAACGGTTCCGTCGAGTTCCGCGTTCGAAGCGCCGACGGCCTAGATGTGGAGGTGTTGCGCGGGCACTTCGACCCTGTGGAGAAGCGCGAGATCGGCGTACCCTCGCAGGATCTCTGGCTGCGGCTCGATAACGAAGACGGCGCCGGGCCGTCCGTTGCCTCCCTGGTCAACCCGCAGCGAAACCTCAATCTCGAACCCGTCGCCATCAAACTCGTCAAGCTCACCAGGTCGGGCGGCGCGTTCTGGTTCACGGCGGCCTTCGCGCCGAGCCCGGCGGTGCGTCTGGAAACCGCCGTGGCCTTCTCGATGGTGCTGACGGACTCGGGACCGGCACTGCTGCGTCGCTGCGAGCTGCACAATGCCGGGCGGCAGAACGTTTCCGGTCAGCTCTGGAGCTTCTTCAACCTGATGGGCACCCAGCGCTTCAGCTACAACAAGTCTGCGTGGTACGATCGCGGCCTGCCGCTCAGTCCCGATGAACTGGTCGTCGCCTCCGTCGTGCCGGTCCCCGGCTCGCTCCAACTGAAGCGGCTCTCCGCCCGCGCTGAAGCGAACCTCACGGCGGGCGAAGCGACCTGCGACGCGTTTCGTTTTATCGGCGACTCCGCCGCGACCAGCCTGCTGCCGGCCGCCGTGCGCCGCGGAGGGCTCCTGCCGCTGCCGGGCGATCCCGCCGCCTTCAATCGCTTCTCCAGCCCGACCATCACCGCCGTGCAGCGGCGCGTTCGCCTGGCTCCGGGCGAGTACGCCGTGCTCGAAGAAGCACTGCTCTATGTGACCTCGCCCGAGGTGCTGGAGCGCTTCGCGGACGAGATGCGCAGCGACGGCACGGGCTACCGGGCCGTCGCCGCCGCGTTCGCCGGCGCAGCCCGGAACCTGCTGCGGCGCACCTGCGACGTGGCCGCCTGCCTCGAGCAATCGGCGTCGCCGACGCAGGCCGTCCCGGAGTCGCCCGCGACCGGATTCCGCGTCGCCATTCCCGCCGAGCCTGCCGTCGCCTGCTATCTCAATTCCCTGTGGGCGGGCGTGAGCGAACTGTACGAGAACTGCCGCGCCCACGGCGCCCGCCTGGCCGACGGCATCGAACTGGGCACGCGGGATCGCGCGCAGGACATGTGGCCCATGCTCAAGGCGGACCCCGCCCGCGTTCGCGCCGACCTGCTCCATGCAATGAGTTTCCTCTACCGCACCGTGACGGAACCGATTCCCGCCGGCGTCCGTCCGCTGACGCGCCGGGAGAAGCTGCACGGCATGTTCCCGCGCCAGTACCCCGAGCGATGGCTCGACCGCACGAAGCCGGTGCCCAATGACAATCGCCCGTACAACGACAGCGCCGTCTGGATGGTAGATGCGCTTCTGCACTATCTGCGCGAGACCGGCGACTGCTCCATTCTTTCAGAAACCGTTCCCACCGTACGCCTCACCGCGCCCGACACGCCGGAGACCAGCGCCCTCGTCGGCCACGACGAGCGATTGCCGGTGTGGGAGGTGCTGCTGGAGATCTTCGCCTGTTACCGGCGGCAGGCGGCGGACAGCCCGTACGGCATGATTCAGGCCATGTTCGGCGACTGGGCCGATCCCGTGGACATGTTCGGCACCCGCCGCGTTGGCGACAACACCACGCGCGGCGAGGGGCGCGGCGTCCTCGTCCGGCTCTCCTGTCACGTCTTCTGCTCCCTCACTGCGGCCATCGAGGTGCTGAATGCCTGCGGATTCCACACGCCCCGGCTGGATCGCGAGATGCCGGCGCTTCGGCAGTTCGCCGCGGACCTGCGAGCGGCCATCCTCCGCTGGGCGTGGGAGCCGGCCGGGCAGTTCGTGGATGCGATCCATCAACTCAAGGCGGACGGCTCCGAGCCGGATTATGCGCGCGGCCAGACCGGTTACACCCTCGGCTCGCGCTGCGCGGAGCGCGAGTTCGACGGAACGCCACGCACGGTGATTACGTCCTGCGCCTGGGGCCTGGCCCTGTTGCAGACGACGGCGCCGTGGCTGCCGCCGTTGCCGGAGCGCGACGCGATGATCCGCGCCCTTCTGGCGAGTGTGGACCGGCATTGCTTCTCCCCGACAAACGGCTTCAACCTCTACGCCCCGCCGGTCGCGAATACGGAGAGGGCATGCCGTCTGGTCGGCCGTCTCGGAATGCTGCCGCCCGGCTGCGCCGAGAACGGCGAGTATCACCATGCCCAGGTCATGATGCACTTTTTCCGCTTCGGCGTGCCCGGCCAGGCGGACACCGCGTGGGAACAATTCAAGCCCGTGCTGTCGATCGCCCGGGGCCCGGAACTGTGCGGTCCCTTTGACCAGACCTCGAACAGCTATGCGTGCGATCCCGACGACCCTCATTGCGGCGCCGGTATGAACTTCGGCCTCAGCGGGTCCATGGACTGGATGTTTGATCTGCTGGAGATGATCGCCGGTCTGAAGCTGGCGCTGCACGATCCGGGTCAACCCGACCTTCGCATCGAGCCCGGTCTGCCTTCTTCGTTCGGCGGCCGGTACTGCCTGCGACGGATTCTGCACAAGGCCGACGGTCGCGGCGGGTTCGTCGCGGTACCGCTGAACGTGACGATCACACCGGTCGCCGCGGGGGAGACGGCGGGCGTGACACTGAACGGCCGGCCCGTGACGCGGGCGGAAGTGGCCGACATCGCGGCGTACCGGCAGCTTGACTTTTGCCTTCGGATTGCCGCCCCGTAGAATGTCGCCGTCCGTACGGCGCCACCTTAGCCCGGCGACTGATGTGCCGGCGGCGGGAATGAGGGCGGGTGGCCCACGCGCCAGGAGGTGAGACAGATGCTCGCTACGCGTTTCGCGTGCATCGCGTCATTCTGAGGCCCATTCAGGGGCCGAACAATCCGGCGTCCGATGTGCGTAGGCTTTTGCGCGAGCAGAGCCCCCGCAGAGCACAGGCCGGATTCTTCGGTCGCTTCGCTCCCTCGGAATGACGTTCCGCTGCACCGCCAAACACGTACGATGCCCGTCCCCCGAGGGGGCGTGACCCGTTCGCCGAAAACGATGCCGGCCTCTTGATGGATAGCGTCTTGAGAGTACAGGGACGATGAAATGAGCACAATCGCCACGACCACACCCGACAGTCGGAGCACCACAGACCCCCGCAGAAAGGTGTTTCTCGCCTACCTGATGCTGATTTCCGGCCTCGGCGGCCTGCTGACGGGCGTGGACTTCGGCATCATCGCCGGAGCGCTGCTCTATCTGGACAAGACCGTCAACGTGACGGAGGGCGAGCTTTCCTTCGTTGTCGCCATGTATTCCATCGGCGGCTTCGCGGCGTCGCTGGTGGCGGGCATGTGCGCCGACTGGATCGGGCGCAAGAAGATGATGATCGCCGGCGGGCTGATGTTCGTCGTGAGCATCGCGCTCATCTACACCTCGCAGGGCTTCCTGTCGCTGGTGCTGGCGCGGCTGCTGATGGGGCTTGCCGGCGGCGTCCTCTGCGTGGTGGTGCCGCTGTACATGGCGGAGTCCCTGCCGGCGGCCATCCGCGGGCGCGGCACGTCGGTCTTCCAGTTTCTGATGACCGTGGGCCTGCTGGCGGCCCTGCTGATCGGGTTCGTCTTTGCGGCGTGGCATGATGCGGCGGTCAAAGCAGCGGGCGGCGACACGGCGAAGATCTTCGCCGCCGACAGTGCGGCCTGGCGCAACATGTTCCTCACGGCCGCGGTGCCCGGTCTGCTCTACACGATCGGCGCGCTGTTTCTGAAGGAATCTCCGCGCTGGCTGTTCCGGCGCAACCGGGCGGCGGAGGCGGAAAGCATCCTCCGCCGGTCGCGCAGCGAGGAGGAGACGAGGCTGGAAATGTCGGAGATGGGCCAGGTCGCCGCCAGACAGACGGAAACCACCGGAATCCGCGACTTCCTCTCTTCCCTTTTGCAGTACAAGTATGTTGTCCCCTTCATCATCGCGTGCATCGTGCTGGCCTGCAATCAGGCCACCGGCATCAACTCCATCATCGCCTTCTCCGCCGTGATCTTCCAGGGCTCCGGCATGAGCGATGTGCAGGCCTCGCGGAGCGGCGTGATCCTCATGTCCATCAACTGCGCCATGACCCTGGTGGGCGCGGCGCTGGTGGATCGTCTCGGGCGCAAGGTGCTGCTGTCCGTCGGCACGTTCGGCGTCATCGTTTCCCTGCTGACCTGCGGTTTTGTGTACCGTCAGTTTGAAGCGAAGCGCGTGGACATCGCGGACAAGGTCGCCCGGCAGATCTCCGCGGATGGCCGTGAGCTTTCCGTGAAGGTCGACGCGGCGACACTCGGCACGATGGAGGGCGACCGCCCGGCACAGTTGAATGTGCTCTATCGTTACGCGGACGATCAGGGATACTTCCGGCAGGCCGTGGCGTCCGCCTTCTCCAACGCCAAGGACGAACAGGGCCGGACTCTGACCATCAAGCCCATGGTGGATGAGAAGTTCAAGACGCTCCCCGATGGGAGGATGGTGATCGAGAAGACGGAGAAGGACAGGGGGAAACTCACGATTCTGCGCGCCAAGTACGGCCCCATCCCCGCGCCCGCCACCGGCTGGCTGGTCACGTGCCTTCTCTGCCTGTTCATCTGCTTCTACTCCGTCGGGCCCGGCGTCTGCGTCTGGCTGGCGCTGACCGAGTTGATGCCGACCCGCATCCGCGCCACCGGCATGGGCATCGCGATGGTGCTCAACACCGGCGTGCAGATCCTGCTCCAGCTCTTCTTCCTCCCGGTGGTCGGCAACTACGGCTTCCACGCGATGTTCTTCCTGTGGGCCGGGTGCACGGTCGTCTACTTCATCACGGCCGCGTTCTTCATGCCCGAAACCAAGGGCAAGACGCTGGAGGAAATCGAGGAATACTTCGAGCGGAAGTCCCGGGCGCGGGCGCAGGCCGCGACGGCCGTCAACAACCGGTAAGACCGCGAGGAAGGGACATCTTGAATTGCCAACCCCGGCCGTGCGCGCGGGCGCGCCGCCCCGGCACGATCCCGGCGGCCCCGTCCGTCCGGGCCGGCGTCAGAGGCGTTTGCGGGCTGTGGCGATCTCCAGCAGGAGCTCGTCGGCGCTGCGATACCCCGTGAAGCGATACACCTCCCGGCCGTCCGGGCTCAACACGACGAACGTGGGCAGGGCCTCCACGCGAAAGGTCGCGGCGAGATCGCTGTTCCGGTCCACGTCCACATGTACGGGGATGAAGCCGCGCAGCACATCCGCCACGCGCGACACGGGGAACACCTCGCGGGCCATCTGATTGCACGGCGGGCACCAGGCGGCACTGAAGTCGACGAACATCGGCCGGCCCTCGCGAGCCGCCTGCTCCTTGGCCGCGGCGAAGTCTTCGCTCCAACCGACGGGCGTCTTCGCCGGCCGCGTCACGTACGCGTAGAGCCCTCCTACCGCAAAGAGCAGCAGCAAGGCGACCAGCATGTTCCCGCCGGACCACGTGCGCGACTCTGTCCGAGTGGGCTCGTCATTCATCATCCGGCTCTCCAGGTGCCACCGGGGCCCGCAACCCCGTGTGGCCGTCTATGCACTTCGTTCAGGCCCCGCGCCGACGGGAATCGTCCCGCCGGCCCGGGCCGCCGAGGCACATGCCCCTTTCCGATAGACCCGCGGGAGCGCCGAAGGTTACACCCCGGCGCACAGACCTTCACCCGAGTATAGCGCGGCCTTGTGCCGGCGACCGCCCAATGAAAAAGCGGGAACACGCCGCAAAGACGCGTTTCCCGCCTTTTCGCCTTTTCGCTTTCGGTCCGGGCGTCAGTGGCCCCGGGCCTCCTCTTTGGCCTTTCTGGCCTGCTCGATGATCTGCTGCTGCACGTTGCCCGGCACGACTTCATAATGCGACAGTTCCATCGTGTAGCTGCCGCGCCCGCCGGTAATGCTGGAGAGCCGCGAGTGATAGTCGGCCACCTCGGCGAGGGGCACCTGGGCCTTGATCACCGCGAAACCGCCGGGAAGCATGTCCTGCCCCTGCGTGCGGCCGCGCCGCCGCGTAAGGTCGCCGGTGATGTCGCCGACGCTCTCCTGCGGCACCGTCACTTCCATGTTCACGATGGGCTCGAGCAGGACCGGCTTGCACTGCATGAAGGCGATCTTGAACGCCTCGCGTCCGGCGATCTGGAACGCGATGTCCTTGCTGTCCACCGGATGGGTCTTGCCGTCGGTGAGATGCACCTTCACGTCCACGACCGGGTAGCCGGCGAGCACGCCCTCCTTCATCTGCGCCTGGATGCCCTTGTCCACGGACGGCCGGAACGAGAGGTCGATCGCCCCGCCGAAGATCTCGTCGATGAACTCGTACCCCTTGCCGCGTTCATTCGGTTCGAGGCCGATCACGACGCGCCCGAACTGGCCCGCGCCGCCGGTCTGCTTCTTGTGCGTGTATTCCACGTCGGACACCCGGCCGAGGATCGTCTCGCGATAGGGAATCTTCGGCGGTTTGGTGTCCACCTCGAGCTTGAACTGGTGCGCCATCCGGCTCAGGATCGTCCGCAGATGCAGATCGCCCACCCCGCGGATGACCAGCTCGTGCGTCACCGGATCGCGCTCCGCGATGAAACACGGATCCTCTTCCGTATACTTCGCCAGCGCCCCGCTGACCTTGTCCGCATCGCCGCGGCTCTTCGGCTCGATGGCGACGGCGAACATCGGCGAGGGGAATGTCGGCATCGCGATCTCCCCGGCCGTGCCCGTGTGGACCACGTTGCCGATCTTCAGATCGAGCCGGGCCACGGCCACCAGATCGCCGGCGATGGCCTGATCGATCTCGGGATGTTCGGCGCCCTGGAGCTTGTGCAGCGCGCCGGGGCGCTGACCGCGACGCTCGTCGCCGATCAGGATCTGCGAATCGCTCTTGATCGCGCCGCTGTGAACCCGCAGGAGCGAGTACTTGATGTTGCTCTTCGGGTCGCCGGTGATCTTGACCACCTGCGCGACGAAGGGGGCCGCCGGGTTCGGGTCGAGCGGGGTTTCGCCCTCGCCGGTCTTGAGTACGCGCCGCTTGCCGGTGATCGGCGAGGGCGCATACCGGGCAACGGCGGCGAGGAACTCACGCACGCCCACGGCATCGCGCGCATTCGTGAAGAAGATCGGCACGAGGCTGCCGGAGGCGATGGCCTTGCTCACGCCGGCGGCGAGCTTCTCCGCGGACACGGAGCCCTTATCGAGGTACTCCTCCATCAGGGCCTCGTCCGCCTCCACGACGGCATCGACAAGCGCGGCATGCACGGCGGCGGCATCGCCGAAATCCGGCTTGCCGTCCGACTGCGTGAAGCAGTCCACCACGGACGCGCCCCCGCCGCTCGGAAGGTTGAAGGGCTGGCATGCCTTGCCGAAGCTCTCCTGCACCTGCCTGACGAGCTCCTCGCAATTCGCGTTTTCCGCGTCGATCTTGTTGATGACGATCATCCGGCCCAGGCCGAACTCCCTGGCCTTCTCCATCATGCGACGGGTGTTCACCTCGATGCCCGCCACCGCGGAGATAACGCAGACGGCCGTCTCGACGCCGGCCAGCGAGGCGATCGCGGGACCGATGAAGTCCGGCGCCCCGGGCGTCACGATGACGTTGATCTCCTTGTTCTCCACCCGGACATGCATGACCGCCGAGTCGATGGAGCAACCGCGGCTCTTCTCCTCGTCGGTGAAATCCAGGTAGCTGCTCTTGTCGGAAACGTTCCCTTGTCGGCTGGTCACGCCGGTCAGGTGCAGGATGGCATCCCCGAGCGTCGTTTTCCCCGAACCGCCGTGACCGACCAGGGCAATGTTGCGAATGTCCGCCGTCGTGTAGTTGGGCATGATGATCTCCGCCAGAATCCTCGATATCCTGCATCGCCCACCGCCCGGGGCGCCCGTATCGGCTCGCTGCAGGCGGCGAGAACCCGGTATTATATCGATACCCGCACGAGCGAGAAAGGGGCGGCCGGCGTGAATCCGGTGAGCGGGTCTGTCCGGCGATTCCGGCGCTCGCCGGAGGCGCCATTGCGGGCCGTGCCCGGAGAACCGGGCAAATCCCGGGCGAGCTGCGCCTCGGCGCCGCGCGCTCAGCGAATCGCCTTCTCCGGCAATTCCGTCTTCACACCCTCATCGAGCGGCATGCTGTCGGGCAGGGCGCCGCAGTCCTTCATCAGACGCTCCAGCTCGGCCTTCAACTCCCCCAGTTTCCCGGCGCACGCAGGATCGTCGATCAGATTCCTCGTCTCGTGCGGGTCCGCCTTGAGGTCGTACAACTCGGCCTTGTGGCGATCGGGACCGCCGTCGCCGTGGGGATAGTGCATGTACACCCAGTCGGCCGTCCGCACCCCCCGCACGTTCGGCGTGTATGGGAACTGCTTTTCGTAGTTGTACTCGTAGTACCACGAGGTGCGCCAGCCGTCACGGCCGGCTCCGCGTCCCGGATTCGCGCCGGATCCGGCCCCCTGCGGTTGCTCCGGGCTTGTGGCGCCACGATCCAACAGCACCGCCCAGGAGCGGCCGTGCGTTTTCGGCAACGCCTCGGCGCCGGCGAGATCCACCAGGGTCGGCGCCAGATCGATGTTGAGCACCATTTCGTCGATGACCGTGCCGGGCCTGATCCGCTTCGGCCAGCGCGCGAGCAGCGGAACACGGATGCTCTCCTCGTGCATCGTCCGCTTGTCGATCATCCCGTGCTCACCGAGCAGGAAACCGTTGTCGCTCGTGAAGATCACCAGCGTATTGTCGAGTCGGCCGGTGTCCGCGAGCGTCCGGAGAATCCGGCCGGTGCTGTCGTCCACGGACTGGATCGTGCCCAGGTAGCGGCGGACGAACTCGCCGAAGGCCCGGACGCCGGCCGACGAACGATCGGGGAAGTCCTTCCGGAACCCGTAGAGCGGGCCGTAAATGCCGTGCCAGGTATCGAGCCGCTGCTCAATCCACTTCGGCTTGCCCTCCAGGGCGAACGCGGTTGCGGGGTAATCGATCTTCACCTCGTCGTAGAGATGTCCGTACCTGTCTTCAGGCACGAACGGGCCGTGCGGCGCCTTGTGCCCGAGGATCAGCAGGAACGGGCGCTCATGCCTGCGCCGGAGCCACTCGACGGCCATGTCCGTGACGACTGTGGTGTAGTAGCCCTTCTTCTCCTCGCGCCGGCCGTTGATGTTGAACACGTTGTCGTAGTAGCGGCCCTGGCCCTTGTGGGTGACCCAGTAATCGAAGCCGGGGCGCGGCTCGTCGCTCTGCTCGCCCATGTGAAACTTGCCGATATAGGCCGTTTCGTAGCCCGCGGCCTTGAGCTGCCGCGGGTAGCTCGGCAGGTCCGCGGGGAAGTCGGTGAAGTTGTTGATCACCCGGTGCGTGTGCGCGTAGAGGCCCGAAAGAAACGAGGCCCGGCTGGGCGAGCACAACGAGGTGGTGACGAACATGTTGCGGAACCGCGCCCCCTCGGAGGCCAGCCGATCGAGGTTGGGCGTCCGGATGCCGAGGTACGGCTGATCCGCGCAGCCGAGGCAGTCCCATCGCTGATCGTCGGTGAGGATCACGACGATGTTGGGCCGGGTGGCCGCGGGACCGGTCGCAATCGGCTGCGGCCGGGCCGTCTGGGCCGGCAATCGCGGCGCCGCCAGCAGCACCATGCCTGAAATGAGCGCGATCGCACCGGGACCACGATGCAGGTGTGACGTCGGGTACATGGGGGCCGAGTATAGCGGGCCGACCCCGCGGGCGGAAGCGGATGCCGTCGCGTCAAGGACCGCTTCCGTCCGGCAGGCCCCGTTTCTCTTGAGCTTCGAAAGGGCCGCCGCGGGCGCCGGTGCGCGTCGCACGGCCAAGGGGCTCGCCGAAGACGGCGCTGAAGGTTTCGGTCGGCGACTTCCGTGCCGGCGGCGGAAATGGGAGGCGGGCAGCGCTCCCGCCGGAAAGCGAACAGGATATCCGCCCTTCAAGAGGCGTACCTCTCGCACCGGAAACGGCGCTAACAGAAATACGCCTTCAGCACGTACTGCAGCACCATCCGCTGCGTGTTGAAGAACGACCCGTTGAGCGCAATCGCGTGGAGCATCATGTCCATGAACTTGCCGCGGTCGTTGTAGAACGTGGGGATGACCTTGCGCTCGAGCTTGTCGTAGAGCAGGGCGGCGTCCTCCGTGCGATCGTCGCCCTTGTCCGGGGTGCGCCCGTCCTGGCCGATCGCCCAGCCCGTCACGCCCTCGATGCAGCCCTCGATCCACCAGCCGTCCAGAATGCTCAGCGACGGCACCCCGTTGATCGCCGCCTTCATGCCGCTCGTGCCGGAGGCCTCCATGGGCGGCTGCGGCGTGTTCAGCCAGACATCGACGCCCGCCGTGATCAACCTGCCGAGGCCCACGTCGTAGTTGGGCAGATACACGATCGGGATGTCACGCTTGAGCGCCTCCTTGATCTGGTAGATCCGCTTGATGACCTCCTTGCCTGCCGTGTCGTTCGGGTGCGCCTTGCCGGCGTACACCACCTGGAACCGCCCCACTTTCGATGCAATCGCCTTGAGCCGCTCCACATCCTGCAGCAGCAGGTCCGCCCGCTTGTAGGTCGCCGCACGCCGCGCGAAACCGATCGTGAGC
Organism: uncultured Planctomycetales bacterium; assembly: GCA_964653435.1. Taxonomy (GTDB): domain Bacteria; phylum Planctomycetota; class Phycisphaerae; order UBA1845; family PWPN01; genus CAZMVY01. The sequence goes on along the minus strand of CAZZFA010000004.1, from coordinate 87,827 downwards.
GTGTCGATGTCCATCCCGATGTTCGTGTCGTGGTTGATGATCTGGATCAGCCGGCGTTTGCCGACCATGTGGGCGGTCCACACGTCCACCGGGGGGATGCTCAGGGCGTACCGCAGGCTGAAGTTGTCCTCCCGCCAGCCGGGGATGTGCTTGTCGTACAGCGCCGCGAACGACGGCGAGGCCCACGTGGCCGCGTGCACGCCGTTCGTGATCGAGTCGATCTGGTAGTGCGCGAACATGTGCCGCGAAACCTCTCCGTGCTTCTTCGCGACCCCGTTCACGTAGTGGCTCAGGTTCAGCGCGAGGTACGTCATGTTCAGCACGCCGTCGCATGAACAGACGTTCTTCAGGTCGAACGCCGGATGCGGCCCGAGCACCTTCCGCACCATGTCCATCGGGAACTGGTCATGCCCCGCCGGCACCGGCGTATGCGTGGTGAAAACGCAATGCTCGTGCACCGCCTCGACATCCTCGACGGTGATCGTGTTCCGCTGCGCCGCCCGCGCGTGCTCGTCGAGAAGCTCGATCGTCAGCAGGCTCGCGTGCCCCTCGTTCATGTGAAACCGCTCGATCTGCCGGTAGCCCAGCGCCCGCAGCATCCGCACGCCGCCGATACCGAGGATCACCTCCTGGCACAGCCGGTAATGGGAATCGCCGCCGTACAGCGTACCGGTCAGGCCCCTGTCCCACTCGGAGTTCTCCGGCAGATCGGCGTCGAGGAAATAGACGGGCACCGTCGCGCCGGATACCCCGACGACTTCGTTCCTCCACGCCCGCAGCACGACGGTGCGGCCCTCGATTACGACGGAGACCCTGGCCTTCTCCTCGTCGGCGTAATCATCCACCACCCACTCCACCGGCTCCTCCGTCTGCCAGCCGCTCGGGTCCAGCCGCTGATAGAAGTAGCCCTTGCGATGCAGCAGCGTGACGGCGACCATCGGCACCTTCAGGTCGGCGGCCGAGCGGACGGTGTCGCCCGCGAGCACGCCCAGACCGCCGCTGTACGTCGCCATTCCAGTCTCCAGGGCGATCTCCATCGAGAAGTACGCGATTTTTCTTTCGCCGTTCATGCCCGAACACTCCCGAAATGCCCCGGCGCGGCTGACGGCCGGGCGTATCCGCGATCACGAAACGCCGTAGTACTCGACATCCGGCGGGGGGTCAATTCCGCCGCGCTTCCTTGAAAGGGCCATGCCGAGCCGGTATCGTCGCGCGGTCGGCGGCTACCCGGCCTTTCGCGCGGACGGGCAGGCCGCCCGGTTGGAGCAGCCGCTCCGTGGACCCATCGAAGCGCACAGCCCGCCGATACGACCGATGCCTCGCCTGCGGCGGGACGCGCCTGCGCCTCCTGCGCCGGGTCCGCGGCTATGCGATCGGCCAGTGCCCCCGCTGTCTGCTCGGCCACACGCTGAACGTCGAGCTCGACGCCGGCGCCTTTTACGACGACGCCTACTTCGTGAGTCCCGACGCCCGGAAGGGCTATGGCGACTATCTCGCCCTGGCCGCCGCCCTGGAGCGCACGAACCGCGCGCGGGTCGGCCAGCTTCACCGCCTGCATCCCGCGGCACGGAGGCTGTTGGACGTCGGCTGCGGACCCGGGTTCTTCGTAAAGGCCGCGGCTGAGGCAGGCCTGGACGCCCGCGGCCTGGAGGTCTCGGAATTCGCCGCGCGCTACGGCCGCGAGCAACTGCATCAGCGGATCGTCACCGGCCCCATCGACGCGGAACATCTGGCGCGGATCGACGGCGGGTTCGATCTGATCACGCTCTGGGATGTGATCGAGCATCTGCCCGCACCCGACGAAGCGCTGAACCTGCTTGCCGGGCGCCTGGAACCCGGCGGCATTCTGACGCTCAGCACGGGCGACATCGGCTCGCTCGCCGCCCGCGTGACCGGCGATCGGTGGCACCTGTACAACCTGCCGGAACATCTGTGGTTCTTCTCGGTCCCCTCGCTGCGGCGTCTGCTGCACCGCGCCGGACTGGGCGTGATCCACGTGCAACGGGAAATCTGCTGGTACACGGCTCGGTACCTCGTCGAGCGATTGCTCTTCTCCTTCGGTCGCCGGGCGGCCCGCTTCCCCGGCGCGGCGATGCTGAACCGGCTGAACGTGCCGGTCACGCTCCTGGACATCGTGACGGTCTCGGCGCGAAAGCCCGCGTAGACACCGACGGTGTCAGGAACCTTCCGCCCGCGAAAGCCGCCTCGCTCGTGCGTGGCGCGCTCCAGAGGTAAGATGCTTGCGCAGTCGAAGGGTTCCTGACACCATCTGCACCTTTGTGCTTCGTCTCCTGACGGTCAACCTGTCGATCCCGGCGGCGGATACATCACCACGGCCACCGTCCCGAACTCCCGCAACGCCGGATGCTCGACGACCGCCGCGTCGAATCCCGCCGGCAGGGCCTTGCGCCACGCCTCGGCCTCCGCCGCATACGCGTGAAGCATCACGTACCCGCCGGAGGTCAGATGCGACGGCGACTCCTCCGCGATGCGCCGGAGGAGCTGCTGGTGAAACCGCACCACGGCCGGGGGCATCATCCGTCCGCAGTTCCGCTGCACCCACGGAATCCGGCGCAGCAGGTTCTTCGCGATGTTCGCCGGAAGCGTGTCGCGCCGCACGTTGTACGGCGGGTTGAACGCAATCAGATCGAACCGCCCCTCCACCGCCTTCAGCAGGTCCGACTGATAGCAGTCAAAGCACACGCCGTTGCGCGCGGCGTTCGCACGGGCCGTGCGTACGGCGGACGCCGAGATGTCCGTCGCCACCACGTCGATGCCGGCCTTCGCCAGAACGATCGCGAGGATGCCCGTGCCCGTTCCCAGATCGAGCACACGCTGGCCCGGACGCACCCGCTCGGCAACGACTCGGGCAAACGCCCGCGCGTCGGCACAGGCGGCCGAGACCCACGGCGGATTGCGGACGCGGATCGCCGCAGGGTCGCACGGAACGTCGTTTGCGAATCGCCCCGATGCCATGATGACCTCATCGCCGGCAGGCACGCGATCCATGCTACCCCGCCCGCGCCTGGCACGAAACCCCGCCGAACATGCGCCCCGATTGACAAGCGGATGCGGCGTCCCTAGCATTTTCGCGTTGCCGTGAGATCTGTCGCGAGACGAGGATCGTCGCCTTGGCCGGCCGCCTGGTCGAAATCGTCGAGTCGTTCCGCAAGCAGCGCGTGCTGCTCGTCGGCGATCTGATCCTGGACCGCTACATCTACGGCGACGCGGACCGCATCAGTCCGGAGGCCCCCGTCCCGGTGCTCACGAAGCGACACCGCGAGGAGCGCGTCGGCGGCACGGGAAGCGTGGCCGCCTCGCTCGTGACGCTGGGCCTCAAGGTCACCTGCGGCGGCGTGGTGGGTCTGGACGACGAAGGACACCGTATCCGCGCCATGCTCGACGACATGGAGATCGGCACGCGGGGCGTCCTGGCCGTCATGGACCGCCCCACCACCACCAAGACGCGCTTCGTGGGCCTCGCCCAGCATCGCCATCGCCAGCAGTTGCTCCGCCTCGACGACGAATCGTCCGAGCCCCTCGCCCCGGACGACGAAGCGCGGTTACTCGAAATCATCGGGCGGTTCGTCCCCGCCGTCGACGTCGTCTGCATCGAGGACTACGACAAGGGCGTCGTGAGCGAGGCCCTCTGCCGGCAGCTCATCCGCCTCGCCGGCGAACACGCCAAGCCCGTCCTCGTCGATCCGGCACGAATCCCGGATTACGGCAAGTACCGCGGGGCTACCGCGCTCACACCCAACCGCAGCGAGTTCTGCCTCGCCGCCGGCCTCGATGACGACCGCTTCGAGACGATCCGCGCCGCCGCCGCCCGTTTCGCCGACGGCCTCGACATCGAGGCCCTGCTCGTCACGCTTGACCGCGAAGGCTCGCTGCTCCGCCTTCGCGGCGAGCAGCCCGTGCATGTGCCCACCCGGGCGCGGTCGGTCTACGACAACACCGGTGCCGGCGACGCCGTCCTCGCCATGCTCGCCGCCGCCGTCGCCGCGGGCGCTTCGTGGGTCGAGGCCGCTCGCCTGGCCAACGTGGCGGGCGGGCTCGAGGTCGAGAAGTTCGGTTGCGTTCCCATCACCCGCGAGGAGGTGATCGCCGACCTGCGCCTCGCCGAAGGCGACGGCGCGGGAAAGCAGCGAAGCGCCGACGAACTCGTCTCCGAACTCGCTCTGCGCCGGCAGCGCGGCGACTCGATCGTCTTCACCAACGGCTGCTTCGACCTGCTGCACCCCGGGCACATCCGCTTCCTCGCCCGCTGCCGCCAGCTCGGAACTGTCGTCGTCGTCGGCCTCAACAGCGACGCCTCGGTCCGCGCGCTGGCCAAGGGCCCCGATCGTCCCATCTGCAACCAGCAGGAACGCGCGGAGATGCTCTCGGCGCTTCAGTACGTCGATTACGTCGTCATCTTCGACGAACCCACTCCCGAACAGATTATCCGCAAGATCCGCCCCGACGTTCTCGTGAAGGGCTGCGACTGGTCCGACAAGGGCGTCGTCGGGCGGGAGTTCGTGGAATCGCACGGCGGCCGGGTCGTGCTGCTCGATCTCCTCGAGGGCTACAGCACGACCGGCCTGCTCGAACGCATCCGAAAGGGAAGCCCCCCCCAGTGAACCCGACGATCCAGTCCGCTCTCGCCGATCACGAACGTTGCGCCGCCGCCCTCGCGCAGCAGCAGGGCCTGCTCGTCCGGATCGCCCGGCGGACCTCCCGGGCCTTCCGCGCCGGGAAGCGGCTCTACCTGGCCGGCAACGGCGGCAGCGCAGCCGACGCGCAGCACGTGGCGGCCGAACTCGTCGGGCGTCTTCGGCGGGAGCGGGCGGCATTGCCGGCCGTCGCTCTGACGACGGACACCTCGGCCCTGACCGCCGTCGCGAACGACTACGGCTACGAGCGGGTCTTCGCGCGTCAGATCGAGGCGCATGTGCGCCGGGGCGACGTCGTCTGGCTCTTCTCCACGTCGGGCCGCTCCGCCAATATCCTCGCCGCTGCCGCGGTCGCCCGCAGGCTCGGCGCGATTGTGGTCGGCTTCACCGGAAGCGACGGCGGGGCCCTCAAGCCGCTCTGCGCACACTGCCTCAGCGTCCCGCATGAATCGAGCGACCGCATCCAGGAGATTCACCAGGTTGCCTACCACATCCTGTGCGACCTGATCGAGCAGGCGATGACGCCCAAGCCAACCCCGGCCCGCCGCGCCCGTCGTTGCGCCCGCCGCGCCGAGATCGATCGCGCGGCGAGGCCGAGCGGAACCGTCCGGCGTCGCCGATGACTTGTCGGAACGACTGATTTCGGATAGGCTTACGAACGTACAGGCGGGACGACGCGGACGCCGAGTGCCGTTCTCGGTCGGACAGTCTCGCCCGTTCACAGTGCCGTAGCACGGCCTTCGGCCGCAGCCCCGTGTGGAGTGCAATATGGGGGCTGGATCGGCCCGTCCCCCGGATAACGGGCACATGCTCATGCGGGCGTAGCTCAGCAGGATAGAGCAGCGGTTTCCTAAACCGCAGGTCGCGCGTTCGAATCGCGCCGCTCGCGTTACAATACGTCTCGCCCATCTCGTTTGGTACGAGGACCCGCCGGCGGTCGGCAGTGCGGCCGGAAGCGCTTTGCATCGCGGTCACTGACCGTGCGTGCGCCGAGGAGGTTCGCACATGCCGAGATCGCGTTCTGTTCCGAAAGCTTCGATACCCTTACAAGTAGTCCCTCATGACACTGGCAAATGGCATCGCTGATTCGAAAGCAAGCGTTCGCCCTTCTTCTTCAGGGAATGGGGCGGCGTGCGGAACCACAATGCAGGCCGGGGACTGAGCGACCGGACGTGCGACGGGACGCCGGCGCCGCGATCGGCCGAGGGCAGGACGGATCAACTGCCGCCGCTTCAGGTCTGACTTGGAGAGGCCGTTTCGCGACGGCCGTAGCGGTACGACAGGGCGGCCAGGGCCGCGGCGACCAGGCCGACGGTCAACGGCTCCGGAATGATCGGTTCTTCGCGGAAGCCGAGGCTCACGCCGTCGACGGCAGCCAGCGTCTGCTGACCGTTGTCACCGCCGAGCAGCTCGAACATGAGCCGGACGCTGGTGCCCGCCGTCAGTGAGGAGACGTCGAGGCTGATGGTATACCAATCGGGGCGGAGCGGATCGCTGACGGGCGTGCGGGTGACGGCGATCGGAGCGAAGACGAGGCTGTCGGATTCCCCCCGGGCGTCGTGGTAGAAGTAGTCGCTCCGGCCGGTCGTCGCGAGAATCGGCATGAGCGTAACCGGATCGAGCAGGCGGGCAGTAAACGCATCGGGCAGGGCCTGTTGATTGAACCAGCCGTCCGTCAGGAATGCGTAGTCGAACGAGAGGCGAATCGCCCCGGCGTCGATGACGAAGTCCTGGTACAGCGAGCTGGAATCCTGCATGGTCGCTTCGAGCAGCACGGCGTAGCCGCCGCCGTCGATGACCGTTCCACTTGTCGTCCAGCCGGAAAGACCGGCCGAGAAGTCGGCGTTGGTGGGCAGAGCGTACGCAGCAGGAACCGCGCAGAGGCCGATCCACAGCCCGAGGAGCCAACCGCTTCTTTCCACTGTACACCTCCGGTCGAACGCTGTGCGCGGAAAACCCCGGCCGTACGCCTGGCGCCCGCCGAGGGCTGTCTCGTTGCCTTTCATAATCTTACCTCGCTCTCACTTGCGCTTCAAGCGGAATACCGTTCTATTCTGCTTCGCCGATCAAACGCCTCCCTGGTGGCCGATCTGTCGCGCCCAGCTTGCATGGACCACAGCGTCCCAGTTGTAGACGCGGGCAGGCGCACTGTTCCAGTTGTCGAGGACGACGATCCAGTCGTTCCAAAGCGACGGCGCCTCGCCTCTCGGTTTCAGGACGCAGACCTGGTGGTAGAAGAGCACGCCGGCCCAGAACGACGCGTACTCCGGAGTAAACGGATACAGATGCCAGCTTCCGGAAGCATCCTGCCAGCGGTGCCGCTTGTACCAGTGCGCCGGAAGGCCCATTCCCACGTAATCCGGCGTGCTCAGAAGGTCCTTGATGGCCTTGCCCTCCTGCGTCTCGACCCACCCGATCGTCTTCGCGGCCGAATTACCGCAGGCCGGGTCGCACAGGCTCGCCGCCGACGTCCCATAAGCGGACGCGAACTGGTCGGCGTAATATGGCGCATCGTCGAAGATGCCGCCGTAGCGCCGCAGAACCCACTTCAGCGTCCCGGGCGTAACCTTCTTCGAGTAGGTCTTCACCGCATTGGCGAGGGCGGCGGTGCCGGTCCAGATGACAATTCCAAAGAAGATCATGCCCAGGATGACCGTGATCGCGATCGTGCACACGACCGACATCAATGTCGGAATGGCCAAATGACCGCTCGGATCCAGGTTGTTGATGGGATCGTTGTGGCAGTACACGTACTTGTGCAGCGTTCGCGGCTCGTACAGGTTGCCCTGCCAGTCGTCCATCGAGACGAAGCGCCCCGCGTCGGCGTTGTAGTACCGCGCGCGGAGGTAGTAGAAGCCCACATTCGCGTCGAACGCCTCGCCGGTGAACAGGTAGCTGTTGGGCGTTGTGCCGGTCCGGTTGAGCACGACGCCGAACGCGTCGTAGGCGTAGGTGTCCGTCGCCGCACCGGCCGCGTTGGTCAGCACGCGCGTCGACATCTGACCGTCGTAGTGGTAGTAGCTGGTGCCCGCGCCGGACCGCTTCATGCTGATCCGCTCGTCGCCGTACACGTACGACACCGTCGCCGCGCCGGTCCGCTCCTCGATCACCTGGGCATAGGGCAGGTTCGAGTCCACGAGGTAATCCGTGGTCGCACCGGCGGTGGTCTTGCGGACGCGCACGCCGTTCACGTCGTACTGGTAACTCACCGGCCCCGGCTCCGTGCCGAGCTGGATGTTCGCGGCGACAAGGCGGTTCTCATCGTCGTAGGTGTAGTCGTCGGTCTTCACGCCGTCGGTGCGGCCGACCATGTTGCCGTTGGCGTCGTACGTCATCGTAAGCGTCGTCGCCGGCGGGACCTGTCCGACGGCAGCCGCCCCGACGACCTTGTAGAGCAGCGCCTCCACGTGCAGGCCGTAGACATTCTCCGGACCCACGAACACGCATGGAACCAGGAAGAGTGCGACGGTCATCGTGAAGAACCGCCGCCGCCGGACCCCGCGCCCGACGGCTCCCGCTGCCGGCAGGAGCAGCCCGCAGGGCGTGAGGAGCGTTGCGGCCGTCGCCGCCGCGAAGAGCAGGAATCCGACGAAGCTTCCGCGCGACGGCTGCGGCCCGATGGCGGCGAAGGTGCCTGCGCCGCCGTCGGACCGTGTCAGAGTCACGGTTTCGCGCTGGCTGAGCAGCCGATCGTTTTCGTCGTAGGTGTAGACGACGTCGGTACGGCCCGTCGGCGTCTGAACGCTCATGGTGAGGCGGTTGCCCACGACGTCGTACGTGTACGCAAACGTCCGCGGACCGGATGCCGGATCGCTGATGCGTTCCTCGATCAGACGATAGAGCGCGTCGTACGTGTAGTCGACCGTGCGCCCGCCCTGCTCCACGACGCGCGTGCGGTTTCCGCGGGGGCCCAGGGTGTATTCACAGGATGAGAGTACCGCGCCGCCGATCCCGCGGTTCACAAGCCTCGTCAGCCGGTTCACGGCGTCGTACGTGTACTCCGTGCCCGTTCCGTTGGGGAGTGTGACCCCCGCGCGATTGCCGACGGCGTCGTAGGTGTACCGCGTGACGCCGCCGTCAGGGTCGGTGACCGTTTCAAGACGGTTGAGGGCGTCGTAGGTGCAGGTGGTCGTCCCGCTGGGGGACGTGACCGCCGTGCGGTTGCCGCGGGCATCGTAGGCGTAGGCGATCTGCCGGCCGTCAGGCTCGGTCTGCCGGACGAGCCGGGCCCGCTGGTCGTATTCGTACGTCACGACACCACGCCCGTCGACGGCGGTCTTGCGCAGGCCGTCCGGCGTCCAGGTGAAGACCTTCGACGCACCGGAAGGCAGGTTCTTGCGCACGAGGCGGTCGGCAAGGTCGTACTCAAAGGTGGTCGTTCGGCCGGCGAAATCGGTCCTGGCGATCATGCGGCCGGCGGCGTCATAGGTCATGACCTCGGCCGCGCCGTTCGGCAGGATCCGCCGCGTCCGGCGTCCGAGCCGGTCGTACTCGAATTGCGTGATACGGCCCGCCGCATCGGTCTGCGAAATCTGGTTGCCGACCTCGTCCCAGGCGTAGCGGGTGACACCGCCGAGGGCGTCGGTCACGCTGAGCAGACGACCGTTGGCATCGTAGGCGAATCGGGTTACGCGGCCGGCCTGGTCGGTCTCGGCGACCTTCTGCCCCGCCGCGTCGTATGTGACGGCCGTCGACGTGCCGTCGGCAAACGTCGTGCGGACGAGTTGCCGCCGCGCGTCATACTCGTACCGCGTAACGTTCCCGCGGGCGTCGGTCATGCGGATGCGGTTGCCGTTCGCGTCGTATTCGTAAGCGGCCGTTCCGCCAAGGGCGTCGGTGACGGAGATCCTCCGGCCGGCGGCGTCGTAGGCGTAGCGCGTGGCGTTGCCGCGTTCGTCCGTTTCGCGGACGACGCGGCCGGCGGCGTCGTACTCGCTTTCGATGAACGTGCCGTCGACCCATGTGGTGCGGACCAGCCGACCCACCTTGTCGTACGTGTACGTCGTCGTGCGGCCGGCGCGGTCGGTCGTGGTCAGCTTCCTGCCTTCGGGATCGTATGTCGTCCGCTCCTCCGTGCCGTCGGCGTACAGCGTGCGCACAAGGTGGCCGCGTTCGTCGTACTCGTATGCCGTGCGACGGCCGAGAACGTCGATGTCCGCCGCCTTCTGGCCGGTGGGCGTGTATTCGATCCGGGTCTCGTGGCCGGCCGGATCGATCGTCTTGACGAGCCGATTGTTGGCGTCATAGACGAAGGTGGTCGTGAGTGTCTCCGGCCCGGCGGGCGTCGTCCGCGTGGTCGTACGGGTGAGCCGATTGCCGTTGGCGTCGTAGGTGTACGTGACGGCGTGGCCGAGCGGGTCGGTCTCGCGGACAAGATTGCCCGCTCCGTCGTATTCGTACGTCGTGGTGCGGCCGAGCGGATCGGTCTCGCTCGTCATTCGGCCGGCGGCGTCGTACGTGTAGGTGGTGACCCGGTCGCCGGGCTCGGTGACGCTGAGGAGGTTTCCGCGCGCGTCGTACGTGTTGCGCGTCACGTTGCCCATCGGGTCGCGCTTCGTCAGCGTGCGGCCCGCCGCATCGTATGTGAATTCGGTGCGGTTGCCGAGCGCATCCGTACGGCTCAAGACGTTGTTGGCGGCATCGTAGGTCTGCGTCACGGTGTGGCCGAGCGGATCGGTCTCGGTGAGCTTGTTGCCGCGGTCGTCATAGGTGCAGGTGGTTCGCTGCCCGAGCGCGTCGGTCGTCGCGACGAGGTTGCCCGCGTCGTCGTACTCATTCACGGTCACGTTGCCGTTCCGGTCCTTCACAACCTCCTGGCGGTTGTTCAGGTCGTGCTGGAACTCCGTCCGGCGTCCGTCCGCGTCGATCGTGGCGACCAGGCGCCCGTCGTCGTCGTATTCGTTCCGCGCGACCGGCACGCCGCGCGGATCGATGATCTCGACCAGCCCGTGGTTGCCGTCGTAGGTGTATCGGGTGACCTCGCCGTTGGCGTTCTCGGCCGCGACGAGATCCCCGCGATCGTCGTATGTGAAGCGGAGCGTGCCGCCCCTCGGGTCGGTAATCGAGGTAATGCGCTTCCGGTCGTCGCGTTCGAACGTGACGCTCTTGCCGGAGGAATGCACGATGCCGTTCAGCGTGATCTGCAGGCTGTTGCCGTTGGGCTCCGTGAGGCTCTGCAGCCTGGCGGTCGGCGCGTTCGCGTTGCCGACGAACGTGTACGTCGTGCCGTCCTTCGCCGTCAGGCGGTAGTTCGCCGGATCCATCGCGGTGGAATCGCTGTAGAGGTAGATATCGCCGACGCCCGGCGCGCCGCCGTCGTAGTAGCCGGATGTATCGCCCAGCACATCCAGCCGCGACGTCGCCGGCGGGATCGGCGTGAACACGATCCGGTCGAAAAACGCGATGGGCACCAGCATCTGCTGCGACGGGCTGACGGACATGGCGAAGCGCTCGATCCGGCCGTCGGGCCATGTGACGGAAACGACCTTCGGCCGGATGGGCGTGAGGACGTAACGGTTCATCCCGGCGAAGCCGGGGATCATCTGCTGTTGCCAGTCCTTGCCGGCGACGGAGTTCTCCGTGACCGTCAGGCTGGACAGCTCGATCCTCCAGCCCACGCCGAAGTCGCCCACGGACTTGTCGCGGCTGTCGTAGGTCCGCGTAACGGTGATGGGCAGCCCGCTGAGCGGAACGGACACGTCGGTAAACGTGATCGTGAAGTTGCCGACCTTCATCTGGCCGGCGACCGCGCATGCCGTCACCACTTCGTTCACGTTGCCGTTGGTATCCTCGGCGCGCAGGCGGATATCGTAGAGGCCATTACGCATCCTCGTCGTGTCGAGCCGGCCGAGGATGCCGGCCGTCACCGACGAATAGCCGGTGGCGAACTCGATCCATTCGCTCTCGCCGATCGGCCGGTATGCCAGCGCATACCTGTACAGGTTTGCGTCGCTGGCGGTGCCGACGAAGTCCGTCGGGGCCTTCAACTCCGCGTCGATCTCCGGCGACGTGATCGCAACGCTCGGCGGGATGGCGTCGCCCGCGGCGCGGGCGCCGAAGTCCGTCGTCGCGGTTCGCATCTTGCCCGTGAGATCGGTGGCGACGGCCCTGGCGATGTACGGCCCCGGGGCCGGCGGCGTGTATTGGGCCCGGCCGGCCGGATCGAGGACGACCGCCGTGTCGTTGACCGTCAGGGACACCGACGCGATGCCGAAGTCGTCCGTCGCCGTTACCGTGATCGTCACCGGCTCGCCGGGATCGACGACCCGCGGGTTCGCCGTGATGGCGACTTCCGGCGGCAGCAGGTCCGCGCTGGGATCCGCGTAGACCGTCACGATGTACGCCTGCGTTGCCTCGGCCTGGCGGCTGTCCTTGACGCTGACGAGGACGGCCTGGTCACCGACCTGGTCCGCTGCCGGCGTCCAGGTGATCGCGCCGGTCTGTGCGTCGATCGCCATGCCCGCGGGCGACTGCGCCAGGGCGTACGCCAGTTGCGGCTCGTCGGGGTCGACGGCCTTGACGTCATAGCGATACGCCAGGCCGACGATGGCTTTGGTTACCGCCGTGGAGGTGATCGTCGGCGGCGTGTTCACCCTGACCTCGAGCAGGAACGACTGGGTTGCCCAGCCGCCGCCGTCATCGACCCTGATGGTGACCGCGTACGACCCGAGATCAGCGCCCGTCGGATGCCAGGCGATCAGCCCGTTGCCGGCGTCGATCGTCATTCCCGGCGGAGCCGTCGACAGGGAGTACGTCAGCGGATCGCCGTCCGGATCGCTCGCCACGACGGCATAGGTGTAGTCCGCGTCCGCGTAGGCGGTCATCGGCGGCGTCGAGGTGATCTCCGGCGCACGGTTGGTTCCTGTGAGCGAGACGGTGACGCCGAAGGACTGTGTCATTGACGCCCCGCGGGCGTCGGTCACACGGATTTCGACCGGGTGCGTGCCGATCGCGGCGTCGTCCGGCGTCCAGGTCACGAGGTGCGTCGTCGGATCCATCGCCATGCCCGCCGGACCCTTCACGAAGGCGAACTCGATCGCGTCGCCATCGTCGTCGACCGCCACGACCTGGTAGCTGTACAGCTCGTTGACCTTCGCGGTCATCGGCGGCACGGATGTGATGCGCGGCGGCGTCTGCGGCACGACCTCGCCGCTGAACGTGGCCGTCGCCGTCGTGCCCCAGGCATCGACGACATGCACCTCGGCGGCGAAGGGGCCGAGCGCGGGCGTCCAGGTGATTACGCCGGTGGCGGAGTTGACCTTCATCCCGGCCGGACCGGAGGCGAGTTCGAACGTCAGCGGCCCGCAGTTGGACGTGAGCTGCGGCGCGAACTGCGCCGTCTGGCCCGGTACCAGCGGCGGCAGCGGGTAGGACACCGCCAGCTCGCACTCCTTCACCTCGACCTGCCAGGCCTGCTGGCTCGGGCAGACGGCGTCGCGCGTCGCCACGACCACAACATCGTGCGTACCCATCTGGGCCTGCGTCGGTGTCCACGTGATCACGCCCTGGGCGTCCATGCTCATGCCGTCGGGCGCCGTCGTCAGGGCGTAGGTGATCGACCCGGCTTTCACCCGGGCCTTCACTTCATAGCGATAGGCGACACCCGGACTGGCGGTCGTCTTCGGCTCGGAGGTGAACTCGGGGGCGTCAGGGCACGGGGCGACCTCGATGACGAAAGTCTGCTCGTCCGTCAGGTTCGCCGGGTCGGCCGCCGCGACGGTGACCGACTGCAGGCCGTCCTGGCCGACGGCGGGTTGCCACGTGATCACGCCGGTGACGGCGTCGATCGTCATGCCGTCCGGCGCCTGCGACAACGAGTACGTCACGATGTCGCCGTCGACGTCGTTGGCTTCGACGTCGTACTGATAGACCGCCCCCACCGCCGCCCTGGTCACCGGCGTGGAGAAGATCATGGGGGCCACATTGACGGCTTCAACGATGATCTCGAACGACTGTTCGGCGGCGGCCGCGCCGTCGCTGACGGCCACGGTCACGCGCGTCGGGTTGTTTGCGGCAGCCGTCTGCGGAACAAGCCAGTCGATCGCGCCCGCGGTCGGATGGATGCTCATGCCGCCCGGCGCGACGCGCAGGCTGTACTTCAGCACGTCGCCGTCGGCATCCGTCGCCGTGACCGGGTAGCGGTAAATGTCGCCTTCCCTTGCGACGGTCACCGGCGTGGAGGTAATCTCCGGCGGCACGTTGGACTTGCGTACGACCAGTTCGTACGCCTGCGTCGCGGAGTGGCCGGCTTGGTCGCTGACCACGATACGCACCGCATAGGGACCGGACTGCGCCGCCCTGGGACCGGGCATCCATTGCACGACGCCGGCGGCCGTGATGGTCATACCCGCCGGCGCCTCCGTCAGCGCGTACGTCAGCGGGTCGTTGTCGGGATCTATCGCCAGGACCGGATATTCATAGGGTTGGCCCTCCACGGCGAGGTAATTCGGCGTCGAGGTGATCTGGGGGCCGAGGTCCTCGGCGGTCACCGCGATCTGGAACGTCTGCCGGCCGACGGCGCCGGAGGGATCCACGGCCTCGATCGTGACGGTGTACGGACTGTCGGATGCGGCGGTCTGCGACGGCATCCACTCGACGATGCCGGCGACCGGCTGGATCGACATGCCCGCGGGCGCGGCGGCCAGCGAAAAGGCGATCGTGTCGCCGTCGGGGTCAACGGCCTGGACATTGTAGCGATAGGGGCGTCCTTCTGCCGCGCTCTCGATGGGACTCGACACGATACGCGGCGGGGCGTTCACGTCCGCCACGTTGATCTGGAAGATCTGCTCGGCCTGGCAACCCGGCTCCCCGGCGGCAACGACCTTCACGGTGCGCATCCCATGCGACGTGTACGACGGCGTCCACGAGATGCGACCGGCGGCGTCGATCGTCATGCCGTCCGGGGCGACCGGCAGGGACCAGGACAGAACGGCACCGGAAGGTGTAGCCACGACGGCGTAGGTGTACGGCTCGCCTTCGGTCGCCGTCGTCGGTGGCTGCGATGTGATCTCCGGCGGCTGGCCGCAACTGATAACGGTGAGGACGTATTCCTGCGCCGCCGTCTGGTTCCGGACGTCGGTGACGACGACCTTTACGGTGTGCGAACCGACAACCGGCGCGGCCCACTGGATCATGCCGCCGGCCGCGTCGATGGTCATCCCGGCCGGGGCGGTCGGCAGCGTGAATGTCACGGCCCCGCCGTCCGGGTCGTACGCGACCACCTGATACTGGTACGCCACGTTGACCGTCGCCGTAGTGGGCGGCGCGGAGGTGATCACAGGCGGTGCGTCGACGGCGCCGACGGTGATCCGGAACGTTTGCGTGCCCTCGCCGCCGGCGAAGCCGTCGATCGCGACGAGCGTGACATCATGGGCCCCCGCGGCCGTCTGCGACGGAACCCAATCAACGATGCCGGCCAGCGGATGGACGGTCATGCCCTCCGGGGGAGGGGTTCCGTTCGTGTCGCGCAGGGCGAACGTGATCGGGTCGCCGTCGTCGTCCACGGCCTTGGCCTCATAGCGGTAGCGTTGGCCTTCGTCGGCGGTCAGCACCGGCGTGGACGTGAACTTCGGCGGGGCGTTGAAGATGTAGGCCATTGCGTCAAAGGTGAACGCCACCCGGCCGGGATCCTCGAATTCGACCCACTTGGGCCCGAGGGTCGCGCCCGGGGCGAGCTTGCCGCCGGCGAGCAGGTCGCTGAAGTCGACGTACGGGAGATCGCGGCCGGTCGCCGGGTCACGAACCGTGCCTTGGCTGTTGAGCAGCTTCACCGTGTCGGGCTTGATGTTGTCGAAGGCGAGCGCGACCGGCCCCGTGATCGGGAGATCGTAGACGCTGACGAGCGAAAACTGGCCGCGGTGGACCTTCCGCGCGTTGTCGTATTCACGCTGGCCGACGACCACCTTGACCCGCACGCCGGCGGGCACGCGAGGGGCGACCGGCGCCTCGACCGTCACATCGAGCACGGCAATCGCGGCGGAGCCATCGCTGTCGGTGACGCGAACGGCAACGCGGTACCTGCCCTGAGCGGCATAGCCGTGCTTCTGCGTCGTTCCCTCGTCGCCGGACGCCTGGAACGTGATGCCGTCGTAATCCCAATCCCATTGGATGCCCACGACCGCGTCACAGGGCGAACCGACCGTCGCGGTAAAAGTGCCTTCCTGGCTGATTCCGAGTCGGCTCGGGCCCGTAAGCGAGACCGTCGGGGCGGTGTCGCGGACCAGGACCTGCGTGGTTGCCGGCGGGCTCTGCGTCGCGCCGTCGGAGACGATCAGGCTGACGGTGTATGTGCCGTTCTGGTTCCGGGTGAACATCGGCGCGGGCTCGGTCGAGTCGTCGAACTCGCCGTCGCCGTCGAGGTCCCATGCGTACGTAATCGCGTCGCCGTTGGGATCCGTCGAGCCGGAACCGTCGAGCCTCACGGACTTGCACTCGTCCACAGTGTAAGGCCCACCCGGATTGGCCGTGGGCGGCTGGTTCTGCACGACGGTGACCGTGGTGTAGTCGGGAACCGAGGCAAGTTTCCGGTTCTGCGGGTGCAGGACGCCGTTGTCCCATACGCGCAGGCCGATGTTGTACGTCCCCGGCGCGGTGAAGACCCAGGTGACCTGCGGGCAGCCGGCGGCGGTGCAATCGACGGCGGCATCCGGCTGGTCGAAGTTGTAGCCGTTGGCCCCGTTGAAATCCCACTCCTGGCGTGTGATGTAGTCGGTGGGGTCGATGTCATAGGAGCCGCTGCCGTCCGGATGGAACGGGACGCCGGCGCTCACCGTGTACGGCCCGCCGGCCCTGGCGAACGGCGCGTGCGGCGGTTCGGCGATGGTGACGTCGCGGGTGTCGGTGGCCGCCTGACCGACGTCGTCGGTCACGCGCAGCTTGGCCTGATAGATGACGGGGTACTGAATGTTGGGGTCGAAGGAATAGGTGTGCGTCGTCCGAGGATCTGCGCCGGCGTAGTCATAAGTGCCGTCGCCGTCGAAGTCCCACTCATACAGCACCAGCACGCGCGCGGGATCGGTGTGATACGACTTCGAGCCGTCGAACTCGAGCGGCCGGTCGAAGGCCCAGACGATGTCCTGGCCGGCCACGGCGACCGGGGGGCGCGTGAACAGCGTCGGCGTGAGGATGACCACGCTCCAGGCCGTGTTGAACGGCGAGCCGAGGTTCCAGCCCATGTCGGGGGGCCAGCCTCCGTCCGAACGCTGGAAGTTCAGGAGAAGCCGGGCGATCCCTTTGGTCGGGTGGGCATACCAGTCCATTCCCGTGGGCCTCAGATTGACCACCGCTGCGGGCAGGGCCACCCGCATCGCCTTTGTAAACGCGTACCAGGCATAGATGTTCGTGTTGTTGCGGAACCAATCCCAGTTGTTGGCGATGTATGCCTCGGCGGTCTGCCATCGCGGGTCGCTGATCTCATAACCGTCACAAGCGAGCTGGACCATGCCGGACGGCGTGGTTGCCTGGCCGTTGCCCGGGCCGTCGTAGCCGAACCCGGTGCCGTTGTAACTGTAGGTGAGCCAGACGTTGTTCTCCTGTTTCACCCATGCGGCGACATCGAGACCGAAGGCGGCCTTGATGCCGAGGAAACCGATGGCGGCCCATTGTGAGGCGGAGTTGTCGGCGCCGCTGTTCCACTCGTAGCGCCATCCGCCGCGCGCCGCGCCGGAATCGACCTGACCCCAGGCGTAGGCGTCCATCATGTCCTGCGCAATGTCGCGGAAGGTGCGGCCCAGGATGCCGCTGCCGCCGACGTCAGCGACCCGGTCGGGCACGCCACTGGCCGCCAGGGCATCCATGACCATGCCGCCCTCGTAGATCCGCCGGCCCGAATTGACGAAGATGCCGAGGCCGTTCCCGTTGGAGTCCGGGTCGCCGTAGGGCTGCGCGGCGATGCTCGAGGCGTACAGGTTGCTGAGGATGCTGCGGAGCCCGCCGGCCACATCCTCGACCAGGGGATCGATCGATCGCGAGCGATTCAGGGTATGGCCGTTGATCTCGAGCGCGTGGACGCAGGATGCCGTCGGACTGACCCAGTATCCCTGGTTCGAGTTCCACCACCCGCCGAGGTTCCGCTTGTGGAGGAACCAGAGACCCTCGTCGATCGCCACGTTCACCTCGATCGTCAGGTCCCTGGCGTGGATCTGCACGGGGTACGTATCGCTCAGGTCACCATGGACGGGGTCATGCACGGTGACCGTCGCGGTGTAGAGCGCACCGGGGTCGCCGCGATAGCTATGCATCGTCTCGATGATTCGTTTGTCGGAGACGCCGCCCGTCTCCGCGGCCGTCCCGTCGCCGAAGTCCCACGTGACGGAGAGGTTGCTTGCCGAGGTGTCGGTGTATGCGACGGCCTTCAGGCGGGTCGCCAGGCCGTCCCATGCGTTGTGCGGGATCTCGCGCCCGCTGATCTTGTCGTAGTCCCAGGGCACGCACACGACCATCGGAATGAGCTGCACGGGAACCGAGGCGGTTGTTGCCTGCCGCTGCACGTCGTAGACGGTCAGGCGCGCGGTAGTGTCGCGGGTGACAATGTAGGGCACCTGGCTGCCGCCGAAGACGTCGCGAAAATCGTCCGTCTCGAAAACGCCGCTGTGCACGGTCACGCCGCGCAGAAACCGCGTGCCGGTGCCGTAGTTGGAATCGTAGACGCACGTCCATACCTCCGTGCCGGTCGGGCGGATCCAGTAGGTGGCGCCGGCGGTCTCCTTCAGGACGATACGGACGTCGTACGGCGTGGTCTTGCTGTAGCCTCCTACGCTCCCGCGGCCGCTGCCGTCCTCGCATACCTGGAGGGTACCTCCCGCGAAGTACAGGCCGTAGGGCATCTGGGTGTAGCTGTAGTCACCCGAGAGGTTCTTGAAGCCGTACATCGCGTGATTGCCCGACGGCAGCACACGACATTCAAGCGCAACATCCTTCGCCCGCGACACGATCTGTTTCGAGAAGGCATACGCGCCGCCCCAGTTGCCGGCGCCGGTCACGAGAAGCCGATTGTCCTGGGTCGCCCGGCTCGCGAACCACGCCTCCCCGTTCAGCTCGCTGCCGTCGAACGTCTGCGTGCCCAGGTCCCATTCGTAGCGGACGATGCCGTAGTCGTCGGTGGATCGCGTGCCATCCAGGGTAACCGTCTCGCCGAGGCTCGCGCTATACGGGCCGCCGGCATCCGCGACGGGCGGCTGACCGGTGATGCGAAGCGAAAACTGTTGCGACGCCGTGCGCCCCAGGAGGTCGGTCACCGTCAGCGTCACGGGCATCGGTCCGGCAACGGTGCACTGCGGCGTCGGCCCGTAGGAGCGGCGCGTCTGTTCGTCGATCACGAACGTGCCCGATTCGACGGTCGCGCCGGCGAGCAACTCCGATTGGCTGCCGTAGTAGGAGTCGTACAGCAGTGTCCAGTCGGCGGCATCGGCCGGCTTGATGAAATACATCGCACCCGACGTATTCTTCAAACGGATCCGCACGTCATACGCCTGGCCGGGGGTGTACGAGCCGACCTGGCCGCGGTGGCTGCCGTCCTCATAGATGCGCAGGTTGCCGCGATCGAAGTACAGCGCGTACGGCATCTGCGTGTAGCTGTAGTTGGTGCTCGTGTTCTTGAACCCCCACATCGCCTGCCCGCCGTCCGGCGTCACCCGGGCCTGCAGGATCGGGGCGCCGGATCGGGTGACGATGCGACGCGCGAACAGATAAGCATTGCCCCATCCGCTGCCGGAAATGCGGACCTGGCCGGCGGTCTGGTAGGCCCTGGCGATGAAGTACTGGCCCGCATCGGGTCCGTCGCCGTCGAACGTATCCGGCCCGAAATCCCACTCGTATTGGATGATCTCGAGGCCGCTCGTGCTGGCTGAGCCGTCGAAGCTGAAGGTCCAGCCGTCGGCCCCGCGGTCGCCCTCGGTTTGCGTGTACGGACCGCCGGCGTTCGCGACGATATCCGCAGGCTCGACGGCGATGTCGAACGTCGCCGTCTGTGACTGCCCCGTCGAGTCCTGCACGGTCAGCATCGCCGGCCCGCCCTGGTAGACCTTGTGGGTCAGCGTCTTGCCGTAGAAGACCTCGCGCACGTCATCCATGCGGAACGTTCCGGACTCGACCGTCACGCCGCGCAGAAGGCTCGTCCCCGAGCCGTACGTCGTATCGCGCAACAGCGTCCAGTCAGCATCCGACGGGAGCTTCCAGAGGTATCGTGCGCCGCCGGCCGTCTTCAGCTCGATGCGGACGTCATACGTCTGTCCGGGCGCATACGTGGCGAACTGGCCGCGGTGGCTCCCGTCTTCGTAGATGTGCAGGTTGCCGCGCTCGAAATACAGCGCATACGGCATCTGCGTGTAGCTGTAGTTGGTGCTCGTGTTCTTGAACCCCCACATCGCGTGCCCGCCGTCCGGCGTCACCCGGGCCTGAAACACACCGGGCACCGGATTGCCCGGGGAGTCGGCCGGCGCCGGCGAAGAGTCCGCGGGCTTTGCGTTCTTGGGCGGCCGGTTGGGACCGTTGAATGCGTCCTGAAAGATTCCGAAGTCCGCGGTGTCCACATCCGCGTCGCCGTCCAGATCCGCGATTTCACATCCTGCCGCCGACGGGCTCCGATTCGAACCGCTGAAACAGCCCTGGAACACCAGGAAATCGGCAGTATCCACGTCCCCATCCGAATCGAAGTCGGCGCTGCGGCCCGCGGCGGCGTCGGATGGCCCCAACGTGAGCGTAGCCGCTTCCTGACGCAGAACGGGCTCGCGGCTGAAGACAAAGCTGTTTCCCCAGCCGGCGCCGCTCAGGATGATGGCGCCGTCGTTGTAGGCGTTCTGAGAAACCCACTTGAACGTATTGAGCCACTGGCCCTCGCACGTGTCCGTGCCGAAGTCCCACTCCCACTGGACCAGGGGCGGGTCGCCGGTGGAGGCGCTGCCGTCGAATGAGAATGTCCATCCGCCCTCGGCGCGGGTTGCGGCTGTGGCGGTATATGGCCCACCGGGGTTTGCCACGGGCTGGGCGAGGGCCGTTTCGGGGCGATGCGCACACACGACAGCCAACACGCACCCGCCCACAACCAACACGCGGTACCGCATTCTCGACATTGTGACCATGGTATTGAAGCCCCCGTGAGCCGATGGCGCGATGCGATCGCGCCGCGCTGTATCAAGACCGCCCTTGCGGGATCAGCCGACACTTGGCGGTGCAGGATCCCGCCCTGCATCGTTCGTTGCGGCGGGCCGCCGAATCACAACCAGGCAGGGAAGCCTCAATCCCCGGGTAAACGAGAATTGCCTTCCGAATTGTCGACGGCTTCTGACCCACCCCGGCAAGTCGGTACGACATGTGTTCACGTGTCGCTTCCGTTGCCGACGTTTACGCGGATCTTCTTGATCCCATCCATCCTGCAACAAGCATACCCCGCCTTTGTCGGAAATGCAAAGGAAATCCCGCGCATCTTCCGGTGTAGCTCTTGGCTGGTCTCCGGCAAGGTTGTCGGCATAACGTCATGATAAATAGCGGATTACGCTCGTCTGACGCTCAACCGCACGACCCGACTTGTCGCGTCAAGAATGCGCTGATGCCGTTCTCGGGAAGACAGTTTCGCATGCGGCGAGCAGCGCCGCGAAGGCTCAGTCGTCCCTACGGGAATGGAAACGAACGAAACTCTCGAACCGAAAGCGGCGCTAACCATCTCCACAGCAAGTACTTGAAGCATCGGGGGCGCTCGCAAAGAAGGTCACTTTCGCGACAGAAAGGCAAGCCACCTGCATCGTTGATCGCTGCGCGGGCCCCGAACCCGGCCGCTCCTGCGGGCCCGATGACCTGTCCCCGCAAATCATGTGCGCGGGGATGCGGACGGTCGCCTGCCGAACGCGTCGTCGCCAGTCAGAGAGGTCGAAGCCGCGCTCCCGGCGGTCGCAAAGAGCGACGGACGACCGTGACCGAGGACGCCTGATTGCTTATGAACGGTTTGCCGTACCTCGACCGGATAACGCGCCCGACCGCCTCCCGAACCGCAGGGCGCGCGTTCGAATCGCGCCGCTCGCGCCCCCCTCGAGGTGCATACTCGGCGCGCGGCACGGGCGAAGATCAGACGAATGAGGTCAACGTTTTCGTCATCGTGATGCCCGTTGCCGTCTCGCACACCGATCAGCCAGGCGGGATGCGCCATTGCATGCCGATCCGCTTGTGCGCAAAGCGCCCCGCAAACCCCGTCGCGCCGAGCGGAGCGGGCGTCACGATTGCGCACCTTGGAGAGGTGATTTGGGTTCGGCGAGACGGCGCGCCGTGGACCGCCGGCCTGACCCGACTGTTCCCCCCCGGCTCGGCGGACGGCGGCGGGCCGCCGAATCCTCGCTTCGTAGCGACCACCCCGCCCGGTCCCGATCGCCCGGGGCGGCGGCTTGACGGGGCAGGTCCGGGCGCTAGAATTGGCGAGCGTCGGCCGTGAACATTCTGCGCCTGCGCGGCGCCCACGGGGGTAACGTGGTGATCGCACAAGCCAATGTACCGGTGATCGGCGCTCGCCACCACTTCCTCCTGACCAAGCTTCACTCGCTCAGCGGCGTCGTCCCGATCGGCTTGTTCGTCGTCTTCCATCTGGCCGTCAACGCCTCCATCCTTGCCGGACCGGAAACCTTCCAGCGAAACGTGGATCTGATCCACTCCATCAGGCCCTTTCTCACCACCGCCGAGTTTGCCTTCATCTTCGTGCCCATCACCTACCACGCCGTCCTGGGCGTCCGCATCTGGTGGTGGAGCCGGAGCAACGTCTGGCGCTACCCCTACGGCGGCAACATCCGGTACACGCTGCAACGCATATCCGGCCTGGTCGCGCTGGTGTTCATCGTTTTTCACGTGCTCCAGATGAACTGGCTGGGTGAACCGTTCAAGGCCATCGGCGGCAACGCATTCAATCCCGACCCGCCGTGGGCCGCCTTCTCCTGCGCAAAAGCGGTCCAGGCGTCTGCCTGGATCGCCCCGTGGTACGCGATCGGCATCGTCGCCGTCTGCTACCACATGGCCAACGGGTTCTGGACGTTCCTGATCAGTTGGGGCATCATCGCCGGCACGACGGCCATGCGCAAGGCCGGGTATGCGTGCCTGGTCATCGGCATCCTGGTCGGAGGGATGGGCCTCGCCGCGCTGCGGGCGTTCCACGGCGTACCGCCGCCAAAGCTTCTGCCCGCCCTGAGCATGCGGACGGTGGCGCGCGCCGATCAGCCTGTGCCCGGCGCGGCAGCGGCATCGGAAAGGTAACGGTCATCATGGGCACGGAGATCCGACACGTCGCCAATCCGGTCTGCATCGCGGCGCGGCGCGTGCTTCGTCGTCGATTCGAGGCGGATTCGCATGGCTAAGCAACGAGTCCTCGTGGTCGGCGGCGGTCTGGCAGGCCTCGCCGCGACGATGCGTCTGGCCGAGGCCGATCGTACGGTCGATCTCCTCAGCATGGTCCCGGTGAAGCGCTCGCACAGCGTCTGCGCCCAGGGCGGCATCAACGTTGTCAACGCGGTCACCCGCCAGCAGGGCGATTCCGAGTGGAAGCACTTCGACGACACGGTGTATGGCGGCGACTTTCTCCAGCACCAGCCGCCGGTCAAGGAGATGTGTGAATGGGGCCCGCGGATCGTCGATCTGCTCGATCGCCTCGGGGTCATGTTCAACCGCACGCCGGAGGGCCGGCTCGACTTCCGCCGGTTCGGCGGCACGCTCTACAAGCGCACCGCCTTCGCCGGCGCCACCACCGGCCAGCAGATGCTCTACGCCCTCGATGAGCAGGTCCGCCGGTGGGAAACGGAGGGCCTCGTCCGGAAGTTCGAGCACTGGGAGTTCCTCGGCCCCGTGCTGGACGACCGGGGCGTCTGCCGCGGCGCCGTCGCCCAGAGCCTGATCGACATGGAGATCCGCGCGTTTCCCGCCGACGCCGTCGTCCTGGCCACCGGCGGCTGCGGGCTGATCTTCGGCAAGAGCACCAACAGCGTCATCTGCACCGGGGCGGCCAACGCCCGGGCCTATCGGGCCGGTGCGAAGTATGCCAACGGCGAATTCATCCAGGTCCATCCCACCGCGATCCCGGGCGCGGACAAGCTCCGCCTCATGAGCGAGTCGGCCCGGGGCGAAGGCGGCCGCGTCTGGGTGCCGCGGAAGCCCGGCGACACCCGCCCGCCGCGTCAGATCCCCGAGTCGGAGCGCTGGTACTTCCTCGAAGAGCGCTACCCGCAGTACGGCAACCTCGTTCCGCGCGACATCGCCACGCGCGAAATCTTTGCCGTCTGCCGCGACGGGTACAGCGTCGATCCGCACAGCTACTGCGTCTACCTCGACCTCACGCACATTCCGCGGCAGGAGCTCGACCGCAAGCTCGAAGGCATCCTCGAGATCTACGAGAAGTTCCAGGGTGTCGATCCCCGCGAGGAGCCCATGCGCATCTTTCCTGCCGTGCACTACTCGATGGGCGGCCTCTGGTGCGACTACGAGAAGGATCCGGCCACCGGCGGGCTGAAGCGCGGCTCGCCGAAAACGCTGATGACGAACATCCCCGGCCTCTATGCGATCGGTGAGGCCAACTATCAGTACCATGGCGCGAACCGCCTCGGCGCCAACTCTCTCCTGAGCTGCATCTTCGACGGCATGTTCGTCGCCCCGGGCATCGACAACTACCTCAAGAACCTCCCCGCGCCGGTCGCGGCCGACCTGCCCGGGTCGCTTTTCGACCGCGAGGTGCGGCGGCACGAAGAAGCCGCGCAGCGGCTGGTCCAATCGGACGGCCGCGAAAACCCCTACGAACTGCACCGTGAGCTCGGCGCCACCATGACCCGAAACTGCACCGTCGTCCG
This sequence comes from uncultured Planctomycetales bacterium, assembly GCA_964653435.1. Taxonomy (GTDB): domain Bacteria; phylum Planctomycetota; class Phycisphaerae; order UBA1845; family PWPN01; genus CAZMVY01. The sequence goes on along the minus strand of CAZZFA010000004.1, from coordinate 63,367 downwards.
CCACAACAAGGACCTCCGCGACACCCTGGCCAAGCTCGATGAGCTCGATGACCGCTACCGCCGCGTTGCCGTCGCCGACAAGGCGGCCTGGACGAACCAGAACTTCGCCTTTGCCCGGGCGCTCGGCGACATGCTCGTGCTCGCCAGGGTCATCGCGCAGGGCGCCCTGGCCCGCGACGAGTGCCGGGGCGTGCATTACAAGCCCGAGTTCCTGATTCCTTCGCCGACATCCGATGATCCCGACGAACTCCATCGGGAGGCGAAGGCGTGGTGCGAGGCCTTCCGGCAGAAGAACGAGAAGTGGCTCAAGTCCACGATTGCCGAGCATACGCCCGAAGGCCCGCGTATCACATACGAACCGGTGGATGTCTCCATGATCCCTCCCCGTCCGCGAACGTACGGCCTCAAAGGTGCGGAGATCATAGAACAGGTATGGAAGGAGATGCAGACAACAGAACGCGAAGCGCAAGCGAGCGCCAGGACCGAACACCGATAACGGCTTGTGGCAGCGACTATGCCCGACTTCATAACATTGCGGATCAAGCGACAGGATCGGCCCTCCGCCGCGCCCTACTGGCAGGTCTTTCGCGTCCGGTACATCCCGCAGATGAACGTGATCTCCTGCCTGCAGGCGATCGCGGCGAACCCGGTCACCGCCGAGGGCACGCCCACGGCGCCGGTCGCCTGGGACTGTAACTGCCTCGAAGAAGTCTGCGGCGCCTGCACTATGGTCATCAACGGCCAGGTCCGCCAGGCCTGCACGGCCCTGGTCGATCACCTGCTCGAATACGATCCGAAGGCGATTGTCCTCGAGCCGATGACGAAGTTCCCCGTCGTCCGCGACCTCGTCGTCGACCGTTCGTCCATGTTTGAGGGCCTCAAGCGATTCAAGGCGTGGGTCCCGGTCGACGGCTACTATGACGCCGGTCCCGGACCCGCCATCTCGCAACGGGAGCAGGAAGAGGCGTACCCCCTCGCCCGGTGCATGACGTGCGGCTGCTGCCTCGAGGCCTGTCCGCAGGTCAACCCGCGCAGCCCGTTCGTCGGCGCCGCCCTGATCAACCAGGTAGTCCTGTTCAACTCCCACCCGACCGGGCGGGCAATCGCCCACGAGCGACTCGAGGAGATGATGAAGCCCGGTGGGATTACCGAGTGCGGCAACGCGCAGAACTGCGTGAAGGTATGCCCCAAGGACATCCCACTCACCCGATCCATCGCCCGCCTGGGCGGCCAGACCACCCTCCACGCCATCAAGGAATGGCTCCGGCGGTAGACTCCAAAGGCGGAGCCCCCACGGCCCTGCCCTCGCGATGCCGGCAATGCTTTCCCGGTCCGCTCACAGAACAGACGCACATGTACCTGCCGACGCGGGCGCCGGCGGCCGACGATCGGCGCGCCACACGCCGACGATCGTCTTGCCCAGTCGGTATCCCAACAGCGGATCGGCGAGCCGGGAGAGGGATACGAACAGCCCATCCCAGAGGCGGATCTGGCGACGCGTGGGCATCCCCTGGCGCAACAGGAGGCGATTGGCCATCGAGGCAAGGCATCCGACGCTGTCGAGGTAGTAGAGTCGCTCGATCCTCAGTCCCGGGGGCGAGACCGCACTCAACGACGACCGGTCGTAACGGCGGAAATGTCCCACCGCCGCATCGAACTCGCTGTACAGCCTCGGATGTGCCGGGGCCAGCACCACCAGCGAGCCGCCCGGGCAAAGGTGGCCGGCGGCCGTTTTCAGCTCCCCGCCGTCATCCTCGATGTGCTCGAGCACGTCGATGTAGAGAATCGAGTCGAAGAGCCGCTGCGGAGGCAGGTCCGCCGTTGTACCCGTAAGCACTTCCACCCGCACGGGCAACGGTCGGCACCGCAACGCCCCGGCCAGCCGCCCGGCCAGCGTCGCATCGGGTTCCAGACACGTCCAACTTCGATGATGCGCTTCGCAGAGGACCCGGGTGACGGAGCCGATGCCCGAGCCGACCTCCAGCACATCCCCGCGGATGAAAGGCCGCAGGTGCCGCCGGAAGTAACGCTTCCAGTTCGTCGCAAGAGCAAACAGCTCCAGCTCCTGCCCGACGTAGCGGTACCGCTCAGCCATCCAGCTCGATCCGATCTACGCGGTGGACGAAGTACCGATAATCCCGGACGGGCAGGAAGGTGGAGCCCTGTCGTCCCTGCAGCGTGATGAACACGAAGACCAGCGACATCAGGAACGCCTGCAACAGGATGATGAGCAGGCACCCTGCCGCCACGGTGGCCCATCCCGGGATGGCCAGTCGCGTGAACAGGCGGATCAGAACGACCGCAGTCAATCCCGCCACGCTCAAGGCAGCCAGCGCGGCATTGACCAGCAGCAGCCGCACGCCGACCGTGTCCGCGAAAACCGAGATCGCACTGAGCCCGTGTGTAACCAGTCCGGCGAAGTTCATCTTCGAGCGGCCCGCGATCCGGCGGCGGCGGTCGATCGGCACGAGATCGCACGGAATCCGCGCTTTGTAGACCGATGCGGCGTAGTGGTTCCACATCTCCGAGACGCCGACGAGCCGGCGGAGTTGCTCGGCGGGCACGACGCTGAAGTTGCCTACCTCCACCGCCCGGCCCGTGAGGAGCCGGTGAACGATCTTGTACGCCTGGTAACAAAGGCGAAACACCGCGCTCTCGAAACGGCGGCCCCGCTTCGCGAAGATCACCGGTTTGCCTTCCCCCGTCGGCGACTGCTGCAACCGTTGCGACCGCTCGATCAGCCGCCCGATGTCCTCCGGGGCGTCCTCCCCGTCCCCGTCCATGACGACCACCGAGTCGCACGGGCGCTGCTCCTCGATGAAGCTCAGGCCGATCGCGATCGCCCGCTGGTGGCCCAGGTTCCGGCGCAGCCGCAGGACCTCCACGCCCGCCAGCGCCTCCGCGCGCAGGGCCAGCCGCGCGGGCGGAGCCTCGTGCGACCCGTCATCCACCAGTACGACGTCCGCGCGCAGCGACAGGCGGGCCAGCGCCGCGTCGATCCGCCGGATGAGCTGCGCCGCCGATTCCCAATCGTCATAAATCGGGATGCAGATGATGATCCTGCCAGAGGCCTGCTCGCTCACGTGTCCGCCCTCGTCGCCGGCCCCGACGCCGTCCCCCGCCGCTCGCGCCCACGTCGGGCACGCATCGTACAGGCGCCAGACAACGCCCTCAAGCGCGGCACGACCCGGGTGCGCGACGGATTCCGCAAGTCCGCTCCTGCCCGGAGGGGGCGGTTCGACTCTGCGGAACGTGCCACGCCGCCGCACGATTCCCGGCGGGCGTCACTTCGCGCCTTGCTCGGAACGCACCGGCAGCGGGGTGCCCGTACCCTCGCTGACCTTCGAAGCGGAGGCTTCCCAGACCCCCGGAATCCGGGCGCCGCAATCGGGACATGCTCCTCCCTTCATGCGGTTCTTCTCGACATGGAAGCCGTACCGCCGGATGAGCAGCCCGTTGCAGTTCGGACAGTACGTGTTCTCCCGATCGCCGACCGCACCGGGGGCGTTGCCGGCGTACACGAACTTCAGCCCCGCGGCCCGGCCGATCTCATACGCGCGGAGCAGCGTCTCGATCGGCGTGGCGGGCGGCCCGGTCATCTTGTAGTCCGGGTGAAAGGCGGTCACGTGCCACGGGATCTCCGGCGAGATGCCCGCCAGGAACCCGGCGATCTGCTTGAGCTCCTCATCGCTGTCGTTGAACGTGGGAACGAGGAGCGTGACGATCTCCGTCCAGAAGCCCATCTGCCTGACAAGCCGGATCGTGCGCAGAATATTCTCCAGCGGGGCGCCGAGGCGGCGGTAGTTGCCGTCGTTGAAGCACTTCAGGTCGATCTTGTAGAGATCCACGTACGGGCGGATGAACTCGAGGCACTCCGGCGTGGCGTTCCCGTTGGAGACGAACCCGCAGACGATGCCGTGCTGCCGCGCCAGCCGAAACACCTCGACGGCCCAGTCCGCCGTGATCAGCGGCTCGTTGTAGGTGCTGACCATGACCGGCGTGCGGCGTTTGACGGCCATCTCGACGATCTGTTCGGCTCGGATGAAGCGCGGCATGGCGACGGCCTGGTCGTCGCGGAGCGCCTGGCTCGTGATCCAGTTCTGGCAGTAGCTGCAATGCAGGTCGCAGCCGAGCATGCCGAAGGAGAGCGCATCGCAGCCCGGGAAGGCGTGGTAGAACGGCTTCTTCTCGATCGGATCGATCTGCAATCCCGCGACGTAGCCGGCGGGCACGCGAAGCTCGCCGTCGCGAACGAACCGCACGCGGCAGACGCCGGCCTTGCCTTCCTGGATCCGGCATCGGTGGCCGCACGCCAGGCATCGGATGCTCCCATCCTCGCGCCTCGCGAGCTGCGGCGCCGACGGCATCGTGTGCCGACTGAGAAGCTCCTTCAGAGCGATGGTTCCCGACATGATGGTACCCTCAGGGATGCACGTCGTGTTTCCAACTGCCATTATAGCACCGGACGTTCGGAAACGGCCTGCCCCGCTCCGTCCGGTCGCCAATCGCCCCTTGCCGGAGCGGGCGGCGGCGATTGCCTGCGCATCGAGCGGAGGTAGAATCAGGCGTCGGTCCGGAACCGGAGGGACGCCATGTACCCATCCGCCTCACGGTCAGACGGCGCGATGCCGGCGGCCGCCCTTGCCACTGCGGCGAGCCTCGTCGCGATCCTGGGATCGTTCCCCGCACGCGCACAGCCGGCCCCGCCCGCATCTCCCGACAACGAGTGGGTCGTCGTCGGCCAGGCTCTCGATGCCGCCGGTTCCGGGATCGAGGGGGCCTGCGTCCAGGTGGAGAGCGGCGGCGACGAGAAAACCCAGGGACGCGTGCTCGGGCAGGCTGCCAGCGACAGGACCGGCGACTTCCGCATCCGGCTGCCGGGCGCGCCGTCCGGAAAGCTCTTCGTCCGCGTGAAGAAGGAACGATTCGCCGTATTCTTCGCGCCCGTCGAGTTCGAGCCCGGCGAGCGAGAGACCTTCGTCGACGTCGAGATGGTCGGGACGCTGTCGGTCCGCGGAACGGTCGTGGCCGCCGAGACGGGCCGGCCGGTCAGTGATGCGGACGTACGCATCGACATACAGGATCGCCGGTGGGAAGGCAGGACCGACGATCGCGGCCGGTTCGAGCTGCGGGGCCTGTCGGCCGGCGCCGGCGTGCTTGTCGTCTCGCGGCCGGGCTTCGGACGCCAACGGCAGCGGATTCGCGTCGAGCCCGACACGGCCGAGGTTCACGTCCGGCTGGCGCCGGAACGGCCGGTGCGGGTGCGACTCGTGAACGACCGAGGCGAGCCCGTGGCGGAGGCGGAAATCGAGGTCGAGGCGGGAGATGATACCTTCTCCGCGACGACCGACGCGGACGGCCGGGCCGATCTGCATGGAATCGCGAAGGACACGACGGAGATCGCATGGCGGGCGAGGCATCCCGACGGCATGCGAATGGCGGACGCCGCGGTCAGTCTGGCGCTCGACGAGGCAACCGCTACGCCCGAAACCATGCCGTCGGCAAGCCGCCCGGCCGCCTACACGCTGATACTGCCCCGTGGCGGGAGGGTGGCCGGCCGGGTCACGGATGCGGCCGACGGACGACCGGTGAACGGGGCGCGGATCGTGGTTGTCGCGGGGCGAGGCGGCACATGCATCGAATGGACGGACGCGGAGGGGAACTTCGAGATCGCCGGTGTTGCGCCCGGGCGGATCACCGTGGCGGTCCAGCATCCCGATTACGCCCCCGAGCTTCTGGATGACGAGGCGCGGGCGGGCTGGACGCGGCGAATTCCCATCCGCCTGTCCCGGGGCAAGCCGCTGGCCGGCATCGTCGTGGATGAAGCGGGCAAGCCGCTCGATCAGGTGCAGGTAGTCTGCACCCGCTGGCGCGATCGCGACGTCATCGGCTTGCGGGCGCTTACCGACGAGCAGGGCCGCTTCGCGTTCGAACATGCTCCCGACGGGCCGATCGAGTTCGCGTTTTTCCGGCCCGGCGGAGGACGGCTCTCAGGCCGGGTCCTCACGGCGGGGAAGACCGACTATCGCTTCACGCTTGAGCCGGCACGAAGGCCGACGACGGCGGGGGCCGCCGAGGAGGCCGCCGCGCGAAGCGAGGCGCTGCAAGTGGGCAAACCCGCGCCGGACTTCAGCGTAACCGCACTGGACGGCACGCGATACCCGCTCTCGAAGCTCCGCGGCAAATACGTCTTCGTCGATGTCTGGGCGACGTGGTGCCCGCCGTGCCGCGCGGAGATGCCGAGGCTCAGGCAGCTCTACGCCGAGATGAAATCGCGATCGGACTTCCTGATGCTCGGGATCAGCCTGGACGCCACGGCCGAGGCCGTCAAGACATTCGCGGAACAGGAGAAACTCACCTGGCCGCTCGTCGCCGGCCCGGACAGCGGCGCGGAGACGACGGCCGGAATCTTCGGCGTGAAGTTCATCCCCTTCAACGTTCTGATCGGCCCCGACGGCAAGGTTCTCGCCGTTGAGATTCACGGGACAGACATGGCGGAGCGAATCCGCGATCTGGCCAGGCCCCCGGCGAAGAACCCGTCGGGCAGATGACGACTGGCGAATACGCGCAAGCCCGATGGCGCAAGCCTTCCGGTTCCGCCATGCGAGCTTCCTTCGCCGGGCTTCGTCATTCGACATTGCCGGCCCGCGTGGAACCGGCGGGTCTGCCGTGCGGGGGTCTTACTCCCTGGCTCGATCCTGCAGCCTCTTGAGCAGCTCCAACGCATCGAGCGGCGTGAGGCGGTTCAGGTCGATCCGGGCGAGTTCCTGCCGGATCTCGTCGGCCGGGTCGCCGAAAAGGAACATCTGGCCGTCGTTCCGCGTCTTGCGGGCGGCCATCCTGGGCGTGTGCGACTCGCGGGAAAAGTTCTTCTCGAGCTCCGCGAGGACCTCGCGGCTCCGCGCGATCACCGACGGCGGCACGCCCGCCAGCCGGGCCACGTGTACGCCATAGCTCTTGCTCGCCGGGCCGTCCACGATCTTGTGCAGGAAGATGATCTCGTCCTTCCACTCGCGCACGGCCACATTGCAGTTCCGCACTCCCTCGAGCAAACCGGCCAGTTCCGTCAGTTCGTGGTAGTGCGTGGCAAAGAGCGTGCGGCACCGCGTCTGCGTCGCGAGGTGCTCGGTAACCGCCCACGCCAGCGCCAGGCCGTCGAACGTGCTCGTGCCGCGGCCGATCTCGTCGAGGATGACGAGGCTGTTCGCCGTGGCGTTGTTGAGGATGTTCGCCGCCTCCGTCATTTCGACCATGAAGGTCGATTGCCCGCGGGCGATCTCGTCGCTCGCCCCGACGCGGGCGAAGATGCGGTCGGCCGGACCGACCCGCATCGCCGCCGCCGGAACGTAACTGCCGATCTGCGCGAGCAACGTAAGCAGGGCCATCTGACGGATGTAGGTGCTCTTGCCGGCCATGTTCGGGCCGGTGAGCAGAATGAGGCGCGACCCGGCCGCATCCAGCGAACCGTCGTTCGGCACGAACCGCTCGCCGAGCATCCCCTCCAGCACGGGGTGCCGCCCCTCCTTGACCTCCAGCACGGGCGAATCCACCAGTTCCGGCCGGACGTAGTTCCGCTCGTAACTCAACTCAGCCAGGCCCGCCAGCGCGTCGATCTGCCCGATCGCGTCGGCGATCCGCTGCAGGGCGGGGATGTGCGCAGCGGTTTCGTCGCGAATCCGCTCGAAGATCCGATACTCCAGGTCGTTGGCCCGCTCCTGCGCCGTCAGCACCTCGGTTTCGTGCTGCTTCAACTCGTCGGTAATGTATCGCTCCGCGTTCTTGACCGTCTGCTTGCGGACGTACTCCGGCGGAACGCGATCCCGATGGACATTGCTGACCTCGATGTAGTAGCCGAAGACGCTGTTGAAGCCGACCTTCAGCGACGCGATGCCCGTCCGACGGGCCTCGCGCGCCTGGAACTCGGCAAGCCACTCCTGCCCGCCCGTGGCGATGCCGCGGAGGCGGTCCAGCTCGGCGTCGAAGCCGTCGGCAATCATCCCGCCCTCGCGAACGGTCAACGGCGGCACCGGCCGCAGCGCCCGCGAAAGCAGCGAACAGAGCTCGGGCAGTTCCGCGGCCTGTTCGACAAGGTCGGCCAGCAGCGCCACAGGAGCGCCGAGGACCGTCCCGGGAACGGGCGGCCCGCCCGCCTCTTCGGCGGCGCAGGGTCCGCTGTGCGGACCGTCATCCGCTGCACGAGCCCCCAGCAGTCGGCGAATCACCCTGAGCCGTTCCAGCGCCCTGCGGACGCCCGCCAGGTCGCGCGGCGAGGCGCGCCCGACGCCCAGCCTGGCCGTGATCCGCTCCAGATCGCCCAGCTCGCGAAGTTCTTTGCGGATCGCGGCGATCCGGCCGCGGTCGCTCCGCAGGTCTGCGATCGCGTCGAGCCGCCGGTTGATCTGCTCGATCGACCGCAACGGCGACCGCAGCCACCGCCGCAGGCAGCGCGTACCCATCGGGTTGGCGGTGCGGTCGATCGCGTTGAGCAGCGAGCCCTCGAACGCCGCCCCGCGGAGCGTCTGCTCGATTTCGAGCGAACGCCATGTCGCCTGGTCGATGCGCACGAACTCGCCGGTGTCGCGGCGGGTGATGCGGAGGATGTGCCGCGCGCTCGTCTTCTGCGTCTCGTTGACATACTCGAGCAGCGCCCCCGCCGCGCAGAGCGAACAATCCATCGCGTCGAAGCCGAAGCCGGCGAGCGTGGCCACCTCGAAGTGCCGGTGCAGCACCTCCTCGGCGTAGCGCGGGTCGAAGTGGTGGGCCGGACGCGGCGTGACCGCCGCCTCGCTGATCGTGCGGAACGTCTGCACGAGGGGATCGGGCTCGTCGATCGGCGACTGGGCGACGAGCAGCTCCGCCGGCCGCCACCGGACCAGTTCGTCGATCGCCGGCTTCTCCGGCAGCACCTCGACGAAAAAGTGTCCCGACGCCAGATCGAGACAGGCGATGCCGACGTCGCGCCCGCGCGTGCAGACCGCCGCCAGGAGCTGGTCCGCCCGCTCGTCCATGAGCGTCTCGTCGGTCAGCGTGCCGGGCGTGACGATCCGCACAATCTCGCGCTTCACAACCCCCTTGGCCGTCTTCGGGTCCTCCACCTGCTCGCTGATCGCCACCTTGTAGCCGGCCCGGACGAGCTTGGCCAGGTAGCTGTCGAGCGCGTGGTAGGGAATCCCGGCGAGCGGCGTCGGGTTCTCGCCTTTGTCGCGCGAGGTCAGCGCGATCCCGAGCACGCGGCTCGCCGCGATCGCATCCTCGTAAAACATCTCGTAGAAGTCGCCCATCCGGAACAGCAGGATCGCCTCCGGCACGAGCGCCTTCTGCTCGGCGTACTGTCGCATCGCCGGCGTCAGGTCGGCCAGCGACTTCGCGGCGCGGTAGTTGTGTCCGGCGTTGCCCATTCGCACACGGCACTGTATGGCACGAAAGGCCGATTCTCAAGAACGAACGCCGTGCCCCTGTGCGGAATCGTCGGAGCCATCCCGGTGCCGTCTCCTGCGTGCGGGAACAACGCACAGCGGCGGAACCGCGCGATCGACCGCCTCGCTCGCCACAGGCCCGACAATCGCGGACGGCTCGGGCCGCCGCCGGTCCGGCCATAACGGTAGCCCCTCAATTCCCGCCGCGTGCTTGCGGGAGCCATGCCCCGGCGGTAGGCTTCCGACTGAGCGAGCCGAAAGGCGCACGAAGTCATCCGTGGGCAAGACGGCCGGCGCGTTGAGGCGCCGAATGCCGGCAGTCGGATCCCCGATGATCTCCGCGAACCGGCCGAGCCGGAGCCGGGAATCGCTCGCTTGAGACCCGTGCCCGCACCGGCTCATGCGGGCCGTTGGAGAAAACCCTCGATGAAACACATGCTGTGGCTCGTTTCGGTTGTCGCCTTGTCGGCAATATCGGTCTCACAGGGCGCGGCGGCGCCCGTCGCGGTTTCGGCTGAAGAAGCCCTGCGATGGACTCGCCGCCTGGTTCCCCTGCCCCGGAAGATCACGATTACGGAGGAGGCGACCGTCCCCCGCAGCCGGGTTGCCATCGTGCCGCCGCAGGATGCGCCGGCGCTCGTTGAGCAGGCGGTCAAGGAACTGCGCGAACGTCTTGGGTCGCCGGGCAAGGCGTCCGAGGCGTCGTTCACGCTTCGATTGCAGTTGGACGGCCCGGAGACCGCGCCGCTGCGTGCGGCGCCCAACCGCGATCAGGCCTACGTCATCCTGCCGATGCCGCGAAAGAACGGGCTCATCCTGGCGGCGATCGGCCCACGCGGGCTCTACTATGCCGCCAAGACCGTACAGCAGGCCCTCGTGATGGAGAACGCGGCAGAAGAGGTTCGGATCCCGCTGCTGGAGGTCACCGACTGGCCGGACATGGCAGACCGCGGCCTGTGGGGCGGCGACAGCTACGACCACCTCCGGTGGATGTCCGACCGCAAAATGAACTACGACGAGCAGATCTCGCGCTGCGGGATCGACGGGCAGAAGCGATGTTTCGTGACGCTCGCCGGGAACAAGCAGAGAATCCTCGACGAGGGGCCGACGTACGGGATCAACCCCGTGCCCGTCGTCCTGCACCTTGAGCAGTTGTCCGGCTCCGGGCTTTTCACGGCGTATCCGGAGCTTCAGGGTAAGGATGCACGACGGGGCGCGATCTGCTACTCCAACCCGCTCTTCGTGGACATCCTTTCGCAATGGCTGCTCCTGTGGCGGGCGAAGCCGGGCGTCAAAGAAGTCGACGTCTGGATGGCGGAGAACCTGGCCGGCGAGAAGGGTTGCCAGTGCGAATCGTGCCGCAAGGAGGACCGCAGCGTCCTGGAGGCGCGGGCGATCGTGGCCGCCTGGAAGAAGGCCCTCGAAAAGCAGCCCGACCTCGGCCTGCGGGTGCTGACCAGCGAGGAGACGGAAAAGAGCAACCCGAAGGTCTTCGCGCAGCTCCCGCCGAGCGTGAAGATCTGGTATTACCACAGCCTCTTCACCTACAACACCAGCCACGCCCCCATGATCCGGCCATACCTGGTGGACGCGATCAACAAGGGCAGGTGGCTCGGGGTGTGCCCGAACGTGTGCGCCATCGTCGGGTACTGGGTCCCCTTCACGGGGCCGCAGTTCATTCACCAGCGCATGAACGAGTTCGTCGACAAGAAGCTCTCGGGGCTGCTTGGCTACGCCGTCCCCCGCATCAGCCACTGCGCGTTCAACACCGAGGCGGCGGCCGAGTGGTCGTGGAATGCCAAGGGCCGCTCGCCCCGCGAGTTCGCCCTCTCGTGGGCCGTCCGGCAGGGTCTCAAGGATCCGGAAAAGTTCGCCGACTGGACCGAGGCCAACGGGCCGGTCGCCTGGGACATCTACGGGAGCGAGTACCCGTCCGGCGAGCGCCGCAAGGTGCCGGGCAAGGCGGCCGAGATGCTCAAGGAGGGCAAGCTGCCGGAGCTCGGTTCGGCACTGTGGGATGTCTACCGCTATCCCTGGGGTGAGATCCGCAACGCGGAGCAACTCGATCGCGACGTCGCCCAGGCGCAGCGGGCGGTGGAGCTGGCCCGCGAACTCGGCGAGCCGATGTTCGTGCAGGAGAGCCTTGTCACGCAGGGGTTCATCAAGACGCTCAAGGCCCTGTGGCAACTCAAGGCGCTGGTCCGGTCCGGCCGCGTCGACGAAGCGGACAGGCCGGCGGCCGGACGGTACTTCCGCATGTACATCGACGGCCTGACGCAGGCCGCAGCAGCGCTGACCGCATGGGAGGCAAGCCTGCCGGCGCAACCGGCCCACGAGCACCTGACGAAGGAGCCGGTCAAGCTGCTCGAGGAGATGGCGGATCAAATGAGGTCCGTGGCGGCCGAGCTCGGCTGTGAAGTGAAATGACGCCGCGTCCCGAAAGCGCGACGGGCGCACGGCGGTATCGAAACGCGGAGGAATCCACCATGCGACGACACGGCACATTCCGGACAGCGAGGACGTTGCGGCCGCACGCCGGGTTCATGGCCTGCGCCGCCATGATCCTGGCCGCGGCGCCGACCGCAGCGCGCGCAGCCGAGCGTCCGCCGAACCTCGTGATCCTCTTCGCGGACGACCTGGGCTACGGCGACCTCGGCTGCTACGGCCATCCGTCCATCCGGACGCCGAACCTGGACCGGATGGCCTCGGAGGGGCTGCGGTTTACGGACTTCTACTCCGCGGCGCCGGTGTGCACGCCGAGCCGGGCGGCCCTGTTGACGGGGCGACTGCCGATCCGCAGCGGCATGGTCGGCACCGCGCGGCACGTGCTGTTCCCCGACTCGAAGGGAGGCTTGCCCGCCAGTGAGATCACCATCGCGGAGGCGATGAAGACAAAGGGGTACGCAACGGCCTGCGTCGGCAAATGGCATCTCGGCCATCTGCCCCAGTATCTGCCCACGCGCAACGGGTTCGATTCGTACTACGGCATCCCGTACAGCAACGACATGAAGCCCTCGCCGATCCTGCGGAACGAGGAGGTTGTCGAAGAACCCGCCGTGCAGGAGACGCTGACCCCGCGATACACGGACGAGGCGATCAAGTTCATCCGGCGTGAGAAGGACAAACCCTTCTTCCTCTACCTCGCCTACAACTTCCCTCACGTGCCGCTGCACGTTTCGGACCGCTTCAAGGGCAAGAGCCTCCGCGGCCTGTACGGGGACGTCGTCGAGGAGATCGACTGGAGCGTGGGCGAGGTGCTGCGGACGCTGCGCGAGCTCGGCCTCGCGGAAAAGACCCTGGTGGTTTTCAGCAGCGACAACGGGCCGTGGCTGATCAAGAACCAGCACGGCGGGTCGGCCGGGCTGCTCCGCGACGGCAAGGGCTCCACGTGGGAAGGCGGCATGCGGGAACCGGGGATCTTCTGGTGGCCGGGGACGGTCAAGCCGGGCGTGTATCGCGAGATGGCGACGCTGATGGACATCCTGCCGACGTTCGTCGAACTGGCCGGCGCGAAGCTCCCCGCGGATCGCGCACTGGACGGGCGGAGCCTTGTGCCCGTGCTGCTCGGCCAGGGCGAAGGCGGGGCGAAGGTCCTCTTCTACTACAACAACGCCGTACTCATGGCCGTCCGCAAGGGGCCGTGGAAGGCACACCTGCTCACGCGCACGGGCTACGGCCCCGAGAGCAAGAAGATCGAGGCCCACGATCCGCCGCTGCTGTTCAATCTCTACGAGGATCCCTCGGAAAAGTACAACGTGGCCAGGGACCACCCCGACGTCGTCGCCGACCTGCTCGCGGAGGTCGAACGTCACAAGGCGGAACTGAAGCCGGGGGCGCCGCAACTCGACCTCAAGTAGAACCGGCAGGCACGTTCGCGGCCGGCCTGGAGGGCGTGCATCCTGCACACCTTCGCCGGCAGGCGGGGCGCTTTCCCCCCTTCTCGCGAGCGGGACGCCTGACTCACGCGGTTATTGCGCGACCGGCTCGGATTTCCTGCGATACGTGCTTGATGGCCTGTAGTTGCCGCCGGGAAGCTTTTCCCACGGGATCACGCCGACCTTGTCGGCCCAGGTCTGCCACTCGGCGGCGAGGGCCTTGACCCGTTCGGGTTCGCCCGCCGCAAGGTTCTTCGTCTCCGTGCGGTCCGCCCGCATGTCGTAGAGTTCCCACGGTCCCCTGAACTCGCCGACCAGCTTCCAGTCGCCCTTACGGATCGCGCGGTTGCCTTCGTGCTCCCAGTACAACGTCCGCGGCTCGGACCATCGGCCCCCGCGAAACACCGGCACCAGGGACCGGCCCGCCGGCGGCGTGAGCTCGCGGCCGTGGAACTCGCGGGGATATGTGGCGCCGGCCAGCTCGAGGCATGTCGGCATGAGGTCGATCACATGGCCGACTTCGCGGGTCAGCGAACCCTCCGCGCGAATGGTGCCGGGCCAGCACGCGATCAGGGGCGTGGCGATGCCGCCTTCATGGACCCACATCTTGTGCTCGCGGAACGGGGTGTTCGCGGCGTTGGCCCAGCCGACCTCGAGGCAGCGGTGCGACTCCTTCGTGCCGGTGATGGAACCGGGCTTGTGGCCGCGGGCGGGGTTGGGCCACGTGTCGAGAAACTCGGCGCTTGCTCCGTTGTCGGAGAGGAAGAGGATCAGGGTATTCCGCTCCATGCCGGCGCGATGGACGGCCTCGACCACGCGGCCGACGCCCCGGTCCATGCACTCGATCATGGCGGCATAGACAGCCATGCGGAGGTCCCACTCCTCCTTGTCCGTCGCGTCGGCCCACGGTTGCGCAACGGGATCCCGCGGAGAGAGCGGCCAGAGCGGGTCGATGATGCCGAGTTCCTTCTGGCGGGCGTACCGTCGCGCACGGAGGGCGTCCCAGCCGTCCTTGTACCGGCCCCGGTTGCGGGCGATGTCGTCGGGCTTCGCCTGCAGCGGGAAGTGGGGCGCCGTGTAGCACAGGTGCAGGAAGAAGGGCGCCTGCGTGCCGCTCTTGACGTGTTGTTCGATGAAGCGGACGGCCGCCTCGCTGAAGTCGTCGGTGACGTAGTAGCCGTCGGCGCCGGGTTGGATGCGGTCGTTGTCGCGCATGAGCGGTTCGGGGGCGAAGTAGTTTCCGCCGCCGCCGGTACCGTAGAAATGCTCGAAGCCGCGGTCGAGCGGACGGTTCGCGGGCTTCCTGCCCACGAGCTGGCCGACGTGCCACTTGCCGACCATGTATGTGCGGTAGCCGGCCTCGCGCAGCAGTTCGGCGATGGTGACGCAGCGGTCATTCAGGCCGCTGGTGTACGCGGGCTTCGCCCAGTCTCCGAGCATGTGACCGACGCCGGCCTGATGCGGATACAGGCCGGTGAGCAGCGCCGCGCGCGTCGGGCAACACCGGGCGGCGTTGTAGAACTGCGTAAAGCGCAGTCCGTGCGCGGCGAGCCGGTCGATATTGGGCGTGGCGATCTCGGAGCCGTAGCAGCCCAGGTCGGAGAAGCCCATGTCGTCGGCCAGAATGAGGATGATGTTCGGGCGGGCCGGCTTGTCGTCAGCCGGGGCCGCGCAGACACCTGCGGCCAGGAACGCCACGGCGCAGAGAGCCGGTCGCATCGTGTGCATCGTTCGCTCCTCGTACGGCGCGGCCGCCATCCGCGCAAGCGGACAAAACCCGGCGCCTCGGGTAGCAGCGGCACCACGGCCGCCTTCCCCGCGTCACTTCTTCTTCGCGGGCTTGAGCAGCTTTTCCAGCGCTTCGCCGGTCGGCGGCGTGAACGTCGGATCCTTCGGGTGCTCCGAGGTCAGCGGAGCCGTGTCGCCAAGCTGCTTCTGCCAGCGCTCCAGCTCGGCCATCATCCGCTCGATTCGGCCCGCCTGTGCCGGATCGCCCGCCAGATCATGCATCTCGTCGGGGTCGTCTTTCAGGTCGAACAACTGCGTCTTGTTGATCTTCGGGTAACGGATCAGCTTCCAGCGATCGTCGCGGATCGCCCGCTGCACGTCGCGGTAGGCCGTGAAGAGCGTGGACCGCACGCCCGGCTCCCGCCGGTCAATGACGGGTTTGAGGCTCTTGCCGTCCAGTCCCGCGGGCACCGGGATGTTCACCAGATCGCAGACCGTGGGAAAGATGTCCATCAGGTACACCAGAGCATCGCTGCGGCCGGCGGCAATCCCCGGCCCGGCGAAGATGAGCGGAACCTTGGTGCCTTCCTCGTACAGGTTCTGCTTGCCCATCAGGCCGTGGCTGCCGAGCGACAGCCCGTTGTCCGAGGCGAAAATGATGATCGTGTTGTCATCGAGCTTCAGGTCCTTCAGCGCCGCAAGCAGCCGGCCGATGTGATAATCAAGCCCCGTGATGACCGCGTAATAGTCACGGAGCTGCTTGCGGATCTCCTGCTCCGTGCGCGGCCACGGCGCGAGCAGCTCGTCGCGGATGAGCATCTCGCCGTTGTCGAAGGGATGAACGGGCATGAAGTTCTTCGGCAGCGGGACCTTCTCGAGCGGATACATGTCCAGGTATTTCTGCGCCGCGACGCGGGGATCGTGCGGGTTGGAAAACGCGAGGTACATGAAGAACGGTCGGCCGCCGTGCTTTTCCTTCAGGAAGGCGATGGCGTCATCCACGATGGCCTTGCCCGGCTCGCCGTCCTCGCGATCGGCGTCGTCCTGGAGGTACTTGTTCGTGTTGAACTTCTCCTGGATCAGGATGGCCGTGTTGCCCTTCTTGCCGTAGTGGTAGGTGACGTATCCCGCGTTCTCGAGCGTGACGGGGAAGTTCGGCTGATCGGGCGAGGCATACAGCCCCTGCCAGCGGAAATACGCGCGGCCGCTCATGATCATATTGCGGCTCGGGGTACAGACCGCGGGCACATTGCTCCCCAGCACGTACGCGTTCCGGAAGGCAAGGCCCCGCCGGGCCAGCGAGTCCATCACCGGGGTCTTGATGGCCGGGTTGCCCATCGCGCCGATCGCATCCGCCCGCTGGTCATCGGTGAGCAGAAAGAGCACGTTGGGCCGTCCTGCCTCGGCCGCGGCAGCCCCGGCAGTGCCCGCCAGCCAGGGAACCAATCCGGCCGCCGCAACGAGAGCCGCCCGGAAAGCGGCGCCCGCCCATTGTCGCCGTACGCGCGGATTCATCCGGTCCATTCCGTTGTTCCTCCTCATGAAGCCATCGCCTTTCGCCGGAGGCACGCCGTGCCCCCGCCGTTCAAGCGGGGCAATCCTACCGCGCCGCACCGCCCAATGACAGCCCCCGTTCGGCGATGCGCCCTTTTCGATGTACACGCGCCGATGCGTGCATTAATATGCCGACCGTCTGCGTTGAGCCGAGTGAGCGCGCCCTTTCGGACGGCGCGCCGGACGAACAAGGAGTTTCCATGATCCGACTGCGTGCATTCGCGATCGCCCTGCTGTCTGCAACGTTCTGGGGGCCTTTCGTGTCGGCCGAGGAGGCCGCGCCGCCCGACCGCGAAGCCCTCCGCCAGCGTGCCCTGAAGGAGTTCGACAAGGACGGCGACGGCCGCCTCAGCCCGGAGGAACGGCGCGAGGCGGTCCGGGCGTACCGCGAGCGGCAAGGCGCGCGCTCACGCCCGGCGGAGGAATCCCTCCCCAGGGGGACAAAGGCCCTCCGCGACATCGAGTATGCCCGGGTCGACGGCAAGCCGCTGCTGTTGGACATCTACCTTCCGAAAGACGCACCGCGCCCGCTTCCGGTGATCGTCTGGATTCACGGCGGCGGCTGGCAGTCCGGTGACAAGGGCCGCTGCCCGGCGGTGCCCCTCGTGAGCCAGGGCTACGCAGCCGTCAGCATCAACTATCGGCTGACCGATGAGGCGCCCTTCCCCGCCCAGATTCACGACTGCAAGGCCGCCATCCGCTGGGTGCGGGCGCACGCGAAGGAGTACGGCTTCGCGGCCGATCGCATCGGCGTGTGGGGCGCTTCGGCGGGCGGGCATCTCGCCGCGCTGCTGGGCACCAGCGGCGGAGTGAAAGAGCTGGAGGGCGACGTCGGCGACAACCTGAAGTACTCGAGCCGCGTGCAGGCCGTGTGCGACTTCTGCGGCCCCTCGTCCTTCCGGGAAGAGGACTTCGAGAGCGATCCGTGGGCCGGCAAGCAGGAAGGCGCGAAGGCCGTCACGAAGCTCTTCGGCGGCCCGCTTCGCGAGAACCGCGAGAAGGCCGTGCTGGCAAGCCCGGTGGCCCATGTGAGCCGCGACGACCCGCCGTTTCTCATCGTGCACGGCGCCAAGGACACGCTCGTCCGTCCGAAGCACGCTGAACTGCTTGCGGCGGCGCTCAAGAAGGCGGGCGTCGAGGTCACGCTCAGAATCCTGCCGGACGCCGGGCACGGCGTGGGCCGGCCGGAGACATACAAGCTGGCCGCCGAGTTCTTCGACAGGCATTTGAAACAACCGACGGCCCGCAGCACCGCGACCCATCCGGCACGGTGACCGGTTGGACCGAGGGCTTTCCCTGGCCGGGAGTACACGCACATGAAACGACTCGCAGACCACGGTCGAAACCTCAAGACCCTGCTCGCCGCCGCATGCATCATTCAGGCGGCGGGCGCGGCCGGCCTCGCCTCCGCGGACGAGGCGGCCAAACCGAACGTACTGTTTATCGCCGTGGACGATCTGCGGCCCGAGCTGGGCTGCTACGGCGCATCACAGATCCGCTCGCCCAACATCGACAAGCTGGCCGCGGGCGGGGTCCTGTTCCGTCGCGCCTACTGCCAGCAGGCTGTGTGCAGCCCCTCGCGAACGTCGCTGCTGACCGGCCTGCGCCCGGACACGACGAAGATCTACGACCTGAACACGCACTTCCGCAAGACGATCCCGGACGTGGTGACCCTGCCCGAGTACTTCAAGAAGCACGGATACCACGTGCAGGGCCTCAGCAAGATCTATCACGGCGACCTGGACGACCCGCAATCGTGGAGCGTCCCGCACTGGAGGCCGAACGCCCCCACCTACACGAAGCCGGAATCCCTTGCGGCCGTCGCCGCCAGCCGGCGCGAACTGCGATCGCGCGAAAACGTGAACACCGCTCGGATCATCGAAAAGGATCCGAAGACGGGCCTCACCTTGCGGGTGGCGCGCGGCCCGCGGGCGAACGGGCCGTCGTGGGAGGCCGCCGAAGGCCCCGACAACGCCCTCGCCGACGGCATGACCGCCGACCGCGCGATCGAAGCCCTGCGCGAGATCAAGGATAAGCCCTTCTTCCTCGCCGTCGGGTTCCTCAAGCCGCACCTGCTGTTCGTGGCGCCGAAGAAATACTTCGATCTCTATCCGCCGGAGACGATCAAGGTCTGCGGCAACCCGAACCCGCCCGAGGATGTGCCGCCGCCGGCGCTGACGGACTGGGGCGAGTTGCGGAGCTACAGCGACATCCCGAAGAAGGGCCCGCTCTCCGAGAGCAAGGCGAAGGAACTCATCCGGGCCTACTACGCCGCCGTCAGTTACACCGACGCGCAGATCGGCCGCGTTCTGGACGAGCTCGACCGGCTTGGCCTTCGGGACAACACGATCATCGTGCTCTGGGGCGATCACGGCTGGCACCTCGGCGAGCACGGCCTGTGGTGCAAACACACGAACTTCGAGGTGGCCACACGGGCGCCGCTGATCATCAGCCCGGCGGGCCGCCGGTTTGCCGGCGTCAAGACGAATGGGCTCGCGGAGTTCGTCGATATCTATCCGACCCTGTGCGACCTCGCCGGCCTGCCGATCCCCGAGGGCCTGGAGGGCACAAGCCTGGTGCCGGCCATGGAGCATCCGGACCGCCCGGTTCAGCAGGCCGCCTTCAGTCAGTACCCGCGAAAAGGGCTCATGGGCCACTCGATACGGACGGATCGCTACCGCTACACGGAATGGGCCGAACCGGGCAAGGAACCCGTCGGCGTGGAGCTGTACGACCACCAGAATGACCCGGGCGAAAACGTGAACATCGCCGGCAGGCCGGAGAACAAAGAACTCGTCAAGGAACTGGCCCGCAAGCTTCACGCAGGCTGGCGCGAGGCACTGCCGGGCAAGGCAACGCCCGCGGAGCGCAGGCGGCAGTAGGCCGGCAACCCGATGAGCGACGGACCATGATGCCCTGCCGCGCCGATGCGCGTGGCATGTTGCCCCCGTGGCAGCGCCACGACGGGGATACAGGAGGAACCGCATGATCGGACGAACGCCGTATATCGGCGCGATGATTCTCGCGACGTGGCCGGCAGCGGTCGCTTACGCCGGGGAACCCAAAGGCGAAGATGCGCACTCCTACCTTCCGGCGGTCCGCGCCTTCGCCGACAACGCGCTGCGGTACGGCCGCGACCGATACGGCCCCAAACCGACGCCGCTCTTCGTCGACGGGCTGAACCCCGACACGCACGAGCCTGCCGTCTGGAAGCTCGAGCCCCAACACGCGGAGAAGTGGAACATGCCGCGCGAGTGGGTCATGTCGGACCTCGCGAACCAGCAGAACCTCTTCCGCGTCCTCGTTGCCCTGACGCAGCTCACGGGCGACGCGAAGTACAAACAGGCGGCGGTGGACGCGACGCGCTATGCTCTCGACCATCTGCGGCACCCCAGCGGGCTGCTGTTCTGGGGCGGGCACGCGGCGTGGGACCTGCGAACGAACCAGCCGGTGGGCGAGGGCCGCAGCCCAAACGGCGTCGCCGGCAAGCACGAACTCAAGAGCAACTTCCCGTACTACGAGCTGATGTGGGAAGTCGACCCCGACGCGACCCGCAAGTTCGTCGAGTCGTTCTGGTCGAACCACATCCTGCGGTGGGACATCCTCGACATGAACCGGCACGGCTACTACCAGCCCGTGCCTCCGGGACCCTGGGACCACGAGTACGTCGGCGGGCCGGTACCGTTCGCCGGCCAGGGGCTGACGTTCATCAACACGGGCGGAGACCTCTGGTATGCCGCCGCATTGTTATACCAGCTCTCGGGCGACCGGCAGGCGCTGACGTGGGCCAAGCGGATCGCCGGGCGATATGCGGACGCGCGCGACCCCCGGACGGGCCTCGGTGCGGACAACTACAGCACGCTCACGCCGGACCGGATGACGCAGCAGTTCGGCGCGGAGTTCGGCAACCGCTTCACGGAGGCAACCGTTACAAGCCTTTATGGCAACCGCTACACGCACGCCGCGATCTGCCGGATGAAGCTCTTCGATCGCCTCGGGGCGGCGGGCGAGGAGTTCAAGCGGTGGGCGGTCGAAGACCTGACGGCCTACGCCAGGTACGCGTACGACCCGGACGAGAACGCGTTCCGGGCAACGCTGATCGACGGCACCCGGCTGACGCCGGCGGACCGCAAGCGAGAAGGCTACGTGGAGGCGCGCTGGCTCGAGAAGCGCCCGGCGACCGGCCTGCACCTGCGGGCGTATGCGCTGGCATACCGGCTGAGCGGCGACGAGCGGATGTGGCGGATGACGCGCGCCATCGCGCGCGGGCTGGGTCTCGGCGATCCGGGCGAGAAGGCCGGGGCCGTCGCCGCCGCCAACTTCAACACCGCTGACGCCGAACCCGAGACGATCTTCGCCCTGCTGGAACTGCACAAGGCCACGCGGCGGGGCGAGTTTCTGCGCCTCGCGCAACGCGTCGGCGACAACCTGATGAAGCGGGAGTATCACGGCGGCTTCTTCGTCGCCAACCGCGAGGCGCCCTTCTGCCGGCTCGACTCGATCACGCCGCTGGCGCTGCTGCACCTGGAGGCAGCCGTCCGCAAGCTGCCGGTCCGGTTGCCGGAGTACGAAGCGGGCCGCGCGTACTTTCACTGTTCGTTCGAAGGCAAGGGCCGGACCCGCGACAACCAGGTTCTCTACGGCGAGCTTCCCAAGGCGCCTGGCGAGCTTCCCAAGGTGCCTCGCGCTTCGGCGACGACGCGCCCCGTGGCGAGTTGAGGAGCGCCCGACGCGTGCCGCAATCGCGGCCGCAGCCGACCCGCCACGATCGCCGGCCGATGGCCGCTTCCTATTTCACCATCGCCGTCGCGCGTCTGACGATGTCGTCGACCGACAGCCCGAGGTACGCCAGAATCTCCTCGGGGGTCTTGGCGGACTTCGGAATCCCCTTGCAGACCATCGAGTGCACGGTCACGCCGCCCGTCCGCGCGGCCGCCTCGGCGATCGCCCCATCGAGGCCGCCGACGTAGTTGTCCTCGACCGTGAGAATCCGGCCGCCGGTCTGCCTCGCGGCGGCGAGGATCGGGTCGGTCTTCAGCGGGAAGCTGTAGGCATCGAACAGGGTGCATGAAATGCCGGCGGCGGCGAGCCGCTCGACGGCCTGCTTCGCGACCGTGACCATATAGCCGCTGCTGACGATCGTAAGCGCCGAGCCTTCGGCGAGCCGGTGCGAGCCGCCGATCTCGAACCTCGTGCTCGGGTCATAGAGGAATGCCACGTCCGGGCGGTGCGTGCGGATGTAGCACATGCCGTGGTGGTTCGCCGCCAGGACGGTGCAATGATACGCGGCGACTGCATCCGCCGGCTGAAAGACCACGCACGCCGGGCGGCCGAAGCCGTCGTCGGTCTCCGTGTAGCTGCGGAAGTAGGCCATGTCCGGCAGCGACATCTGCGACGGGCCGTCGGCCGCCAGCGAAACGCCGGCATGGGAGCCGCAGAGCTTGATGTTCGCGCGGCTGATGCTGGCCATCTCGATCTGGTCGTATGCGCGGGCGAGGAACTTGGCGAAGGTGCTCGCGAACGGTATGAACCCCGCCGCCGCCAGGCCCGCCGCCGTCGAGATCATGTTCTGCTCGGCGATCTTGCACTCGAAGAAACGATCGGGAAACGCCTTGTGAAAGATGTTGGAGAACGTCGAGTTGCTCACGTCGCCGTCCAGGGCGACGACCCGCTCGTCCGCCTTGCCCAGCGCCGCCAGCGCGACACCATACGCCCGACGGGTTGCCATCTTCTTCTTCTCGAGGGCGGCGCCCTGGCCGAACTCCTTCATCGCCTCGACGAACGGCATCACCTGAATCGACCGGTTCGGGAGAGGCGCGAGCGCGGGCGGCTTCGGCGGCGTCATCTTCACGTCGGCGGCGGGCGTCGTCTTGAGTGTCGCATACATCGCGTCGAGGTCCGCGTCGGCGGCCGGAAGCTGGTCCTTCGGTATCGGCGTACCGTGATGCCCGTGGCCCTGCATGCTCCGGACGCCCCAGCCCTTGACCGTGTTCGCCACGATCGCCAGCGGCTTGGCGCCGGGGGCGCTTCCTTGCGCGGCGCGTTCGGACGGAGGCGCGCTCAGCGCCGCGTCGATCTGCTCCGGATCGTGCCCGTCGATCCGCCTGACGGCCCAGCCGAAGGCCTCGAGCTTCTTCACAAGCGTGTCGGCGGATTGCTGCGGAGAGACCGAATCGGCCTGCCCCAGTCCGTTGCAGTTGAAGATCGCGGTGACGTTCGTGAGCCTGTGGTCGACGATGAAGTCGAGGGCCTCCCAGATCTGCCCCTCGCGGCTTTCCCCGTCGCCGATGATGACGAAGATCCGCTTGTCGCTGCCGCGAAGCCGCGCCGCCAGACCGAGGCCGGCGCCGACCGACAGCCCCTGCCCGAGCGAACCGGTGGCCGCGTCGAAAAAGTGGAAACCTTCCGCCGGATTCGGATGCCCGTCGAGCTCACTGTCGGCCTCGCGGAGGCGGTTGAGCTCCTGAACGGTCAGCACGCGTGCCTTGTCGCGGCTCTTTCCCACGACGCCGCCCACGTCCGCATACACGGCGTACACGATCGGAACGGCGTGCCCCTCGGAGAGCACGAGCCGGTCGTTGCCCGGGTTCCACGGGTCGGCCGGGTCCCACCGCATCTGCTTCTCCATGAGCGCCACGACAATGTGCCCCAGCGAAAGCCCGGTGGACGGGTGGCCGGAACCGGCCGCGGTGGTCATGTGACAGACGCGCTTGCCGGCCTCGATGGCCTTGGCGTTGATCGTATCCGTAAGCGACATAAACACCTCACAAACAGGGATGCCGTGTGCCACGCCCGTGCGGGTCGCGTATGGCGAACCCGCCGGCCGAATCTGCGACGCCGATACGGCAGCCGCGCACGCGGAACTGCCGGCATAACCGCCCTCGGTGCTGCCCCACGGAGAGACGCCCCGCGCGGACCGGGAATCTTAGTGGCTGGCCGGGGGTTCTTCAAGCAAGTCGGCGGCCGAAGTCGCGAGGGCGCCCGTGACGGATTGAGCGGTGTGCCGTTGGCCCGGCTTTGCGAGACAAGGGGGCAGCGCACCGGCCCCGCTGCCGGGCGAGGCTCGCCGCAATGGCCGGGCGATCTGTTCCGCGTCGACGCCGAAAGGAGCGGTTGACGCCGGCGCCGTGCCGGATATGTTCAACGGGCGGGCGCGGCCCGGCGGCGGGCGGCGCATCACAACGACAAACGGATCGACGGAACAGACGACGAAGGCCCTGCAGGGTCCCCCACATGGCCGCAAAGATCGACGAGGCACTGGTTCGACACATAGCCCACCTGTCGCGACTCAAGCCGTCCGACGACGAGGTCAAGCAGTTCAGCGAACAGCTCTCGCGGATCGTCGAGTACGTCGAGAAGCTCAATGAGCTGGACACGGAGGGCGTCGAGCCGACCGCGCACGCCCTGCCCGTCCGGAACGTGTTTCGCGACGACACCCCCGCGGTGCCCTTCACCCCCGACCAGGCCCTCGCCAACGCACCCCAGCGCGACGGAAACTTCTTCGCCCTGCCCAAGGTGCTCGATCAGGGAACGGGGGCGTAGCCGGTACCGGGCCGAATCCGCGCGACAACCGCGCGGCAGCGACCCACGGGCGGCAATCCCTTCCTGCCTTATCTCGACCGTTGCCATATTCGGGGGCGCCAGGAGCGCCCCGAAAAACGGTAAGCGTCGAGACAGACTGCTCCGGCGCCACATAAGGCCGGCGGTCGTTGGCGAACCCCCGGCGCGGGCGTGGCCCGCAGCCCGACATGGCGGCGCCGGACGCACGTAGCCTGCGTCGCGTCATTCTGAGGCCCCCTTGGGGGCCGAAGAATCCGGCGTCCGATCTGCGCAGATCCTTGCACGCGCAAAGCCCCCGCAAAGCTCAGGCCGGATTCTTCGGTCGCTCCGCTCCCTCAGAATGACGTACCGCCCCTGGCCCGGAATGCGGCGCCGGCCGACAAGAATCCAGGCGATAACAGTGCAGGGATCACCCGGCAGCAGCGGCGATCGGTTTCGGGCAAGCCGGCGCAACCGAGGTAGATCGCTTGGCCCTTGGGCATGACGTAGCCTTGGCCGGTGGTTTCGCGCGTGCGAAGTTTCGGAACGCGGGATGGTTCCTCGACAAGCATCCGCCGTCGTCCGTGGCGCGAGTAGTACTACTCGGATTTGAGCCTCGGTTACGGCTGCTCCGCCTCGAAGGCAGGTCCCCGAAACCAGCGGGGGCGGCGGGCGTTACGTCAAAAGCGGGCGATGGGATTCGAACCCACGACGTCCAGCTTGGGAAGCTGGCATTCTACCACTGAATTACGCCCGCAAGTCTTTTATTTTAAAGGCTTTGCATTCTTTGTCGTTCAGCATTTTGTTGCCATAAACCGTCCAATACCGGCCATTTTCTGCCCTTATGTTGCCACTCGCCAGGGTTGATTGTATCATGTCCGTCATGACCGAGCAAAAGCCCCAGCGAAAACGACGCATCCCCAGGCTCTCCGACAAGCCTGAACCCGGCACGGGCCGCTACTACACATCATACCGCGATCCCGCCGGCAAGCCCAGGCGACAGCGATTCTCGACGGACCGAACCGAGTCCGAACTCGCGTACCACCGGTGGGTCGTCGAGAACTACGACCAAGCCGCCGCTATTGTTACACGGGACAGCGAAGTCGGCAAGGGGGATCTGGACGATAGTCTGCCGGCGATAGCAGAGGCCTACCTGCAGCACGAAAGGCGACGGGTGCGGCTGGAGGAGGCGAGACGAGCGAAGGGTACCATCAGCCTGCGGGTGTTCGACGACAACCGTAGGCAAGTCGTCCGCATCCTGCGGTGGTGCAAGGAGACGTACGGCACCAAGCTGGGCACTACGCCCTTCGATCAAGTCCTGGGTGCAACCGACTACGAGTCCATGATGCTCTCCCTCGTCACACGGTTGGGCGCCTCGCAGGTCAACAAACACCGCCAGCGCTTCTGGGAGATCGTGCGCTTTGCACGGCGAGCCCCCTTCAGTATCCGGCTACCGTTCAGTCAAGAGGACGTCAGGAAGTTCGGCGGCACCGAGACGAAGAAGACCCGGCAGATTCCGACCGTCAAGATGATTCAAACACTCCTCGAGGCCGCCACGGTCCGCGAGCGTCTGTGGATCTGGATGGGCCTCGGCTTGGGTTTTGGGAACGACGATCTGGCCCGTGCCCGGTTGGTCCACTTCGACGCGGACAGTTACGACATGCGGCGAGGCAAGACGGGTTTTCCCCGTTTCGGAGTGATGCGGCCGCAGGTGTGGGCTCACCTTAGGGAGTACCTGAAGAGCACACCGAGACAGGCGGATGAGTTGCTCTTCGTCACCAGAACGGGCAGGCCCCTGGTTTGGGTGATGACCAAGACCATAGACGAGATGCTGAACGGCACCAGTACGCGAAAACCCGCGAAAACCCCGTTCAAGCGTTCCGACGATGTGGCCCAAGCCTGGCGAAAGCTCCGGATTCGAGCAGACCTTGAGCAGTGGAAAGAGGGCTTCTACGTCTGGCGACACCTCGGTGCGACTGCGTACGCGGCTCGCCCCGGTACCGGTATCGCCCAGCTGAGGACCTTCCTTGGCCACGGCAGGTCCGACGCTGCGGATGAGTACCTCAAGCCTCTGACCCCAGAAACGAAGGAAGTCGTGGAGTGGATCAACAAGACGCTCGACTCCAAAGAGCTGAACGCCTGGAAGAAGAAGCACAAGACGCGATCACTCAAAAAACTCCCGTAAGGCCGGATCGACGTCCTCTGGTTTCAGACGGTGCCGGGGTCTTCTTCTGCCTTTGGGAGGAAGCTGTCGTTCCGATTCATTCTTCAGCCACTGGGCGATATCTGACGGCAGGATGTAGCGTCGGCCATTGCGCTTGATGTAGGGCATTGCTCCGTTCGCAATCAGCTTCTCTACTTCGCTTCGCCGGCAACGGAGAGTCTTGGCCGCCTCATCGATGCTGAGGGGCCTCATCGCCTCGGCCGGGTTCCTGGCACTTCGAAGGTCCTGTATCGCTTCGATCAGCTCCTCGATGAGCTTGGTCGGCAAGACATATTCTTCGGCGCGCTCGTTCATCCGTTAGCTCACGTGCTGTTGCCCTGCTTGCCTAACTGTGCCCCGGGAAGCACATGGTCGACACCTCTGGGGATGATGGTGTGGCCTCTTTCTGACTGGGATTACCAAGAAGCCCGCCAGCGGCGAGCCAGCGGGCTTCCTGAGCACAATCGACGCATCATTTTGTCAGGTACCTTCCGCCGAGGCGCCAGCTTCAAAGTCCACATCCGCGGGTCCGCTTGCATCCACTGGCCCCGTCGCCTGAGGACCGCGTTCACGCAGCCTGGTGTACTCGTAGGCCTTCTCGACGACGAGCCGCAGCTTCGGGAGATCCTCGGGGAAGTAGTACTCCGAGTCGTGCCAGGTTCCCGTGTCGCGGTCACGGTACCGCTTCTGGACGCGGATGCTGTAACTCACGAGAATCTGGCTATCCTTTTCGCTCTCGTTCCGCCACACCGAGGCGGTAACAGTGCCTCCGCCCAGGGCGCGGAATTCCTTCACGGGTCTTTGAGACGAGTAAGACATCTCGAACCTCCTTCTCGCATGAACACGAATATCACCCAATCACGATCAGGATGCTTGAAGATCGCCCGGCTCCCGGATGGATCGCAGGATACTGTCCTGCGTACCACCTCGGTCAGCCGGGCTGCTTCAGCAGCCTCTATCAATACCAGCGGGTCAAATGGGTTTCTGGTTTCAGGTGTTTGCGAGTGTCGAGCCTCACGATGAGTTGTCTTGCATCTCATAGGGGTGCGGGGCTGCTCGATTGAAATCCAGATCGGATTCCTCTCGCAGTACAGGATGATGCGCGGTTCGGTTCCTGCAATCGAGCCCGCAAGGTGGAGACTGTGATGGGCTTCGTTCTCTCGGAACGTGATCATGAGCTGCTCCTGACGATTGCCGAGCATCGGGTGCTGACAGCGACACAACTGGCGATACGGTGTGAGCGGAACGGTCCGGCTACCCGACACCGACTCAGGATTCTTCATGAGCAGGGACTGATCGAGGCCGACTCCAGCCGACTCGGTCGGGGCAGCGGTCGCCCGGAAAAGCTGGTGTCGCTGTCGGCCAACGGCGTCACTTGCCTGAAGGCCCTGGGCCTGATTGATGCCGACATCACGGCCGAACAGCTCACCGTCCGCGGGCTGAAGCACCCCGAACACGACGAGGTGGCAAGCGAGGTGTGGGCCCAACTGACTCTCCTGGCCCGCCACTTCAGCGGCTTTGAAACCCTGAATCTCGCGACGTCACGAATCAGCACGAACCGGCCGGTTCCGGCCGACACGCAATCCTTGGAGAACAAGCCGATCAGCGGGCAGGCCGACCTTGTTCCCGATGGCGTCTTCGCCATCCGGCATCGGGGCGTCGACAAGACGCTCCTTTTCTTCCTGGAGGTAGACATGGGAACACAGCCACGGATCAGCGGCCGTGGCCCCAACCGTGATGTCCAATCCAAGATCCTGCGGTATCAGGCATGGTTTCGCAGCGGGGACTATCAGCGTTTCGCGACCGGCAACAAGCCGTTCATCGGTTTCCGTGTCTTGTTTGTTGCCGGCGGCGTCTCCCGCATTGCCGGCTTGTGTCAGCTCATCCGACAGACGCCGCCATCGGACTTCGTGTGGGCGACCGAAGATTCCCGTATGCGGCGAGAGGGCCTGTGGGCCCCGATCTGGACTGCAGGTGGGGATCTCACCCAGAGGACGAAGTCGATCCTGGGCTCCCTTGCCCCCGCGAGTTGTCCTGCGCCGGCAAGCCTCGCGTCCGGCCAGCCGGATGCGGAGGCGTCCTCTCAGGCAAAACCCTCCGGCATTGAGGGCGCCGGCGGTGCAAAAGGCAGCTGGCATCGCAAAAAGGCCTGATCGCCGCGTCTTCACAACCGATGCCTCGGTACGGCCGGGCATAAGCTGCATTAGCCTGCTCGATGATCTCGGCCTCAGTGATGATTCTCCGCCCTTTTTCGGGCCGGTTCTTCAGGGCCCAGGCCCGCAGGAGCACCACGGCGAGGTCGAGCGGTATACCACTCTTCTTGATCGCGACGGCCAGCCGAAAACAGGCCACTCGTTGGTGGCTGGTTACCCCCTCCCTGAGCATCCGCTGGGCACAAGGCAGAAGGCCGAAGGTTTTATGCAAACCGGAGCTGGTTGTGGTCACCCCTATGGAGTGAGGCTCGTCGAGCTCGTTGATCGCGATGATTTCGTCCAGCTGATGTTCTTGGACCCGCACGATCTGGGCCAATACGGCCCACTGGTCGGGGTACGGCCGCAAGCCGTTCTTGACATCAACAAACGTGGTTCGTCCCTGAGCCAGAGCACGGCCGAACAAAGGGAGGTGAATGAAATTGCCGAATTGAATCGTACTGCTGAGACAGTCCTGTTTGGGGAAGAGCTCGGTGGCGGGCGCACCGATCTCATCGAGTATGAGCTGGGCCACGCGCCGGGCCTTCCTTGCGGAGACCCCGGCCGAATCGAGGAAGATCCAGACGTGCCAATTGCGTTTCGACCGCTCCAAATAACTGGGAATGCCATAGTGCGATGCCTGCGCGACGAAATCACACGGCAGAGTCGGATCCTCCTGATCGAAATCAGCCACCACCGCTCGGGTCACATTGCCGGTGAGCAGGTAAACGCCGTACGGTCGCAGTCCGAGGAGATGGTCGCGGATCACGGCATCCGTCACGGGTCCCTTGATGGGGAAGGCCCGGCCGGTGGCGGGGTTGTAGGTGCCGCGGACATGCGTCAAGCCCGAGAAGCACGCGCGGAACAGGGCGATCCGCTCGGGGGTGGGTGGGATTGGTGCTGCTTGGCTCACCATGGCTCTCCCGGCTGCACACCAAGAACAGCAGGCCTGCAGCCAGGAGAGCGGGAGAAATGGAGATTCCGTTTCAGACCCGTCAGATCAACCGTACTCCCCCCTCGTCCTGCAGGCCCAGGTACATGCCAAGCAGGCCGCTGAGCTGGCTCGCCCATCGCTCGGGCGGGCCCGCAGCGATCTCAGGGGGCAGGTATTGCTGCATCCGCTCGATCACGATCTCCGTCAAGGCACACTGCATGGACCAGTCGCGGGGGTCGATCTCCATGGCGAGGACCC
Organism: uncultured Planctomycetales bacterium; assembly: GCA_964653435.1. Taxonomy (GTDB): domain Bacteria; phylum Planctomycetota; class Phycisphaerae; order UBA1845; family PWPN01; genus CAZMVY01. The sequence continues at coordinate 33,671 of CAZZFA010000004.1, read as the reverse complement.
ACTGAACGTATTGCCGACGCAGACGCGTCTTGATGGCCCCGGTGATACGCGCGCCCAGTTCATACCAAGGCGGCGCTTCGGCATCCCGGGTATCCAGCGCGGCGCCAATGTACCCTCCCGCCATAGGGTCTTGTGCATCAGCCTGGAGCAAAGCGATGACTTCATCATGGGCGCGCCACGGTGAGAGCTGTTCGCCGTCGGGGAAGGCGTGCCGGTATATGTGTTGCAGAAATGATGCGAGCACTTGTGCAAAGTTGCGGGAGGCAGCCGACTCGGTCGGCCATGCGAACACCTCTGCCGCCTTGTCGACCGGCTCATCTATGATACGCATGATCCGACCCGGCTGCAGCATGTCGACAAGCCGCTGCAGCACCTCGTCCGCCCCAGCTGAATCCCGCTCAGAAGCTCTCATACGTGAACACCTCGTTCCCTTGGTCGTTCGGTGTACTGGCAGATTCTGCGGTCACACTGGAGGAGGCAGGTGATGATCCTGCCCCGGTACCCTGCTGTCCGGGATCGGCCCACCGGTTGCGGCGTGCGCGGATCTCAGCGTCCACCACCGCTGCCGGACGGTAGTAGAGCTCTCGTGACCGCACCAGGATCTTGTCCCGCACTGAAGGGTCCTTCTGATAGGCGGGAGGATAGGTGCGGCCGCGCACAACTTGGTTGCCAACACGAACCACCACCTCACGATTGTCCAGAGTCTCCAGGATATCGGCACTGACCTTGCCTTGAAGCGTCTTCGCTAGGTATTGCGCATCCGGCTGTATCACCCGGAAAATGATGCTCGCACCGACGCTGGCCAACGCATGCGTCTTCTTTTGGGTAAGTTGCGCCAGCTGCTGGTGAGCCAATGTCATTACCAGGCCGAACTTGAGCGACTCGTTGAGCGCGTCTTCCATGGCGTCCGTCAGCAGACGGTGAGCCTCATCGCAGTAGACGCGAAAAGGCGCATCCGTTCCATCCCCCTTGCGGCCGAGGGCAGTCAGGTGCAGCAAAGACAGCAGCAGGCTACCCAGCACATTGCGCTCGTCCGAACCGAGACTCGACAAGTCGATCAGAAGGACTTTGCGGCTATCCATGATGTCTCGCAGATTGAACCGGGACTGCTCCTGGGAGAGCATGCGGCCGACGGTGTCGGAAACGAGCAGCTTCGACAATTTGTGGGCTGGGGGCAAAAGGTCCGCTGGCTGGTAGTTTTCAAAATCCTCTTCCCAGAACGCCTGGGCCACATCATTGCCGAGGGCACCGCGCAGTTGCTCGCGAATACGGCGACTGGCCTTGGACTTCTTGCGCAGTACGTCGGCCACATCTCGGAGATTACTGTTCGGCAAATGCAGGACACCGAAGAGGGCATGCCGCAGGAGGTGCTCGAGACGATCACCCCAGCCATCGATGAAGCTCTTGAAACTGCACACGACATCCTCCGTCACGCGTCCTGGGCCAACCTTGACCCCGCAGGCGAACAGGTTGTAACAAGGCGTCCGGTGTGGGTCGCCTGGGTCGAAGTAGATTATCCGATCCATCTCCTCGGGAGGGATCACGCACAGCAGGTCACGAATGAGAGTCCCATGCGGATCAAACACCGCAACACCATAGTGGTGCCTGATATGGTACAGAATCCGGTGCAGCAGCAGCGTCGACTTGCCGGTTCTGCTACTGCCGATCACGTGAATGTGCCCTTCCGCTTCCTCCTCGTTCGGGATGCATATGGGAATGGACTCGCCGGCATAGGGACAGAATCCGATCGGGCTCCCGGCCCGGAGGGCTTCCGGTATGGGTAGTGCCTCGAGTGGGTTGACGATGGTCTTGATGTGTGCGAATACTTCCGGTGGCGGCACATGAAAGAGAGTTGTCAGCTCTTCGCTGTTCAGCAAGAAGCCGGGCCGGTAGGTAGTGCCCAGAACGAACATGCGCCGTAGCCCGACCGGATCGATGTGGCCCCGATAGTCTTCCGCGGTGATGAACCGGAGTGGCCGGCCGCCGTGCTGGATTCCACCGGTCACTACGGCGAGAGACCGCAAGATGTGTCCCGCCCGATCACCGGCATTGACCGCGGCAATACGCAGAGCCACAGCATAAATGGGCTTGTCGTTGTGGGCTTTCGTCTCGATCTCCATGGCCATCTGATGCCGGTCGCCGGACGGAGGCTGTTCCGCATACCGATCGAAGCCGCTGTAGCCGATCAGTCGCTTCAGCTTGAATTCGATGTCGGTCAGAGCACGGATATTGCCTCCCCAGTCATGCTCAGGCGACACCGGTTGAAACACGACCTGGAAAATGCCCAGGGCCGGTGGCTCGAGCTGTGCAAGAGAAGCGAACAGCGTCGCATAGGGACTCTGCCGGAGCTCTCGCATTGAAGTCAGTCGGTTGGAGTAGAGGGGATATGGGTAGGCATCCAGAAAGAGCGCATGGGCCCATTGCTCACCGGGTATCAGGGCCAATGGGTCATCGCGACCGGCGATGGAGATAGCGGAGTGCTCGAAGTACCCCTTGAATGCCGAATCGAGCACGGGCAGGTCCTCTCCGTGGCACACGACCTGCTGCACTATCCCATCCTTATTGCCGAAGATGTTCATCGTCACTCGCTGTCGCACCTGAGAGAGACCTTTCAGGAACAGCTCGCTCCTGTTCCATTCGCAGGGCTGCTCGATACAGACCCAGAGGCGCGCACGAACGAGCGCACTCTCTTGCGGTGGAACTTCCAGAACGTAGTGCTCCTCAGGCACAAGGCTTGATGTGTTGCCGCTCAGGACAGGGCGGAAGGGCGGCTCCAATGAAACCGGATGACGCACAACCTCTCCCGAACAGCCCTTTGGTGCTTCAATGGCAAGGATCATCTGCTCGCGGGCGGCGAGCACGTGCGGCTGGGCGCGAGCAAGCAGAATCTGCTCCACGGACACGTTACTCATCGATTGGGTCCTCCCTTTCTTTCAGCCTTGCACTTTGGATGGACACGCGGTGGCTGTTATCCGGCACCATCCAGTCGATGTGGCCATATGCCGGCTCATGCCTGGCTGGTCAGACGCCATCAGGATGAACCACATCGAGAGAATCATCGTGTACATGCTGACCTGCTCACACCTCCCGAGAAAGGAGCGACGCAGGCTGCGAATCCACATGCGGGGTCGCGAGGCCTGCGTCGCATTACGTGGTCTGTGATGATCGCTTTGATGTTGCTGGTGACACCAAAGTAATACCGGTTCCCTCACGGATCGAACGGGAAGCACTCCGTGAACGGCGGTTCATGCCCTGGACAGCCTCGGGCACCGCAGTACGTTTTCAGACGCCAACACTTCTCGCCAAAACGAGAATGGCCGGGGCACCCCATCTCCGAGCAGTGAATGGGGAAGATCGGCTCATGGCACTTCTCGAAGGGAGACTTATGCCCAGGACAGCCTATGGCTTTGCAGCGAGTCGGCAGAGGTATGCAGCGCTCGCGCGGATTCAGATGTCCCAAGCAGTCCGGCTCGATACACTTGTACGGCTCCATCGCCCGTCCGAGCCCGAAGGGACCCTTCTTGGGGAGAAGGGGCTCAGGCCCTCCACACTTGTCATAGTACTTGCTCATGCTTCTCCTTTCTGCGGCCACTTGACGCCGCTGTAGCCAAAGGCCGGCGACCTGCTGGCCATATGGAGTGCGGTCGTTATGGACGCGCGATTTCATCTTCGCCCGACAGAATTCGCTACCGACAAGCCCTGTAAAGCTCTCCAAACTCCAGGCTGCGGTGTATCACCGCCCAACCCGCGCCAGGTCCTTGAGCAGACGGACATGGTTCTTGAGCATCTCGGGAAAGCGGGCGCGGACGACGGGCGCGCTGCCCTCGACCAACTCGGGGGGCAGCAGATGGCCGTAGCGGGCAAGATACTCGTCCGGCGCGGCGAGTTTCTCCTCGTGGCTGAGGGAGTTCCAGCATGCGTTGATGCGGCCTTCGATCTCATTGCCGGCGTACGTGCCGGCCATCCGGCCGAGGAGTTGCGAGACCACGTTATAGAGCCCGCCGTTCTCCCCGGAAACCGCGAAGTCAAAGGCCGTGCGTAAGCCGCTCGGGCCGTAGATCTCATCGAGCAGGCTGCGGCACATGCTGCGGTAGTGGCCATCGTGGCCGCCCGTGGCCTCGGGCAGGTTGAGCATGTGCCGCTCACCCGCTCTCATGACTTGGATGAGAAACGTCATGAAATCCTCCGGCCCCGAAAACGGCTCATCCGGCCAGTTCACCTGGCCGAGTGTCTGCTGGCTACGACGCTCGATCTCGAAGATCATCGTGTCGGGGTTGAGCACATCGAGAAGGTCCTCCAGTGTCGCGTTCATCTGCAATCCTCCTTACTTTGCGTTCCATGTGTGAGACCGAGCACGTCGGGTGCCACGGTGGTCCGATTCGTGCAGCGACTCACGATGCATGCAGTTCCGTTCTTCAAGATCAAACCGGTCCACAAACGCCGGATGCTGCTTGAGGGTCTCTTCGAATCGACAGTAAAACAGCCGCGTCTTGCCGATAGTCAGGACTTCTGGCAGGTAGTGTCCAAAGCGACGGAGATAGACATCAGCCGCCTTCAGCTTCTGCTCGGGAGGCATCTCGTACATCCAGCAGCCGATACGCGACTCCAGATCCAATCGTGCGTTCTGGTGGGCCATTGTCAGAATGAGATCCGTGAGAAGACGATAATGGTCCGCTGAGGATCCACGCGACAGGTCCGTGAGCGTTTCCTCTGTATAGCCCCATGCACGATCCAGCATCTCCGAGCACGTCTGCCACGTCTCCAGGGGCGTGCTCCGCGAAACTGGAAATGGATCGCCGAAGATCCTGCGGGCTTTCAGCCAGATGTTCACCACCCACTGGCGAACGGCAGACTGCGAGGTGCCGCTCGGCGGGTCGAATTGAATGGTGGCGAGGAGGCCACGGCCCTTCTGGGCGTAGGTGGCCCACACCAGCTCGGGATCGATTTGATCGAGGGATTCATCGGACAGTCTGTCGTCCATATCCATCTCCTGCTGTCGTTGACGTGCCGCGATGGGTCGCCTGACCTTTGCTGTTACAGACGACGGAAGAGCGCTGCGTTGCGATGCAGCGCAGCGACGTAGGCCCGCACAAGCTCCTGGAAGTCATGGGCGTGACGTTCAACGTGATCGGGATCGATGAGGCCGGTCAGCTCGTGTCCACAGTAAGCGATGAACGCCTTGACAGCTTCGATACGCGCCTCCCAGGAGGCGCGATCATAGAAATGCGAAAACACTCCCTGCACGTAAAACTCAGTCGCCTCGCCCTTGATGGCCTCCGTGATCATCTGCCGGTGGGCGAGCAGTCCGCCGTTGGTCGATTCGACGGCGTCCTGGTAGGCGCTGACTATATTGCCGCCGCGCTCGTGGTACTCCCGGTCCACGATTCTCTCCCCTCTTCCCTCGGCTTCAGCGGCAGAAAGAGGTTGTCCGTAGACGTGGCTGTAGTGTCGCCCGAGTTCCTCGCGATAGCCATTGAAGGTCCTGAGCTTCTCGAAATCGCTCGGAGACTGCATCGCCCTCCGGTCGATTGCCCTGGTGACTTCGCTGGCTACGGTTCGCGGTTGGAGGGCATGAATCAGTTGCGGAATAGACATGTCCATGTGTACAGTTCTCCTTTCTACAATGCGTTACACCTCGTCCGAATACTGTCCAGCGAGTGGATGTAAGTCCGCGCAATCCACTCGACGTGCTCCACGAACTTCTCGGCGGCAGTCAAGTCGGCATCGTCGCGAATGTGAACGGCCAGACGGGCCATCAGATCCCGCATGATCGCGACGCGCTCCGTCCAGCTGCGTACCTTGAGCGCATCACAAATCACACTGGTCACATGCGTGGCCTGCTGATTCTTGATGAACTGCTGAGCCAGCTTCGCGGCGACCGAGGGGAGGCCGCCGTGAAGGCCGTCGCGAGCCTCGGCCCAGGCCGCCTTCAGTCCGCCATCGTCGGCGTAGGCCTGGTCGAGGAGAACGAGGCAGTCGGACTGCACGATCGCATCGTGAGGGCTGGCGTTGCCGGAACCCGTCCCGACCAGCAGTCGAACGTAGAAGGGCCACAGCGCGGCGAGAAAGTCGTCATAGGATGTGACGGTAAGATCGCTGAACACGTGCAGCGACTGTGCCCGGGACACTGGCTGAGCGAACTGACCGGCCAGTGCACGGGGGGAGATGCGAACGAGAACACTATCTAGTATGTCATGCGCGGTCGTAACGGTACCGCACTCAGAAGATTGCGCGACCTCCAAGGTCGGCTCTGGGTCATCGCTTCGAGCCTCGAGCAAAGAGCCTAGGTCAGGCACATCGGTGATGGTCATTCGCAGGAGCTGACCAATGCCAAGCACAGAATCTTCCACCGGCGTGCACGCGCGACGGGTTAGCTCGAGGGCGTCCTGGGCGGGGCTCACCCCTGAATTGACATGAGAGGGGGCCCCGCCGAGGCCGGGTATGGCGTATGTCGGGTCGTCTGCGTGGAGACGTGTGAGAACGCCAAGGCAGTCTGCCGGGATCGTAATTCCGTTCTGGGCGTTCCTGATGTGGCCGATGATCACCCTGTTGGGCATGATCGCGCGATTCAAATGTGCGGCGATCAGGATGACTACGATGGCGGCATCGAGAAGAGACAAATCGAACGCCGCCTCCATATCGGCAGCCCACACACCCGTGGGCAGCGACAGATACAGATCGAGTGCTTTCGCTGCTGAACCATGGGATAGCTGCATGATCACTCTGGAGACCAGCTCTGTGACGCTCCGATCTGGGCACAGCAGCAGCTCCTGATTGGCCGCTTGTCGCCGATGCCCGGCGCATCGCTTACCGGGACCAGCATGCCGGCGAGCTACGACGTTCGCCCGCACAGCGATTCGATGGTGCGGGTCCCGGCCGAGAAGTACCGTCTGCACGCCGCTGTGGCGCGTCGACTTGTTGCGGTTCCCGATCAACGGTCCCCCTCGCCATCGCGAGCGCGACGGATGTGCTTACGGAGGCCGCACTCACAGGCAAACTCCCTCAGATGCTCGTCCTGGCAGCAGAGTTGTGCTGTGGCTCGCGCGAGATCAGACAGGCCTGTCTGCCCCGCAATGCGGTTGTATGTCGTGGGATTAAGATCAAGCGAGGCTGCGACCTCTTCTGCCACATAATCATGCGCAGGAAGCACCCCAAGAATCTCAGAGACTAAAGCATGTACCCCAGCCGGACCCAGTTGGCTCAGTGTCAGGCGCCAGTCCTCGTAGTGGACCGCCATGTATTCCGCCACGCGCTCGGCGATGTGCAGCTCTGCCTCCTCGCGCGCAATCAGGATGTCGAGCGGCGTGCGGTTATCCCGCGGGCAGTCCCGGGACTCATTGACGTCACCCAAAGGGACCAGAACGGGGTGTCCGATCCGTCGATCGACGACAGCCTGCAATTCGTCCCGAGTCAAGTTAAGAGACATGGCCTTCCTCCTCCAAAGCGGCCTTCAGTCTGAAACCACGTTGTTTGCCTTCGATCGAAACGGGGAAGTAGAGCCTCACCTCAGGGTCTGTCAGGGGACAGCGATATTCTGATCGTGGACCTTCCTGAGCACGCACCGCATCACCGAGCACATGATTGAGCAGGAACTCGGCCTGCTCATTGTAGATCTGCAAGAGATGGCACTGGACTTCATCAACGGATGCCTGCGAATGAGCGTCTAACCACCTCCGCCCCTGAGCAGCGCATATCTTGAAGAAGGTCATCAAGTGCGAATGCGGACGAACATCGCCACAGGGGGAAGGTGCAGGTAGCAGAACGTCCACTCTTATGTTATGGGCGTTCTCAACGACATTGGATCTGCATGAGGCTGGTTGTTTGGCCCAGGGCCGCTCGATGCTGTCAGACAGGAATTCGGCCAGATTGACGAACGTGCCTGTCGGCAGCTCAAAGACACGGCACCGGTCCCGAAAGAGTGCGATGGCCGCGGGATCCGCCGTTTCGGCGATGTAGTCGATGAGGAGTTGAACGAACATCAGGCGGAAACCAAGACACGCGGCGACGAGGCCACCGTTCGCGTGTGCACGGTTCCCGGCGGCCCCGTTGCTGCCTTTGGTCGACTCTGACTGAACGTGACGATGTGATCCGTTGTGACGCATATCCGATCATCCCGAGTCCCGTTTCAAGCGAGCCGCCTCGTACGCCCAAGGCAAGGCCGCTCCGATTGCGGTGCTCGACCTCCTGAGCTATCCTGCCGACCGTATGACGATCCGGTCAGGAGCGGCCCGATTGCTGCCGCGGATGCCATCAGCTTAAGTGGCTTCGCGGCCTGGTTCGCGGGTCTTAGTAGTGCAGAATTGAGTGCAAACTTGTGAAAAGAGTGCAGAAATGCGCAAGCCCGTGCCCAAGGGGAAGGTGAATCCTGACGTGTGCATTAAGAGGTGCAACGACTCGGGACTATCACGCAAGCAACTCGCAGCCAAGGCAGGCATGTCAGTCAGGTCCCTCCAGGATATCCTGGCGGGCGAACTCAAGAACCAGCAGCTGATCGAGAAGCTTGCACACGCCCTCGAATGCGATGTCGACGAGCTTACGCAAGATGCGCAAGCCACGGAGTATGTGCTGTCGGCAAGGCTTTGTCAGCACTGCCTTTCGTTCACGAACTACCTCGACGAATCTCGCGAGTCCTGGGCTGAAGGTGCCCGGGAATCCATGATTCGTGGCATCGAGGCCTTCGTCCGAAGCCCGGAGGTCCCTTCGGGCTACGTGCTGATCACGGGCCCCCCAGGTACAGGCAAGTCGGCTCTTCTTGCCGAACTGGTGCGACGATGGGAACTGCCTGTTTACCACTTCGACGTACCAGAATGGGGACCAGATGCTCGCCGAGCATGCATCGGCAACATCTGTGCTCGATTGATTGAATTGGGTCGGTTACCAATCGAGGACCTTCCCGTTGGTTTCGCCGACGACGGCAGCTTCCTGAGCCGGGTGGCGCATGGAGCGCTTGAACAGCTTGATCAGGAACGCCTCATCATCGCGATAGACTCGTCGGATGTGCTGTTTGCAGGCCCGCACCGACAAGTCTTCGTGGAACGGGTTCTACCTCGGCACCTTCCTCGCAACGTGTTCTTTGTCCTCACTGCTCAAGACTCGGAATGGATCGAGCGCGGCACGGGATACGCGTGGCGCTGCGACCTGGATTCTGGTACCCCAGAACACGAAGAAGATGTACGCACCATCATAGAGAAGTACATTTTCGGGAGCCACTTGAAGGAGTGGATGCGGGGCCTCCACCTCGATGGGCGGCGATGCAGCGACCTGCTATGGTCCAAGAGCCGGGGCAATCTCTTGTATTTGAAGCATGTGATTGAGACGATCGCAAACGACGCTGGTGCGTATCCTCGCACTGATGACTTGCCCGATGGTCTCTCTGATTACTACCGCCGTCGCTGGACCGAGCTTCGTCAAGAGGACAACACGGCCTTCGACGATATTCATGCAAAGGTTGTCTGTGCGCTGGCGGCCGCGCGGGTATCTGTGGCGGCCAAAGCGATCGCGGAATGGCTGGGTCTCCCGCTCAAAGAGGTTCAGAACAGCCTCGCCATGTGGACGGACGCAGGGTTCGCCCGGTCGGAGCAATCTGACAACGACACCAAGCGTTACCGCCTTTACCATGTTGCCCTGCGTGACTTCCTGGAAGCAGACCACCATGCCGAGGTTACTGGCTCCCATGCCCTGATCGTCACAGCCGCCCAACGAAAGCTGAAGGCGGCGGGTGAACGTCAACGCGAACGGCACGCGCTGCCGGGTGATTATGATCTGCGCTTCCTGCCGGAGCACGCGGCTACGTCGAGTGTGCCCAAGCAGCGCCTATTCCTCCGCAGCCTTCTGCTTGATCCCGAGTGGCTTCGGGCAGGGCTTAGCGAGAGTGATCCCGCGGATGTGATCGCGGATTATGCCTGGCTACCCGATGATGAGACCCTTCAACATGTCCGTGCGGCTTTGCGGGCCTCCCTGCCCGCGCTTCGTCATGATCCGACCCAACTCGCACCGCAACTGATGGGGCGTCTGTCCGGCCTGAAAGCTCACGACTTGCACACGATGCTGACTCAGACGAGCCGGTCCCAGACAGAAACGTGGCTACGACCACTCACACCGAGTCTGGTTGCACCGGGCGAGTACCCGGTTCGAACGTTCGCCGCCCATTCGGGGCAAGTAAGAGCGTTGGCCCTGTGCCGTGATGGAGGGCGCATCGTATCAGCCGCAGATGACAAGACTCTGCGGGTGTGGGATGTCGAGAGCGGCTGGCTGCTAGGAACGCTGATAACGGGTCGCGAGAAAACCCTCTGCTTAGCGGCGTGTCGCGATAACCAACGTGCTGTTTCAGGATCCGCCGACGGCGCTGTGAGAGTGTGGGAACTCACTCGTCTTGCGCAAATCGAAGCATGGATGGCGGGTCGCAAGGCTGTCTGGGGAGTCGCCGCGTCCAGAGATACCGAGGGCCTTGTGTCGGGTAGCTCGGAACGTCAATTGAAGGTGTGGGCTGTTGGAAGTCGTATGCCTCTGCATGTCTTCGCGGAGCACACTGGTCAGTGGGGTAGCGTCCCCCTCTTGGTTACCTCTGAGCACATCCTGTCGCTCACCGGGGAAGGCGACATGGGATGGTTGATCAAGGCATGGGACCTCAAGAAGCCTTCGGAGCAGCGCATCTTACTGAGGTGGGCCAGCGAACGGAGGCTTGCCGCCGTCTCTGGGGACGGGGAGCGTGCGCTCATTGCGCCCTCCCATTCTGGGCTTGAGGTCTGGGATCTCCGACGACGCAAGACACTCCATACTCTGCCTGGGCACCGGACCACCATGTCGGCGCTTGCCATCAGCGAGAACGGGAATCGCGTTGTCTCCGCGGCTGGCGTGGAACCGATACGCGTATGGGATGTGGAAAAGGAAAGTCAGATCTCCCGGCTCGGTGGCCACCGTGACGACGTCACGGTACTGACAATGAATGCCAACGGGGAGCGGGTGCTCGCCGGAACCGACGATGGGATGATACACGTATGGGACGTACGAGGAGGCAAGGGCGTACGGAGAGTTGGCGCCCATGAGCACTGGGTTGCTGCGGTCGCCATCTCCCAAGACGGCCGTATCGCGGCGAGCGCATCCCGCGACGGCACCCTGAAACTCTGGAACGCACAGACAGGCGTGTCCGCGGGTGCTCTGCCGGGGCACGACAGCCCGGTCTTGAAGCTGGCCATGACTCCCGATAAGCGGACCGCCGTTTCCGGTGGTGAGGATGGAAGCCTCAAGGTGTGGGATTTGCGCGATAAGCAGCACAAAGCGGATCTTCAGGGCGGCAATGGAAAAACGCAGCGCCAACGGATGCCTGGTAAGACCGCCCCCGTGTGCACTCTGGCCATTACCGCGGACGGACGGTTCGTCATCTCTTCATCTAAGGAAGACGCCCTGCTTGTGTGGGCTCTCGATGGGAAGCCTGGGCCCAAGCCCCTGTACGACCACAGCGATCAGATCCTGGCCGTAGCAGCATGTGGCGCCGACTCTCTGGTGGTGTCGAGTTCAGCAGATGCGACCCTCAGACTGTGGGACCTGACGACCTGGGCATGCAAGAAGGTCGTGCCCACCCCGAAAGTGCAAGTCCTCGCCCTGGCGGTCAGTGATGACGGTCGGCTCCTACTTGGAGGCTGCTCGGACTCGGTTGTGCGGCTATGGAACACCGGAGGAGGCAGCGCGCCCAAAGAGCTTCGAGGGCATCGCGCACGTATCACCGCCGTGAAGCTCTCTGCCGATGGACGGCGGGCTCTCTCCTCCTCTGCAGATGGCGACGTAAAGCTGTGGGACGTGCCGAGCCAACGAGTCATCGCCAGCTTCAGCGACGACCTGCCATTGCTGTGTTGCGACGCATCGGCTGACATGCAGACGCTGATCGCGGCGGGACAATCGGGGAACGTACATTTCCTACGTGTGGAAGGCGACACAAGGAGCGGCACCGTCTGACCCGCTGGGCAGGTTTGGCCAGTCTTGACCATCTGAGTCCGTAGGCTGGTCTGGTCAGTTCGGTTCGTTCGACCTGACGGGCGGGTTCGTCCCGCCCGCCTCCGCCAGGAAGGCATAGCGCTTGGCCGTGTCCCGGTGGATGCCCAACTCCCGACCTATCCGCCGAAACGACCAGCCACGGGGCTGCCGAAGTGTTTGTATTGCCTGTACTTCCGCCACCTTGAGGTGATTCGCCCTCTGCAGATTCCTCCAGCCAACTCCTGGCTGAAGGGGCTATACGACGAACCATCCACTCCTCAAAATGGCCATTTTCACCGCTGGGCGACACCGAATCCGCTCCTCGCTGAAACCCGCACCGCCAGTATCCCGCAATAACTGATGAAGACCGGCAAAGGGAAGTCTCGCGTTTACGGCGGAGCGAGATCTAGCCGCTGGCCGTGGACGTCAGGAGTATCCAGGGTGTCCATCGATGTACCCGAGGCCCAAGGATCGAGCCACGAGCATGAATCCCGCGGTGCCGGCCGGTGGCAAGGATCCCTAAGACGCCGGAGTAGAGGGAGAGCTTATCAGGAAGCGGAAACGGATGAGTTGCATGGAACCAGGAGAACGGGCCAGCCTTGATACCAGCGCTTCGAAGGAGAACCGTCATGAGCGACATGCAGTTTCACGTCCACGGCATCAATGAAGAGAAGCTCTATGGCCTGACGCCAAGAGAGTTGGCCCGACACGCAACCGCTGCGGTTCCCGGCCTGGAAGCAAGCGAGACCAAAGATGGAGGTTTCGTCCTGTCCCGGGCCGGAAAGGCACTGCTCCTGGTCTGCGAGTTCTGGAGGCTGAATCGGTCCGCCAGCAAGATGATCCTGATGAATCCCCACCCGATGTTGCTTGGGGAAAGATTACGCCGAGTGCTGAACGGGGAAGCCGAGGAGATGAAGAGATTGACGTTCGAAGCAGCGGACCCCTTTGTCAAGCGTATCGTCACGGCTCTGTCCAGCCACGAAATCATCTCGTAGGCAGGTGGCGTGGTGTCGTTTGTGCGCGACAAGGGCACCCGCCTCGCGCGAGGCTCTCGTGAGGATACGGAAACGCCGTCGTCCATAAACCTCAGGGGCGGATTGGAGAGGGTCGGCTTCTCCGCATTGAGTCATAACGGAGCGCGAACGGCGTGGGGACGAGCTTCTCAACTACTCACGGGCGGACCGGACTGAGATCAATCCGAAATCGGTGGAGTTCTTGATCAAGGCGATCCCGGGGGATTCTGCCTAACAGGTAAGCCACAAGGTCGTCCTGCCGAGGCTGGCCGAAAACCATGCGGTAAATCGCCAACGATTTGCGCATGGCAGGCAAACGATCCCATTCACGGCTCAGAGCAAGCGTCGGAACGTGTCGCTCGATCTTCGCATCACCGTGATACACCCAGTAAAGTTGCAGGTCGGAGGGAGTGGTCTGACCGGCCCGAGCTATCTCGAACATCTCCTGCCAGATGTCGTCGTGACCGTTCGTGGCGGCTTGGCCCCCGTGATGGGAGGCGATGTTCTTGCGGACGGCGTGACCCTTGTAGCGGTGTATTCGGCCCTCCCGCTGTTCGAAGTCGACAGGGTTCGAGGGCAGGTTCCAGTGCACAACGGCGTGGCAATAGGGATGAAAATCCAGCCCCTCCTGGCCAACCGAGGTGGTAATCAGCACGAACGGGTAGAACGGCGAGTTGAAGGCATGTCGCACCTGGTCACCGCGCAGTTCCTTACCGCTACCCTCCGCCCGGTCTCCACCGAATCGCATTGCGAACCTGGCGCGAGCAACGCGCCTCTTTATCGAGATATCGCCCGTCTCGCGATCGACCCGGATCTGGTCCACATTCGGGGTGGCCACCCTGAGACTGACGGCGCCCATGATGGCCTCTGCGATCTGAGATGCCCCCTTCGAGGGTTTCACGGTGATCAGGCCAAGAGCATCACGTAGAACGTGCACGTATTCATCCAACGCGCTTTGGAGGCAGCCTGCGATTGAATACTCGAGCAAGCGGCGCCAGTAAGGTTCCTGGGGGTTCAAGCCGCGGATCAGCGCGGTGACCTCCGGTAGGTTGAACAGTGAGCGAAATGCCCAGCCGATTTGTGCAGACAAGTTCCGGAGCTGGACGTCGGCAAGAGCAGCGTCACCACCGCAGACACGCGACAGTGCCCGCAGGCCCGCGACGGCAGGTCCCCCCACGGCGAGTTCAGCGAGTACATCTAGAAGGTCCACAGGCGGTCGCCCCAGGCTGGCTGGACCGTCGTCCAGAACCTTCCGCGCTGCATCCACGTGGTCGTTCCATCTTGACTCCTCGGACTCCTCGGCGTCTTCTCGACCCCACACCCCGGCAAGCCTCGGCTGGTCCCACCATTCCCGCGTGGCCCCGGCAGCGTATTCGTTGTCCAGCAGGATCGGTGCCGCCCAGTACCAACTCTCATCCTCGGGTCCACTGGCAGAGGCTCCCTTCGTAAGCTTCGCCAAAGGCGCCCGTAGCGCAATCCGGGCGGCCTCCACCATCGCGTCGAGGCTATCCGCGCCGCTCGACCGAAACGTTCGCATGGGATCGAACTGGCTTGCCATTGACAGACTCGGGTACATCAAGGCGAGTACAGGCATACCGCTGAGCCGATTCTCCGAGAAGCTGAAGGTGAGCAACGCTCGTCGCTTCTTGCGGGCGTCGGGTGTGTTGAGTGGCTCTTTCTCGTACAGCCGCATCATTCTGGACTCGGCATCGTAACTCAGCAGAGTTGCCAGGGCTTTGGGTACAACCTGCCAACAAGAGAAAACCAAACGCTTCGTGAACGATCGCAATGAGGGCTGAGCATAGGGGCCGCCCAACCGGTAGTACGGTAGTGTCGGGGGAAGCCAGAGCATCTGCCACGTGCCCGTGCCAACCGTTTCCTCCGCCAACTGCCGCACCCGGGCATTAGATGGCTCGATCGGCTCATACCGGCGGACTTGTTTCCACGGTAGGCACAGGTGACTTGCCGCTTGGATCTGATTGGTGAGTGTCTCTCGGTACTGCGGATCGGCGGATCGTTCGATAAACCGCCGCTTGACGTCGTAATCATCCATGAAACTGAGCGCGTAGGGCGCGGACTTCCAGTACTCAACCATGTTGCCCGCGTCCAGCGTTCTGGCGATCGCCTGGAGTTCTAGGTAGCCACTTACGTCAGCGGCCTTTAACGGCAGAGCGGAGCCGGGCACCTCAGAAAGCATTCCTGATCGATCCTCCGTAACAGCCAGACGTTCGGTCCGGCATATCACTGTTCGCAGCAGGCTCTCGATCTGTTGCTTGGTCGTGTCCAGCTCTGGGCATGGTCCATCTGACAACCGGTACATCTGCGAACGGAAGTCTTTGAGCAGCTTCTGACATCGAGTGAGATCAGCGGGATCCGCCATCAGAAACCGCAAGGTCTCGATGAAGTCCTCGTAGTGGTCTTCATTCCCCTCATTCGCAAGGCTGTACATCTTGTAAGGCGTGGCCGACAGCAGGAGGACCCGTGCATCCTGCCACTCGAACAGATACCGCGCAAGTTGACCAGCGCCCTCTTCGCCACGCAACAAGTCGCGGAACCGCTGGAACTCGTCGAGGATAATCAGGTCGGGCTCGAGCGAGCGGATGCAGGTGGCGGCTAACAGGGCCCGGACTTGCCCAATAAAACGCGCCTGCTGTTTGCGTTCCTCTTTCGGGATGTGCTTCCGGCTCCTGCCGAAGCGATCGCAGAGATCTCGGAATTCTCCCCTGAGCGTCAGCCGGCCCTCTTGTTTGGCTTTCTGGTCATGCTGTTTGAGATCGTGAACGAATGCTCTCGCGATATCCGGATCGACCTGGACCTCGTGATGATGCCGACGGACAAGCGTCCGGAATCGATGGCGGTCTTTGTATGCCTGCAGGACGTTCAATGGGCCGGCCCCATGCGTTCCCCAGGCGCGCTGAAGCAGATCGTGCAAGAGGACGCGCTCGTCTGCGGTACCGGCCCCTGACTTCAGGTCAAATGATGTACCTGGCGTCAAGGAGACGAAATTCACACGGTTACGCTTGAGATTCTTGATCTCAGTCGGCAGCAGAGTTAGTCGAGTCGGAAGGGATACCTCATTGTCGAGCACGTTGAGGCGATTGATGTTCTGTCGGGCGATGTCCGCGTTGGAGCAGATGTAGACCACGTCGAGCCGCTCCACCTTGTCCCACAGGTGGTCCAGCGTGCGGGCGATGACCCCACGTGCGACTAACGTCTTGCCCAGCCCCACCTCGTCGGCCACCAGGAACCGCCGGGTAGGATGCGTCCCATACAGCCGCGAAAACACGTATTCAACCGACTCTCGCTGGAAGTCCTTTAACCCGGCCAAGACCTTTGCGACATCGGGTTTGCAGGTATTCTTACCCATGGGACCGCCTCCCCCGCATCTCCCAGATCGGTTCCCAGATCTCGTCGAATCGTTCCGGCAGAAGCGCCCGTCCCTCCGCTGTGCTCCGTAGGTCTTTCACCAGTTGGGCTACTTGGTCAAGCCTGCCCGGCTGCCGCTCCAGCGTGGACAAGAGTGCCTCGAGCAGGGGCATGCTGGTACAGTTTCCATCGCCCTCCGCACCTGAATCCGCGCGACCGTCCGTCCCCAGGTCCCGGACAACCATCAGCCCGCCATCATCGGCCAGCAACATTAGCAGGTAACGCAGCACCTGCCGTCGATTCTCCAGCAGGGCAAGAAGGATGCGATTCTGCCGATCCTCAGGCGCTCCCCGGAGCGGGAGATTCAGAACAAAGCGAGTGGTCAGCTTCTTGCCCTTACGGCGAGCCGTGATTTCGAACGCGAAGAACGAGGTAAGGGCCTTGAAGCTCAGGGCAAACCGCGCAACCGGCTGACGTGCGGTAAGCTGTGGCACAGCTGCGGCCGAGTCTGGCAAGGTGATAGGCCAGCATCGGAGTGATGTGTCTGTGGGCAAGGGCAGCTCAGCCGATGCGGGCTGCAGGACGCAGAGCTCGTACTCGCTGCGAGAAGCATCGGCGGCAATGGTTGCCTGCGCCTCCATGCGAGCGGCGGCGAGTTGTTGGCGCAGATCCCGGCAGACGGCCTCGAGTTCCTCACGTACAGGGTCCGGCTCCAGCCCTGAATCCGACCTTTGGTACTCCTCCAACAAGTCGATGAGTCGCGCACGGCCTGCGATCTTCTCGTGGTTGGAGTTGTCCTGGCCGCCGAGAAGGGCATCGATACCGCACAACGACTTCTTGCCTGTCAGTTCCACCAGGAATTCCACGTTCGTGTTGAAGGCAGCGTCGGTTGCGTTGGCCGAGCCAGTCCAGATCCGGGCGTTCCACCCTGCGTCCGCGGCGATCAGCTTGGCATGCAGTCCCTGCAACTCGTCGGGGGTGACCGGCCCGTCGGGCGTGTCAATTCCGTCATCCGACGGAGCGCCGCTCATTTCGGCGGCAGCAGGCTCGGCAGCGGGGTTCAGGTAGTAGCTCTTGTCAAAGGCCGCGATCGTCTTGGCGTCCAGCGCATCGAGTGCCTCGTGGCGCGAGATAAGCACGCTTCCGTTGGTGACGCCCTGGGTGATCTGCTGAAGGGCGCTATCCGTCAGAAATGGCGACATGATCAAGACGCGATCCAACCGCCCCTGGAAAGGCCGGGGACTTCGGGCCGTGTGCCCCAGTGGCCAAAAAGCCACGTCGTCGAATCCAGCGGGCGGTTCGAAATCGACGCGCAGCAGCTCGTCAGCTATACGCTCAATCTCGGTTCGGCGCTCGCTCGGGAGCGGCCTGATCGAGAGCGTTGGCAGTGCGGCGACGAATTCGTGGAGTGGCCGGTTCCTGGAGAAAGCCCTCTGCCGGTCGGCCAACGGTCCCTCCAGGGCGAGGATCGTGTCCCACGAGCGATCGAAGGTGAGATTCCGGCTGGCGCACAGCACGCGGTACCGGACTCCGGCGTCAACATCAGCGATCTCCGCATCCGCGTCGGGCAGCTCCCGCGCATCCAGCGGCACATATCGTAAAACCGTCACCTTTGGATGAAACACTCCGCCGGCAGGTGCCGTTGCCTCGAAGACGGAGGTCTCCAGGTAGCCATACAAGAGCTGTCCAGGTTTGGGAACGTGGATCTGGCCGGCCTGGCAAAATAGGCTCAATCGGCTGGCATGTCGGCGTAGAGCCTCCAGTAGCTCATGGGGGTCAGCCTTCGGGCGGCCCTCCTCATCTTCACAGTCGAACACGGTGAATGCCAGCGGCAGCGTAAGCAACGCCAGCAGATCGAGACTGAAGGTGGTCGCAACGCCGCAATCGAATCGGTAGCCCGCTGGCGGCCGTAGGCAGTCGAACAGCAATTGTCGGTCCCGGGGCTCAAGCATCTGGCGCCTCCCCAATGAGTGGGCGGACAATGTCGTCGATAATGGTCTTCACCGGACGATTCCATCGATAGTCCAACCGGGCGGCGCCCGACCGGCCTTGCCACAGCTCCCGCGCGTGTACGTTATCCACGCGGGCGCGAGAATGCTTGAGGTGTCGTTCCCGGTTGGCAATCATGTCGCGCGTAGTCTTGGCGTCCATGAGGTCGGCCAGGCCTCTTGCGAGAAAAAGACGCTCCAGCCACTCTCGCACGAAACGCTCGGTGGGTATGGGGATACGGGCGCTCGTCTGCCGCAACCTTGCCCAGAACTGCTCGGTATTCCACTCCTCAAGCAACTGACGGCGAGCCCGGATCTCCGTCCACCATTCGCCCAACTCGTCACGGTACTCCGCCTGGAGATCCTCGCGTTGAGAAAGCTCGGACAGGATGAGGTTGTACAGCAACGCGGCCCCGTGCATGCTTAGTGCAAAACACTCCGAATGCCTCAGCCCTTCTGAAAGCGTCCTCGGCAGGTCGGCCGCGATCGGGTGCTCCCACGGGTACGGTGCATCGGCGGGAAGGATTCGACGACTTACAAACTCCGCCAGAAGCGACCCGGGTACTCGGCTGAGTATCCGTTCTGCCAGATACTGAGCGTGTTCGACCTGCAACTCAAAGGCGATCCCCTCAGGGAAGTCCGGCGGAGCGGTCGGCAAGCGGGGGTGCCAGTTAGGCGGTGTCACCTCGCTTATCGGTTCGCCATCATCGGACCGTTCCATCTGAGCGGTTCGCCGGTGGTAACCATCGAGTGAGCGATAGTACCGATCTTCAGAGCCGGCGTAGAGGAGAATGCCCCATTGCCGCATGCCCTGCCAATACACACTGCTCGGAAGCCGCTGGATGTGGACGCCAGCCCGCTCGCCGATCACACCGGCCTGCCCGCCGGTGGCCACGAGGGCATCGCGCAGGCGACCCTGCATGGCTCTTGATCGGCTGGCCATCTCCACCGAGGACGTCTTCTTCTTCTCGAGTCTCAGGAAGATCCAGGGCAGGAACAGGAAATAGCCGGCCCGGGTCTGGATCGTGCTCGTTCCCGGAAAGAGGTAATCGGCAAAAGCATCGCGGATCGTGCCCAAGCCGAGCTCGTCTACAGTCTCCGTCTCCCGGAAGAGATCGATCACGTCAAGAGCTTCTCGCCGCTCGCGGTCAGAGTAATCTAACCAGGACAGGAACGACATCTCAGACATCTCCCCAACTCGGCCGAGGCCGATCGCTTCACAACCGAATCTTCGATACCGCCCTATTCTCTCATGGCATATCCCACTCAATCCATTGCTGTAGTGTTCGACGGTCCGCTGGCATGCAGCTTCGGGTGATGGTCACCCAGTAGTACTCGTCGACAATCTTGACAAGCGTCGAACGCGGCCTTCCGATTCTGGCCGGGAGGTCCTCCAGTGCGAAGCCCTTGGCGCGGCACACGGTGGCCAGTTCATGCAGCGTCGCACGAACGTGCACAACGAATTGCGAATATGAGTCAATCCGCTCCAGTTCCTTGAGCCGCTCGGCGATCGGATTATCCCAGGGCGGAAGGCATTGCGGGCACAGAGCGAAGAGGATCTTGCCGGCGCCCGTTGCGCCAAAAGTCACGTCACCAAGACCTGCCCCGCGGTGTCTCACCGATGCGCGACGGTCCCTCAGATCACGATATGCCCGATCCACGTTAATAATGTCGTGTTCCGTTAAGGCCCGGATGTCTGCGTTCGGAGCAGGCAGCTTGTCCCGGCAACTCTGGTGCCAGCTCGCGAGTGCATCCGAAGCCATTGGATGACACTCCTTGCTAAACTGCCGGCATCCCCACTTGTTCAGCCAAGTCAGCATCGCTTGTCGATGGTCTGCGAGAGACAGATCGGGCCCGTTGCCGGTTGCCTCCAGGAAGTCTCCATAAGCAGTATCGTACTCGGTGAGGTTTCCGTAGATGAAACATGAAAAGGCCAGATCCTTCAGTGTCATCTCTGTCGCTCCTCTGGAGGTACTCATATGTAGTACCTAAACTGCGGCAACGGCTCGCGATCCTTTGGAAGCTCTCGCATGATATCACCGACCAGTCGCGAAAAACGCAATGTAATGGGCATAAGTCCGGCGAAGGCTGCCGAGTTCCAGTTCATCTTCGTGAGCGTCAGGATCTCCTGCAACAACGTCTCGATAGAGCTGTCACCGAAGTGGTCAGCAACCTGCAACGGGGACGGCACATGCCCGTGCGGGTAGGCGTTGAGTGCCGGGATGAACCCGGTCGTGTAGAGATAATGTGTGTCGCCGACTTGGAAACTCGTGCCCCGCAACGGCGGATACTGGCCCGCCCTCAAGAGGCGAATCTGACTTGTGGGATTGACGGCGAGGAGATCGAATTGCTGTATCTGTTTCAATGCAGCCTCAAAACCCTTCTTCTCATCTGACCAGAACCGAGAAGACTTGTGGATTACCACGCGGGTCGGCTTCTGGCGCATCTCAGCTTCGTAACGGCGAAGCACCATCGTGATGAGGTCATGCGCCAGGGACTCGTTCAGATGGGGTGACTTGCCGTGTTTATCCTCGTCCCACAAGAAGTCCTGGCCGCGCAGCACAATCCCGTCACCGTGCTCATCGAACGCTTGGGCCACGCTGCTTCGCATCTCCTGGGTCTTTGAACCCAGGGATCGGAAGAAGCTGATTCCGATGTAGCAGGTTCCCGGCGTGAGCTGGCGGGGCGACCAGGGGATGCCACCGCACTTGAAATACATGCCCGTGAAGAAGTTCCAGGCGCACTTCGATCGGTGGTCGACTTGTTTCGACTCGGGCGTCGCCTCAGACGTCCGTTGCAGCAAGATCTGCGTCGGAAGCCGATAACTCATTGCTTCGGCTTTGAGAGCGCGACGGAAGTCCCGATGCACGGCCCCAAGTGCTGCATCTCTGAAATCTACGGTCCTGCAGTGCTCCAGAAGTGCATCGGGCAAGGCGAGCACTACATACGCGGGCGGGTTGTCGCGCTCCGACAAGAGGCGGAGTTTCTCCGACACAAGGGTTAGGGCTGCAACGAACCGGTCTCGAAGCAACCTCGGTTTCTCGACGTTTGTGAGCTCGTGTGTTGTCAACGTCTCGTTCAGCCCGGGGTCGACCAGCAAGTCGGAAAAGAATCCACGATCGCCCTTAAAACCCGGAAAGTCGAAATGGTCGGCGTCGCCCTTGACGCCTTCGGCACAAGTCAGGATCCAATTCTGCGCCGATCCAATGGTCTGGCCGGTGCCAACGAAGCCCAGACGGATGACTGAAGTGTGTCGCGGCAGGTCCAGCGATCGCGGGCCAAAGATGGCTATACCCTTCTGAGGACTGACATGCTCTCGCCCGGCACAGAAACGCAAGGGAGGCTCAACGAGGTACCGGGGCTTGAGCGCTGGGGGCACGACATCAACATGCCGTACCGGCTTTGCTGCAGGAAGGCGGAGGCGCTTATTCCTCATCATCACCCTCCTCCGATTCGCCGTTGAGGTCGTCATCCGCCTCGATGGCATTCAACTCGGCCTGGGTGAACAGATCTTCCTCGTAGCGAACGTGCGTGAAGGGCTTGGCGTCGTCGGGGACACCTGGCCATGCGAGGGACGCGTTGAGAGGTTCTGTGCCGACCACCAAGTGCTGGCCGCCATAATCACAAGTGATGCGCGGCGTGCCGTTCGAAAGGAAATCCCGCCAGAAGTTCACCTCGGAGAGAACGTCGATGTTGTACATGCGTGACTTGCGCCGGGTAGCTCGTCGTCCTGTACCCTTGGGCGTGATGGGCTTGATGCCATCGAAGGTGAAACGTCGTTCGGGACGAATAGACAAGCACCACTGACCATCGGCTACCTGATGGAACGCCAGGCCGACGGCCAAGTGTTCCCAATACTTCTTCGCCTCGCCGGTGTGTTTGAACGATGGATTCCAGGCGACCTTGCGCGAGACCTGCTTGCCGGTAAGCGATGTGTAAGTAACCGATAGGTCTTGGCCGGCCTTGGCTGGCTCGAAGTAGTACCGGCGATGCTCCTTATCCAGCTGGAGGCCTTTGCGGCCGGTCACTTTGTTAAGCGAGCGATTGAGCAGGGTAACGTACCATCGGTAGCGGTCCGGGTCGTCCCACCACTTGACCGCAGGAATGGGCCGAGCGAGTGAGAGATTCGCAGCCTCGCGAAACGGACTCTGACTGTAGGTAAGGTTGTCAAACGTGAACAGCTCCTGCTCCCGGACGATGAAGGGAAGCATTATGCCGGGCACTTCGGGGGCTAACAGATGGGGCCGAACATCACGTTCAGCCATCGTGCATGGAACGGCGAATACCGTCATGGGCAGATGCGTGACCGGCAGCAGGGTGCTGTAGACGGTCTCCGTCACCATGGCTTCGGGTTGGCTTGTCCCAAGGAACCACTGGCGCGGCGTCAACTGCTGTTCGACCCATCGCTCGTGATCGAGTTTGATTTGGACGAGCTTCTCGACCGTGTAGGTCTGGGGTTGACGGTCGACGATCTCGTGGTGGGCGTGGCAGAGGAGGAGCAGGTTATCGTAGCCGTCTACCTCCCCGCCCGGCGGTGGGCGATCTCCGCGCGGTCCTCCCTCACTCTGGGCGACGATATGGGCGATCTCACCAAGCGTTACCGAAGGATCATTCTCGCTGGCGGAAACCACGAGGCTGCGACGGCAATCGGGAACAGAGCACGTCGCGCCACTCCTGCCCCAGAGTATCTGCTTGATCCGTTCGGAAACCGCCATTCCACATCTCCTCAGTGCAGCATGAACCCCTCATCCAAGTCCTTGAGCACCTTGTTGACGTCCTGCACCATGGAATCCGACGGGCGTACCTTGCCGTCGCCGACCTCCAGTTTCACATGGAACTTGATCGGAACGTTGGCCTTGGCCTTGATCTCCAACAACGCCGGGATGATGTCCCCCAGATCCTGCATCTGCGACGGCTCGAAATCAGCGGCTGCCACGCAGACCACGGCGGGCGTTACTACGCCACCACCACCACCGCCACCGGTTCCGCCGCCCGTCCCAGGCGCGGCCACCTTGATCTTCACGCTATTGGCCGCAGGCAGTTCGCACGGCCAGGGCGCCGAGTCGTCGGCCAGCGAGATGAACCTGGCACTCAAGGCACCGCCGATCACATCCCGCACGGTCCTCCACGGCAGTATGTTGCCCTGCTGCTGGGATAGTGCCGTCGCAACGGCCAAAGCCGAGGTCGTGCCATCCTTCCATGCCGTCGGCAGATTCTCCGGCAGGATCGCCGCCGCCGAAATCATGGCCGGCGGCGTGCGCAGCTTCGATGCCGGCGTCAGCACGCCTGCCGGGATCGGCTCCGCCAACAGGCTGGCCGGCCCCGACAGCAGCCACGCCTTCCCGGCGGCGACTGCCTCACCGATGGCCGCGTTCACCACGTCAGCGGACGCCTTCGGGATCGGCACAGGTTCCTGGAAGCCGCCTTTGTCCACCTGGACCACCGTCTTGCCGCTGAAGTAATCCAGCACCGTCTGTGCCGCGATTTCCTCCGCCCCCCAGAGGTTCGGCAGCGACTTCGGGGCAAGCAGGTCCCCAGGAATCTCACCGAGTTCGGCGGCTTGAGGCAGGACCAACTCCAGCGCCGGATCGTTCAACGCCGTCTCGTCCGGGCGAGTTCGCCACCACGTCCGGAATGTGCGGTCAGGCCGCGTAAGCTTGAGGACGAACGTGCCCTGCAGGCATCCTTCGACGAGCGTCTCCACGATGGCCTGCGACTTAAGCATCTTCGGCAGATGTGGTAGCTGGGCAAACGAACCGGCCAAATCCTTCACACGGCGGCTGGTGTCGCCGCCTTTCCAGAGGTTGTACGGACCGTCCGGCAACAGCGCCTCTGCGGTGACCGCCGTATCCTGAACACGCGACCGCGGATCCTTCTTGATGGTTTCGAAATGAGCCTCGTCAGACACGGTGATCTTAAACGCCTGCACCTCGTCCTTGTCGGACACCGTCACGACAATGCAGTACGCCTGACGGATCGCCTCGGGCACCCGGGCCTTCGCTTTGTCGATGTACATCTTGAGCGTCTGCAGTCGGGCCACATCGACCGAGCCCTTCTGTTTCTTCTCGTCGTCGTTCTTGGGGATCAGGTCGTCCATGACCTTTTCCCACGCCAGGTAGTCGCGTACCCGTGCCTGGGCAACATCGACACCCTCGCGTGACGGAGCGAGCAGCAGTACGGCATTGCGGAACACGCGGGGCTTATCCGCCCCGGTCGTCTCGTCGATGAACCGCTTCGCCTCGGCACTCGGTTTGCCCGAGTCTGATGCGGCGCTTGGCAGCAGCACGGCATAGTGGAACAACCCGTCGTCTTCGATGTCGCGGGGCTTGGTCGGACGTGTGTGAACACGAACGCCCAGCGCCGAAGCGCCGCTGCTCAATGTCTTGGCGCTGCCGATCTCATCGACCAGGCGAGCCTTCACGACGTCGTCGGAAATCTGCGCTGCCGCAGCCGCCTGCATCTGGTTCAGGTTGGGCCGGTTGCCCAGGCGCCACTCGGCAGGCAGTTGGCCCTCCTTCTCCGGCATGTTCGTGTCGTCGAGCCAGTAGCTGCTCCGTGCCCACCGCGACAGCCCCTTCTCCAACTCGATCTTGTCCGGACGGCACGGACCGATCAGAAGCATCAGGTCACGCATCTTGGCGCTGCGCCCGGTCGGCTGGGAGTGCAGGAAGGTTGCCATGACCGCCTGCTCGATCTCGCGCAGCTTGAGGCCGACGGAATCCGCCTGGACCTGTCGAGCGCACCCCAGCTCGTTTTCAATGATGCCGGTCCACCTGGTCGCCTGCCCATCGCTCACGATGGTGTCGGCAATCGAGACCAGTTCGCGCGCCGACTCCGACAACCCCTCCTGCTTGGGGGCACCCAGGAAGACCGTCGGTCCAATCACCGGCGACTCGTCCCACTTCTCGGCCTCGCGGAGCGCCAGGGCGAACGTCCGCAGCACACCGCGCGTCTTCTGGAACCGCTCGATACCCGCCGCCCACTTGGCGTAGAACACCTCCGTCAGTTCTGGGTGGAATGGGAAGCTCTTGAGGTAGCGTTCCTCTGCCGCGGCGCCCAGTTTGGCCGTCTGCTCATCCAGGATCGCGATGCCCTTGAGCGCCGCGATCACCTGCTGCGGCCATGCGCCACGGTCGGCACAGGACTTGGGATCGAACAGCCGCCGCCGCAGGACTTCGGCTACATCGTCCTTTTCCACAGGTTGGACGGCCTCTTCGCGCTGACGCTGGAAGACGTCATACAAGTCCGACACGATCTTCTTACCAAGCGCGTCGGCCTGGTCCTTCGGCTCGCTGGAAAGCAGTGACGCCACGATGCAGCACCGATCCACTTTCGCAGCAGCCTGCGTCAGGTACTGGAAAAACGACGTGAGTATGTCCAGCCAGCCCGGATCCGAGCGAACCTTGACCTTCGCGTAGAGCAGCACTTCGTCGATCAGGACCAACGTGCCCATCCCGTGTTTCATGGGAAGGGACAGTAGGTCCGTCAGCGTATTCTCCGCCGGTGGGGTGTTCCGCTCTTCAGCCTTGCCATCGGCGTGCAGCAGCTTGAGGCCGTCATCACCCGCGATCTGGTAAGCCAGGACACTCCACGGCTGCTTGAGCCTGCGTGCCTTGCCATCCGGACCGCGCACGTCGATGCCGGTCTCCACATCCAGCTTGTCAAAGCACATCGCCGCCACCCGCGCTTGCGGCGGCGCCTGGCCGATGGCCTCTGTGAACTCACGAACGGCCGGCACGTCCGGCAGCTTCGCCGGGTCGTGCACCAGGTGGCGCATGGTGATCAGCGTGTGCGTCTTGCCGCCACCGTAGGTCAGCTCCAGTTGCCGCACGGCCTTGTCGTTCTTCCCGGCCAGCCGCAATGCCACGTCCCGCACGAGGCCGCGGAGATTGTGCGTGGCGTACGTCAGCGCGAAGAACTCCTCTGCCTTCTCGTAGATCGGTCGCTTGCCGTTCTGCATCGCGACCTCGTACAGGTCCGCCGCGAACAGGTGAAGCGGCAGATCGCCGGATCGCAGGTCATCCCGCAGCCTCACGACTTCGTGCCATGTTTTCCACGGTAGCTTTGCCATTTTCGTTTCCTCGGTCTATGAACAGATCAGGCCGTTCTTGTCTCCACGGTTCGCGTACTTTACCGACAGATGCCGCGGGGCCACCCCCGACGGCTTCTACTCCTTCCGGGTCCAGGCACCATCTTCATCGCCGAAGGCCGGTCCCGTGTCCTTCACGGCGCCCTTGGCGCCGATGTGGTTGCTGATGCTTTCCAGCGTTGTGCGTTCGCTGTTGCTCGACAATTCTATCAACGACTGCACGACCCGCTTGAACAGTTCGTGTCGCCGCAGGGCGTGTTCGTCCAGATACTCATCGACCTTGTGGAGATCACCGTCCTTCCACAGGTGCATGACCCGGTGGATGCGGTCAATCAGGGGCACTGCCTTGCCTTCCGGGGCTTCGTAACCCATGCTTTTGCCCCGTCGCTGACTCCATAATTTGAGTTTCACCTTGCTCCCACCGGAATCAGTGTCCGATGGCTCAGCGTCATCGTCGTCCGTTTCGCCTGATTCGTCATCCACCTCGTCTGCAACAACAGCCTCACCTCCGGCATGCGTCAGGATATCCCAGGTCTTCTCCAATTCCCCATCCGACAAGTTGCAGGCAGTCGCGTAAAGAATGCATGCGCCTACGGGCGCTTCGTCCATGCCGAAATCGTGGCGGTGGAGAAGATAGTAGGCCGTCACGTCATCAAGGCGGTCGGCAGCGGAGAGGTCCGCACCACGTTCGCCGGAGAGTACCTGTCCAACGACGTAATCCACTACCATCCGCCGCACATGCGTCAGGAACTCGTTCACACCCATTGTGGCATTCTGTTCGTTCGCTTTGCGCACCACCGGATGCTTGCTGTATGCTTCCATCGCCGGACCGGTCGCCGCCCAGACAAAGTCCGGCCCACGAATCCCGGCGTCCCAGAAGTCCCGCAGCTTCACGGCGATGTTCGCCCGCATCTCCTCCAGCACGTTGTTGTCCCACCCCGGCCTAGCCGTCGTGGGGCGCTTTCTGCAGACGAGCCATACGGAGGACGCCAGAGCAGCTGACGAAATCCCTCTTGTGCGGCTGGGCTGCTCGGTTTGAATTGGCCAGCTCCCATCGACCACGAAGCCTGCGCGAATGAGGGATGCAACAAGCGTCTCCCATGCATCCGGCTGCTTGTTCGCAAAGACGATCACCATTCGGCCGTTCGCAGCCAGACTCTCAACACACCGGCAAAACACCTTGGTCATGCCGTCCTCATACGCCTTCTTCGAAGCATCGCTATCGCCACCATGCCTCGTGTCATCGTCGATAAGCTCACCGTCTTCTGCACCGGCATTCCATTTAGGGCCTAGCCGTTCTCCCATGGCCTCCCTGAACGCAGGGCCTATTCGAAGGCCAACCCTGCGTAGCCACACATAAAACCAATCCATGAGATCAGAGTAGGGTATAGCATCGTAGTATGGAGGATCCGTCACAATCAGATCCGCATCGGGGAGAGCAGTGGTTGAGGATGACCGCTGCACGTGTGGTTCCGGAAGCCCCGCTGGCAACAACAACAGCGTATCCAGGCCTGTTGCGATCCGATCTAGGCACTTGATGTAGCTTCCGGCCATCGCGCCGATCGGGTTACTCTCGGCAAAGTCCCACGTGATCTGGATCGCGAACCGGACCAATGCATGGTTTATCGTAGGCACATCGATCTTCCACTGGACATTCACATTCGCGAAATCCACTAGACGATCGAAGCCACAAGCGAGATACGCAGTGAGTGCCTCCCGCCAAGTGTCATCGTATTCAGCCTGCCCCACTTGTGCATGGGCATCGAGGGTACTTAGGGCAATCGTGGCCAAGGCGAGTCGCTGACGCTCCGTAAACAGATCACGCCACTGAGTCATCCCATAGGTATGCAAAGAGAAAGCACGTGCGGCTTTTCGGCCTCCACCTGCCGGGGTGGCCTCTGAGAGATCACCGTCCGGCAATCGCTCCAAGGCTGATGTCGCGTCTCTCGCCGCGGCCACAACTGCTGCTAGCTCGTGATCTGTGAACGGCCGAAACTCCTTCGACTTCTGTCCATCAACGGCAACGACTATCGGTATATGACCACTGCGACCTGCTCTTGTTTCCACTCTAATGTCGTCAGAAGTCATGATGGCCGGACAACATGGGCACTTCGCGCCCGCTTTCGACATCGTACCGGCACCAATCCGTTTATCGTGCTCACGCTTCTGTGCGGCGTTTCCGCCTTTGCTGGGAACGTTATCCTCGATTCCGAAGACCACGGTGGTATGGTCAGGCGATGGTTCCATTGTCAACAAGACACGCTGGCGATTGCCATCTTTCTTCTTGCACAGCCAACGTGTTTTTAGCAGGGGCACCGTCGCGCGGCAGTTCTTGCAGGTCACCGTCCGCGCCCAGAGGTAGGCGACGGTTGGCTTGGCGACCCATCGCGGATTACGCCCATCCTCCAGGTAGCCTTTGGTGAACTCGGCGTTGAGTGCGTCAATGTGTGCAGTGCCATCGTCCTTCGTCGGTACGAGACGCATCGGCTGGTGTTCATACGGGATACGGTCTTTCTTGATCGGCTCGAAATCGGCGTATGTCGGAAAGTACTGAGCGAGAGCACGCCGAGCGCGCTCAAGCACCCACTGGCCCCATGCCCGAACGTGCCAAGCCAGGTCAGCCTGGATCAGGTCCTCACGGGTTAAGGATGTGGGGCCACGTTTTCTGCGCCGCCCCTTGCTGGTTGTCGCCGCTTCGGTCACGCCGAACAGCCCTGGCTCAGCCGTGTGCCCCAACATCGCAATTGCCGACTCGGTCTCGGTACGACCCAACCCTTGACTCTTGAAGAACCCGCGCATGAATTCGGCATTTGTGAGAATGAACGCGGGCAAGGGTCGTTTCTGGCCGGCAAGCTTCTGAGGGTATTCCAGCGTGCATTTGAGAATGAACCACGCAACAGGGTTGATGTCTACAGCCGTCGCCTCGCATCCTAGACGCATCGCCTCCAGCGGAATCGCGCCGCCTCCGGCAAAAGGGTCGAGCACCTTGGGGGCACACCCGCCGTAAGTCTTGTGGATCTCCTTGCGGAACCACTCCAGCGTCGAATCGAAGTGTTGTGTTCGCTTATTCCAGTACTCCCACTTCTTGCGGTCCTTGCGGTCCGGTTCGTTCTCAAGCCAATGGAGGATGCCGCCCTCAGTCTCGTCCTTGACGCGTTCCACGGTCTGGCCGTTGGGCATCTTCTTCCGTTCGATCTTCTTAACAAGCTTGCCGCCGATCTTCTCGCAAAGCTCGCGTCGCCGTCGCTGAATCTCCTCCTCCCACTGAGCGTCGGTCATCCCCTCCGGCTTGGGCTGAGCCGACGGGTCCGGCAGCAGCGTAGCGATCAGCGCCGCCCGGCAAGCAGCCAGCGGCCGCCGTGCCGGCCAGATGTGCAGCGTGGAGATGTGCCCATGCCGGACGTTCTTCTCGTGAACCGAATCAAGCGACGTCTGCTTGAGCGGAAACGCATGTTCGATCAATCTTGGAAAATCGGTCATACCTATGGTCACCTTCCTGCGGCTACCCACCGAATGGCAACTGCTTGATGTGGTGATTATCGATTAGTTTCTTCTGCACCTCGAAGAACGACTCGATCAGCATCCTGGGCGACTTCCCAGTCGAACGCACAATGGAGATGGCGTCTGTGGTAATGCGGATGCGAGCATCCATCCCATCCACGCTAATCGAGCACGAGCGGAAGCTCTTGTCGTAGTCGATGCTGATAGAATCGTCGTCAAGAGCCTCAATCTGGTCGATCACGTCCGCGACCTTAATGGTCTTACCCGACGTAAACTCTAGGGTATCGAACATGCCCTGAAACGCCTGATCAAACTCGTCTGTGAGGATCTTGTCGGGGTCGCGGATATTGTGTACCTGACGCAACCACAGAGCCTCGGACGGATCATCGGGGTTGATCGAGACCGTAACCTCATAATCGAAGTACGGCGTAATGATTGAGCCTCCGCCAGATGACACGTTGGTCTCTAGATCTTTGCGCTTGAAATCGAATGTGGTTCGCAGAGCCTCATGTACTGCGTCCAGATCAGCGTCGATGTCTTCTTTGGCAATTCTCGCCACAAACGACTCAGTCGCATCGTTCACGCGGTCGGGAACACGGTGGGTCTTCTGAAACCCTGAGAGGCTCCGCACCGAGACCTGACGTTCGTCATAGAGCCGCACTTTGCGCAGTTGCTTGGCGTGAGGGTTGGCAGCCTCCTTGCGCTTATCGAGGATAGCCTGCACGTCGGCAATTAGGAAATCACTACTCAGGGCGCCATACACCCAAGGTGTTTGCACGTGGGTCCCGGTGAGCACGGAACGTAGGGTGCGCGGAACCTCGGTCCTCAGATGATTCTGCAATGAAGACGACGTTAACAGGTGTCCTTTCTCAAGTGCGGTTGGCGCGTTAGCGGTGAGAGCTTCAATGAGGTGGTAGGTCCAGATGCCATGTTTGTTCTTGTCCGTCGGGTATGAGTATTGGCCAGGCTTGCAGGCAGCAAAACACACGCGATGCTCCGCGTCTTCAAAGAAGGCCTTCAACTCGTCCTCGGTGAGGTCTGTGTAGATCCCCCGCACGTCCGAAGTCGCGAGCATCCCACTTTCACACGAGTCCAGGAACAAGACGGTCCGTGTGCATGCGGAGGTCTTGAATTGGGTAAAGACCCACTCAATGGCGATGCTCGTGCCGTCCAGGTCATCAATGTTGGTGTCAAAACAGGTAATGTAGTTCTTACCGTTGCGAGCGAATCCATGGCCCGCATAGTAAATGTACAGCGTATCCTCCTTTGAGAGGCTCGCGAGAACCTTGCTAACACGGGACTCGATGGAGGCTCGAGTCGCGCCAACGTCAATGAGCGTGGTTTGATCAAGGGCGGAGAAGCCGTGTTCCTGTAGCGCCGCCCCGAGGTCGCGGGCGTCTGCCTCGGCGTACTTTACCCGCGAGATCCTCTTGTCGTTGTAGTGCTCCACTGCAATCAAGATGGCCACTTTTCGCATGACAGAGCTCCTGGACGCAGAGATCTGGACAGCCGATTTTCAATTCGCCCGCGCCGATCGATTGCTCCTCTTCCGCTTTCGATGCTTCTCCCACACCTTCTCAACCGTATCGAGCTTGGCGCGAAGCGTGTCCAAAGCTCGCTTACTGTACCGCTTGATCTTGGTCGCACCGATCTCGATCGTGCGGAACGACTCGCGGTCATCCTGGATGCCGTATTCCCGAATCATGGCAAGGGTACGAGCCGTGGTTATCCCAAGATGATCAGCCAGCGAACCAAGGCCGAGATTGAACTTGTCCAGAATGTTGACCTCTCGATGAATGATGGTGCCGCGGGGCTCCTCCACATCACCCGCCTTCAGCACGCGGACCGGTATGGCATTAGGGTCGTTCTTCACAACCCTGAAGCCGACGGGGATACCGTCACCTTCTGAACAGAACTCCACCTTGGCAATCTCCGGGAAGGCGACCCGCCAGTTCTCGGCCGCGCGGAGGTTCTCAATGGCCACCTCCAACTCACGTGTTGTCATGCGACGGTGTCGGGCTTCTCCGCCGATCTTGAACGCCATTAGTGGCCGAAGTTCGGCCATCGCTTGTTGCCTGGTGATATCCGGCCGGCTCAGTACTTGCTGTAAGCGCGAGAACTCATCGTCCACCAGCTGGCCCACCTCTTTCGGCGGGATACTCGAAATCGGCAGCACGCGCCCAGGCAGGTAATCGAGGAGCCCCTGACCGGTTGACGTTCGCAGTAACTGGTCGAAGAGGCTGACAGACCCCTGCGCGAAGATGTAGAGGATCCCCTCGGACACGTCCTGATAATAATGGACTGCGGAATCGCGGACATTGTCGAGCATCGACAAGAAGCACCGATGGTCCTTGGTGATGAGCGTGAGCTGCTCAGCGGCCATCTGCAGACAGGTGTCGAACGTGTATGAGTAGCCTCGCGCATCGTCAATCGCAGTTCCGGTGCGGTCCACGATTAACGATTTCAGAAGCATCTCGAATCCATGATGGAACAGCATCAAGACCGATTCCGACCGAGCGGTGGAACTTGGCCGGTTGAAGAGCTCAATCGCGAGTGTGACGGACTCGATGGCTTTCTGGCGCAGGGCTGTCACGTCGGGGTTCACGCTCAAGTCAGTGACTTGTGCCGTCTTCATGGTTGCGCTCCCGTCTGTTCCAGAAACTGCTGGCCCGTCACCGCGGCCGGGCACTCCGGGCCGAGTTCATGAATGAACTGCGACGCTACGGTCCTCGCCGTCGTGCCGATGGTGCGGGTCGTGCGGGCACGCATCTTGAATGCCGCAGCGGTGGGCAGGCCGGTCACCGACGAGAGAACCAGGGTCTGTCTTGTTCGGGTGACGGCAACATAGAACAGTCGCCGCTGCTCCTCCATCGCCCGTTGCTGCTCCTGCTGCGTGGCATCGGTGTCGATGCTTGGGATCAGGCCCTGCAGACACCCACACACAACGACCAGGTCTGCGGTGAGGCCCTTCGACTTATGAAGGCTCATGACACGGATGTAGTCCACGTCGGTGGGCATTTCCGGCTGTGAAACATGTCGCCGGATCGTGTCGCCGAGTGTCCGCGGGTTGAAATCGTCTCCCTCAACGCTTGATGCGATCTCGCGAAATGGTACGGCCCACGGTTCGGCTGAGGGGAACACTGCGTCCACCAGCGGTTGTCCGGTCAAACCGTTGAGGTTAGCGATCTGGGCCAGGAGTGCCTGGAAACGGGTGACGATAATGCCGGTGTACGGCAGCGTGAGAGTTCCGCCGGCCAGCTTTTCCAAAGCCTGCCAGGGGCTGTCTCCGCTGCTTTCGCAATGGGCCCGCACGCGCGCCCACGCCCCGTCAGCCAGGGAGTTATTGCCGAATCCGCACCAGCACCGCAGCGCCACGCGGTCCTCGGGGTTGGCCAGAAGGCTCAGCAATGCCATCGCTTGCTGCGCTTGCGACTCATTGATCTTCTTTGGATCGCCGTCGAGCAGTTCCTCACTGAAGAAGCTGTGTGCCGGCACGTTAAGACCGTTGAGTTTATCACGAATCAGGTAACCGAACTCGCGGCGAGGGGCAAGCACCAGCACGTTGCCTGGTGCGACGGCTCCGGCATCCACACGGGCTTTGATGAAGGCGGCGATTCCGGCCGCTTCTTCCTGCATGCTCGACCACTGGACGGAGTGAATCTCGCCTACGGGATTACCAGGCATTGGCTGTATCCGTCCGGCGAACCCCATCTTCAATCTGACGGCTGATTCTGGCACCATGCG
>CAZZFA010000003.1:0-126757 GCA_964653435.1 uncultured Planctomycetales bacterium | reverse complement strand
GCCGGGCCTGGTGAATGCCGGCCGCCCACCGTCTGCAACTACGGCCATGCACCCCGACCGCATTGCGATAACCCTCGCTCACGTCGCGGCTTACATGTCCAGCGGCATGGCCGGGGCCTTTGGCGCCCCGCCAGGCTCGCGCGCTGCGATGCCGGGCTGAACGGGCCGGCGGTGACGCGAAAGCGTGGGACATCCGGCGCGCCCATCTGGTACACTACCGCGAGCACGAGGACACCGAGCGCCGGCGGGCGCGCGTGAATCGTGCGCCGACGGACGCGGAACTCGTCGAGGCGGTCGCGGCTGAGCGGCAGGAACTTCATGTGCAGGCGATCGCCGCCGGTTGCTTCTGACGGGCCCCGTGACCCTGAGCGAAGCCGAACGGACGAAATGACGCGAAGCGAGGAACGGATGTCGTCGCCGCCGTATGAGATCCTCGATCACACAGCGGACATGCTGCTGCGCATCCGCGGACAGGACATGCGGACCCTGTTCGCCAACGCCCTGGCGGCGCTGTACGCGGTCCTCGGCCGGCTCGCGGCGGGGCCGCCGGTTCAACCGAGGCTCATCCGGCTCGCGGCCGCGAACCGTGAGGAGCTGCTCCACGACTGGCTCGCGGAGGCACTATACTATGCCGAGGTCCGGCGTGAGGTCCTCCGCGATGTCCGGTTCATCGAGCTGACGGACACGGCACTCGTCGCGGAGGCCGCCGGCGCGGCGCTGGACATGGAGCGCTGCGCGTTCGACCGCGAGATCAAGGCGGTGACGTATCACGAACTGGCGATTCGGCAGGAAGGCGACGGCCTCGTTGCCACGGTGGTGATCGACATCTGATCGAATGGTAACCGACGCGCCGTCAATTCGAACACCGCTGATCCGAGTGCCGTTACCCGGTTACTCGGAGGCCGGCTGCTCGGGATGGCGCACCCGACCAACTGATTTCCGGGTAACGGACTGACAGACCAACGGACGAAGGGATCCACGCGATGAGCGAAGCCTACACAGGCCCCCTCGAAAAGCTTGACGACTGCCGGTGGCGCATCCCCCGCTCGTACCGCGACGATATGCGCGTGGACGGGATCATCTATGCCGACGACGTGCTCATCCGGTCGATCGTCAAGGACAAATCACCCGAACAGGTGGCGAATGTCGCGACGCTGCCCGGGATCGTCGGCGCGAGTCTGGCGATGCCCGACATTCACTGGGGCTACGGCTTCTGCATCGGCGGCGTGGCGGCGACGGACCCGGAGGCCGACGGCGTGATCAGCCCGGGCGGAGTCGGTTACGACATCAACTGCGGCGTGCGGCTGATCCGCACGAACCTGACGGAGAAGGAAGTCGCACCGAAGATCGAAACCCTGATCAACGCCCTCTTCCACAACGTGCCCTGCGGCGTCGGCGGCGAGGGCAAGATCCGCTTCGATCGCAGGGAGCTGAGCCTCATCATGGAGGCGGGTTCGCGGATCGTCGTGGAAAAGGGCCTCGGTCGGCCGGAAGACATCGACGCGACCGAAGCCGCCGGCCGCCTCGAGGGCGCCGATCCCGACGCCGTCTCCGACCGCGCGTACGAGCGGGGACGAAGCCAGTGCGGAACCCTCGGCTCCGGCAATCACTTCATGGAGGTGCAGGTCGTCGACCATGTCTTCGACGAACATGCGGCGTCGGTGCTGGGGCTGGGGCTCGGCCAGGTGACCGTGATGATCCACTCCGGCTCGCGGGGGCTGGGCTACCAGGTCTGCGAAGACTACCTGCACGCGCTGCGCACGGCACCCGCGAAGTACGGCATCAGACTCCCGGATCGCCAGCTCGTCTGTGCTCCCGTCCGCTCGGACGAGGGCCGGCAGTACCTCGCCGCGATGCGGGCGGCGGCGAACTTCGCCTGGTCCAATCGACAGATCCTGGCACACCTGGCCCGGCAGACGTTCGCCCAGGTCTTCGACGCGACCGACCGGACGCTCGGCATGGAAGTCGTCTACGACGTCGCCCACAACATCGCCAAGATGGAGCCGTACGAGATCGACGGGAAGACGAGGATGCTCTGCGTCCACCGCAAGGGTGCCACGCGGGCGTTTCCTCCCGGCCACCCGGAAGTCCCGGCCAGGTACCGCGAGATCGGCCAGCCGGTGCTTATCCCCGGCGACATGGGCCGCAACAGCTACGTCCTGGTCGGCCTGCCCGGTGCCATGAATGAAACGTTCGGCAGCACGTGCCACGGCGCCGGCCGGCAGATGTCGCGCACGGCCGCCATCAAGGCGGCCAAAGGACGGCGGATCGACCAGGAGTTGCTTCGCCACGGCATCGTCGCCAGGGCACGCGGCCGGACCGGTCTGGCCGAAGAACAACCCGACGCGTACAAGGACGTAAACGAAGTCGTGCATGTCGTGGAGAAGGCGGGCATCTCCAAGCGCGTTTGTCGGCTCCGACCCATCGGTGTGATCAAGGGATAGCCCCATCCCGACGAGAGAGGCATCGTTACGAAACGGCCGGGCTCGCCGTGCCTGCCCACGCTCCCGCGCACGGCCGGGCACCTGTGCACCGACGTCGCCGGCAACGGATCCTCGATGCGCGCTGCCGACAAGCCGGTAGCGCCCATCGCGCGATTCCGGACCGTTTTGCACGGCGTCACGAGGCCCGCATTGCTTGTAACCAGACCATGTCGGGGTAAGATAATAGCATGAGCCCTAACGACGCACCGACGGCGACGCCCGTCGCCCCAACATCCGAATCGCCCGTCGCACCGGCAATCTCCGCGGTCCGCACCACCTGGCCCGGGTGGCTCGGCGCGCTGCTGCTGATCCTCGCGACGGTACTGGCGTACATCCCGGCCATGCAGGCGAAGTTCATCTGGGATGACGACGCCTACGTGCACAACAGCGACCACAACGTCATCAGGGATCCGGCCGGCCTCAAACGGATCTGGACGACGGCGGCGACGCCGCAGTGGTATCCGCTGGTGTTCACCACGTACTGGTTCGAGTACCGCCTGTGGGGCTTCAACCCGGCGGGCTACCACGTGGTGAACATCCTCCTGCACGCCTTCGCGGCGGTTCTGCTCTGGAGGCTCCTGCTGTACCTGAAGGTGCCGGGGGCGTGGTTCGCCGCCGCCATCTTCGCCGTACACCCGGTCCACGCGGAGACGGTCGCGTGGGTCACCGAGCGGAAGAACACGCTCTCGATCTTCTTCTATCTGATCGCGTTCATCGCGTACCTGCGGTTCGCCGACCGCAAGGACGTCTGGTGGTATCCGTTCGCCCTGGCGGCGTTTCTGCTGGCGCTCTTCAGCAAGACCGTCACATGCACGCTGCCGGTGGCCGTCCTGCTGGCGTTCTGGCTCGCCGGCTCGCTCGGGCTGCTCGAAGTCGTGCTGCTCGTGCCGGGCCTCACGATCGTGTCCGGGGCGATTGTCATCCTGCTGAAGGCGTACGGGCTTCATGCCGGGTTCACGAAGCTCGACTCCTATGTGCTCGCGGCGGCGTTGCCGGCGCTGGTCCTGGTTGTGATCGGGACACTCCGCGTCCGGCAACGCATGCGGTGGGTCGCGCCGCTCGGGCTGATCCCCTTCTTCGTCGTCGGCCTCTTCATGGGCAAGCTCACGGGGTGGTACGAGTTTCACAAGGCGAAGGAGCAATACTGGGAGCCGATGCCGATCCAGGAGTGCTTCCGGCTCTCCTGGACCGAGGGCAAGGAAGCCCAGGCCCGGTCCGAGTACAAGCTCTTGCCGGAACAGCGCGTGATCATTGCGGCGCGATCGCTGCTGTTCTACCCCCAGAAGCTCCTCATCCCCCATCCGCAATCGTTCTTCTACCACCGGTGGAGCGAAACGCGCGAACTCGACACGAGCCGGTGGATCAATTACTGGCCGGTCGCCGCCGTGCTCGCCATCGGCATACTGGTGATCGGGGCGAGCGTGCTCTGGGGGCGGGGCATCTTCATCGCGTTCGCGTTCTTCACGCTGACCATCTTTCCGGCACTGGGGTTCTTCGACACGTATCCGATGCGGTACTCATTCGTCGCGGATCATTTCCAGTACCTCGCAAGCGTGGGCCTGACGACGCTGCTCGCGGCGGTTCTGGCCGTCCTGTTCCGGCGTGTGGGCGGCGTACCGATCCCGGCGTTCAACGGCGCGCCGGCGATCACGGGCCTTCTGGCGCTGGCCGTGCTGGTGGGCCTCGGCGCGAAGACGGCCTGGCGATGCCGGGCCTTCCACGATGCGGAAACGCTCTGGCTCGACACGATTGCGCGGAATCCGCACGCCTGGGGCGCACGAGTGAACCTGGGCATCCTCTACGCGAACCGTGGCGACCGCGAGAAGGCGGCCGAGCAGTTTCAGGCCATGATCGACGACGGCTCGCCCTGGCAGGAGCCGTACGCGAACCTCGGCAACATCTACGCGCTTCGGAAGGACTATACGAAGGCGGAATCGCTCTTCCGCAAGGCGATCGAACTGGAGCCGCGTCTGGCGCACCTGTACATGCGGCTGGCCAAGGTGCTCATCCTTCAGAAAAAGGAGGCCGAGGCGATCAAGGTCTACGAACGCGCTGCCGAAGTGCCGCGAACGCGCTACCTCTGGAGCGAGGAATGGCCCAAGCTCTTCGACGAATGGGCCTCGCTCCTGGAAAAGGCCGGCAAGAAGGAACTGGCCGCCGAGAAACGCGCCCAGGCCGAGGCGATGCGCAAGGAGATCGCCGCCGCGAACCGGACGCCCCCGAAGCCCGCCGCCACCGTCGATGCCGAAGGGAAGATCGACCTCGGCGGCGCCGTAACCCCGCAGGACCGCCGCAAGGCGTACCTCCTCGCCGCCAACGCCGCCATCACCCGGCGAGACTACATCTACGCGATGCGGGTCGTGCAGGCCGGTTGCCAGGAGTTTCCCCAGAGCGCCGGGCTGTGGAAGAAGTATGCCCTCCTGATCGCCGCCAGCCCGATCGACACGCAGCGCGACGGCAATCAGGCCGTCACGCTCGGCGAGAAACTCCGCGACTCTCTCTCCGCCCTGAACAGCCTCGATGATGAGACGCTCGAGCTGCTCGCCGCCGCATACGCGGCAGTCGGCCGATTCGACGAGGCCGTCAAGACGGCGAACGAGGGCCTGCGCCTGGCCCAGGCCACACAAGATCCTCTCGCTCAGCACCGGCTGCAGAAACAGATCGAGCTGTACACGGCGCGCAAGCCCTATCGTCTGCCGGCACCGTCGGAATCGCAGCCCGCCGCGGTGCAGCCCGATCGAGCCCAGACCTTGCGGCCGGCTGCCCCGCCCGCTACGCGAGCAGGAACGGCAAGGCCTGCCACGGGCCCGCGGCTGACGACGCCGGCCACGCGTGCGACCCGGATGCCGGCGTCGCCGCGCTCGACGGAGTCGGCACCGCCGCCGACCCGCGCCGCGGCCACCCGCCCGGCAGTCGTTCGCTGATATGCGGGCGATCGCCCGGGCGTCGGCTACTGGTGGGCACTCCAGTAGATCGTGGCTTCGCTGCGGCCGGTCTTGCCGTCCTTGACCGCCACGCAGGTTGCTTTGACCTTGTCCGACTCGCCCGCGACGACGGCATGGCTCGTCCCGTCGCCCCGCGTCTCGGTGCGCTGCACCTTGAGCCCCTTCTCCTTGAACGCCTTCTCGTAGAAGTCGGCGACCTGTTCCGGCGCCGCATCCGTCCGGATGCTGAGCTGATACACCTCGGGACTGTTCGCCTGCGTCATGTGCGCCCCCCGCTCCACGGTGACGCCGGGCATGACGGCGAGCGGAAAGCCCTCCGGGACCTTCTTCTCCCCCATCGTGAGCGTGCCGTCGCCTGTCTGCACGTGCGTCGTGTCACCCCTCGCGGTGATGGTCGTCTCCTTGCCCTTCTCCGTCGCCCTGATGACGGTCGTATCTCCGTTCTTCTCGACGACGGCCCGGCCGTCCGGCGTCTGGACGGCAACCTCGTCTCCACGGACCTCTACCTTCGCGTCGGATGACTCCGCCTTCTCGGAGGCCTTCCGACAGCCGCACGCGAACATCAGCAGGAACACCAGCACAATGCGCATCGTGCACCGTCCTTCCCGGAAGAAGATGATCCCCCATCGTTCCGCCGACCACGCGCCCGCACGCTGACTGCGAAACCGCGCCGCCCCCCCCACTGCCTTGCGCGGATTCCCCGCTATTCTACACCCCGGGTTGCACATCCGCCGCCCGAACAGGCTACGCCCCGGTCTTGAGGCGGCCCCGGACTGCGGCCGGCGTCAGGCCGCTTCAGCTTCACGCGGGACGTGCGACTCTCGACCGCCGGGCGAAGAACGATGCGCTATAGGCCCGGCAGCGAGTCCGGCCAGACCGCGTGCGAGGATCGCCGTCACGAATACGGCTGAAAGGTGATGCCCGGGTACAACCACACGTCCAGCAGCGTCGGCCGCAGGAACTGGTCAAGCCCGGGGCAGAACTGCGGGCCGGACGTCGTGGTCGAGCTTTGCCCGTACAGGATCGGCGTAAGCCCCAGCACGAGCAGGGCCGCCTTGAACAGAGTCGATCGAATGTTCCTCACGCAACGATCTCCCGCTTGCCACAGGCCGCACCGCCCAAGCGCGGACCTTTGAACCCCGATACGACGGTCGCCCGGAATCCCTGCGGCCTGCAGGGATCCCGACGTCGCGTCCCCGGCGCCGGCAACAGCGCCGCCCCGGAACCGGCCGACCCGGAGCGGCGGCGCACGCCCGAAGGCATACTTGCCGCTTCGCCTGCGGACAGAGTTCGCGCCGGGCCCTATATGTATCGTCCAGCCCGCGCCCCGGACAACACCCCATCCGCCGGCTTGCCGGTGCTGCCGCAAAGCCCGCCCCCCGGATGCACGCGGCGCTACTCGCCGTCCCGAGGCACCGCCTCGACGCGCCCCCCTTCCCGTGGCGCCCAGTCGCCGCCGTAGAGCCGCTTGAGCGTACGACGCCGCAGCAGCGTCCACGGCCGGAAGAGAACACGGTGCAGATCAACGTGGACCGGACGGCGGTAGGACGCCTCGATCTGCTCGGGCGAAAGCTGATCCGGGCGATGCCGGCGGTGATGCTTCAACAGGTGATACCGATCGCTTTCCTGGAGCTTGCGCAACAGAAACCGCAGAATCCGACTGCGGCGCGAACGCGGCGTCCTCAGGGCAAAGCTGATCTGAAAGTCGATGAGATACGGGTTCCCGTCGTCGCCGACGAGAATGTTCTCGCGCTTCTCCAGGTCTACGTATGCCATGTCGCGCGCGTGGATCGCATCGAGCAATCGCGCAAGCCGCGGAAAGAACTCATCGCTGACCCATTCGTTCCGACGCAGCGGGTGGCCTTCCACGTATTCATGCGCCACGCCGTGCCCCCCCCACATCCCCAGGAAACCGGGTATGCCCTCCAGCCCCTGCAACGCCCCGTAAAAACCTGCCTCTCGCCGCGCGAGCCATTCACCCACAAAACGCATGGGCAGCCCCAACAGGTCCGCCACGCGGCCGAGCTTCAGAACCACCCTGTCGCAGCGACCGCGCCCCCCCTGCCAGGCCGTCGGACCGCCGAGGCACTCGTACAGGGCAGTCGCAGCAAAGAAGTCGTGCTTGAAACGCTCCACAAGGCGATACCGCTGCGGCCCAAGCGAGATCTCTTGCGGCAGATCCGACTTACCTAATGCTTTCAGCCACGGATAGTTACGAACCCGAGCCATCCCGCTGCCGACCCCGTACAAACCCTGGTCAATCACCGTCGGGCAATACCCTACGCGAATCCGCGCCGAATTGCCAAACGTTTTCGCGACCTTCGCAATCGTCGAGACTACAATCGGGTGCGTCGGGAATGAAGCGAGCAAACGCCGGTGGGAATACGTAAGAACATCGGCGGAGTCCGGTTGGCGGACTGAACGGAATGCGAAAAACAGAGCTTTGCGTCGCGTGCTCGCGTAAACCGACCCGATGCGGCACGACGCATTGGAAAGGATGTGGATCATGGTCAGGAACAAGGCAGTCTCGTACGCCGTGATGGCGATGGTTGACATCGCCGAACGAAGCGGTACCGGCGACAAAACGGTTGAGGTGCAGGCGGCCGATCTGGCAAACCGTCTCGGTTTTCCGACGGCCTACACGGCGAAAGTCCTGAGCTCCCTCGCTCGCGCGTCGCTGCTTCGGTCAGACCGGGGTCCGCGCGGCGGATTCCAGCTTGCGCGCAGCCCGCAGGAGATCACCCTGTTCGATATCCTGCAGGCGGTCGGCGCGTGGAATGCCGGCGACATTGCTTTGACGCCGTCGGCTCCGCCGAAACTGCGGCGCAGTCTGAACGAAGCGATGACAAAGGCAATGTCCCATGCCCGCGAGGTGCTCGAGGAAGTCCGCCTCGCCGACCTGCTTGAGGCGCCTGCGCACACCCCTGAGCCGGTAGGTGTCTGAGCCGCGACACCGGCGAGGAAAACCGCTTTACAGGCCTCGCAATTGACAAATGCCGATACCGCGCCGATAGTGCGCGCATGGCCGCGGAACTCCCGTATCCGCTACCGGCCGGGGCGTCGCTCGGGCAGCGCCTCCGCTTCCATCGGCACCGCCTGGGTCTGAGGCAGGCGGAACTTGCCGGCCGCGCCCGGATCAACCAGGGATACCTCAGCGAGCTCGAGCGCGACCGCCGACGGCCCTCGCCCGCGACGCTCCGCTCGCTGGCCGGCGCCCTCGATGTTCCCGTAGCCGTGCTCGTCGGCGACGGGCAGGAGCATGATGCGCCTCAGCCGCTTGAGACCCGCGATGTTCCCCTCTACGGCGCGATCCCCGCAGGCCCGCCTTCGGCTACGCAGGAACAGCCTGACGTCTTCCCCGTGCTGCGCCACCTGTGGGCGCACGATCGATACTGCCTGCGCCTCTCGTACGACTCCATGGAGCCGACCCTGAAACCCGGCGACATCGTGCTCGTCCATTACCGCCCCGACGTCAACCCGGAACACGTACAGGGGCGTATCTGCGCGTGTCTTGTCGACGGCCAGCCGACGCTGAAGCGCGTCGTTGTGGAGCAGATTCAGGCACGGCGACGCATCGTTCTTCGCGGCGACAATCCGCAAATCGAACCGATCGTGGTGGACGAGACGACGGCCTTTTCGATTCAAGGCGTCGTCCTCGCGCTGGTCAGCCGCGACCTGTAACGGTTCGAAACACGTAAAGGCTTGATTCACAAGGCGTTACAACACGCACGGTAACGGCGCCGACAGGCATGCGGGCCGATGCCTGGACGGGTGGAAAACGCCAGTATCGGACTTGCAATCGCTCGACGTCCGCGGTATGCTACAGGTCGTAGGATAACGGGTCCGCGGAATACCGCCGACCTGCGGGAGCGAGAAGAAAAGGCCCACGTCCACGGGTCTTTCAGCCTGGGTAGCGGAAGAGAGCAGAAGAAGGGCGGTCGCGCCAGCGGGCGATGCCGTCGTAGCGGCGTTGTTTTACCGGGGCGGCATGCGTTGGACGTGTGCGAGGCCGGATGGCGGGGCTGGAGTGTGTAAACGAGCGTACGGAAGAGAAATCCGCTTCACGCTCGGGCGATTGCGGCGGAGATGCGGTTCCTGACCGCCAAGGCGGCGATGGGAACCGGGCCGGGTGGAACGGAGGCACACGGAGGGCTGCGGACGGGAAAGGGTTTTCACACGACCAGTGGTGCGAGGACGAACACCGGAACCAGAGCAGCTCGGGTAAGTCGTGTGCCGGCAGGCTGTTGCGAAAATCGATGGCGATGCCGGGCATTTGCAGGATCTGGCACGACGGTTGCTCAGGGGGATAGGCGGAGGGGAATTGGAGGTTCTCGTGAACGAGTCCTCACTGAAGTCCGGTGCCACGGTGTCGTTCCGATTGAGCGAGGTGGTTTGCCCGGACCTGCAACAGATCCTGACGCAACTGACGTCGGATCTGAGAGTCTCTGGAAAAGTGGTCTTCTTCAGCGACTATGGCCAGAAGAAAA
This sequence comes from uncultured Planctomycetales bacterium, assembly GCA_964653435.1. GTDB lineage: Bacteria > Planctomycetota > Phycisphaerae > UBA1845 > PWPN01 > CAZMVY01. Next base: position 116,842 of record CAZZFA010000003.1, on the reverse strand, counting down.
ACCACTTTGCGATCGTGGATGTGGAGGGCGTGCTGAGCCCGTTGATCGTGCCGGTCGAGCGGCTCCAGAGGCCCGATGAGGACGGAGACGGCCGTTCGGTGGAACACGAGGCCGAAGCAGGCTGAGGAAAGGCAACGACAGAACGCGACGGAGGGGTCGCACGGATTGGAGGAGGAAAACGCCGCTTCGGGTGTGAGGGACGCCCGAAGATGAGCCCGGGCAACAAGGGGGGAAAAGCGCAAGGCGGAAAAGCGAGCCCGGGCGGCTCCTAAGCTCTCTCTCTCCCTCCCAGGCTTGGGTTGCTCTCCGGAGCAGCCCTCGCCTGGCGACGGACAGACAAGCGGACCGGCGAAAGCCGGCTCGCGTCGCCAAGGAGCTCTCTCTCTCCCTCCCAGGCTTGGGTTGCTCTCTGGAGCAGCCCTCGCCTGGCGACGGATGGAACGGCGAGGCGGATGGAGCCGGCTCGCGTCGCCGAGAAGCTCTCTCTCTCCCTCCCAGGCTTGGGTTGCTCTCTGGAGCAGCCCTCGCCTGGGCTTTTTTATGCGCCTGTGAGCCTCAAACGCGGGAACACGCCGCCGCCGGTCCGCGACGAACCGATGCAACGCCGACGGCGAGCGATGGCGGGAGTGTGAGGGTCAATCCACGCGAACCGAGAGGAGCCCGGCGCGGGCACTGAGCAGCCGGTAGATCCGCGGCGCCATCGAGCGGTCTCGAAACCGGACGCTGTAGGTGATGGTGACGGTCTGGTCCTTGCCGCTGTAATCGAAGTCGACGTCCAGGATCCGCACGTTCTCCCTCTCGAGGAGCCGGCCGACGTCCTCGATCTCGTCCGGCCGGTTTGCGCACGTCACCCGGATCATCTTGTACCAGTGCCCTTCGATGCGCCGTTCGATGGAGTTGAGCACGAGCAGACTGAACAGGACCAGGGCGGCGGTGAACAGCGCGAGGGCGTACGTGGCGAATCCGCACGCCAGACCGATCGCCGCAATGCACCACAACGACGCGGCGGTCGTCAAGCCGCGAATCGTGATGCCGGACTTGATGATCGCCCCCGCGCCAAGGAACCCGATGCCGCCCATCACCGAATACGCCAGCCGCGCCGGATCGACGCGGACGGCGCCCTGGCCGCTCAACCGTCCGAAAACACGCTCGAAATGGATCGACAGGATCATCACCAGGCACGCGCCGACGCACACGAGCAGATGCGTACGGAAGCCCGCGGCCCGCCCGTGATACTCACGCTCCAGTCCGACGGCACCGCCCAGCGCCGCCGCGAGCGCAAGCTGTCCCATCGCCTCAAGCTGCCACGTTTCCAGACCGAGCATAGGGTTACCTCGATCACGCCCGTCCCGCGCGCCGGCGGCATTACGTCTTCCGCGCCGGCCGCGGCATCCGCACCGGCGCCGCCCGGCGCTTGGGCCGCGGCTGACTCAGAACCTTCAACGCTTTCCTGCTGTCGGCCACCTTGAAGACCCCGGTCGCCTTCCCACCCCGCGTGCCGGTGGTCAGATAGGCGTAACTGATGTTGATGTGGGCATCGCCGAGCACCCGACACACATCCGCGAGCGCGCCGGGACGGTTGTCCATCTCCACGCAGAGAACCTCCGTCTCCGTCATGGGCACGTTGATCCGAGCGAGGGCCTCCTTGGCGCGGACCGGATCCTCCACGACCAGCCGCAGCACGCCGTGTTCGCTCGAGTCCATCATCGTCAGGGCCGTAATGTTGATGCGCTCGGACGCCAGAACATCGCACACCTGCCCGAGCACACCCGGTTTGTTCACAAGGAAGACCGACAACTGAGTCTGCAGCGTCATGAGAGTTCCTCCAACGCGACCCGATGGGATACCCAGCTTCCCGGATTATACGGCGGGAAAAGCGGACCGTCGATGCGTCCGGGAACGTCCCACCCGGCCCCGCGGCACAACGGGCACTACCGCCGTTTTCCGCAAGACAGTCTCGCGTGCGGCGTGCAGCGCCGCGACGGCTCGGTCACCGCTGCGTCGTCGCCCGCCGGAATCCGCGCAGCCCGCAAACACTCCAAATGTGGGAACGGCACGCCCTTGCGTGCCGATTCGACTCCGAAAGCGGGCGAGAACCGCACTACACTGTTATCGCCTGGGTTCTTGTCGGCCGGCGCCGAATTCCGGGCCAGGGCCGGTATGTCATTCTGAGGGAGCGGAGCGACCGAAGAATCTGGTCTGAGCTTTGCGGGGGCTTTGCGTGTGCAAGGATCTGCGCAAATCGGACGCCGGATTCTTCGGCCCCCACGGGGGCCTCAGAATGACGCGACGCACGCTACGTGCGTCCGGCGCCGCCATGTTGGGCTGCGGGCCACGCCCGGGCTACCGGACTGGAAACCGACAGGACTCTCGCACCGAAAGCGGCACTGTGTCAGGCGGCCCGGGCGCGCCTGGTGCACGGCCGGGCCGAAGTGGCGCGCAAACTCTGAAACACGCGTCGGGCGGGCCGGCGGTCCCTCGCCATCGAGGCAGTTGCCGTCAACGACGACCGCCGCCGCGATGTTCCGTCTTGGGCCGCGCCACGTTGACCGTCAGCACGCGCCCGTTCAGCTCCATCCCGTTCACGGCGTCGATCGCCGACTTCGCGGCGGCGTCGTCGGACATCTCAACGAAGGCGAAGCCGCGGGAACGGCCTGTCGCACGATCCGTAACGACCGACACCTTGTCCACCGCACCATAGGCCGCAAAGAGTTTGGTGAGTTCTTCCTCGGTGGTCTGAAAGGGCAGGTTCCCCACATAGATATTCGTCATCGCACAGGCTCCCGACGAACCAGACTGCGACGGCCATTGGCGCCGCGAGGACACCACCCGCGGACAACCAGCCAGCAGCCTGTCGGACAGTCGACCGCCGGGATTCTACAAACGCACACCACCTTTGCAAGCCCCTCTCGACTCCCGGCAATCGCGGCATGTATCACGGTCCTGCGAACCGCACCCCGCCGAAAACATTTCGAGCCCGGCGCAGGCCCACCGCCCGGCGCCGGCGAGCACCCGCACCGGGTGCACACGGCCGCGCGAGCCGCGTGACGCCCTCGCGGCAGGCTTGCCCGCCCGCCAAACGGAGCGACGCATCACTCGCCCGGCAACGGCTCCCTCAGCCGCGCGGCCACGTCGGCGACCGCATCGAGCATGCCGGAGATGACGCCGCAAGCCGACTCCCTTGCGGGCAGCGTGCGTACCGCCGCGAGGACCTCTTCGCCAAGCTCCCAGGCCCAGTCGTCCGGATACCGGGCGACGGCGCACAGGAGCCTCGCGACCACCGGCGAATGCGCCGCAGACGGACGGCGCACGTACAGGACGTGCGAACCGGGCGAGCCGGATCGCCCCGAGCCCGCGTCGCGCAGCCCGTCAGCGGCCTTCCCCCCGCCTGAGCCCGCCGGGCACGGTGCGCCCGGCATGTCCGTTCCGGTCGGCAGCGCCGCAAGAACCGGCCTGAAGCCGAGATAGTCGATCGCCGTACGGAAGAAGCTCGGCTCGCGTAATGCGACCGCGGCGGGCAGACAGACGGCCTCCAGGCCCGTGTGAGTCTCCAGCGTGGCGACGCAGCGGCGTATCGCAAGACGATCCGCCGCGAACCCCAGGTCGCAGCAATCGAAGAAGCCCAGCCACACCCCGTGCTCGTGCATGCCGAAGAACGTGTCCCACGCGCGGCGCGAATGACCGAGCCGCATGAGCGCGAGCGCGCCGTAGCGTTGATGCACGTCCAGGATGTCGTGCCGGCTGAAACGCAGTCGTCGTTCCTGGGCGCACCGGCGCAACCGGGCCGTGCGGTCCGCCTCGCGCCGCCACCACCAAGCGGCAATCACGGCAACGGGAATACCGGCGGCGAGGTACAGCACGGTTCACTGGCTCCCGTTGCCCGCACCGGAACCCGGTCGCATCGCGCCCCCCGCGTTGCGGGTGGCGGGCCGACTGGCCGGCGGTGGCTCAGCGCCCCCATACCGGATGCCGTAATCGGAGCGTCCGTCACGAAAAGGACGAAGCCTCCTGATCCACTCGAGAATCGCGCGGTAGGTACGGTCATTGCGGCCGCGCACCATCGGCTTGACGGGCACCTGTGCGGGCGGATGGCTCACCTGCGCCTCGTCGGCCGGCAGGAGGTATTGCAGAAGAAGGCTTCCCTCCGGGTCCTTGCGATCGATCACGGGCCGGCCGTTCCTGCCTGTTGCCCACTGAAGGATAAAGAAGTTCGTGTACAGACTCTGCGTGGGGCGACGAGGCTCATTGACGAGACGGAACCCCTTGCTCACCGAACCGCCGTGACAGGAGGGGGTCGCGCAGCCCTTCATGACCTCGGGGAGCACAACCCGCCGGAACTCCCGGAAGACCGCGGGATCCTCCACGATCCGGATCTCATCCGCATACTTCGCACGGGCCGCATCGACGCTGCCGGCAGCGGCGATCACCATCTGAAACTTCTCGGGGGCCTGCGCCCGCCGGAAGCGCTCCCGCTCCGCATCCTTCGCCAGGTCGCTCAGGAACTTCTCGCCAAAGCCCTTCGCGAACTCCACGCGAACCGGCTCGACGGCGCCCGATTGGGTCGCCAGCAGTTCGCCCCAGCGCAGTTTCTGCACGTCCGCGTCGCTCAGAAGGGGGCTCGATGCCGGACCGGCCGGGCGGCTCGACGGCGCCGAGGCTGCCTGCTCCCGCAGTCTGCGCTCCGCCATTCTCAGCAGAGCCGCCGCCCGCTCGTGCTTCGGCTCGACCGCAAGCACCTTGCGAGCCTCCCGCGCCGCCAGGTCGTAGCGCCCCTGCTGCCGGCACCATTCCGCCAGCCGGTAATGCCCCTCCGCGTCTTTCTCCTCGAGAAGATCGGACCTTACCCGGTACGCGGCGTCCACACCGGGTTCCGCCGCGGGCGAGCGACCCGCCACCGAGACGACCGCAAACACGAGCACGCACGACCACGCCATGGCACATCGCATCACGTCACCCGCTTGACCCTGTGAAAAACCCTCGAATACTATACGGTTCGCCATGATGCCGGACAACCACGAACAGGGTTTCACGCCGTGCGGCGATTCACCCCTGACCGAGCTTCTGGGGCGCGCGGTCGTACTGGATACCGCCGGACCCGTGGTGTACGTGGGCACTCTCCGCTCGGTCGGCCCGGAGGGATTCTGGCTCGACGACGCCGATGTGCACAACTGCGATGAGGGCCACGCCCCCAAGGAGCAGTACGTGCTGGAATCGAAGGTGCACGGCGTGCGGGTGAATCGGCAGCGAGTCTTCGTCCTGCGAAACGCCGTGATGAGCGTGTCGGCGCTCGATGCGGCGGTGGCAGATTAGCGTGTTTCGTCGCAGCTCTTGCATGCCTTGCGCGCCTGTATCGCGCTGCGGCGGTAGCGCTACCCGTCATGCGGAGGAGCACAGCGACGAAGAATCCGGCGGAGTGGCGCAGAGGAGCGGATGCTTCGCTTCGCTCCGCGTGACGGGGGCCGGCGCGCCGGTGTCCGGTTGCGGCCGAAGGCCGATTTGGCGTCTTTCGTCGCAGATTCTCCGCCTCTCGCGGGCATATCCGGCGATGCAGCGGTATCGCCGCCGGTCACCGTGAGGAACGCAGTTCGTGGGCGCGCCATTGCGTGCCGACTCGTCTGAGGATCGCAACGACGAAGGAGCCGCCTGATCGGCGCGAGCCGCGTCAGGGCGCACCTTGGCAAGCCGTGCCCGTTCTGCCCAGCGCACACGCATCGGACTTCTTGCCAACGACCCCTGCTTGGACTATACAAATAGAGTTGCCGGCGGCCCGCGTCCGGTCAGGACTGTCGGGGCGACGGCCAAGATGACAACGGCCCTGAGACCCGCATCGGGGCAGCCGACCCGACTCCGCGAGCCACACCCCACGGGCTTCGTCGAGCCGCGAAGTCCGGAATCAGAAAGGTTACCAACCAAGTGACTACCGCTGACAACTCACACACGAGGGCGTCCTCGGACCAAAGCACACGTGCCGAAGACGGTCCTGCCCGCTGGCAGTACCTTTTGTACGGGTTCTGCTTCAAGATCCGCGGGCTTCTTGCCGTGCTTCTTCTCTTCGCCATGTTCTTTACCACATGGGGCCGATCAAGCAGCACGGCCGTCAACTGGACAATCGGCCTGGTCCTGTTCGGCGCGGCCTGGGCCCTCCGCATTCGCTCGCAGCAGTACCTCCGATATCGCCTCAAGGAGGACGGCGGACTGGCGACGACCGGCCCGTATGCCTATGTCCGAAACCCGGTGTACATCGCGAACATCACCGGGCTTGGGGCCTTGTGCATCCTGTGCGGGCTGTACTGGATGGCGCCGATCGCCGTCGTCTGGGCGGCGATCGTGTATCACCTTGCGGTGCGATTCGAGGAAATCCGCCTTGCCAAGCGATTCGGCGAACCTTACCGCGAGTACCTCAAGGACGTCCCGCGCTGGATTCCGCGCAGTCCGTCGCGAGCAGTGGCCGGCGCCGGGCACGCCGGTTTCTGGCGCGCGGCGCGTGTCGAGTGGCAGAACGGCCTCCTGCTTCTGGTACCGCTGGCCAAAGAGTGGGGCTTCGGCAGGCACGGCGGCGAGATCCATGCGGCCCTCCGGCGTCTGGTCGCCCTCGTCGCCGCCCACACCTACGGTTCCCTCGCCCTCCTCGCCGTGGTTCTCGTCGTCCTCGCGGCATGGAACCTCAACGAGCTGCGCAAGGCGAGGCGCCGGCGCGCCCGACGGGCCTAGCGGACCGCCATCGAACCCGGATCAGGCTCGCGCTGACCGCCGGACGCCGCAAGCGAAACGGTCCGAACACCGGCCGCCCGTGGGAAGCCGCCGCCGGCCGTGGTATCATTCCCGCGGCCACGCTTGGCCGGAAACGTTCCCGAGGGAAAAACGATGAAACCGTTCGCTCTCCGCCCGCTGGTTCTGGCGCTACCGTGCCTGGGCTTCATGTTCGCGGTCGCCGCGTCCGGGCAGACCGCGCCGCTGCCGGCACGACGGCCGAACATCCTGTTCATCTTCAGCGACGACCACGCCGTGCAGGCAATCGGCGCCTACGGGTCGGCCTCCGCGCCGACACCCCGGCTCGATCGCCTCGCCGCGAACGGGATGCGATTCAACCACTGCCTCTGCACCAACTCGATCTGCGGGCCGAGCCGTGCCGTCGTTCTCACCGGGAAGTACAGCCATCTGAACGGATTCACGGACAACAAGTGCCGGTTCGACGGCTCGCAGGAGACGTTTCCGAAGCTCTTGCAGAAAGCCGGCTACCAGACGGCGATCGTCGGCAAGTGGCACCTGGTCAGCGACCCGACCGGGTTCGACTACTGGGAGATCCTGCCCGGGCAGGGTGAGTACTACAACCCGGAGTTCAAGACGGCCGCCGGTCCGGTGAAGCGACCGGGATACGTGACGGACATCATCACGGACCGGGCGATCGACTGGCTGCGCAATCGGCGCGACCGGGGCAGGCCGTTCGTGCTGATGTGCCAGCACAAGGCCCCTCACCGCCCCTGGCAACCCGCCCCGCGGCACCTGCACCTGTTCGAGAACGTGACGATTCCCGAGCCGCCGACGCTCTTCGACGACTACGCCGGCCGCTGCTCGGGCGCCCGAGACCAGGAAATGACCATCGCCCGGCACATGCTGCCGGCCTTCGACCTGAAGATCACGCCGGAGCCCGGCGACGACAGCGAGGACGCCCGGATGTGGAAACGCCAGTACGCCCGCCTCGACCCCGCGCAACGCAAGGCGTGGGACGATGCCTACGGCCCGAGGACCGAGGATTTCCGCCGGACGAAGCGGAGCGGCCGCGACCTCACGCGCTGGAAGTACCAGCAGTACATCAAGGATTACCTCCGCGTGATCGCGGCGGTGGATGAAAACGTGGGCCGGCTCCTCGATTACCTCGAGGAGGCGGGCCTCGCCGACAACACCGTCGTGGTCTACAGCTCGGACCAGGGCTTCTATCTCGGCGAACACGGCTGGTTCGACAAGCGGTGGATGTATGAGGAGTCGCTGAGCATGCCGCTGCTCGTCCGGTGGCCCGGCACGGTAAAGCCCGGATCGGTCGACGACCACCTCGTGTCCAATCTGGACTTCGCCGAAACCTTCCTCGACATCGCCGGGATCCCCGCGCCCGCCGCGATGCAGGGCCGCTCGCTCGTCCCGCTGCTCAAGGGCACGGCCCCGCCCGACTGGCGGAAGACGTTCTACTATCACTACTACGAATACCCGAAGCCGCACCACGTTCCGCCGCACTACGGCGTACGGACGGAACAGCACAAGCTGATCTACTACCCGTTGACGGATGAGTGGGAGCTGTTCGACCTCGCGAGGGATCCGCGCGAGATGCACAGCGTGCACGCCGACCCGGCGTATGCCGACACGGTTCGACGGCTCAGGGCGGAACTGACGCGGCTCCGCGAGCAATACAAAGACACGACGAGCAAGTGAATCTCGGCGCGGGACCCGGCGGAAGCGACGCCGCGACGAAGCGGGTACGACACGCGATTGCGTGCCGATTCGACCGGGGCAGAGACCTTTATTGCCGTTCCGACGGGGCGGCGACGGACACGGGCGCCCGCGTCGGCCCCTCGCGGCGGGGTGATCGGACAAAGAGCAGGACCGTGAGCGCGCCGATCGGGTGCAGGCAGCCGGCGACCGTGAAGACGGGGGTATAACCGAAGCGCTCGATCAGCGTGCCCACATACCATTGCGACACCGCGCCCCCCATGACGCCCATCATTGCGGCAAACCCGTAACAGGAAGCGACCATGCGTCTGGGAAAAAGATCGGCCGGCAACGTGAGCGTGCTGGCCGACCAGCTCTGATGACCAAAGGCGGCAATGCCGAGGCAGGCAATCGCAAGCTGCCAGCTCTCGACGTACACCGACAGGATGGTCGCCGGCATCAGCGACGCGCTGCAGCAGAGGGCGAGCTTGCGGGCCGTGATGACCGGCCAGCCGCGCGCGACGAAGAACGACGAGAACCAGCCGCCGGCGATGCTGCCGAAGTCGGCCGCGAGAAACGGCAGCCAGGTGAACAGGGCGATCGACATGAGGTCGAAGCCGTGCTCCGCCTTGAAGTACTTGGGAATCCAGAACGAGAAGAAGAGCCAGACCGGGTCGGAGAGCAGGCGGGCGGCCATCAGCGCCCAGAGCTCGCGCCGGGCGAGCGCCTCCCGCAGCACGCCCCGCGGGGGCTCCGAGGAATGCGCGTCCGGCGAGGGTAACGGGACCTCGGCCGACTGTCCCGCGCGGATGTACGCCAGCTCCTCCGGCGTGATCAGCGGATGCCTGTCAGGGCGACGCCCCAGGATCGCCCAGGGGATCAGCCACACGAAGCCGATCGCCCCCGTGAGGATGAACGCCGCCCGCCATCCAAGCCAGTAGATGACCGCTCCGACGATGGGAGGCGCCAGCATCGCCCCCACCCCCGTGCCGACGTTGAGTATGCCGGTAGCCAGCGCGCGTTCCTTCGCGGGAAACCACTCCCCGACCATCTTGATCGCCGCCGGGAAGTTCCCCGATTCGCCCACGCCCAGCAGAAACCGCATCGCGGCGAAGGACCTGGCCCCTGACGCGAAGGCATGGCCCATGCTTGCTGCCGACCACCAGATGAATGCCAGCGCCAGCCCCAGACGGCTGCCGAGCCGATCGATGATCCGGCCCGCGACGGGATGAAAGAGGCCGTAGGCGACCAGAAACGCCGAGACGATACGACCGTATTGGGCGGTCGTAATCCCCAGTTCATCTTCGAGCCTGACCTGTGCGACCGAAAGCGCGTTGCGGTCGAGGTAGTTGATCACCGTAACCAGCGTGAGCAGCGCGACGATGGTCCAGCGCAGGTTCCGCCGTTGCCACTGCAACCCGCGCCGCATCAGGGCGACCACGCCGGCATCGGACAGATGTGGATCTCGCATCATCGCGACCTGCGAATCCGCGCGGCACGAAGCACGCGCCGGTCCCGAATCAGGATCAACCGCCCGGGCCGATCATCCGCGCGCGCATCACGCCCGTCAAGGAAGGCACCGGGAACTCGCCTTGTGCGCCCGTGCGACCACGCGTTATCCTTCCGCAGGCCCCGACCGCGCGGCCCGGCGCCGCCGGTGCGGCCGGGCAGGCGATTCGCCCGCGCAGGGAAAACGCCGTGACGCACGAACAGTGGGACATGCTGGTAAGCCTGATCGACGGCAAACCCGTCGATCCGCTGCCGGTGGGATTCATCATCGACAGCCCCTGGCTGCCCGGCTGGTCCGGCATCTCCACGATGGATTACTACAGCGCCGAGGCGATGTGGCTCCGGGCGAATCTGGCGGCCGTCCGACGTTTTCCGCAGGCGCTCTTTCTGCCCGGCTTCTGGGCTGAATACGGCATGTGCACGGAGCCCTCCGCCTTCGGCGCGCGATGTACCTGGGCCGAAAACGATCTGCCCTTCGCGCACAAGGTGATCGAGAGCATCGAGGACGTTTCGTCGCTTCGCCGGCCGGACCCTCGCACGGACGGCCTGCTGCCTTTCGTCCTGAAACGCCTCCAACACGCCCGCGGCGAGATCGAGACGGCCGGGCACGCCATCCGGTTCGCCGTCGCCCGGGGACCGTGGAACATCGCCTCGTTCCTGATGGGGACCACCGAGTTCCTCATGGGCCTTCGCGAGCACGCGGACGCCGCGCACGCCCTGCTCGAGAACATCTCCGCGTTTCTGGTGGACTGGCTGCAACTGCAGGCGACGAGCTTCCCCACGATCGACGGCGTCTTCATCCTCGACGACATCATCGGGTTCGTGGGCGAAGAGGACCTCGTCGAATTCGGGCTGCCCTATCTCAAGCGGGCCTTCCAGGCGATCGACGCGAAGGTGCGGTTCTTTCACAACGACGCGGCCGGCCTCGTGTGCGCGCCCCACCTGGCCGCGATCGGCGTGAATCTGTTCAACTTCAGCTTCGAGCACGGGCTGGCGCAAATGAAGCAGCGGACCGGCGGCGGCGTAACGCTCCTGGGCAACATCCCCCCGCGCGATGTGTTGGCCGCCGGCACGCCGGACGACGTACGCCGGAGCGTTCGCGCCGCACTGGACGGCATAACGGACACGAGGCGCATCATTCTCTCCTGCGGCGGCGGCATGCCGCCCGGTGTGCCGACGGCGAATATCGAGGCCTTTCTGGAAGCAGCGCAAAGACGCGAATGACGCGGGCCGGTTTCCCCGCGTGGAGGATCGGCGATGTGGATGACAGAACGACGAGGCCGCCTCGGCCGATCGGGCCTCTGGTCGCTCACCCTTGCCGCGTGCTGCCTCGTGTTTCGGGGCGTCGGCGTCTCGATTTCATCGGCCGCCGAATCGAAACCGGCGCCCGGACGCCCGAACATCATCCTGATCCTCGCGGATGATATGGGCTTCTCCGACCTGGGCTGCTACGGCTCGGAGATCGCCACGCCGAACCTCGACCGGCTCGCGGCGAACGGCCTGCGCTTCACGCAGTTCTACAACGCCGCCCGCTGCTGCCCCACGCGAGCCAGCCTGCTCACCGGCCTGTACCCCCACCAGGCCGGCATGGGCGACATGGTCGGCGACCGCGGGCTGCCCGCGTACCAGGGCTTTCTCAACGACCGATGCGTCACGATCGCCGAAGCCCTACGTCGCAACGGCTACCACGTCCTGATGTCGGGAAAGTGGCACGTCGGCGAAGACCGTCCGCACTGGCCCCTCGACCGCGGCTTCGAGCACTACTTCGGCCTGATCAGCGGCGCGTGCAACTACTTCCGTCTGGACCCCGGCCGCAAGATGGCCGTGGATAACGATCCGTATGTGCCACCCGCCAGCGGCTTCTACATGACCGACGCCATCACGGACCACGCCGTCTCTTTCCTCGATGCGTACGGCCGCGGAGACGCCCCGTTCTTCCTCTACGTCGCCTACACCGCGCCGCACTTCCCGCTGCATGCCCTGCCGGAGGACATCGCCAGGTATCGCGGCAGGTATTCGCTCGGGTGGGATGAGCTGCGACAACGCCGTTACCGCCGCCTCATCGAGCTGGGCCTCATCGACCCGAAATGGCCGCTCTCGCCGCGCGACCCGGACGTGCCGGCGTGGAACAACGCCGACGACAAGGATGCGTGGGACCTCCGCATGGCCGTGTATGCGGCGCAGATCGACCGCATGGACCGCGGTATCGGCAGGATTCTCACGAAGCTGCGGCAACTGGGCATCGAGGGCAACACACTCGTCATGTTCCTCTCCGATAACGGCGCCGAGGCCGAACTCATCGATGCCGGCAAGCCCGGCGCCCCGCCCGGCGACAGCGACTCGTACGCGACGTACCGGCGAGCCTGGGCCAACGCCAGCAACACGCCGTTCCGACTCTTCAAGTGCTGGGTCCACGAAGGAGGCATCGCCACCCCCTTCATCGCGCACTGGCCGGGCGTTATCAGGCAACCGGGCCGGATCACGCCTCACGTGGCGCATGTTATCGATCTCATGCCCACGTTCCTCGACGTGGCCGGCGCGAAGTACCCGAAGACGTCACGCGGGAAAGAGGTCCTGCCGCTCGAAGGCCGGAGCCTGCTGCCCGTCTTGCGGGGCGAAGCCTCGCGGGAACATCAATTCCTCTTCTGGGAACATGAAGGCAATCGCGCCGTCCGCGCCGGCCGCTGGAAACTGGTCTGCCGCCACGGCGGCGAATGGGAACTCTACGACATGGAGGCCGATCGGACGGAGTTGAGCAACCGCGCCGGCGAAAACCCGGACATCGTGGCGAGCCTCGCCGCACGGTACGACGAATGGGCGCGCCGCTGCGGTGTCGTGCCTCCCGAAAAGCTTCCCAGGAGGAGCAACATCGTTCCTTGGTACCGGCTTGCCCCCTCGGCAGGGCAACCCGTCGAAAAGCCGTGACGTAGGCTGCCATGCGGCTTGTTGGAGCACAATATCAGCATAAATGTAATTATGATGCACATTAAGATAAATGCGGTCATGGCGGCGATCATTGAGAACTCCCGAAAGGCATTTGCAAACGCAAGGCTGCCATAATTGCTTTTTCAGTACCAGAAAGATGACGCGGGCTGGTAGGCATAGCGGTGCGAGGCAGGTGCAAGGCCGTTGGGCGAGCGTAACGTTCTTCTGAATATTCGGTTGCGGCGCTTAGAGGCAAAAAAAACGAATATTCCCCCTTGAGCGAACCGTTATATAACGATAGAATGCATTGACCGGAGGCGCATGGTTTGCGCGGGCCGCGTCGGGCCCGGTGCAGGCTGTGCCATGTTACAGGGCGCATACGGAATGCGCCCCTATCTGAGGTGGACACCATGAGCACCGTAACGGCATTCGCCACGGTCACCAGGCGCGGAGGCAAGACTTTGCGACGTCGCGGCGGTTTTACACTTATCGAGCTGCTCGTAGTCGTCGCCATCATCGCGCTGCTTGTTTCGATTCTTCTGCCATCGCTGGCCCGCGCGAGGGAAGGCGCGCGCTCGGCCGTTTGTTTGTCTAACCAGAAACAGCTCGGCAGCGGCGTGCTGATGTACGTGATGGATCAGAAGGGCACTCTGCCGGGACCTGTGCATATTTGTATCTACCTGGACACGGGAACCTACAGTGATCGGAACGTCGTGGTGACGGACAACACCAAGCTGAACTGGGGAGCGCAGTTGCCTTCGTTCATTCAGCGATACCTCTCGGACGGATCCAAGGCGGCCAAGTCGGTGGACGCCACCGCCACCTGTCCGTCAGCGGACCACGTCGTTGAGAGGAGTGTGAGAGAGGAACTCAGGAAGAACAACATTCGTCCCTGGCACTACCTACTGAACTCGGTCTGCTCGGTAACGCGCTGCACCCCCGGCGTGTGGCCTTACTACACGACGAACCCGCCGGCCTATTTCGGCACCATCTCCATGAACACAACTCGGTCTGAATGGCAAGCGAAGATGGAAACAGAGCCGAACGGCAAGATTCTCCGGCCACCGAAGAAGCTCGACGTCATCAGGAACTCCAGCAAGGAGTGGGTGATCGCGGACGGGTGGTACTGGGACGCCGCCGCCGCTCGCGGCTCGTCGACCTGCGTGGGAACCTATCCATACGCCACGGCAAGCCAAGGCGACGGCGTTTATTCGATCAAGATCGGCAACCCTGCCCGTCTCGTCGTTCCCTCGTACCCCTTCCACAACACAACAGCGAGTTTCAGCTCCGATCTTAACTCGTCCGATCACGACAAGAACTCGCCCCGACTGACTACGGGCAGGACAAATACGGTGTATTTTGACGGGCACGCGGCCTCGGTTCGGCTTTGGAAGGGGTCGGGCAATCCTCTCTTCTGAGGCAGAAGCCGCACCCGCGCACGATACGACCAGTTTGGCAGAGGACGCTTTCAGCTTCGGGAGTTTGTAGGAGTGCTGTAAGGAGCAACGCACACCGTCGTCGGTGTGGGGTGCCGCGCGGTTTTTTCGGATCAAGAGGGTGTGCGGCCGCTCGCGGTAACCGGGGCGGGCGCAGACCAGGGTTAAACGTGTTCGGTTTTGAGCCGTATTATTCCAAAAGGAGCAGGTCTATGAAGGTGAGAGTTGCATGTATCCTGGCGATCACCGTGCTGACCACGGCCTCGCCGTTCGCGATGGGCGTCACGCGAACTTTTGATTTCGAGGGGCCCGCGTACGGCACCCCCAACGCGAACTGTATCAACAATCCGATGCCGCCCATGTTCAATCGGGCCGAGTACGGCTACGCAACGAAGGACTTCATCGTGGATCCGCCGGCGTGTGGGCAGGGCGTTGCGGACGATATAAACGCGAACGGCAGCGACAGCCCGCTCGTTTCCGCCGTCTGGCCAATGACCTCACAGAGCCAGGAGATCCGGTTCAGCTGGGAAGACCCCACAAACTCGGCAACGTGGGTCCGGGTCATCACGGCGACGGCGTCGAACGTGACGCCGAAATTCGAGGCGCCCGTGGTCCAGTTCGCCGACGGAGCCAAGCTCTCGATGAAGATCGCCCTCTACTCCCTTGATGCCAGCGGCAACGCGACGGAAGGCCAGATCGAGGTCGCCCCGATTATCCGCGAGACGGGCGATGCCCTCCCGATCGGCGAGAAGGGCTCGACCAGCGGCGGGACGCACGAATACGTCGGTGTGGACAGCGCGAATCAGGCGGCGCCGTACACGCCCGACGGCGGCGTCACCCTGAATGCCAACGTGCTCTATCAGCTTGAGTACGCCTTCGGCGCCGACAACACGACGGTCCAGGTCACGGTAACACCGCTCGACCCGGCCGGCTCCCCGAGCGTCTTCACGAAGAGCATCGTATCCGCCCTCGGAAACGGCGATGGACACCTCACGTCCGCTAACATGAAGGGCACCCTCGACAGCCTCGCCATCCGGAAGGGGCCGAGCGACACCACATCGAAGAAGATGTTCGTCAACGTGGATGACATCACGATCACATCCACGACACCTGATCCGCTGCGAATCCTCGCGCCGGTGCCCGCGTGGGCCACCGTCGTCACCGTCGCCTTCGTCGATCCCGACGCGCAGGAAGTGCGTCTATACAAAAACAACACTCTCTACCTGAGCCAGACCGCCCCGATCAGCGACCCCGCCAACCGCCGGCAGACGTTCAGCGTCTCCGGGCTCCAGGTCGGCGACGTCCTGGTGGCCAAGCAGGTTCTCGGCGGCGTGGAGGACGGGGGCTCGGTCTCCGCGCCGGTAACGGTGGTCGGTGCGACCATCCTCGACGACTTCAACAGCGGGCTGTCCTACCAAAGCGACCCCGGCCCTGGGCCCACGTACGACGACAGCAAGTATTACGGCACGCACCAGTGCACGTACGGCACCGTCTCCAGCGGCACCTTCACGGGCACGAACAGCCCGTGCCTGAAATACACGGACAGCGGCTATACAAACGGCTTCTATCGCCGGTTTGTGAATGTGGTTCGCAAGACCGGCACCTACCGCGTCAAGGCGGACATCCACGTCAAGGAAGACCCGGCCAACCCGAACGGCGTGCGCGCCTGGCAACTCGGCGTCAGGGTCAACGGCACACATCGTGCCGCCAATAACCCCGCATGTACGTGCCAGGGAGCCGATGCGGATAACGGCGCGCTCCTCGACGCAGCCGCGCTGTTCCAGAATTACGCGACCATGACGACGGGCGATGATACGGGCCTCGGCCCGCGGACAATCACTACCTCCGAGTTCACCGCAAACGAAGGCGACAGCATTGTGATCAGCTTCAGTACGGCGGTGACCGGCGGCATCGGTTCGAGCGGTCGTTGGCGAGCCAACTCCGCCACCTGGGGTACCGCGCAGATTCTTATCGACAACATCGCCCTGGTCGAGCCGGAGCCATGTGAGGCAACGGCGGCCGTGTCCGTCCAGATGCCCCTCGTGGCCGGCCAGACGACGGTTACCGTGACCGGCGTGAATCCGACACCGGAAAAGGTATCCGTGTACGCCACCGTCGGCGGCACCACCACCAAGATCGGCGAGAAAACCAGCGGCTTCGCCGGAACGGGCACGGAAGTCGTCAACGTGACGGCGCTCGTGAACGGGCAGAAGATCTCGGCCACGCAGACCCTGTTGGGCCTTGAAGGCTGCATCCCGACAACCGGTCCGACCGTCGGCGACTGCGCCCAGGTGGCGGCGGTCTCGATCGGCGTACCCGCCACGGGCATCAAAGCGGGCGACACGTCCGTCACGGTGGCAGGCGTCACCGCCGGCGCGAGCAATATCACCGTCTATGCCGACGGCTCGCCGATCGGCCAGAAGACCACCGGTATCGTAGCCGGCAACAACGCCGTAACCGTCAGCGCACTGGTCAAGGGCACGAAGCTCACGGCCACCCAGGTCGTGGGTGGACAGGTAAGCTGCACGCCCGCCGACGGTCCGATCGTCGGCTCCGGGCACAACGCGGCGATCCGCATCTCGCTGGGGCTTCGCGATGGCGCCAGCACCACGGTGATCGGCGCGGATGGCGGCGCAACCGGCCAGATCGAATGGGTCATCCCGGATGATCCGGCCGATCCGAACGACGGAACCGTCACCGGCGGCACTCCGCGAGGCAAGCTGATCGCGCCGAGCTTTGCTTGGCAGACGGTCACGTTCGACCCGGCGAACTGGGTGGTGAAGTCCGCCTTTGGCATGGGCGACAACGCCCTGCAGAACCAGTATTGCGTCCTCGAGCACGTGGCGATCGTCGAGGTCGGTGCGGATACCGGTCCATACCGGTTGTACATCGACAACATCATGAACGGCTCGACGGTCATTCAGGACTTCGAGAGCGGCACCGACGGACAGAACGACCTTCAGTTCCGGGCCCCGAGTTACTCGGGAACCACAAACGGTGAGATGCTCTACGGGCCGAACGTCTCGAAGGTCGATGCCACCTACGGCGACGCCAGCAGCAAGTCGGGGCGTGTGGAATGGTTCTGGAAGGACGAGACCAATCGATGGATCCGGTTGACCACGTACGCCACGGCGCATCCGAACCCGGTCGTGGACACGCACCAGCCCATCACAATGCGAGTGCTGCTTCTGCCGGCCTGTCAGCAGGTGACCCTGCGCGGTCCGCTCGCCGCCGGCCAGACGACGGTCAGCGTGATCAACGTGGACGCGACCGCGAGTACGGTGACGGTCTATGCCAACGGCTCGCCGATCGGCAGCGCGGCCGGCAACGGCACGACCACGGTGGACGTGCCCGTGACAGCGCTCGTGGCGGGCCAGTCCATCACCGCGACGCAGACGCTCGGCGGCACGGAGAACTGCCCGTCGGCGCCGGCCGTGGTCGGCTCGGGCCAGAATGCCGCCGTGCTCCTGACGCTCGGTATCCGCGAGAACACGGCCTTGACCGGGCCTGTGGGCGCGGATGGCGGCACAACCGGCCCGATCGAATGGATCGGCGCGGCGACGAAGATCGGCGGCGCCCCGCAGGGCAAGCTGGTCAGCGTGGACTCCGCGTGGCATACGGTGACCTTCACGCCGGGTGTCGACCCGGTGCTGAGCTTCAGCGGCGGCAACAATGTGCTCGAAGGGACGTACGGCGTCCTGGAGCATGTGGCGATCGCGTCTACCGGGACGGATACCGGGCCGTACAAGCTCTACATCGACAATGTTTCGAGCGAGGGGACGACCTTCGCCACGTTCGAGTCGTACAACGCCGGTGAGCAGGTCATGTTCCAGGAGCCCTCGTTCTCCAGCACGACGCTTGGGAACCTGCTGAACCTGCCGAACGTCTCCGCCGTGGACGACACGACGGGCGACGCGAGCGCCAAGTCGGCGCGGATCGAATGGCAGTTCGTGGATCTGGCCACGACCCGGTGGCTGCGTCTGACGACATCGAGCCCCGGCCTCATCGGCCTGCAGAACCCGCAGGTCAACCTCACGCAGCCCATTACGCTGCGGGTGAAGCTGGCGCCGGCGTGCTCGCCGCCGACAGTCGCGTCGATCACGCCCGACTCAGGCGTACAGGGCACCGGCAACCGCACGGTAAACCCGAGCGGCGCGCCGATGTACTTCGTCAGCCCGTCGCCGGTTCATGTGGTGATCACGGGGTCCGGCTTTGACGCGACGCCGGGCGCCACGACGGTCAAGCTCGTCCAGGCGGGCCATGACGACCTGATCGCCTCGAACGTCGTCGTGACCGACGCCAACACGATCCAGGCCGATATCAACCTGGGCGGCCCGAACGAGTTCCCGCCGGGCTACTTCGACGGCGTCTGGGATGTCGTGGTGACCACGTGCGCGGACAGCGCCGTGCCGTCCCCCGCCCAGTTCACGGTCAACATGTGCTTCTCGCCGCCGCAGGATTCCGACGGCGACGGCGACGTGGACCTGTCGGACTTCGGCGCCTTCCAGGGCTGCTTCAACGGTCCGAACCGGCCGTACAAGCCGGCGCCGGTTGATCAGCGGAAGTGCGCGTGCATGGACGTCGGCGACAACCCGATCGAAAACGACGTCGACCTGTCCGACTTCAACAAGTTCCAGGGCTGTTTCAACGGCCCGAACCGGCCGCCAAAGGCGGGCTGCTGACGGATCGGCACCGCCCGTTCCGGCGGTTGACGTAAGGTGATTCCAGGCCGCGCGGTTCACGCAAGTGGGCCGCGCGGCTTCGCTTTTTCGCGGTAGAGCGGCGGTGCGGGCGCGCCGGGCAAGGCCGGCGCGGCGGTCCTCGCAGCCGCACATGCCTTGCCCCGCACGCTGCGCGCCCGATACACTGCGCCAATGCGTCGCACACGACGGGAGAAACGCAAAGCTCTCGCCCTGGCCCGGCCGCAGGCGAACGTCCGCACAGGCGGTTCATCGCCCCACGCTGTTGCCCGCCTGACGGTTCTCGTGATCGGCGTGGCCGCGGTCGCCGCAGCAGCGCACTGGCCGGTGCTCTCGGCCGAAGCGATATCATTTGATGACACGCAGTACCTGTTCTGGAATCCGAATCTACAACGGCCGAGTCTGGCGTCGGCCGGACGCGTGATCACCGAGGTCGTCAATTCCTCCACCGTGGAGGGTTACTACGAACCGCTTACGCTTCTTTCTCTGATGCTCGACGTGGCCGCGGGCGGGCGCCCCGGCAACCTCGCACCCTTCCATCGCACGAGCCTGGCCCTGCATGTACTCAACACCGGCCTGCTCGTCGTACTGCTCTATATGCTCTTCGGCTCGCCGTGGCCGGCGGCGATGGCCGGCCTGCTCTTCGGCACCCATCCGTTAACCGTCGAACCGGTCGCGTGGGTATGGGAACGCAAGACCCTGCTCGCCGCGTTCTTTGCCCTGCTGTGTCTCATTCTGTACGTGCGATACGTCCGGCGAGGCGGCCGGGCGCCCTACGTGCTGTGCCTGGCCGCGTACGTCCTGGCCGTGCTATCCAAGCCCACCAGCACGCCGCTACCCGTGCTGATGCTGGTCCTTGACTTCTGGCCGCTGCGTCGCTTGACCGGGCGGGCTGTCTGGGAAAAGGCGCCTTTCTTCCTCATCGCCGCCGTCTCGGCCGTGGTGACGATCGTCTCGACCAGCCGCACGGCCTCCATCACGCCGCCCGGCGGACAGACGCTGGAGCAACTGCCGCTGCGGACCTGCTACCTGCTCATGTTCTACCTGGGCAAGATGCTCTGGCCGGTGCGACTCTCGTCGGTGTATCTGCTGCCGGAACCGATGTCGCTGGCCCGGCCGGTTGTGCTGGCGGCGGTGCTCGGCACGGGCGTGATGGCGACCGCATGCGTGCTTTCGCTGCGCCGGACGCGAGCGCCGGCGGCGGGCGGCCTGTTCTTCCTTCTGGCCATCTCGCCGACGCTCGGTCTGATCGGGTACAGTTGGGTGGCCGCATCGGACAAGTACGTCTACCTGCCCGCGGTCGGACTGCTGATCGCGCTGACGGGGTTGCTCCTGCGGATTCAGGGCGGCGCCGCCGGGCCCGGCGCAAGGCGTCTGCCCGCCGTCGCCGCGACCGCAGGCATCGTGTTGCTCACCGGGCTCGAGATTGCTGCGACCCGGTCCTACCTTGCCTGCTGGCGGGACACCGAGCAGCTCTACCGGCGAATGGTGGGCTTCACGCCGCAGGTGGCATCGCTGCATTGCGACCTGGGCGGCGCTTTGGCGAGGAAGGGACGCGTCGCGGAGGCGATTGCCGAATACCGGCGGGCGATCGAGCTCGACCCGGCCCTGGAGATGGCACATTACAACCTCGCTATCGCCCTGGCCGAACAGGGCGAGACGGACGCGGCGATTTCGGAATACCGGGAGGCCGTCCGACTCGATCCGCAGTTTCAGAAGGCGCACTACAACCTCGCCATCGCGCTGGCCGGGCAGGGCAGGGATGACGAGGCGATCGAGCACTTCGCCGCTTCGCTCGCTCTGCGCCCCGACGACGCGGACACCCTCAACAACGCGGCCCTTGTGCTGGCCAGAAGCGGCCGGACGGAGGAGGCGATCGCGCATCTGCGCGAGGCGGTGCGGGTGCAGCCCGACGACGCGGAGCTTCGCTACAATCTGGCCAACCTCCTGGCCGAACAGGGCAGGCTCGACGAGGCCATCGGCGCCTACGCCGAGGCGCTGCGGCTCGAACCGGGTTCGCCGCGCATTCACACGAATCTCGGCAACGTCCTCTTCCGGCAGAACAAGGCCGACGACGCCATCCGGCACTATACCGAGGCACTCGCCGCCGATCCGACCTTCCTTGCTGCCCGGATCAATCTCGGAAACGTCCTCCGCGCTCAAGGCAGGACCGAGCAAGCCATAGCCGCGTATCGTGAGGCGGCGAGGGCCCACCCCGAGGATGCCACGGCGCCCTTCCTGCTGGGCGTGATGTTGCAGGACCACGGCCGGATCGAGGAAGCCGTCGAACAGTACCGGAAGGTCCTTCGGATCGACCCGGGACATGCCGCGGCACGGCAGCGGCTCGCGGCGGCAGCGGGTGCGCGGCCAACCACGGCCCGCCCATAGCTGCCGTGAAGGAGGACGGCGAATCGGTCCGCGCACGCACGATGTGCGGCTCGACGCCGGTGCACCATCGGCCCGCTACCGGCCGCAGCCCGGGAAAGGTCGTTGCGGGCGCAAGAAAGGATACGAGGCTGCGCATTGCGATCCGTCGATCGAGCCCGGCGAGAGACGCGAGCGTCCGGCGCCCCGTTCCTCGCTGCGCTCGATCGAGAGCCGGCAAACCGGCGGCGAGATCCCTCACTTCGCCCCATCCGGGATGACATTCCGGGCAACCGCAAGGAACGACGGACATACGGTTGCAGAATCCGGCGGCTTGCTATAAAGAGAACGATCGCGAGGGATCAGACGCCCTCTTCTTCGTCGTTGAGTCTTCCGGGTCTTTCCGAGGAGCCTGCATGTCCCTGCTGGTGACCGGCACGATCGGGATCGATGCCCTTACCACGCCGTTCGGCCGGGCCGACGAGGTGCTTGGCGGTTCGGCCGTGCATTTTTCCTTCGCGGCAAGCCTCTTTTCGCCCGTGCGGCTGGTCGGCGTGGTCGGTGCCGACTTCCCCGACAAGTTCCGCCGGATGCTCGCCGAGCGCGACATCGACCTGGCCGGTCTCGAAACGCGCTCTGCCGGCAAGACGTTCCGCTGGTCCGGCCGCTATGTCGGCGACATGCACGACGCGGAGACCACGCACATCGCCCTGAACGTGGTCGCGGAGGCCCCGCCGAAGATCCCGGAGGTGTTCCGCGACACGCCGTGCGTCTTCCTCGCCGCGACGGACCCCGATCTGCAGCAGGACTTCGTCCGCCAGTGCACAGGGGCGAAGCTGATCGTGGCCGACACGCGCGACCTGTGGATCAACACACGGCGGGATTCGCTCGCCGCTCTGCTGGCGAACGTCCACGGCGCGATCATGAACGACGGGGAGGCGCGGCTCCTCACCGGCGAGACGAACCTGATCCTTGCGGGGCGGAAGGTGCTCCGGCACGGCCCGCGATTCGTCGTGATCAAGAAGGGCGAGCACGGAGCGATGCTCGTGACGGCCGATCGCGTGTTCGTCCTGCCCGCCTACCCTACGACGGAGGTCCGCGACCCCACGGGCGCCGGTGACAGCTTTGCCGGCGGGATGATGGGATACCTGGCCGCCAGAGGATCGCACGAGTTCCCTGAGCTGAAGCGCGCGCTGGTGCGCGGAACGATCACCGCATCCTATACAATCGAGGACTTCGGCGTGAACCGGATCCGGTCGGTGTCCGCGGCCGAGGTCGATGCCCGGCTGCGCGAGTACGCCGAAACGATGCGGTTCGACTGATCGCTCCGAGCGCCTCCGCCGCCGACAGGAGAAAACGCGGAGGCCGACCATGCACCCCGATCGGATCGCCACACTCCTCGGAATCGCGCTGTCGAGTTTCCTGCCGGGCCCGCTGGCGTCCTGCGATGCGCAGCCGTCGTCGGAACCGGCGAGGCCGACTTCCCAGCCTGCCGGCTCCGCGCCGACCGCGTCCGCATCCGCACCGGCGGCGGTAACGCGATGGACGCGCCCGCGATTCAACGAGCGCCGGGCGGAGCGACTTCGAATGGTCCGCGAACAGATCGCCGCCTCCCCCGACGGCCGGCCGCCCGTGCGCGACGAGCGCGTGCTCGAGGCCATGCGGCAGGTGCCGCGCCACCTCTTCGTGCGAACAGGCGACCAGCCGCGCGCGTACGGCGACTATCCCCTTCCGATCGACTGCGACCAGACCATCTCACAGCCGTATATCGTCGCCCTGATGACCGAGGCGCTGCGCCTGCCGCCGGGCGGCAAGGTGCTGGAGATCGGCACGGCGACGGGCTATCAGGCCGCCGTGCTGTCGGAACTCACGCCCCACGTCTACACGATTGAGCTGCTCAAGCCGCTGGCGGACGCCGCGGCCGAACGGCTCCGGCGCCTCGGGTACGGCACGGTCCGGGTACGTTGCGGCGACGGCTACTTCGGCTGGCCGGAGGCAGCCCCCTTCGACGGCATCCTCGTCACATGCGCCGCCGGGCACGTCCCGCCGGCGTTGTGGGAGCAGCTCCGGCCCGGCGGGCGCATGGTTATTCCCCTCGGCGAATCGGGATTCGTGCAACAGTTGACGGTGCTCACAAAGCTCCCCGACGGCAGCCGCCGAACCGAGGTCCTCACGCCCTGCGCGTTCGTGCCCATGACGGGGCGGATTCAACGGAAGTAGCGCCACGGCTATGCTCCCGCGCCGATGCCGGGTAAGATCCCTTCCACGTGGAAAGCGACGAGGATCATCACATGAGCAGGTACGTGTGCTGTCTGTGCGTATGCGTGATGTGGGCACCGTTCGCGGCGGCGACGGCAGCCGCCGAGCCGATCGACGTGACGTGGAAGATGGTGCGGCGCGCAGAGCACGAGCAGAAGCCGCCGCGCGACATCCCCGGCGACGCGAAGGACATCCGGCTCAAGCACAAGTGGCGATCCGCCAACGACTTCTACTGGGTGATGGCCGACCTGACCATCCCGACGGTGATCGACGACATGCCGACCAGGGGCCGGCCGGTCGGCGTGCAGTTCAATTGCGCCGCGGGCGGCGATATCTATATCGACGGCGTGCTGCAGTGCCGCTACGACAACGATCATCCGGCGCTGGTGCTGATCGCGGAGTCGGCGGAGCCCGGGCGCGCGCTTCGCTTTGCGGCGCAGGCATACGGCAACCTCGGCGGCGAGGGCGACAGCGAGTTCAGCGAGGCGTCCTGGGTCATCCTCGACGCGAAACGCGCGCGGGAGCCCGTGCGAATCCGGGTTGCGCCCGATCACAAGCTCGCCGCGATGCCGCCGGGGCTGATCGGCCTGAGCCAGGGCGGCGGGATGTGCGACTACGAAGACGCCACGGCGGCCAAGCTGAAGGAGGCGGGCTTCCGGTGGTTCCGGATGGACAACGTGCTTACGAGCGCCGTCCGGAAGTCCGAGGCCGGCGGCTACACGTACGACTTCGCCGACCTCGAGCGGCGGGTACGCTTCATTCTGAAAATGGACGCGGAGCCGATCCTGTGCGCCTCCTATATGCCGGAGGCGTTCGATGCGATCCCCGACCCGGAGCGGCACAGCGCACCGAAGGACTACGCGCTCTGGGAGGAGTTGTGCTACCGCGCCGCCGCGCACCTTCGCGACCGCGGCATGCGGGTGAAGTGGTGGGAGGTCTGGAACGAGACGAACGCCGGCTGGCTCAAGCCCGGGCCCGCGGACACGGGCAGCCCCGAGTTCGCCCGGCTCTACGAGGCCGCCCTGGGCAGGCCCGCGGAGAACCGCGACGACGTGCGCCTGCTCGAGGCCTACCTGAAGCTCTATGCCGCGACGGCGAGAGGTGTTCGGCGCGCCGACGGCCTCGCGAAGATCGGCGGGCCGTGCCTGGCCAGCGGTCCCTTCGAGCGCTCGCCTGACCGCAATTATGCCGTCCGCGGCAAGGTCTTCGCGCGGGCCCTCATGCTGTACTGCCAGGAGCAGAAGCTTCCGCTCGATTTCATCAGTTGGCACGAGTACTTCCAGCCCGCGGAGGTCTTCGTCGAGGAGGCCCGCACGTTCCACAAGTACCTCGACGAGTTCCCCGCCCTGCGTAAGCGGGTGGAGTCGTTCATGCTGACGGAGTGGAGCTTTTCGTGGTGGCCGGACCGGCCGCAGGACCACGAGATGGCTGCGGCCTGGTGCGCCGACGGCATGATTCGCGCGCTCCTGCCCGAGCACATCGACCGGCCGTGCTTCTTCTACGCGAAGGACAACGACGCGAACCTCCGCGGCAGTTGGGGCCTGCTCATCAAAGACAACGTCCCCAAGCCCGTCTACAACATGTGCCGGATGTTCAACCGGATGACCGGCAACCGGATCGCAGTCACCGGCGCGGATGACGAGGTCTCCGCGGTCGCCTCGTGGGATCCGGGCCGCCGGCGGCTCTGCGTGATCGTCGCGAACTTCAAATACCGCTACAACCTTCGGCGGAACGTCCGCGTCGAACTCGCGTCGCTGCCGCCGGCGCTGCGCGGAGGCGTCTGGACCCGGACGCTCATCGACCCGACGCACAGCAACGTCTGGTACGACCGCTCGCACGCCGAACTGGAAACGGTCGCCAAGGGCGACATGACGCACACGCCGCTCTCGTTCGACATGACGCTCCTGCCGAACTCGGTCACCATGATCGAAATCACGGAACCGAAACGCTGACCGCAACGCAGGAGAGGGCTGCGACCGCAACCAGGCTGCTGGGCCGAGAATCCCTTCTCGGCCCGACTCGGCTCGGGATTCCTATCCCGCGGCCGAGCGAAGGGATTCGCACCATCGCGGGTGCGAGAAAGGATTCTCGCACCAGATTGGCAGGAAACCATCGGGCCCAGAGAGCCATTCTACAGTCGCAGGCCGTGCCCGTAGTACGCCTGCGGATTCTCGAGCCGATCCCTCACCTGCTCCACCGCCCGCTCGACGATGAGTTGGACGGCCCGTTCCCCGAACTCCCTCGACGCCTCTTGGACGGGCTCGCTCGACAGCACGGCGACGGGCTTGACCGACCGGTCCGCCGGCAACTCGCTCATGTCCACCAGGTCTGGGCACAATGCCAGCAGCAGGCTCGTCTCCCAGTACCCGGCGTGGTCTCCGGCCGCCGGATAGACATCCCGCACGAGTTCGTGGCCGGTGAACGCCCACGCGATCGCCCTCGCCCGCCGATTCCCGAAACGAGCCTGGTGATACAGACTGCATGCCGCCCGCGCATGGTCGATCAGCGGGTAATGTCCCCCCACCACCACGAGCACGCGAAAGCCAAGGCTCTGAAGCTCGAAGAGGCAGTGCAGCAGCAGCCGCTGATAGTTCTCGACCTGCTCCACGGGGGTAAACCGCATGTAGCCCGGGGCGAAGTTCTCCGGCGGCAGGCCCATCGCCGTGGCGATCTGCTCCCGCTCGGCCGAGTTGGCCTCCATCAGCCCCTCCTCGCGCGTCTCGCCGTAGTAGAGCGGCGGAAACACCAGGCCCCCACCCGCGCGCGCACAGCGGATCGCCAGGGCGTGAGAAATCAGCGTGTCCGCGCCCACGGGATTGTGGAGCCCGTGCCACTCGATCGTCCCGATCGGCAGGTACGCCACCGGGCACGCCTCTCTCGCCGCGACGATCTGCTTCGGCCGCAGCCGCTCGTATCGAACCTCACCGGCCATGCTCACCTTTCCTTTTTCGCCGGGAGCCCGCACAATTGCGGGGCATGGACCCGAAAACAAAGCTCGCAATCTTAGCGGCGGCGGCGATTCTGACAACCGCCACGGCGGCGCACGCGCAGGCGACGCGCCCGGCCGTGCTGAAGGCGTGGACGTTCGACAGGCCGGGCGACCTGCAGGGGTGGTCGGCCGGCGGCGACATCCGCCACCTCAAGGCGGAAGCCGACGGGCTCCACTTCGAGACGACGGGCACGGACCCGATCCTTATCGGCCCGCTGTTCGACGCGATCCCCGCGACGAACAATCAGGTTGTGGTGGTCGAGATCGAGTGCGACCAGCCGGTCACCGGCGAGCTTTATTACACGAACAAGACCGAGGGCCGCTACGGCGGATTCGAACCTGATTGGGTGACGATGGCATTCCTCCCGACGGCCGGCAAGCCGGGCCAGGTGCAATCGATCGTGATCTGGCCGTTCTGGGAGAGGCTCGGCAAGGTCATCCGTCTCCGCTTCGACCCGCCGACCGGGGCGAAGTGCCGGCTGCTGTCCATCCGCATCGAGGATGATTCCGGGCAGGCATCGCCGGAGTGTGCCTGGGACTTCACGCGGGGCAAGCTGGACACGTGGCGTCCCATGTATGGGCTTGCCGCGCCGGACGTGAAGGCCGGCCGACCGCTGGAACTGCACGCCCCGACGTCACAGGGCCTTCTCCTGACCGCGGTGCAGCCGTTCGAGGCCGCCTCGCGACCGATCCTGCGAATCCGTGCGGCCGGCGAACCGGATGTGGCGTTTTACTGGGTGACACGTGAGGGCAAGGGCGTGCTGGGAACCTCGGTGCCGCTCGCGTCGGCCGCGCGGACGCCCTCCGGGGAGAATGAGGCCGTGGTGGACCTGCGGACCGAGGCGGCGTGGAGGGGCATGGTGACCCATGTCGGCATCGGTCCATCGGAACGGGGCGTGCAGCTCCAAGCCCTGAGTCTGGAGCCGGCCACAGCGGCCTCGCCGCCGGCGGCGCGACAGTTCGGCACGGAGCGACCGATCAAGGCGAAAGAAGCCGCCTATGTCCCGGCACCCAAGCCCGTCAAAACCGATTACGATATCGGCGTTTACTACTTCCCAGGCTGGGCGCCGGACCGGCCGGATGGGACCAGCAGCCGATGGGAGAAGCAGGCGGCTTTTCCCGAGCGCGACCCCGTGCTCGGCTGGTATCGCGAGGGCGATCCGGAGGTCGCCGACTGGCACATCAAGTGGGCCGTCGAGAACGGCATCCGGTTCTTCATCTACGACTGGTACTGGCGCGACGGCAAGGTCACCCTGCAGGAGGGCCTGCACGACGGGCTGCTCAAGGCCCGCTATCGCGACATGCTGAAGTTCTGCATCATGTGGGCCAATCATCAGCCCTTCTCGAACCACACGAAGGAACAGTTCATTCAGGTCGCCGACTACTGGGTCGAGCATTACCTCCGCCTGCCCAACTACTACCGCGTGGACGGACGACCGTACGTAAGCTTCTTCCACATCGGCGAGCTGCAACGCTGCTTCGGCACGGACGAGAGACTCGCCGACGCCCTCGCTGCAATGCGGCGGCGGGTTCGTGACGCGGGCCTGCCTGATCTGTACATCGTCGCGTGCGGCGACGCGAGCAGGATCTCTCAAGAATGGTACAAGAAGGTCGGCTTCGACGCGGTCACGGCGTACAACTATCTCGCGGCCGGGGCGGCCACGACGCAATCCCCGTACGAACCGTTCATCCGTGCCCACGAGGATATCTGGCGATCGGCCCGCGAGGTCGGCGTCATCCGCTACATCCCGCTGCTCACGTCGAACTGGGACGCCCGTCCATGGCACGGCCCGTTCACGAATGCACGGTTCGGGCGCACGACGGCCCGGCTGGAGACAGGGCTGAAGCGGATGCGGGCGTTCCTCGACGAGACGGGCGATAGGGTCGGCATCCTCGAGGCATGGAACGAATGGGGCGAAGGATCGTACATCGAGCCGAACCGCGAGTTCGGCTTCGGCGACCTCGAGGCGATCCGACGGACGTTTGCCAGGCCGGGCGACTGGCCGGTCAACATCGGCCCGCAGGACGTCGGCCTCGGGCCGTATGACGTGCGGGCGGTGAGGACCACCACGGGCGGCCCGGCGATCGTGCCGAGCCGAGACCGCCTCGAGGTCTACCCCGGCAAGCTCTCGGTCGACGGCAGGATCATCGCAACCCTCGCCGCGACGCTCGATGTGCCGGAGATCGAGACCCGCCGCATCACAATCGACGACTACACGCTCGTCGCCGGCGCCGTGAATAACTGGATGGGCGGAAACCGGCTCTGGATCGATCCCCTTCGCGACCGGCGAAACCTCCTGCCGGGGTCGTTCGTTCCCGGCAGCCTGCGGATCGAATCGCGCGACGACGCCCGCACCCCGTTCGTCGAAGGCAACGACTATACCGTGGACTCGCGCTGGGGGGCGTTCGCGCTGACGCCCGCCGGGCGGCTCAAGCCGGGCGACCGCGTGCGGATCAGCTACGCATTCAGCTTGCGGCGGGTAGATGCGATCGTCGTGAACAAGGCGGGCAAGCTGCTCTACCTTCCCGGCGAAGGATCGGCCGACTGCCCGCTGCCGCCGGCGATCCCCCCGACTACCGCTCATCTGGCGAACGTGTACCGGCCGTTCAACGCCGGAGCCGTTCAGCCGTATGAGGTCTATCCGATCCTTGCGAGCAAGCCGAAACCCGAGGGGGGTTACACCGGCGCGAGGCCCGTGCGCACCATCGAGAGACTCCGCAACGGCGAGCCCGTCACGATCGTCTGCTGGGGCGACAGCGTCACCGCCTGCGGCGAGGCCAGCACGCCCGACAAGTGTTATGTGAACCTGCTCGAATCGCGGCTCCGCGAGCGGTATCCGAAGGCGAAGGTCCGCGTCGTGAACGCCGGCATCGGCGGGACGAGCACGCCCGGCCGCCTGCCGGCATTCCAGAAGGAAGTACTGGACTTCAGGCCCAACCTGGTGACTCTCGAATTCGTAAACGATATGGGCCTTCCCGACGAGATCCTCAAGGCCAACTACGAGCAGATCCTCCGCCGTGTAACGCAGGCGGGTGCGGACTTGATTCTCATCACGCCGCACTTCACCATGCCGGAGTGGATGGAGCTGCCGCACGGGCGGGGTCCCGAGAAGCGGCGCGGCGTGATGTTCCTGCGGCGGTTCGCCGAGGAGCATAAGGTGCCGCTGGCGGACGCATCGAAGCGATGGGAAGAATTGCAGGATCTCGGCGTCCCGTACGAGACGCTGCTGCGAAACGGGATCAACCACCCCGATGATCGCGGGCACGCGTTCTTCGCGGACGAGCTGATGAAGGTGCTGACGGCCGAGTGATCGATCCGGTGACGCGCGAATGACGCATGATGGACAACAATGCAGATACGCCTCGGGACTCGTTATTCGGGTTTGGGGCCTCTTTCGGCATTCGGATTTCGTCATTCGACATTCTCACGCCCGGCGGGCAGAATCAATGTGTATCGCTCTGTGATTGACCTGGAGGCAGAAAACATGGCACACGCACGATCGCTGCTGTTCCCGCTACTGCTGGCCGCATTGTCGGCCTCCGGCTGCGCCAAGCCGGACCGCATGCAGTGGTTCCGCGACGACAAATTCGGCTTGTTTATTCACTGGGGCCCGGTAAGCCTCAAGGGCACCGAAATCGGCTGGTCGCGCGGCGGCCCGCGCAATGGTCGCAAGGACGCAAAGACCGGCGAGATACCGGTCGAGGTATACGACAACCTCTACAAGGAGTTCAACCCGACGGCCTTCAACGCGAACGAGTGGGTCGCCATCGCCAGGGCCGCCGGCATGAAGTACCTGGTCTTCACAACCAAGCACCACGACGGCTTCTGCGAGTTCGACAGCAAGCTCACCGACTACAAGATCACGAACTCGCCCTTCGGCCGGGACGTGGTCGCCGAACTCGCGAAGGCGTGCCATGCGAACGGGATGCGACTCGGCTTCTACTACTCGCCGCCGGACTGGCACCACCCCGACTACCGGACTGCGAACCATGCCCGGTACATCGAGTACATGCACGGCCAGATCCGCGAGCTGCTGTCGAACTACGGCAAGGTGGACGTGATGTGGTTCGACGGCCTCGGCGGGACGGCGAAGGACTGGGACTCCGAACGGCTCTTCGCGATGATCCACCGGCTTCAGCCGGATATTCTCATCAACAACCGTTGCGGCCTTCCCGGCGACTATGACACACCCGAGCAGAAGATCGGCGAATACCGCACGGATCGCGCCTGGGAAACCTGCATGACGCTCGGAAGGCAATGGGCCTGGAAGCCCGACGATCAGATCAAGTCGCTGAAGGAGTGCATCCACATCCTTGCGCGAACGGTCGGCGGCGACGGGAACCTGCTGCTCAATGTCGGCCCGATGCCGGACGGCCGGATCGAGCCGCGCCAGGTCGAACGGCTCAAGGAGATCGGCGAGTGGCTCGGCAAGTACGGCGAGAGCATCTACCGCACCCGCGGCGGGCCGTTCCGGCCGGGGCCGTGGGGCGCGAGCACGTACCGGGGCAACACCGTCTACCTCCACATCCTCGCCTGGCAGGGACACAGCGTCCGGCTGCCGGCCCTCAATAAGACGATCGTGAAGAGCCGCATCCTGACCGGCGGCATCGGCACCATCGAACAGGACGACCAGGGCATCGAGATCACGCTCTCGCCCGCGTTCCAGAACGGGATCGACACGATCATCGCCCTTGAGCTCGACGGCCCCGCCGCCGATGCGCACCCCGCGGCGGAAACGCCGGCCTCCGCGCCCGCCGCGTACAGCACCAGCGCGTCCCGACCGATGGCCGTCATCGATGATCTGAGCGACAAGCAGTACATCAACTCCGTATGCGTCACGCAGACCGGCGCGTGGCTGATCAGCGTCACCGCCGGCCACGGCGAGAACGCTCTCTGCTACACCCGCCGCAGCACCGACCGCGGCCGGACGTGGGAGCCGCGCGTGGTCGCGTACGATGGCAAGGACGTCGGCCCCAGGCATTGCTGCGAAATGGGTCAGCTCTTCGCCGTCCCCCGGCCGCTCGGACCCCCCGCAAAGCACCGCATCTACCAGTTCCACATCCTCCGGGACACCGCCGCGGGAACGCGTTTCGGAAGGCTCGTGTTCACCATCAGCGAGGATGACGGCCGGACCTGGATGGGCCCGCGCGGCCCCAACTCCGCCTATCGCCTCGACACCCCCTCGTACGCGCTCGCGCCCAATCGCGAAGGCTGGCACCTGATGGCTCCGCCGATCGCCCTCTCGAACGGCGATTTCCTCCTGCCCATGAACGTCTCGACCGACCCACAGGCGCTGGCGGATATCCGCAGCGAGCTGGTCTTCGCCGTCAGCCGTACCATCTTCACGGAACCCGACCCGTCGAGGTTGAAGTTCCAGTTTTTCCCGAAGCCGCCGCACGGCGTGACGGCCGCGCTGCGCGGCGTGCCCGGCGCGTCGCTTGCTCAGGAGCCGCAGGTCGTGGAACTCTCGGACAGGCGGCTGATGTGCGTGATGCGCACCGGCAACGGATGCATGTACTACACCGTCTCGCAGGATCACGGGCGCACCTGGCAGCCGACGGAGCCTCTGCGCGACCGACCCGGGGGCGACATCCTTCCCCATCCGAACGCCCCCTGTCCGTTCACGCGGCTTTCCAAGGGCCGCTACGCCCTGCTGTACTGCAACAACGACGGAACCGCATTCGGCGGCAAAGACCCGTTCGACAACACGAAAAACCGCCAGCCGATCTACATCGCGATCGGCCATGAGCTGCCGCCCGGACCCGGCCAGCCCATTGCGTTCACCCCGCCGCGCCTCCTGTGCGACATCACCGACTTTCATCCCGAGATCAAGTGGCGGGACCTCACCTACGGCTTCTTTCTCGAACACGACGGCGAGTATTACCATTTCTACAACGCCGTCTGGCACTTCATCCAGGTGAACCGGGTGGACCCGGCCCTGACGTCGCCGGAGTAGGACGCCCGCAAACCGGCGGTATAATGCCTGCATGGACGTCGTGGCCTCGGCGTTGGGCCCGCTGACATTCGGAGCCCCGGTGCTGCTCTGGGGCGCGCTGGGTGCGGCGGCTCCGGTGCTGATCCATCTCATGCTGCGGCCAAGACCGAGGCGGCAACCCTTCCCCGCGATCCGATTCATCCTGCAGAGCCGTGAGGCCTCCGAACGAACCAACCGCCTCCGGCGGTTGCTCCTGCTCCTGATGCGGATGGCGGCGATCGCGTGCCTCGCCATGCTGCTGGCGCAACCGCGGGTGCGCGCCGCCCGCTGGGTGCCGATCGACAGTGGGCCGATCTCCGTGGCGATCTGCCTCGACGATTCCGCCAGCATGGCCTACCGCTTCCAGGGCAAGACACGCCTGGACGTCGCGAAGGAGTGGGCCGGCTCGCTGGTAAACGACCGCTCGCGATTCGGCGACGACTCCGAATTCGTTGTGCTTACCGCCGCCCCGGAATTCGCCGAGCGAAACGCCCCCGCGTTGCGTACCGCACGCAACGCGATCCTGCGCGAGATCGAATCCGTCCGGCAGCGCGCCCACGACCAACCCGTCGGCCGCATGATCCGCCGGGCCGACGAGCTTCTCACGAAGGCCCGCCATCCTCGCCGCGAGATCTACGTCTTCAGCGATTCAACGTTGCGCGCCTGGCGCGATGTGACCGGTCCGCCGCTCGTCATGACTTCCAACGCCGCCGTCTTCTGCATTGATGTCGGCGCGGAGGAAGACCTGAACACGGCGCTCACGCTCGCGTCGGTGCCGAAACACGCCGTCCCCGCCGATACCCCGATCCGCCTGGAACTGGCCGTCCGCGCAGGCCGCGACGCCCCCCTCCGGGTCACGCCGACCATCGAGGTCCGCGTTGACGATCAGCCCCGGCTGCGATGCCCGCTTGGGCCCACGGGTGCGGACGAACCCGCGGGCGAACTCCCGCCCGGCCAGACGGTCAACGTGCCGGTTACCCTGCCCGGACTGACGGACGGCCTTCACCGCCTTACCATCGAGCTGAGCCCATCCGACCCGCTGCCCTTCGACAACGTGCGATATGCCTGCGTCCAGGCCGGCAGCGTGCCCGAGGTGGCCGTCGTCAGCCCCGACGGCGGAACCGACTCCCCCGGGGCTCTTGTCGCGGCAATGCTCGCCCCCCCCGCCCTTCCGGAGCAACGGCAACGACTGCGGGTGGCGAGGCTTGCACCGAATGATCTGGGCACGGCCGCCCTGGCCGCTTTTCGCTGCGTTTTTCTGGCCGATGTCCCCGCGCTGGATGAAGCCGGGTGGCGCAACCTCGCCGGGTACGCGCACGACGGCGGCACCGTGTTCACGATTCTTGGCGGCGAGGTCCAGGCCGATCGCTACGAACAGGGAGCCGATCTGCTGCCCGGGGTGCCGGGTGAGATCGTCGATTTCCAGCCCCCGACACATCTCGCGCCGGCCGACCTTTCCAACCCTCTCCTGGCGCCGTTTGCAAGCCCGGGCGTCGATTCGCCGGCCGACCGGGCCATCCTGCGCGCCTGGACGATACGGCGGATGGGTGATCGCGCCGTCGTCGTGGCCCCGCTGGCCTCGGGCGGCCCCGGACTGATCGAGCGCCCCGTGGGCACCGGGCGAAGCATCCTGCTTACGTTCAGCCCGGAGAGCGGTTGGAGCGAGTTCGCCGCGCAGGCGGCGCCCATGATCCTCCTGCTCCATACGGCCGCCGCCACAGCGTCAAACGCACCCGACCGAATCGCCACCGCCGAGACGGGAGCCGTCAAGAGCCTGCCCGTTTCGCCGAAGACAGGCCCCGCAGTCGATGTGCGGTTTTCGAGCGAGAATGGGGAGACGCAGACCGTGCGAGTCAACGCGGCGGCCGCGGACTGGCGGGTGCCCATACCGACGAACCTGCCCGGGCATGTGGTCGTCACGCCGGCGGAACCGGCCCGTGACCCGTTGCTGCTCTGTGCCGTAAACGTCGCCGATGAGGAGTCCGATCTGCGGCGTCTGCCCCCCGGCGAAATCATCGCACGATTCGCCCCGGGCGCGGCTACAAATGCCAAGACGCCCAACCAGCTCGTGCAGGTCCAGCGCCGCCAGCGAGTCGGGGTAGATGCGGCGATACCGGCCGGTATACTGCTTCTGGCCCTGCTGATTGCCGAAAGTGCTTTTGCCAACAGGTTTTACAAACGATCGTCCCCGGTGGCACGGGAGAGGTAGACCGGGTTTTTCGCTCAAAAACGCGGATTGCGGTTTGTCACGTGCGGGCCGGTGTGGTACACTCCCGCCCGCATGGATGTGGTTTCCTGAGGGTGCATCCAAACAGTGATGGAGAACTGCACGATGGAAGAATACGAAAAACTCAAACGACTGGTAGAGTCCGCCAGCGAAGATATCGCCAAGGCAGAGGGCGGGAACAAGGCCGCGGGCACGCGCGTTCGCAAAATGATGCAGGACATCAAGGCCGCTGCCCAAGAGGTCCGAAAAAAGATCCTCGAATCCCGCTCCTCGCAAACGACTCCTTGAGGCGCGATCGAGCCGGCAGAGCTGACCAAGCCCGCCCGCATTCAGCGGACGGACCGGTGGGAGTGTTGTCTCTGAAGGCCGCTTGGGCCGTGGCGACGATCGGTGGACTGCGGCCGGGCCGGCGACCGGCGCGGCCCCTGCCGACGAAACAGTCCGGGTCGCCCGGCATCGGGGGGCGTGCCGCCCCCGGGTTTCCATGACCGTTGGAGAAAGCGTAACATGCCGCCGCCTGCGTTCCTCGACCTGAGCACGATCGACCTGAATCGCGTCCTCATCACACGGGAGCAGATTTATCAGAAGCTTCCGCACCGATACGAGTTCATGCAGCTCGACGGAATCATCCACCTTGATCTCGAGAACAAGCTCGCGGTGGGGTATCGGGATATCCGCGAGGACGAATGGTGGGTAAAGGGGCACATCCCGGGGCGACCGCTTTTCCCCGGCGTTCTCATGGTCGAGACCGCGGCGCACCTGGCGAGCTACGTATCGGTGTCGCTTCTGCTGGGCATCAAGTTTCTCGGCTTCGGCGGCATCGACAAGACGAAGTTTCGCGAGGCTGTCTCTCCGCCGGCCCGCCTTTACCTCGTCGGCAAGGCGGACGAGATCAAGCCCCGGCGGACCATCTGCTCCGTACAGGGATTCATCGACGGCCGTATGGCCTTCGAGACCCAGATCACCGGCCTGCCGATGTGAAAAGTAGGCTGTCGTGGAATGCCGCGGTCCGCCCGCCGGTTATCGCTGCCGGTAGATGATGCGGCCGCGCTTGAGGTCGTACGGCGATAGCTCGATCGTCACGCGGTCGCCGGGCAGAATGCGGATGAAGTTCCGGCGCATCCGGCCGGCCACCTGGCACAACGCCTCGTGTTTCACCTCGCCCATCTGCGCCTCCACGAGGAACATGGCGTTGGGCAGGGCCTTCGTGACTACTGCGTCAAGTTGGATAACGTCCGATTTTGCCACACGTACTCCTGTTTCCGCGGGACGGCCGGCATCGAGAACACTACCCGCCCGGTCGCCGCCCGACCATCCGGCGCGAACCGACTCACTGGCGCCGCTCTCGGAAAGACAGCCGCAACCCCGAGGCGTACGCCCCGGGCTACGCTCGGTCGTCCCTACGGGCCGGAAACGAACGAAACTCTCGAACCGAAAGCGGCGCTACTAGCATAACAACCTCCCGGCCCGCCGACCAGAGGCCGTTCTGCGCCCCGTCGCCGCCCCCGGCGGGAGGTCTCATTCCGACGGGCGCACCAGACCCCGGTTCAGCCGGTCGAGGAACGACACGAGCCGATACTGCATCTTCATAGCGGGAACGGCCACACCGTGCGCAACGGCCCGGCGGACCGGCTCGCCCAGGATCGACTCCACCTCCAACGGCCGCCTGTCCAGGTAGTCAACGAGCATCGAGGGACGGTAATCGCCCATGGTGGCCGTGTTCGCGAACATCCTTTCGATAAGCGGCTCCGGGACAATAGCGTTGTCCTCCGCCAGCTCCGCATTGCCCGCGGCGATCGTTTCCGCCATCAGCGATCCGGCAATTTCGCGCAGGCCTTCGTCTTCCATGATGTGCCGGGTAGTTACCGCGCCGGCCGAAACCGCCAGCGTGCTGAAGGGGATGTTCCATACCAGCTTCTCCCACCGCGCCCGCAGCAACGACGGGGTAACGGAGGCATCGAAGCCCGCCGCCGCAAAGAGATCGGCAATGGCCCGTGCCCGCGCGACATCATCCTCCAGGTGACCGATGACCACGCGACCGTAACCGTAATGATGAATCACACCCGGCTCGCCGCGGTTGATGCACACGAACGCCAGCCCACCGAAGATGTGCTCCCGCGGAAACCACTCGGCGAACTGATCCTCGACCCCCAGTCCGTTCATCAGCGCGAGCACGTCGGTCTTCGGCCCCATACACGGCCGGATCAGTGCCCGGGCCGCGTCGAGCGCCGTGGTCTTGAGCGCGCAAATAACCAGATCGGCCGGGCCGATCTCCTCCGGACGCGCATATGCCTTCACCGCCAGATGGAAATCGCCGTCACAACTGCGAACCGTCAGCCCGTGGCGTCGCACGGCCTCCAGGTCCCGGCGCATGAGAAAATGTACGTCATGACCCGCCCGGGCGAGCCTGGCGCCGTAGAGACAGCCGACACTTCCGGAACCGATGACGGCGATTCTCATCGCTGGCACATCCCGCGATTGTTTTAGAACAGGCCGCCTCTCCAGGCAAGCGGGCAGGACTGCCGCCGCCGTGTCGGGGTGTGTGACAGTCTTTGCGGGCTTCTCCCGTGGAGGTGGAGGCGTTCTGCACCGCAGGCCGCTTCAGCGGCCTTACCCGCCGAAGGCCGGCTGTCAGGCCAGCCCTCTTAGGGCTGGTTGGCGAACGCGCAACACCTTCCCCCCCCTATGAAATCGGAGCCCGTTTCAACGGGCTTCTGGGATCGTCACGGGAAAGCCCGTTGAAACGGGCTCGGTGATTCGAGGAGGACGATCCAACGGCGCTCGGCCGCAGACCAGTCCTGAAAGGACTGGCCTACAAGCCCGGCTGCGCCGGGAAAGCCCCGTAAACGGGGCTGAACGCATACGCCGAACCTGTTGTGACGCCCGCCCAGGTTGTCACGGACCCGCCGTGTCGGCACTGGCCTTCGCAGACGGCGTCTTGTCTTCTGCGCCGCGCCCCCGGCGAAGGCGCGCCGCGGGAACCTGTGCGGGCCGCCGGGGTCCGGCGCAATCCCGGCGCAGGAGTAAAACGAGAATAGCCCGACGATTCCGTCGCCGGGCTACTGTCGAATACCCTTCACAGCGGAACGCCGGGCGCGGATCCTCGCCGCCCCGACGGCGAACGAGGAAGGACACCCTGACGGGCAGGCGAATCCCACAGGCAGCGCGTCGGCCGGCCGCCGGTCAACCCCGCGCCCGTCCAGAGGGAAAAAACCTTAAAGCGGCCTCCGACCGCAACCGAACACGGCCGCGCCGGCGGCCGTGATGCGGAGCGAAGCGAGGCATCCGGTTCCTCTGCGCCAATCCGCCGGATTCTTCGTCGCTGCGCTCCTCAGAATGACAGGTAGCGCTACCGCCGCAGCGCGATCCCTGCGCGCAAGGCGCGCAGAAGCCGCGACGGAAGACTCTACCACGCCGTCCAGCCACCGTCGACGACCAGGTTGTGGCCGGTCACGTAACCGCTGGCATCGCTGGCGAGGAACACCAGCGCGCCCTTGAGTTCCCACGGACGGCCCATCCGCTTCATCGGCGACTTCGCGCTGAGTCGCTCGTGCAGCCGCTTGTCCACCGTATCCGCCGGGAACGGCCCCGGCGAGAGACAGTTGACGCGGACGCCGTCGCCCGCCCAGTAGACCGCCAGGTGTCGCGTCATGTTGATGATGCCGCCCTTGAGCGCGTGGTACGCCACCGGGCTGGCCATGCAGATCCCCGCGTAGGCGTCCGGATACGAGCCGACCAGACCGTACATCGACCCGATCATGATGATGCTCGCGCCGCCGCCGCGTTTCACCGCGTGCTCCCGCACAAGCCGCGACAGCAGGAAGCAGCCCGTCGCATTGCTCAACTGGCGGGTGAACTGCTCGCCGGTGACGTTCGTCCAGTCCGCCGTAACCCGCTCGTAGCCCGAGTTCACGAGAATGTCGATCCGGCCCGCCATCTTCACGCCCTCGGCCACGGCCTGTTCGAGCGACTTCTCGTCCATGTAGTCGGCCGGCACGCTGTAATGCTTCGCCTTGCCGACCACCGGCAGCGACGCGGCCACCTCCCTTGCCCGATCCATCGCCCTCGGGATGTCGGCGACAATGACGCTCGCGCCGGCCTCCGCCAGCGCCCGGCACATGGACTGCACGAGCCAGCCGGTCCCGCCCGTAATCAGCGCCACCCGCCCGCTCAGATCAAAAAGCTGCGAAATCGTCGGTTCGTTGCTTCCACCGTTACTCATCTTGCTTGCTCCGATTTCCTGCCCGATCGAACTCATCTCACCTGCCTGCGCCGGCCACGGCGCGCCAGTTCGGATTCTGCGAGGCGGCCAGGATGGCGAGGTTCACCCGCATCGTCTGGAGACCCTCCTCGAGCGTGCACGGCGGATCCGTCTTCCCTTCGAGCACGTCGAGGAAGATATTGGCCTGACTGACGAAAATGTCATCCCGCTCCAGGGAGAACTGCATCTCTTCGCGCCATTCGGTCCCCGGCTCGACCATCGACATCCACCGCGCGTTGTGCAGCTCAAAGCGCGCGGTCCCGCGCTCGCACATGACCGTGATGGTCATCTCGTTCGGGGCCTGGTGCTGATTCAGCGTATAGCAGCCGAGCACCGGCCCGTGCCGCGCGATCACGTGAACGGTGTCCTCCACCTCCACGCCCGGCAGAATCAGGTGGGCGGCGTCGGCCATCACCCGGTCGATCGGCCCCAGAAGGAACTCCCCCGCATTCAGCGCGTGGGTGATCGAGTCCTGAATGGCCCCTCCGCCGCTCGCGTGGCTGACGTAATAGGTGCTGCGATACGCCGGCCGGTACTTCGGGAAGTGCTGGCCCCACACGGATACGATCTCGACGGGCTTTCCGAATCGCCCCTGGGCGATCGCCTTCTTCATCGACCGCAACGCCGGATGCGAACGGTACGTGTACGCCACCATCGCCTTCAGCTTGCGCTGGCGGATGATCGCGTCCAGTTCGGCCACTCCCTCCTCACTCGTGCTGAGGGGCTTTTCGATCAGCAGGTTCACGCCCGCCTTCGCCAGCTCCGTCGCCATCGGCACGTGAAACTGCGCCGGCGCGCAGATGACCGCGGCATCGAACTTCTGCGACCGGTCGCCGAGGGCCTGCTCCAGACTCGCGTAGCGGTTCTTCACGTTGTACCGATCCCCCACCGCCTGCCGGAGCGATTCATTCACCTCGCAGATCGACAGATCCGCCCGCCCCGTCCGGCCGAATGTCCGGAGGTGCCGCTCGCCGATCGAGCCGACGCCGATCACCAGTACCCGATGCGTACTCATTCCCGATACTCCCTGCCTCTACCTGTTGCTCTTTTTCCGGCACTTGCCCGTTGCCGCGAGTGCGTTCTGGAATGTGAAACCCAACGGCCCCATCTGTTCCTGTATCTGCGCGAGGCCGTCCCGTACCATGAGAATGTCGGCGCCGTAGCAGATGAACCTCGCCCCCATGTCCAGGACTTGCCGGATGTGCTTCGCCGACATTCCCGGCATACCCCAGTGCTTCCCGGCCTTGCGGGCGGCTTCGGCCACCTTTTCGACCGTCTTGCGTATGAGGGGATGGTCGAACTGCCCCGGAATCCCCGACAGGACGGAGAAATCCCCCGGCCCGAAGAAGATCACGTCCACGCCCTCGACCTCGGCGATCGCGCGGGCGTTGTCCACGGCGTGCTGCTCCTCGAGTTGAATGACGATGAACGTCTGCTCGTTGGCCTCCCGGATGTACTCCTCCATCGACATCATGCAGTACGGCATGTCGGGGTTGCCCCCGTCGAAGCCGCGTTTGCCCAGCGGGGCGAACTTCGTCCATCGGACGACCTCGGCGGCCTCCGCCGCATCGTCGCACCGGGGATACATGATGCCCTGCGCGCCGGCCTCGAGAAGCCGGCTGATCCGCATGAACTCCCCCTTCGCCGCCCTCGCGAGGATGTCCGCCTTGCCGACCCGCGCCGCCCGCATCATCGCCGCCGCGGTCTGCACGCTGTACCCGTGATGCTCCAGATCCATCCAGATGCCGTCGAAGCCCATGAGACTCGCCAGCTCGTAGACCGAGGCATCGGTAAGGTGCAACTGCGTCAGTAACACAGGTTCGTTTCGAGCCAGCTTCGCCTTGATTACGCTTTGTCGCATTCCAGATCCCGTCTCCTTTGCGCGGAAGCCGGTCCGGCCCAACCGCAGCAGGTGCCCGTTGCCCGATTCGGTCCGCTAATAGCGCCTTTCTCCGACGGCATCCCCGCAGCACGCCCGCCGACACCGGTTTCCCGCGCCCCGGGGAAGGCCCCCCTTGACGCGGGAATCGGGCAAGCGGTAGAATACATACACCCTGACCCCGTCAAGTGTCACCGCATTCTGCTTCGGGCGGCAACGACCGGCGAGGCCGATGGGTGCGGAGAAAACATGGCCTTGGCGAAAAAAAGGCTGAAAAACTGTTGACAAAGCCAAGGCCATTCGGTAAACCATATAGAAGCAGTAGGCAGGCTATCACGGAATGCACTCGCTGTCAATCGAATCTGTCGGGAACGGGTCTCAACGCGATCAGGCGTACGAGCGTCTGCGTCGGTTGCTGATGTTGCAACAGGTTCCCGAGGGCGAGCGGCTCCGCGAGGCCGAGTGGGCGGCACGCCTCGGCGTAAACCGCACGGCCCTTCGCGAGGCGTTTGCGCGCCTGGCCGCCGAAGGGGTCATCGAGCAGGGCCCGAAGACGGGCTATATCGTTCCCAAACTCACCTCTCAGGACGTGCTGGAGGTGCTGGAAGTCCGGATCGTCCTGGAAAGCGGCGCGATCGAGCGTCTCTGCCGCCTGGGCCTGAACACCCCGGAACACCTCGAAAACATGCAGAAGGCCTGCGATCAGTTCGAGCTCCTTCTGCGCGAGGGATACCTGCTGGGCATCGCGGAGGCCGACCGTCGCTACCACGAGGCCCTCATCGACGCGGCGGGGAATCGGCGACTGGCTCTGCTGTATCATCGGGCGCCCCTGCCGATCATTTACCCGCGCATGTTCACGCATCAGCAGTGGCTGGCCAAGGCCGCACACGACACCCTGAATGAGCACCGGGCGATCTTCGAGACGATCCTCAAGGGCGATGTCGTGGAAGCCCAGCGTCTTTTGCGCTCCCACCTTATCGAACGCTACATGACGACGCTGAAGCAGGAGAAGGAGCGCCCGTAGGCGGCTCCGTTTCCGTTGCGTTACCCGGCGGTCATCGCGACCCTTCTCACATAAGACGGAACGGACTCGAGCGCCTGTGCGCAGGTATCTCGCTTGTGTTTCCCGTCTGGTATTCGCCCGCGCGACGGAACCTGCGCTTTGACCGCCCGGCCTGCGCCATCTAGTCTGGACTGGTCCGGTTCTCCGGGATATTCGAACAGGAGCCGCAACATGTCCCCTGCACTTGTCGGCCTTGCGATGATCGGTGCCGCCCTCATGCCTTCGGCGAACCTCGCCGTGCCCGCCGCCTCGGCACCCGCGGTTGTTTCGGGCGCCCCTGCGTTTCGTTCGGCCAGGCCCATATGGCCCGCCGGACGCGAGAGAGAGATGAATCTGTTCGTCGGTTTCCGGGCGGTTTTCGAGGCCCCTCTCGGGGAGAAGGTCATCCTTCGCATGGCCGGGCACACGCTCTACCGGCTGTATTTCAACGGGCGATTCGTCGGCTACGGCCCGGCCCGCGCGGGCCACGGCTACTACCGCGTGGACGAGTGGGACCTGACGGATCGGATCACGGGCGGGCGGCAGCTCGTCGCCGTCGAGATGGCCGGCTACAACGTGAACAGCTATTACGTCCTGAACGAACCGTCGTTCCTGCAGGCGGAGGTGATCGCCGGCGGGCGCATCCTGGCCTCGACCGGCGGCGACGGCACCCCCTTCGAGGCCCGCATCCTTCCGGAGCGCGTGCAGAAGGTCCAGCGCTACAGTTTCCAGCGCGCCTTCTCGGAAGTATACCGGCTTCGCGAGGGATTCGATGCCTGGCGCGAGGACCCGGCCGTCGCGTTCGACGCCGTGCCGT
Source organism: uncultured Planctomycetales bacterium (assembly GCA_964653435.1). GTDB lineage: Bacteria > Planctomycetota > Phycisphaerae > UBA1845 > PWPN01 > CAZMVY01. The sequence continues at coordinate 74,038 of CAZZFA010000003.1, read as the reverse complement.
GCGCGCGGGCTGAAGAGAAGAAGCTTCTGCCCCGCCGCGTTCCGTATCCGACATTCACCCGGCGTCCGGCCGTCTGGGACGTCTGCGAAGGCTGCCTGACGCGGGGACCGCAGCCTGCGAAACCGTGGAAAGACCGCTCGCTCACGGGCGTCGGGCCGAAGTTCCTCGGCTTCCCCGAAACGGAACTGGCGACGATCCCGAGCCTCGAACTGCAGGCGATCGCCTCGGGGCCGGCGCACGCAATCGACCGGCCGCTCGAACCGGACGCGCGCCTGGTGCTCAAGGAGGACACGTACCATATCGTCGACTTCGGCACGAACCTCACGGGCTTTCCCGGGGCGCACCTGACGGCGCACCGCCGAAGCCGCGTGTTCTTCGTCTTCGACGAGATCCTCTCGGACGGCGACGTCGACTTCAAGCGGCTGGGCTGCGTGAACATCGTGGCCTTCGAGCTGGAGCCGGGCACGTACGACGTCGAGTTTTTCGAGCCGTACACGCTGCGGTACCTCAAGGTCCTCGTCCTTGACGGACAGTGCGCCGTTTCGCGCTTTTTCATCCGGGAATACACCAATCCCGACGTATGGCGGGCGCACTTCGCGTGCGACGACGAGCGGCTCAACCGGCTCTTCGCCGCCGGGCGCGAGACCTACGCGCAGAACGCCGTCGACCTCTTCATGGACTGCCCGTCGCGCGAGCGCGCGGGCTGGCTGTGCGACAGCTTCTTCACCTCGCGCGTGGCCTGCGACCTCGCGGGGAATACAGCCGTCGAGAGGAGTTTTCTGGAGAACTTCGCGCTGCCGGCGCGCTTCGCATTTCTGCCGGAGGGCATGCTGCCGATGTGCTACCCGGCGGACCACAACGACGGCGTCTTCATTCCGAACTGGGCGCTCTGGTTCGTCGTCCAGTTGGAGGAGTACGCCGCGCGGAGCGGCGACCGGGAACTCGTCGCCGCGCTGAAGCCGAGGGTTTTCAGGCTCTTCGACTACTTCCGAAGGTTCCGGAACGACGAGGGTCTCCTCGAAAAACTGGAAAGCTGGGTCTTCGTGGAGTGGTCGGCGGCCAATTCGTTCGTGCAGGACGTGAATTACCCGACGAACATGCTCTACGCCGGCGCGCTGGCGGCCGCGGGCCGGCTGTACGAAGCGCCCGAGCTGCTGTCGGAGGCCGAACGGATCCGAGCGGTGATCCGGAAGCAGTCGTGGGACGGCCGGTTCTTCCGCGATCATGCCGTGCGGGCGAACGGCAGGCTCGACGTCCGGCCCGACCACACGGAAACGTGCCAGTACTACGCCTTCTTCTTCGACGTCGCCTCGCCCGAGACCCACGCGGAATTGTGGAAGACGCTGCGCGAACAGTTCGGCCCGCGGCGCAGACAGACAAAGGCCTTCCCCGACGTGCCGGAGTCCAACTCGTTCATCGGAAACATGCTGCGACTGGAGATCCTCTCCCGCTACGGCGAGGGCCGGCAGATCCTCGACGAGGCGGTTGCGTACCTGCTCTACATGGCCGACCGGACCGGCACGCTATGGGAAAACGTCGGCGCATACGCAAGCTGCGACCACGGTTTCGCGTCGCACATCGTCCACACGCTCTACCGCGACGTACTCGGCGTGTACCGCGTGGATGCGGTCAAACGGATCGTGCAGCTTCGCTTCGCCGATCTGCCGCTCGCGTGGTGCGAGGGGCGAATCCCGACGCCCGACGGCGCCGTCGCGATGCGATGGCGACGGGACGGCGACACGATCACCTGGCGGATCGAGGTGCCGGCCGGCTGGAGCGTCGAATCGAAGAACATCAGCGGCAAGGACCTCATCCGCCGGCCGTAGTCGTCGCGACAGCGCCCCGCGAGGCCGATGTGCGAGGCTGGTCTCGCGTCGGGAACGGCGAATGAGAGCCGAAGCCCCCGCCGGATGCGCGGATGACCCGCCCGCCGCCGCGGAGAATCACCAGGGGCAAGGGCCCGGAAGTCTCCTGATGAAGGCGGACATGTTCAGGCGGTCGGGCAGGCCGGATTCGCGCCAGAAGATCGGCTCGCCCATCTCAGCGAACAGTTCGCGTCCCAGGGTCTTGGCGGGGTACCGGCGGGCCTCCGCGTGACCGTCCAGAAAGGCCATGCTCGATCGACCCTCATCGGCGCCGCCGTTCGGGGCAATGCGGAGCATGTGACGCGTCGCGATGCGGTCGATGCAGTTGAAGCTTCCGTCGGGGTAACTGCTGTTCGTGTGATAGGAGGGGTGATCCTCGAACATCGTCATGAAACGCGAGGAAGAAAACGTAACCCGCTGCCCGGCCCGGAACGAGACTCTCCGGCGGCCGCCGGGCAGCGCGTTGTTGAGCGAGTCGGCAACGTACGTAAAGCCCTGAATGCTCTCCGGGGCGCGATAACCGATGTAGGCGTTCATCGAGTAGCTCAGCCTGCCGTTGCCGCCGCCGCCGAGGGAGGTGTCGTCGGCCGGACCCGGCTTGTCGGAGGGACACAGGTAGACCGCCTCCTGGCGGATGTAGCGGAAGAGCGTGCCCCTGGCCGGCACATCTGCGACGAACTCGGGATCGAGGTGATACGGCTGGCGATACGCGGGGGTGTACGCAAGGCCCCGCTGCCGGTCGCGGGCGCCGTCCCATGTGACGCCGGCCGGCCGAGGCCACTCCTTGTCGAAGAGGAGCTGCATCCAGAACAGGCCGTGCGTGCCCGGCAGGACGTTCTGTTCGCCGACATAGGCGAACATGGCCGTCATAAGCTGCTTCAGGTTCGAGCGGCAGCTTATGCTGCGGACCTGGTCCCTCGCTTTGGACAGGGCCGGCAGCAGGATCGCCACCAGGATCGCGATAATCGCCGCGACGACAAGCAACTCGATCAGCGTGAATGCGCGGCGGCGCGCCGCCCGGATGGAGGTGTCACGGGGGTTCCATGCGGCGGGACCGGCGAGACGGACGCGACGAGGATTCAAGCGAGGCCCTCGGAGCAGTCGACACTATGTACTCTGCGCATCAGCCGGGAGTCCGGGACAAGCAGCACGCAACGACGCGCCCTGCTTCCCATGCGCTACCATACGCTCTTGCCCCCGTTACGTCACGCCGGCCGGCCGGAAGTTCACTCGATGCCCGGATGGCTGCCCAGCCAGACGTGCGCCCGCGCAGCGATCGCCTGACGCAGCCTTCGGCCGCAACCGGACACGGGGCGCCGGCCGCCGCCATACCGAGCCGTTCGCACGGCTGAGCCGGGCTCAAGACGAGTCGGCACGCGACGGCGTGCCCTGCTGTACCGCCGCCGTGAGGCCCGTGGTAAAATGAGGCCGATTCAACCGTCCGCATCGCCCGCGCAAGCGGCACGGAGCCTCTATGGCAGCCAATCGCGGCCCGACAGACGAAACGGGCCAGGTCGCTTTTCGACAGCAGGTTCGCAGCACGGCGTTGTGGGCGGCCGTCGGCGGCGGGCTGATGCTCTATTTCGGCCTGGGCGAATGGATCGTCCCGACGATCTCGCCCCGCTATACCGCGGCTGCACACACGTATATCTGGACACTCCGGATCGGCGGCGGGGCGATGCTCGCGATTGCCGCCCTTTGCCTGACGGGATGGGGACCGGCGTTGCTGCTGGACGCCGTCGCGTGCAGCGTGATCGCTGTCCTGCTGGCCCTTTGCGGGGCGGTGTTCCTGGGTAATGGAGACGTGAACGGTCTGTTATCGCTGGTTTTCGCGCTGCTGTTCGGGACGGCCGGCCGGCAATCATGGAACTCGTTCGTCAGCCGCCCGCGTGCGATGGAAGCACATTTGCGGGAGGAAGGCAGCGGGGTCGGCCCCGTCGGCCAAGGACCGCATACGCCCGACGCGGGCAGCCGCTCGCTCGCGGAGATGATTCGCAGGCGACGACAGGGCGAGGCGGCACCCGGCTCGTCAGCGTGCCCGGATCCTCAAGCGCCGCCGAGCGAGGAGACACCACACGGGGCGGCAGCGACCCCGCCGCCTCCGGCCGCCGAAGTGGAACCGCCGGGTGGCTTTCTGGCGGAACTGGCACGCGAGAGCAAGGAACGCAGGACGTGACGCGAAGCGGCCCCCCTGACGATCGGCAGGTAAGCAACGAGCCGCGCCTTCCGTGGGGCGCGCAGAACCGGAGTCCCGGGAACGAATCGGCCCGACCGGCGGAGGATTCGTTCCTTGAACGCTACTCGCGGCAGATCCTCTTCGAGCCGATCGGCGAGGCGGGCCAGCGCCGCCTGCTCGCCGGGCGGGTGACGATCATCGGCTGCGGCGCCCTCGGCACAACGCTGGCCAACGCCATGGTGCGGGCGGGCGTCGGATTCGTACGGATCGTGGACCGCGACTACATCGAGTTGAACAATCTCGCCCGGCAGAACCTCTTCGACGAACAGGACATCGCCGAGAATCTGCCGAAGGCCGAAGCCGCCCGCCGCAAGCTGGCCCGCATCAATTCGCAAGTGGCCGTCGAGGCCGTCGTCGCGGACGCGAACCGGCACACCATCGAGACGTTCGCCGCCGGCGCCGATCTGCTGCTTGACGGCACGGACAACTTCGAGACGCGGTTCCTCATCAACGACACGGCGGTGAAGCACGGCATCCCGTGGATCTACGGCGCGTGCGTCGCCGCGACGGGGCTGGCGATGCCGATTCTCCCGCGCGTCGGCCCCTGCCTGCGATGCGTCTTCGAGCAGGCGCCTCCGCCGGAGATGACCCCGACGTGCGACACGGTCGGCGTGCTCGGCCCGGTTGTGACAATGGTGGCGAGCCATCAGGCGATGGAGGCACTCAAGATCCTGACGGGCCGGCTCGATGCCGTGAATCGCTGCATGGTGCATTTCGACGCGTGGAGGGGGCGTGTCGCGCAGCTCAACATGCAGAAGGCGTATGACGACGGCAACTGCCCCTGCTGCCGGCAGGGCAGATTCGACTATCTCGACGGCCTTCTCGGCAGCAGCGCCGTACACCTCTGCGGGCATGACGCGGTTCAGATCTCGCCATCCGGGGGCACACCGGACGCCACGGCGATCGACTTTGCCGCGCTGGCGGCGAAGCTGCGGCCCGTTGCGGCAAGCCCGCCGGTGTTCAACGCGTTCCTGCTGCGGGTGGGCATCGACCGATATCAGATCACGGTCTTCACGGACGGCCGGGCCATCATCAAGGGCACGAACAAACCGGAGGAGGCCCGGAGCATCTATGCGCGATACGTCGGGGCGTGAGCCGCGACCTCAACGCCCCGCCTCCGCGTCGCGGTCACCGGCCGGGGCGGCCGGCAACACTTCGGGGTTCACGAGATTCGGCGGCCGCTCGCCACGCAGCGCCGCCACGAGGTTTTCCGCCGCCATCACAGCCATCCGGCTGCGCGTCGCCAGGGTCGCCGAGCCGAGGTGCGGAATGCACACGACGTTCTCCAGCTCGACGAGGCCCGGCGCGGGCGCCGGTTCGTTTTCATACACGTCGAGGCCGGCGCCGGCGATGCGTCTTTCCTTCAGCGCGGCCACCAGTGCCGCCTCATCGACGACCGGCCCGCGGGACGTGTTGATCAGGTACGCCGTCGGCTTCATCCGCGACAACTCCCGCGCGCCGATCAGATGGCGCGTCGCCGGAACCAGCGGGACGTGGATCGTGACGAAGTCACTCTCCCGAAGCAGGGTATCGAGCGGTACACGGCTCGCGCCGAGGCGGGCAAGCTCGGCGCTCTCCTGCGGGTCGGTATAGAGAACCCGCATGCGGAAGCCGACGCTCCGCCGAGCGACGGCGACGCCGATCCGCCCGGCGCCGATCACGCCGAGCGTGGCGCCGTGGATATCGTGGCCGAGGAACTGCATGGGGCCCCACCCCGTCCATTGCCCGGCGCGAAAATACCGGTCGGCCTCGACGATCCAGCGGGCCACGGCAAAGAGCAGCGCCCAGGCCAGGTCGGCGGTCGTCTCGGTCAGCACGCCCGGCGTATTGGTGACGAGGATGCCGCGCCGTGTGGCCGCGGCCAGGTCGATGTTGTCATACCCCACGGCCATGTTCGCGAACACCCGGCAGCGCGGACCGGCCGCCGCCATCACCTCGTCGTCGATCGTGTCGGTGAGGAGGCACAGCACGCCGTCGCGGCCCTTTACGGCGTCCAGAAGCTCCGTACGCGTCGCGGCGCGATCCTGGGGATTCAGGTCGAAGCCGCCGCACTCCTGCCGGAGGAGATCAAGCGCCGCGTCCGGGATTCGCCGTGTTACGTACACATTCCAGGCCATAACCGCCCTCGTTCGTTGCGCCGGGCCAGTATAGGGCCGCGCCGCCGCCGTCGGAAGCCGGGTGTGTTGCGCGCTTCCGCCGCGGACGGCATCCGATGTATAATGCGGAGCCGGGTCACACCGGTGGTGACCGGCGAATACCGGAGGACGTTCCATGATTCGACGAGTACATGGTGCGGTTGTATGCGCGCTGCTGGCGGCGGCGATGGCAGGGCCGGCGCGGGCGGCAGACGGGGAGGCCAAGGCCCCCGCCAGCCAGCCGGATCGCAGCGCCGAGGATGATGTGAGCAAACCCGTCAGCGCCGAGGACAAGCCGAAGGTTCTCCGCGAGGCGATCGAGCAGTGGCGGAACAAGGAATACCGCAAGGCGAGCGTCAACCTCACGCGGCTGATCAACAGCTCGAAGAAGGACGAACTCGAAACGCTCTCCGCCGAGGCCGAGAAGGAAGCGCAGATGCCGCTGGCGGACCTTGCCGCGGACGTCCATTTCGAGAACGCGAAGGAGCAGTCCAGAACGGGCGCGATCCGCCTGCAGTACGTAACCGCGTACGAGAACGAGCCGCTCGTGAAGAGAATCGACGAGGCCTACAAGAAGGCGCTCGAGGAGCCGTGCACGCCGCCGCCGACGTCGCGACCCGCGGGCAAAACGACCCGTGGCGAACCGCGAGCGGAAGGCAGAGAAGGCGACGCGCTTCGCAACGTTGACCGGCGTCTGCACCGCAACGAACCGGGCAAGGCCGAGGATGACCGGGAGCCCGCGCCGGCCGAGCCGGCCGGAGGCCCAGGCGGCGGCGAAAACGCGACGGGGATCAAGATCAGCGAGTTCATGAACAATCCCAAGTCCTTTGCCGACCGCGACCACAGGCCGGACGAATGCACGGCGTTCGCCAAGCACGTTTCCTACGCAATCAGCCTGCTCGACGCGAGGATGCGGCTCGACGCGACGCTCCGGACGAACAAGGAGGAGAAGACGAAGCTGCTGGCCGACAAGAAGAATCTGGAGGAGCTTCGCCGGACGGTCATCACCGCGGCGCACATGACGCCCGCCCAGCGGGAGCGCGCGGAGCGGATGCGCAAGATGCAGGAAGAAAGGAAGCAGCGGCAGGAGCAGCAGCGACAACCGCGGCAGCGTTCGCAATCGTCGGGGCGCGGCAACGAACTCGAGCACGTCATCCGGCGATCCACCGCGGGTTACGGCGTTCAGTAACAAAGCGAGGCAAGATCATGCGGCAAGGTCCCGTTCTTCTTCGGACGGACATCCCCGGGCGACCCGTCCGCCGGGGCAAGGTTCGCGACATCTTCGACCTCGGCGAGCGGCTGCTGATCGTCGCAACGGACCGGATCAGCGCGTTCGACGTGGTGATGGCCAACGGCATCCCGGACAAGGGTCGGGTGCTCACGGGGCTTTCGCTGTTCTGGTTCGGGCGGCTCGGATCGATCACGCCGCACCACCTGATCGAGGCCGTCGGCGACCGGGCGCCGAAGGGCTTCGAGCCGTACATCGACCAGCTCCGGGGGCGGTCGATGGTCGTCCGCAAGACGCAGGTGGTGCCGATCGAGGCGGTCGTCCGCGGGTATCTTGCCGGCAGCGGGTGGAAGGAGTATCAGGAAACGGGGCACGTGTGCGGGGTGGCGTTGCCGCCGGGCCTGAAACAGTGCGATCCGTTGCCGGAGCCGATCTTCACGCCGGCGACCAAGGAAGAGAGCGGCCACGACCGGAATGTATCCTTCGAGGAGGCGGCCCGCCTCGTCGGGCGCGACGTGATGACGGCCATCCGCGACCGCAGCATCGCCCTCTATGTGCACGCGGCGGAGTACGCCCGCGAACGCGGGGTGATCATCGCCGACACGAAGTTCGAGTGGGGCCGCGCAGGCAGCGACCTTATCCTCATCGACGAGGTGCTCACGCCCGACTCGTCGCGATTCTGGCCGGCGGACCAGTACGAACCCGGCCACGACCAACCGAGCTACGACAAGCAGTTCGTGCGGAACTATCTGGAATCCATTCACTTCAACAAGCAGCCGCCCGGCCCGGTGCTGCCGGACGACGTCGTGGCAAAGACCTCGGCGAAGTACCTCGAAGCCTACGAACGCCTGACGGGCACGAAGCTGGCGTAGAACGTCGGGGGGGGGGGCGTACATCCTGCACGCCACGAGACGGCGGGGCGCCCGTTCCCCGAGGGCGCCGGCCTGCCCTGTTGCTGCCGGCCTCCTCGTTTCGAGGGGCTGCGGGCTCCTCTCCCGCATTGCCGAGCCCGCGGCTCCGTGGTACGATTCAGAGCGCTTTTCGAGGCGCGGCGCGGTCCAGCGCAACGTGTGGTTGCGTCCCAGCCGACGAGCCCTGCAGAGAAAAAGGAAGGCGAAATATGGCACGACCCGTCACGTTGTTCACCGGCCAATGGGCCGATCTGAAGCTGGTTGACCTGTGCAAGAAGGCGAAGAAGTTCGGATACGACGGCCTGGAGCTGGCCTGCTGGGGTGATCACTTCGAGGTCCAGGCGGCCCTGAAGGACGCATCCTACTGCAAGAAGAAGTGGGAGGTCCTGACGAAGGCCGGGCTCAAGTGCTTCGCCATCAGCGCGCACCTGGTCGGGCAGGCGGTCTGCGACAACATCGACCCGCGGCACAAGTCGATCCTCCCGGATTACGTCTGGGGCGACGGCAAGCCCGAGGGCGTCCGCCAGCGTGCCGCCCAGGAACTGATGGACACGGCCCGCGCCGCCCGCAAGTTCTTCGACGCCGCACCGCCGGCCGTCAGGAAGGAACTCAAACGCGTCGTCGTGAACGGCTTCACCGGCAGCAGCATCTGGCCGCTGCTCTACTCGTTCCCGCCGAACTTCCCCGATCAGATCGACAACGGCTACAAGGACTTCGCCAAGCGGTTCAAACCGATCCTCGACGTGTTCGAGAAGGAAGACGTCTACTTCGCCCTCGAGGTGCACCCCACGGAGATCGCGTTCGACATCTCGTCGGCCGCCCGTGCCGTCGAGGAGATCAAGGGGCACCCGCGGTTCGGCTTCAACTTCGACCCGAGCCACCTCGGCTACCAGGGTGTGGACTACGTCGCCTTCATCCGGCAGTTCCGCGACCGGATCTTCCACACGCACATGAAGGATGTGTACTGGTCCTCGCGGCCGACCCGCGCCGGGGTCTTCGGCGGCCACCTGAACTTCGGCCACCCGGACCGGTACTGGGACTTCCGCTCGCTCGGCCGCGGATGCGTGGACTTCGAGGCGATCATTCGCGCATTGAACGAGATCAACTATCAGGGCCCGCTCTCCGTCGAGTGGGAAGACGGCGGCATGGACCGTGAGCACGGGGCGGCGGAGGCGTGCGAGTTCGTCCGGAAACTGGATTTCGCGCCGTCGGCGCGCGCGTTCGACGCGGCGTTCGCGGAGGACTAAAGTCTGGCGTCGCACCTTTTGCGCGCCCTGCGCGCATGCTATCGCGCTGCGGCGGTAGCGCTACCCGTCATTCTGAGGAGCGCAGCGACGAAGAATCCGGCTGATTGGCGCAAAGGAGCCGGATGCTTCGCTTCGCTCAGCATGACGGCCGCTGGCGCGGCCGTGTTCGGCTGCCGCTGAAGGCCGCGCGGCGGGTAATCTGGCGGTCAATGGACCGCCCTGCGGAGCTTGACGCATAAAGGAGGCAATCGGTGAATCGACCACTTCAACGGGCGTGGATGACGACGTTCGGGATTCTGACCCTCGCGGCCGTCATGGGATGCCAGCAGGGCCCGGCCATCCGGCGGGCCGGCCGCACGACGGAGGCGCGGCAGCAGTTGATCAAGCCGGGGTTGTTCGGCGACAACGCCCCGGCCGACCGGCTTCGCGGCCGCTTCGACTTCTGGAATGAGGAAATCATTCGCGAGGATGTGGCCGTCGGTACCGTCTTCATGGGCGACTCGATCACGGAGCTGTGGCAGCTCGACGCGTACTTCGCCCCCAGCGACGGCGTCATCCTCAACCGCGGCATCGGCGGCGACATCGCCACGCACATGGCCCGGCGATTCGCGGCGGACGTGATCCAGTTGCGCCCGCGAAATGTCGTGATCCTCGCCGGGACGAACGACGTCTCGCGGATGCTCAGCGCAAACCAGAGCGACGAGGAGATCATCCGCGCCGTGACGGCCGCCATCGGTTCGATGATGGACGACGCCCGCGCGGCGGGGATCCACACGTTCGTCTGCTCGATCCTGCCGACGAACAGCGACACGAAGAATCACGAGGGCAAGGCCCGCATCCTGCCGAAGATCAACGCGCAGCTCAAGGCGGCCTGCCAGACCAAGGGCTGCATCTACGTGGATTACGCCTCGCACGTTGCCGATGCGACCGGCGCCCTCCGCAAGGACCTCTCGCGCGACGGCCTGCACCCGCACTACGCCGGCTATGAGATCATGGCCCGCTGCCTGCAGGATGCCGCGCGAGCGAAGGGGCTGCGGCTCTGAAGCCGTCTGCAAACCGGTAGCCCCGACCGGACGCGGAGCGCAAGCGGGCACCCGGCAGCGCGTGTCTTGACGACCACCGGGCGGGCCGCGCGCCGGCCGACAGAACGCGAAGCGCAAGCGAGCGCCCGGCAGCGCGTGTCTTGACGACCACCGGGCGGGACGCGCGCCGGCCGACAGAACGCGAAGCGCAAGCGAGCGCCCGGCAGCGCGTGTCTTGACGACCACCGGGCGGGACGCGCGCCGACCGACAGAACGCGAAGCGCAAGCGAGCGCCCGGCAGCGCGTGGCTTGACGACCACCGGGCGGGACGTGCGCCGGCCGACAGAACGCGAAGCGCAAGCGAGCGCCCAAGACCCCGCGTGCAAAGGCTTCACGGGGGCCGCGTGCTTGCAGTATGCGACTCGTGATTCAAGCGAGGCCGGATCGGGAGTAGCCAGGCGGCTGCCGACCCGCCCATTACATAAGAAGATGCCCGCATGACCGGCAAGGAATCCATCATCCGCGTGCTCTCAGGCGAGCCGGCCGAGCGCCCCCCGGTCATGCCGATCGTCCATACCGCGCTCACCCGCTATGCCGACGTGCCCCTCGGGCGTTACTTCACTGACGCCGATGTCATGGCCGACGTGATCGTCCGCGGCTACGAGCGATTCGGTTTCGACGGCGTGCAGCTCACGCTGGGCGTCGCCGGCGAGGTCGAGGCGCTCGGCGCCCGCGTGGATCAGCCGCCGGACGCCGGGCCGATCGTGCGCCAGCATCTGCTCGCCGGCGGCGCGAGCCTCGACGACCTGCGGCGGATCGACCCGGCTGCCGGCGGGCGGATGCCGATGTACCAGGCCGCCGTCCGCCAGGTGGCCGACCGCATCGGGCGCCATGCGTTCGTCCTCTCCACGCTGCGCGGACCGCTCAACATCGCCTCGCAGTTGTGCGGCGTGGAGAACATCCTCATCGACATGCTCGAGCGGCCGGACTATGCCCGCGAAATCCTGGAGTTCACCACGGACGTCGCGATCGCCGTCTCGCGCGGCTCGCTCGCCAGCGGGGCCGACGGCCTGGTCTTCGGCGAGGCGACGTGTTCGCCGAACTTCATCTCGCCGGCCATGTACCTGCAGCAGGTCCAGCCGTGCCACGTCCGGCTCATCGCCGCCGTCAAGACGATGGGCTGGCGTTTTGCCGGCCTGCACGTATGCGGCGGCATCACACCGATCCTCGACGGGCTGATCGCGACCGGCGTCGACTTCCTCGACGTGGACTATCAGGTCCCCGCGGACGAAGCGGTGCGGCTCGTCGCCGGGCGGGTCGCGATGCGTGGCAACCTGAACCCGTCGGCATTGCTCTTTCTCGGAACGCCCGACGAGGTGCGCCGCGAGACCGCCGCCGTATGCCGTGCCGCCGCCGGATCGCGATGGATCCTCAGCAGCGGATGCGACATCCCCCCCGGCACGCCCGCGGCAAACCTCGCCGCCCTGGTCGAGACCGCCCGAACGGGAATCACCACCCGGTAGGAGGGCTTTGCGGAGCCCGACTTCGCTCGGCATCTCCAGAGCCCGACTTCACCCTCACGGCGTGCCGTCGCATTCATTCTCGAATGCCGCATCCGGGCACGGGTCCACGCTGTCGCATTCGCCGTCCATGTCGCGATCCCCCTCGGGGAAGCGCGTCAGGCTCAGCGTGTACTGCTCGGTAAGCGTCTCGCCGGACTGGCACGTGCAGGAATCGTTGACGCCGGGACACCCCGCAGCCGAATCGGGATTCACCGGGTTCGTGGTGTCGCGGCTCGCCTCGATCGTGTCGGATCCGTTCGCCGCGATGTGATACGTGCCGTAGAGAATCGCGATGTAGGAAGCCGCGGAGTTCTCGGTGACGGCGTGCTCTTTCGTGGTGGTCGTCTTCGGCAAATCGCACGGCTTGCTCGTTTCCGTCGAAACATAGTTGCCCGAGCCGCCCGAGGACGGCGGACTGACCATGATCGTGACCTCGACGGGGTACTCCGTGCGGCACGGCCGCTCCGCGATGATCGCCTGCTGCTCCGTGTAGGTGGAGGCGTGGACCGTCACCCACATCTGCACATCCTCGGCCTTCACGCCGAACGAGAACGTCTCGTCGATGGCGTCCCCGTGGAACCGGCCGCATTCGTCGCCGTAATCGTAATTCTCATACCAGTGTCGCGTGTACGTAACCGTACCGCTGGTGCTGAGGGCCCTGGAGCTCGAGCCGGACGGAGCACAGCTTATCCCCGTGCCCCACTTGTCGGCCCCGCCGAACGCATCGGGGAACATCATGTCGATGCTCGACGTGTGCGTCGTATCGTCTTTGCTGTCCGTTGTGTCGTGGCCGCCGCTCTGCCAGGGGCACTCATAATGCACCGTCTTTACCCAGTGCCGGGTGCCGGTGAGCGTCCCGACCCAGAGGCCGCATGCCCCGCGAGGAGTATTGACCAGCGGCGCCAGCGGATCAGGCTCGGGCGTCAACGGCGCCAGTGGATCGGGCTCGGGCGTCAACGGCGCCAGCGGATCGACCCCGGAGGCGTCCGATCCGCCGCCTGCCCCTCCGCCGTTGTCGAATGCCACTGAGCCGCAGGAGCCGCCGCCTTGGCCGGCAACGAAGGCGCTCAGAGCGATCAACACAAACCCCATCCACATCCTCGCTGGACTTGTCATTTCGAAATCCCCGGTTGGGTTACCGAATCGTCACCAATACGACTCGCACGTACCCATTATCCCCGCCGGCGCCGCAAGGTCAACGAAAACCCGGAAAGAATGAACCTCCCCGACGCCGGGCCGCTGTTTTCGTCGGGCACGGACAGAAAGCGTGGTGTCGCAGGATTCTTGACGCCCTCGCTATGACGGAATACGCTCGCGCCGGTACGTTCCACGGCGAGGTAGCCGGAACCCGGGCGGATCATGTCCTTCGCCGCGGGAACGGACGAGAAGAAGGCATGTGGCGTGCGATGAAAAGGCGTTGGGGAATTCGCGGGCGGGCACGACATGCGGCCGCGGACGCCGTGGAACGACCCGGCCACCGTCCCATGACCGCCGCGTCGGCAACTCCTCGACGGTCGCTTCCCGCGCCGCTGACGGTGACGATAGCGGGGCTCCTTCTCGTCGTCACGGTTATCGCCGTTCATCGGCCCGTGCTGACATGCCAGGCCCTCACCTTCGACGACCAGGAGTATCTCACCGACAACGACCGGGTGCGGAATCCGAGCTGGAAAGGGGCCGCACAGTTTCTGACCGAGGTCCTCGCGCCTGCCACGGTCAGGGGCTATTATCAGCCGCTGGCCATGATCTCGCTCATGCTGGACTGCGCCCTCGGCGGTTCACCGGAAAACCTTCGGCCTTTTCATCGCACCAGCCTGATCCTGCACACGGCGAACACGGCCCTCGTTTTTCTGCTGCTGTATCGCCTCTTCCGCAGGCCATGGGCGGCCTTTGGCGCAGCCCTGCTGTTCGGTCTGCATCCGCTGACGGTCGAGCCCATCGCCTGGGTCGGCGACCGCAAGACGGTGCTGGCATCTCTGTTCGCCCTGGGCTGCCTGCATGCGTATCTCCGTTTCGTCCGCACCCGTTCCCGACGAGCCTATGCCCTGTGCTTCCTGCTGCTGGGCCTCGCCCTGATGGCCAAGCCTACCACGACGCTGCTGCCGATGGGCCTTCTGGTGCTGGACTTCTGGCCTCTGAAGCGGCTGAGCGTGCGGGCCGTGGTCGAGAAGACGCCGCTGTTCGCCCTCTCGTGCGCCTCGGCGATCATTACGATGATCTCGCAGGCGCGCACGGCCGGCGTAGCCGTGCCCGACCCGACATCGCGCACCGCCATCCTGCTCGGCGTGTGCCACAACGTCGTCTTCTATTTGCGCAAGATCATCCTGCCGCTGCACCTCTCATCGTTTTATCCGAAGCCGGAGCCGATGGCGCTGAGCCATCCGGCCGTTCTGGCCGGCGCGATCGGCACGGCGGTGCTGCTGGCTGTGCTGCTGTTGAGCCTGCGATGGACGCGGGCCCTGCTGTCGGGCTGGCTGTTCTTCTTCGTCGTCATCTTTCCGACCATGGGCGGCATCGGGTTCACGAATGTGATCGCGGCGGACAAGTACGCCTACCTGCCGGCTTGCGGGCTGGTGATCGTGCTGGCGTGGGCAATCATTGCCGTGGCGGGCGAGCCGACCGCCGGCCGACCGTTCTGGCGCCCGGCTCTGCCGGCGGCGGGGGTGCTGGCGGCTGCGGTCCTGCTGGCCGTGGGCACGCGCCATTACATCGAGCAATGGCAGACGGATGAACGGCACAAGTTCTACATGCTGCGCCTCGCCCCCGGCTCCGGGCGGCTTCACAGCGATTGCGGCATGGTCCTCGACGCCAGGGGCGACTACCAGCAGGCCATCGCGTACTACAGCCGGGCAATCGAGCTGGAGCCGCGATTTGCCGAGGCCTACTGCAACCGAGCCGCCACGTACCGGCGGATCGGCAACTACGATCTGGCGATCCGCGACGCGACGCGAGCCATCGAGCTGAACCCCGACTACGCCGAGGCCTATAACAACCGTGCGAACGCATACGGCATGTTGCGTCAGTACGATGCCGCGATCCGCGACTACACGAAGGCGCTGCAGATCCGGCCGGACCTCGCGCAGGCGTACAGCAATCGCGGCCTTGCGTATGCGGCCATCGGCGACATCGAACGGGCGATGCGGGACTACGACAGGGCCATCGAGCTGCGACCGGACTACCCGGGCAGCTACTTCAACCGCGCCATGATCCTCAGTGACCGGGGGGATTTCCGCGGAGCCGTCGGCGACCTGACGCGTTTCATCGAAATCAAACCGGATTTCCCTGAAGCCTACCGCCGCCGCGCCGCTGCGTACTACAAGCTGAAGGAATGGGATGCCGCGTGGCGGGACGTTCACCACTGCCGCCGGCTCGGCGGGGAAATCGCCGACGAATTCCTTCGCGCCCTGCGTCAGGCCACGAGCCGACCGGGCTGACGCCCCGATCAGCGGCGTCGCCCGGCGGCAGAGACGGCGCGGCCCGTTTGGCGGCGAGCCGTCTCCGGGGTAGCATGCCGCGTCGGAAACGGGCCGGGCTGCGGGCACATCGTGTGCCATGCGCCGGACCTGGACGTCTTCAGAGGGAAAAACCGTTCATGTTTCGAGGCCTCCACCAGCGATCGAATCACGTGGGTTGTGCGTTTATCGTCTTCTCGCAGATTGCATCGGCCGGCCTGGCCGCGACGGCCACCCGCCCGAGCGACGCGGACGCCGTCCTGGATATCGGTGACCGGCGGCAGGTCTTCATCGACGAGCGATTCTTCGCCGCCTCGCACGACGTCGAACTCGTCGTCCATCCGCCGCGAAAGACGGGCGAGCACACCCTCGTGGCCGACCGTCCGTGGGAAGGCGGCCACATCGGCGTCTACTGCTGCGTGCACAAGGTCGGTGAAGTCTATCACCTCTGGTATCCCGCAAGTCCCGGGATCTGCTACGCGCGATCGAAAGACGGCATTCACTGGGAGAAACCCAGCCTCGGCCTCGCCGAGTACAAGGGCAGCCGCGACAACAACATCGTCATTGGCGGCGGGGCCGCGGGCCTCGACAAATGCGGCTCGGAAGGGATGGTCTTCATCGACCCGACCGCCCCGGAGGATCAGCGATTCCGCTACGCCGTGCGGATCTCCGATGAATTGAAGGACACGGTGGTCTTCTCCTCGCCCGACGGCATCCACTGGAAGCTCACGCACGAGCACGTGTTGACCTTCACGGCCCCGCAGAAGCCCAATCACCTCGACTCGCAGAACGTGATCTTCTGGGACGACCGCATTGGCAAGTACGTGGCGTACATGCGGCGCAATATCAGGAAGACGGGGCCGCGGCTGCGAACGGTGGCCCGCAGCGAGTCGGACCACCTCGGCGGCTTCGCGGAGGCCCAGGACGCGCCGATCATCCTCGGCCCGGACGAGCAGGACGCGAAACTGGGCGACGCCAACGTGATGGACTATTACACAAGCGGCGTCATCAAGTATCCCTGGGCGCAGGACGCCTACTACATGTTCCCGCAGGCGTACTTCCACTACACCCCGCGCTACCTGGCCGAGTTTCCCAAGGACTGCCCCGCCAACTCCGGCCCGCTGGACACCCGCTTCGCCGCCAGCCGCGACGGTATCGCGTGGAACCGCTTCGACCGCCGCCCGTTCGTCCGCCTCGGCATGAAGGGCGACTTCGACAGCAAATGCGCCCGCGTGTTCTACGGGCTGGTCCCCTCCGTCGACGGCCGGGAGATGTACCTGTATTACCTCGGCAGCGACGTGCTGCACGGCTGGGCCGAGGACCATCCGGGCCAGCCGCCGAACGAACGCGCCCGCGCCGAGCGGAGCAGACGGCTGCTGACCGCCGCGGGCCTGGCACCGACGGCGAACACGAGCATCATCAGTCGCCTCGTTTCGCGCCGCGACGGCTTCGTCTCCGCCCGCGCCGCCTATGCGGGCGGCGAGTTCACCACACCGCCGCTCAGGTTCGCCGGCCGTGAGCTGGTCCTGAACGTGGACACCTCCGCCGCCGGTCTGCTCCGCTGCGAGCTGCTCAACGAGCAGGGCGGGCCGATCGAAGGCTACCGGCTCGATCAGTGCGACCTCATCCACACGACGAACGAGCTTGACCGGCGGGTAAGCTGGAACGGCAAGACCGACCTCTCCGCCCTCGCGGGCAAGCCGGTGCGCCTCCGCATCGTATTTCGCGATACGGACGTGTATGCGTTCCAGTTCCGCCCATAGCGTGCCGGGTGAGGTGCCTGTGCTTGCTGCACGGCCGGGGCCCGTCCGAGCGTGACCCTGTAAGGTTGTAGACCGCTCGGGGCGTTCGGCCCGTGACGAGCAACCGCTGCACGCCGATCGGGGCGCATCCGCGGCGCGTTACCACGGTCTCGCGAATCGTCGATAATGAACCTGTCGCGCGCTTGTCGTCTCTGTCCCGCTTTTCGTCTCCCGGGAGACAGCGTTTCACGGGATTACGGGCCTTCGAAGCCGATAGATTGTCCCGCGGATCAACAGCCCGTACGGCGGCGTGATCTCGCGCGCCAACTTCTCGACGCTCAGTCCCGCCTCCCCGGCCGCCGCCGCAAAGCCGTCCGCCGAGCTGCGATTTGAGTCGGACACGAGCGCCGTCCCGCCGTCCGCCAGCGCTGCACGAATCCACCGCGCCAGTGGTCCGACATTCCGCCGTTCATACAACACATCGCTGGCCAGAATCAGCTCAAAGGGCGGGCCGCCGTACGGCTCATACCAGTTCAGCACCGCGGTGCCGGCCAGCGATACGCCGTTCGCCCGCGCATTCTCCGCCGCGAACTTCAGCGCATCGGCGTCCCAGTCCGTCGCGGTGACGCTCCAGCCGGCCCGTGCCGCCGCCACCGAGACCAGCCCCACGCCACATCCGAGCTCAATCGCCCGCCCCCCGCACCCGCGGTGCCGGGTCAACACGTATTCCGCCAGAAGCATGGCACTGGGCCACGGCACCGCCCAGTACGGCATGTACTCCTCGCGGGCAAATCGCTCCCGCGTACGAGGATCGTCGAGCAGCGCATCCATGTCCGCCGGCCAGATGAGGTCGAACCGCTCCCCCGCAACCGTCCAGCTCTCCCGGCGTACCGGATATGCCGCAAACTCGTCCGTCGCCATTCTTCGCCTCTGTACGCAGCACCGTTCCTTCCGATATCATATACGCCGATGTCGCTGATCGCATGGTTCAGAGCCCGCAGGGTGGGTGCCTGCGCACCGGGGTGCGCGCCCGCGTACCAGGCGTCTCCGGGGTGCGCCCGCCCCGGCCTTGCGCCGTTCGACCCCGCGCACGCCAAGCGGGTGGCCCGGTGGGTGCAGTCGGACGACGAACTCTTTGCGCTGGCCCCGCGAACCTTCCCGCCGTTGAGTGCGCGAAAGGTCATTGGCTGGCAGCGCGAGGACGGATACCCCATGCTGTACTTCGACGGCGGAGAAACGGACCCGTGCGGCTATGTCGAACTCAACCGGCTGCCGACCGGCAGGGCGCAGTGGTGGCTCGGGCATTGTCTGGTAGCCCCGCACCGGCGCGGCAAGGGCGTCGGCCTCCGCATGATCGATCTGGTGCTGGACGAAGCGTTCTGCCGACGCAACGCCCACACGGTCAGCCTCGTCGTCTTCCCCGACAACTTCGGCGCGATCCGCTGCTACCGGAGGGCCGGGTTTTCGGAGCACGGCGAGGTCTTCCGCCGCTTCGCCACCCGCGCGGGCCAGTACCGGATGCTCTACATGTCCATCGACCGCCACGAATACGAATTCCGCCGCGAGACCGCCGCGCAGCCTTTGCGCTGCCAGGGGTAGGTCTTGCGCGTTTTTGCCGCACGGAGAGATTCGGCGAAATCGCCCCCGCCCGAAAACGGGCGCAGCCGGTGTGAAGCGGACCTACTTCGAGCCCGACGAACTCGAGCTGCCGGAGTGGCCCGACGGATCCACCACGGCAACGATCCCGTCCACCACGCCCCCGAAGACCGTCTTGATCCCCTCGCCGATCGACGGGCTGGCCGAGTCCCGAAAGATCCGCCACGCATCTTCCGACGTGCAGCTCTCGAACGTCGTCCCGATCGATGCCGCCGCCAGCGTCAGGATCACCCGTTGCCCCCACCGTCCCATGCGATTGAAAACCATTGGCGCGACTCCTTCGCCGGGCAAACAGGGCCGCCGGATGACGACCCCCGCGGCCGCTCATGGATGCGATATCGGCCGGAGTCTGCCGCAGGCTTGACGCCAAGAATGCCGACCTGGGAGACCGGATACGCAGTGCCCGCGGATGCCGCGCAATTGTTGCGCTCCGCGAGGAACTCACGCCGCACGCCCGAGGCGGACCGGCTCAGCGGGCGATCAGCTTCCATCCCGCGTACGCCATCAACCCCACCAGGCACAGTCGCAGAAACCGCAGCGGCATTCTGTGCGTGAGCCAGGCCCCGAGGTAGCCGCCGATCATCGCCGTCGGAATCAGCAGGCCCGCCAGCACCAGCGTCCGGGCGGGCGACATCCCCTGCCGTGCGAGCATGATGTTCTTGAAGACGGCGCCGATCGCGCTGAGGCAGATGATCGTAGCCGCCGAGTTGGCGATGGCATGGCGGACGGGCACCCGCAGGAAGAGCTGTTGTGTCGGCACCGCCAGGATTCCGCCGCCGACCCCGAGCAGCCCCCCGACAAAGCCCGTCGGCAGGCCCACCAGCGCCGCGACTCGCCACGCGGCGGGCGGACCGGCCGGCCCCGGCTCGCGTGTCCATCGCCCGGCCGGCACGATTGCCCGCCGGAGATTGAACGCCGCCTCGTACCAGAGAAACGCCCCGAACAGCCGCGAGAGGTGGATCTCGTTCGGCCCCCGGAACCAGGCGCTCTCGCTGACCCACACCCCCAGCAGCACCGTCGCCGCCGCCGTGGGAATGGTGACCCGCACGATCTCCGGCATCACCGCGCCATGCCGGATGTGATGCAGCGTCGCGGGCACGACCACGAAAAAGTTCACGATCATCGCCGCGCCCTGGTAGACGTGCAGGTCCGGCCCGTACAGGAGCATCATCGCCGGGATCATCAGGATACTCCCGCCGATGCCCAGCATCCCCCCCAGGCCGCCGGCAACCAGCCCGACGGGCACCAGCCAGAGCAGATCCAGTGAAAAGGCGGTCATCAGACTTCCCGGCATCACGCGGTGCGCACGACGGGACTCTATCGGGCCGGTCTCCGCCGGTCAAAACCCACGGCCCGCCCGGGCGTCCGACCCGACGGACAACGATCCGGTTACGGCTCTCCGTCAGCCGCGTGCCGAAACCCGCCGCCCCCGCGCCGCGGCCAGGTTGCAGACTCGCGCGGACTTCGCGTACCCTGCGAACAGAAAGGCGAAGCATACTTTTCGTGAAGGTCGCACTGATCAACCCCAACCGCCTGCGCAACCCGCCGGTCATCCCGATCGGCCTGGAATACGTCGCGCACGCCCTCCGCACCGCCCGATACGACGTTGCCCTGCTGGACCTCTGCTTCGCCGACGACGCCGCCCGGCGCCTGGACGCCTTCCTCGCCGACTTCCGGCCCGACGTCGCATTCCTGAGCATCCGCAACGTGGACAGCGTCATCAACGCCGCACAGCACTTCTTCCTCGATGAGCATCGCGAGTTCGCCCGGCGCATCACGGCGGCAGGCGTGCCCCTCGTCGTCGGCGGCGCGGGGATGCCCGCGATGCCGAGAGAAATCGTGCAGTACCTCGGCGCGGACACGGGCGTCGTCGGGCCGGCGGAGAGCGCCTCGCTTCGTATCCTCGAGGCCATGGCAGCCGGCGCCCGCCTGCCCCAGGTCGTCAACGGCTTCAACACCTTGATCGACGCTACCGTCGTGCCGGATCGCGGCGTCGATGTGGATTACTCCGCCTATTACGCCGCCGGCGGCGTCGCGGGGTTCACGTCGTCCTACGGATGCCGATCCAGGTGCCCGTTCTGCATCGAGGCCCGCACGACGCTTCTCACACGGGACCCGGCCGCCGTCGCCGCCGAGGTCCGCCTGCTCGTCTCGAAGGGCTGGAAGCGGATGCACCTGTGCGACGCGGAGATGAACGTTTCCTATCCCCACGCCCTCGCACTCTGCCAGGCGCTGACCACGACCGGCGCCTCCTGGATGACCTATCTGCGTTATAAACCGATGGATGCCGCGCTCGCCGAAGCCCTGCGGCGCAGCGGCTGCGAACTCGCTACAGTCACGATCAACAGCGCCACCGACGACCCCGACGGCGCAACCCGCTGCGTACGGCTGCTCAAGAACGAGGGGCTCAAGGTGGCCGTCGATCTCTCCTGCGGCCTGCCCGGCGAATCGCTCGATACGGCCAAACTGATGATCGCCGCCTTCGACCGGGCACGGCCCGACCACGTCGGAATCACCACGCGATTCCGCATCTACCCGGCGGCGCCGCTGGCCATGCAGATCCGCGAGGACCCGAACGAGCGGCGATGGACAAGCGGCGATCCGGAGTTCGTCCGCCCCGCCGTCTACTGCCGGCTCGACCCGGCCGACGTCCAGCAGTGGATCCAGGGTCTCGAAGGCTTCGAGATCGACCGCGGCGAGGCGGTCAATTACCAGCGCCTGGAGAAGCCTTCGCGGGAATGAACGGCCAAGCCACACGGCCGGGAAGCCAAGAAGTCAACTGAGGCATGCCGTTGCATGCCGATTCGGCTACCAGCCGCCCCGACAGCCACGACCCACGCGGGGGCCCATCCCCGGCCCGCCGTACCCGCAGCACGGGCAGCACGGCCGCGCCTGTGCCCGCCAGCCAGCGCCCGCGCCCCGACCCGCCCGGCACAGACCTGCCTCGGCCCGCCAACCGTACCCGTAGGCCCTGCCGCCGCAGCCCCAGCCGTCCCACCGGCCGAAGCCACGGGCGTGCGGCGCCCAGCGATCCGGCCCGCGGTCGGCCCATACGCCGCGACCGCCACGCCGGCCCCAACCACCGTCTCTCGGTGAAGCGAACGGCCTTGACGGCCAACGCCCCTGCCCGCGGCCCATCCCCGGCTCATAGGCCCGTGGACTCCCCGGCCGCTGCGGCCCGGCCCCCGGCCGGGATACCCGCTCGCGCTCCCCTGCCTTGCCCGTGTCTCGCGGCTTGTCGATGTCCTGATCCCGCCGTGATTCGGGCTTCGCATCGGGGGCGTTCATGACGCACCACGGCGGGCCCTGCCCTTCGGCGACGCACGACCCGTCGCGCCGCCGTTCGCGTATCCCGCCGCCGAAGCCCTGCGCCGCGGCAAGTTCGGCCGCCGCGAGCACACCGGCCACCGCAATCATCAGTCCTCTGCTGCTCATGATTATCTCCGTGTGTCCTTCTCACGCCATGGCGGGCCCTGCCCGTGGCTGCCCCGCCGGCCGCCACCCGGCTCGCCCGCACCGGACTCGTGACCCCGTCCGCGGTCCGGTCCCCCCCGCCCTTCCGGCGGACCGCCGAAACCCCGTCCCCGACAGCAACCCTGACGAACCTGCTCCGCCGACAATTCGAACAACCTCCGCCGCTGCTCCGGCGTCAGGATCGTCCGCACGTTCAGCAGGTACCTGGCCACGCGCCGCTCCAGCCGAGCGTGCGCTTCGATCGCGCGCTCGGTTGCCGCCAGCACATCCGCATCCGAGGCCGAGTCCCTCGTCAGTGTCTCGGCCAAGGCCGCCCGTGCCGCGTCCGATTCGTCGCGCAGCGTGCGGCTTTCGGCGGCAAATGTCGGATCGGCCGCTTCCACCTTGCGCTGCTGCTCGGGCGTCAGCGAAAGCCAGCGAGCCAGCCCCCGCGGACACTCCGCCGCCGGCCGTGTGTCGGTGCGCGCGGCGCGTGAGACCGTCGCCACATACGACCCCACGCCGACCAGAAGGGCAACCAGCCCGATCCCGATGCCCGCTTTGGCAATCATCACTGTACCCTCTCCGCCTGGTCGGGCTGATCATCGAGCAGATCACCAAGCCCCGCCGGCGCCAGCGCGAACGCATCCAGCCCCACCGACTCCACGACGTCCGCAGCGAGAACGGCGACGGGCACGTTCGCGTCCGCCCCCCCACGCGGAGCCTTCCATCGCCCCACGGCATGCCCCGCACCCGCCGCGATCAGCATCGCCGCCGCGATGCGGCCGACCTGCGCCCACCGCGCCCGCCACCCGGCGAAGTACGTCAGCACCCGCGACCGCTCCGCCGGTTCTTCCTCGAGCCGCGCCAGCACTTCGGCAGTCAGGTCCGGCACTGCCCGCGTCGCATCCCACGTACCCAGCAGCGCCCAGAGCGATTCCTGCTCGCGCACCCGGGCGGCACACTCCCCGCACGACCCCACATGAGCGCGAGCCGCAGCGGCCTGCGCCGGCGACAACTCGCCCGCAACGAGCCGAATCACCTCACTGTCCGTCAGGTGTTGCATCAAACGTCTCCCGATATTCAACGACCCGGACTCAGCCATCCTGCGATCGACCTCGCCAGCGGCCTTGCGCGGCCAGGATCGAACGAAGACTCGCGTAACCCCTTGTAATGTAAGACTCTACGGCAGATTCCGACTTCTCCATGACCGCCGCGATCTCCCGGTGCGAAAGCCCGGCAAACCGGTGCAGGATCAGGGCCTCGCGCTGATGATCCGGCAGGGCCTCGACCGCCCGGCGGACCGCCTCGGCCAGTTCCTGCCGCTCGACGGCATCTGCGGCCCCGTCCGCCCCGGGCAAGCCATCGCTGAGCGGCGCATGTTGCCGATACGATTGCCCCTTGCGCCAGTCGCGGCACAGGTTCAGCACGAGCCGATAGAGCCATGTCGAGAACGCCGCCGTCGGTTCGTACGTCGCCGCCGCACGATAGACGCGAAGAAAGGTGTCCTGCGTGAGGTCGTCGGCCACGTCCCACCGGCCGACGAACCGGTACGCGAGCTTGTGCACGTATTCGCGGTGTCGCTCGATCAGCGCAGCAAATGCGTCCCGGTCCCCCGCGGCCACCCGGGCCATCAACGTTGCGTCCGTCGCTGCCTGGTCCATGATCGGCGGCGCATTGTCGCACCGGCGGCGCGCCCGCACAACGGAACGCCCCCCGCGCGACCCGGTCCGGCATCCGGCCACAGGACTCTCACACATCCACCCCTTGAACGATCCCTGCGCGGCGATCCTTCGGCCGAACACCGGAAGGAGCCGGGCAGGGGGCGCCGTTGCGAGCCGATCCGACGGCGGCGCTCACAACAGGGCACGGCGGACGAACGATCGAAGCGGAAACAGGATCGATCCGGGCATCACGCCCCGCGCCGGGTCCACGTGCTCATCAAACGGCACGACGATCGGCATCGGCACGCGGGCGAGCCGCGCAATCGCTTCGGGATTGAGTTCCTCGGCCAGCGTGGGCTGCATCGACTCGTAGTGGTTGAGCACGACCGCGTCAACAGTCAGGCCGCGCGACCGCGCCGCCTCCACCGTCAGCATCACCTGGCCGATCGCCCCCAGCCCCGCCCGCGCGACCACGACCAGCGGCAGGCCGAACTCGACCGCCAGCTCGGCGACGGCCGTCTTGCGGTCCAGCGGTGTGAGCAGGCCGCCGACGCCTTCGACGACCATCGCGTCGCTGTGCGAAGCGATGCGCTCGAACGATCCGCGGATCGCATCGAAGTCGATCGGCCGACGCAGGCGCTCCGCCGCGACCATCGGGTCGAGTTCCTGCGAAAACCGAACCGGGTTGATCGTTGCGAGGTCGTCCGGCGAATCGGCACAGTGGGCGAGAAACTCCGCGTCGCTGCTGACCAGCCCCAGCCGGACATCGCGACGGCAGGCGACCGCGATCGGCTTGAACACTCCCGCGCGCCGGCCCGCCTCGCGCAGCAGCCATGCGATCGCGCCGCCGATCACCGTCTTGCCGACGCCGTAGTCCGTGCCGGTGATGAACCACCCGCGAGTCGGCCCAGGTCGTTCGCTGTCGGTATCCATCGGGTGCCGCCTGCGCACCGATTGTCGCTCGTCGTCGGCGCCGCTCAGCCCCACAGCCGCCGCCCGGGCCTGGCCTTCAGCAGGTCGTGCGCATCGAAGAGCAGCCGCGGAATCTCCAGCCGTTCCGGGCATCTCGGCAGGCACTCGCCGCACTCCGTGCAGCGGTCGCCCGGATGGCCGTGGAACCAGTCGTCGCCGCCGTCGAGCAGGTTGTAGCGGAACGCCGCGTACTCCTTCATGTCGAACGCCCGCGCCACGTTTCGCAGCCGCAGCACCTCCGGGATGTTCACCCGCTGCGGACACGGCAGGCACCGGTGGCAGACGGTGCAGTATTCGTTCCTCGGAACCGCCGGAACCTGCAGGACCTCCTGAAACCGTCGGGACCACCGATCCAGGGCCTCGCGTTCCGCCGCCGTCAGCGGACCGACCTGATCGGCCACGAGCAGGTGCTGATCCAGATCCGACGGGACCGCAGCGCCGAGCGAAAGGGTGTGGACCTCCGGCTGCGCGAGCAGCCAGCGCTGAGCAAGGTTCATCGGGTGAAACGGCCGCGAGAGCTCGACGAGCGTCTCGCTCGGCCGGAAGAGCATGCCGCCTTTCTCGTTGGGCGAGATGATGAAGACGCCCATGTCCAGTTCCGCGGCGCGCTGCACGGCCGGGGCGTTGCGCTGGAAGAACCAGTAGTAATGGAGATTGACCGATTCGAACAGCCGCGTGTTGATCGCATCGAGGATCACGTCAAGCTCGCCGTGCGTGGAGAACCCGATGTGGCGGATCGTGCCGGCGTCCATCAGCCGGCGGACGGCTCGCCATGTGTGCTTCTCGTCGACGGCAAGGCGGAGTTTTTCGGCGTTGTTGATCCCGTGGATGTCGAAGTTGTCGAGGTAATCCACGCCGAGCTTCGCCAGGGACTCGTCGAAGGACCGCATGAATTCATCGTAGGTCTTCCGGGGAGCGCCCTTCGTGGTGAGGATCAGTCGGCTCCGGTCGAGGCCCCGGAGGGCGTAGCCGAGGAGTTCCTCGCTCGTGCCGTAGGCGTGCGCCGTCTCCAGGTGATTGATACCGAGCGAGACCGCGCGGTGAACGACCTCGGCGCTGCGGTCGCGGTCGTCGGACATGTAGCGCATCAGACCGAGCGTGAAGACCGACGTGCGGAGCCCCGTCCTGCCGAAACGACGATACTGCATGGCCGCATGACACCGGCAGATTCCCGTTCCGTCAAGAGAGCGCTCCGGGCGCCGGCGTGGGTGGACAACGACCCGCGCTTGCGATTACAAGGGGTGCTTATGCCGTTTTCGGCCGGGCAGTTGTGCGAGGGCGCCCGCCCCGGGCGGAACAACCCGCTCGCCGAAAACGCATTCGTCGGCAACGGAGGAACACGGAGATGTCACAGACCATTACCCGAAGGCAGTTCACACTCGGCGCCGCGGCGGTCGGCGCGGGGCTGGTTACACGGACGGCGACGTTGGGCGCGCTCGGCGCGAACGAGCGAATTCGGATCGGCGTCATCGGAACGGGCAATCGCGGAGATCAGGTGATCGCCGGGTTCAAGGTACACAAAGACGCGGAAATCGTCGCGCTGTGCGACGTGTTCGAGCCGTATCTGGCGGCCGCCAGGGCCGGGCTGGACGGCAAGCCCGACACGTACCGCGACTACCGCAAGATGCTCGAACGCAAGGACATCGACGCCGTCATCATCGCGACACCCGACCACTGGCACGCGCTGCAGTGCGTCGACGCCTGCAACGCGGGCAAGGACGTATATGTGGAGAAGCCGCTGTCGCTTGTCATCCGCGAAGGACGTCGCATGGTCGAGGCGGCGGCGCGCACGAAGCGCGTGGTCCAGGTCGGCATCCAGCGGCGGTCGGCCAAGTTCATCCAGGAGGCGATCGAGCTGATCCGCTCGGGCGCGATCGGGCACGTGACGCTCGCCCAGTGCTACCACATCGTGAACGAATATCCGCACGGCATCGGCAATCCGCCCGACTGCGACCCGCCGAAGGAGCTGGACTGGGACCTGTGGCTGGGACCGGCGCCGAAGGTCCCGTACAACCCGAACCGCTGCCTGTACAAGTTCCGCTGGTTCCGCAGCTATTCCGGCGGGCAGCTCACGAACATGGGCACGCACTACCTCGACATGATCCAGTGGGCGATCGGCCAGGACGCGCCCCTCGCCGTGACCGCCATGGGCGGCAAATACGTGATGAAAGACGATCGGGAGATCCCCGACACCCTCAAGGTCGTCTGGGAATACCCCGGCGGCACGCTGGTGGAGTTCACGCAGGTCAACGCGAACGCGGCGCCGGGCAACGCACGCGGCGACGCCGTCGAGTTCCGGGGAACCGACGGAACGCTTTACATCTCGGGAGGCTCGTATGAGCTCGTGCCCGAGCGCCACCACACGATCCCGATCCCCGGCAATGATCCGCTGCGGCGGGTGGAGAACCGGGAAGCCTACGCACCGACGAAGGAGGCGGCCACCGCGCGGCAGGGCCGCGGCCGCGTGACGGAGGCCGATCATGCGCGAAACTTCCTGGACTGCATCAAGAGCCGCAAGGAGTGCGCCTGCCCCATCGAGACCGGGCATCGTTCCACCAGCGCGACCCTGCTGGGCAACGTGGCCTATGATCGAAAGCGGCGAATCGAATGGGATGCGAAGGCGGAGCGGGTCACCAACGACGAGAAGGCAAACGACCTGCTCTCCTACGAATATCGGCCGCCGTGGAGGCTGGAGTAATTGTCAGCGGTCCGTCGCTCGCTGTTCGTTCGGCGTGTTCCGGTCGTCGGGCGGCGGCGGGGATGGGGGTGGCGTCGCGCCCGCCGGGAGCCGGGCCGCAAGTCCGCCTGCCGAGACGCGTAACCGGCCTACCGACAAAACCGGTGGCGGAACAAGCCGGATGGTTGACTCATGAATCGATCCTGGACTGCAGAAGACGTGCTTGAAATGGCCAGGGGCTTTCAGCCGGCTTGCGTTCTGGCGGCGGCGGTAGACCTCGATGTGTTCGGGGTGCTGCGTGCCGGACCCCTGACGGCCGGCGCGACGGCCGAGGCGATGCGAACGGACCCGCGGGCGACTACCGTGCTGCTTGACGCCCTGACGGCGATGGAACTGCTCAACAAACAGGCCGGCCGCTACAGCGTTCCGCCGGAGGTGGCGGACCTGCTCACGGATGCCGGAGCGCACAGCGTCGTGAACATGGCACGTCATCAGGCCAATTGCCTGCGCCGATGGGTGCAGTTGCCGCAGGTGGTGCAGACCGGCAAGCCGGCCGAGCGGACGGCGAGCATCCGGGGCGAGGCGGCGGACGAGGCCGCGTTCATCGGCGCGATGCACAACGTGTCCGGGCCGCTCGTGGAAAAGGTGATCGAGGCGCTGCAGCCGCTGCGATTCGACCGGTTGCTGGATATCGGCGGGGCATCGGGGACGTGGACGATAGCGTTTCTGCGGGCGGCGCCGCAGGCGAAAGCGACACTGTTCGACCTGCCCGGGGTGATCCCGATGGCGCGCCGGCGGCTGACGGAGGCAGCCCTGGCCGACCGGGTCACGCTGGTGCCGGGCGATTTCTACGCGGACCCGCTGCCGGGCGGGTGCGACCTGGCCTGGATCAGCGCGATCGTGCATCAGAACTCACGCGAGCAGAACCGCGAACTCTTCGCGAAAGTCCGGGCGGCACTGACGCCGGGCGGGACGGTGCTGATCCGCGACATCGTGATGGACGACTCGCACGTGCATCCGGCCGTCGGGGCGCTGTTCGCGATCAACATGCTCGTGTCCACGCCGCTCGGGGGGACGTACACGTTCAACGAGCTGCGCGAGGACCTTGAGGCGAGCGGATTCGGCGAGGCGACCTTGCTGCGGCGCGGCGAGGGGATGGACTCGATCGTCCGTGCGACAAAGCGATGACCGGTCGTTGAGTCACGGGACGGCGTCCGCGAGGTCTACGGCCCAGTCCTCGCAGTTGAAGCTGCCGGGGTGGCGGCGGTTCCTGTCTTCACGGATGCCAAGCGTGAACTTCAGCTCGTCGCCGCGTTTGAGGAGCTTCACGAGGAGCTGATTGGCCCCGGCACGCAGTCTGACGCGATGTGCGTTATTGAACGGGGCCCACCAGGTGCTCTCGTCCCTCTCGCCGACCTTCTGGCCGTTGAGGTACAGCCGATAGCCGTCGTTGTTGCCGACCACGATGAAGACGGGCCGGTCGTCGGGCGAGATGATCGTCCGGGCGAGGTAGGCGCAATACGGGCCGCGCAGGCCGATGAGGCGCGAAAGGTCGATCTCGTGCTCATACGAGGGGATCACGGCCGGGCGGCCGAGCTTGCGGGACCACGTCCTGAAGAGGTTGTCCACGTCCGGGTCGGGCTCGGGAATGTACGCCTTCCCGAGTGAGACGAAGTGCTGGTTGAACCGCCGCGAGGCCTGGACGGGGTTCTTCTCGTCGGGCAACGGATCGTAGTAGACGCCGAGCAGTCGCCACAGACCGGCGCCGGCCACGCCGAAGGTGTAGGAGACCGGCGGGGTCGTGTCGACGCGGACCGTGAAGAGATTCCGCATCGGCCACTCGGTAACGTCGGCCGGGGCGCTCAGAACGAGCGGGACCGTCCGCCGGAGATCATCCAGGCGCGCGGCCGCGGGGGCGACCGTCCAGCCCGGCGGCCCCTCCACCGTCAGGCGGGCGCCTTCGGGAATCCGGCCTTCGACATGCACGGAGACGCCAACCGACTCCCCCGGCGCGGCCGCAGGCAGGCCGGCGTACTCGGTCGTGATCCGCAGTTCCGACGAACGTGCCGCCGGCGGCAGCGGCGCGACGGCCGGGGCACCGCTGAACGCGACGCCGGTGCCGCACTCCTTCGCCAGGAGCAGGCCGATCCGGGCGGTGTCGCGGGCGAGCGCGGAAAGAGTCATCTCCTTGCGCGAGTACTCGATACCCATGACAAGCTCATCGCCGATGCGCTGCCGGATCGCGGCCGGAATGCGGCTCGCGCCGAGAATCTGGCCGATGATCGCGCCCGAGGTCGCGGCGGTGCAGTCCGTGTCGTAGCCGCACGAAAGCGCGGCGAGGATCGTCTTCTGCAGATCGCCTCCGCCGTACAGCAGGCCGAGAAACGTGAACGGGACGTTCGCCTGCGCGTCGCACGCCTCGGGGAAGCCCGCCGTGACCATGATGCGGTCGCGGGCGTCACGCAGCGAAAGACCCTCCTCATGGCACTGGAACGCCATGCGGGTCATACGGGCGATAGGCGTATTCTCCGGGAGGTAGTGCATGAACATGCGGGCGAGCGTACGCACGTCGGGGACGAAGAAGGCCATCGACTCCATCGCAGCGAACATCTGTTCGGCGCCGACGGACTGGGCGGTGTGATCGAGCGAGCCGTCCATGGCCGCGTAGCGGGCGGCAAGATCGGGGGCGCCGGGAAAGACATAGCCCCAGATTTCCGAGCGGATCGGGCAGCCCATACCGCTCTCCCAGAACTGGTTCGTGAAGCGGCCGGAGGTCGGCGGATGAATGCCCAGCCGCCAGTTGCGACGGAAGATGCCGTACTCGTTGAACGGATACCAGCAGCCCTCGAGCCACGCCGCGGCGAGATCGTCCGCCCTTGTGCCGGCACCCTTCTCCTCGAGCACCTTGAGCCAGACGACCTGCAAGTCGAGGTCGTCGTTCGGCGGCAGCTTCTCGGGAAACATCTTGTCGGGGCTGACTTCGACCCAGCCCTTGTAGCCTTCGAACCGCGCACCGACCGCGCCCCCGACGGACTTGCCGATCCAGCCGCCGAGGACCTGGTCGAGGTAGCGTTCGTAGGAAATCTGCATCGGCGCCGGCCCCGTCCTGCGAAGGTCGTGGCCCGCCGCCGACGTGCCGTGTTTCGCCGCAGTTCCGGCCGACGGCTCCTCGGCGAGACCTCCGCGGGCCAGGACGAGACAGGCCAGCAAAGCCGGCCCCCAGGGACCGATCCGTCGTCCGCGAGAGAATCCTCTTTGCACGCTCGTTTCCTCCCGTGCTGTCCGCGTTCATGGCCGTGGCGCGGCCGATTCGCCCGCCTCCAGCCGTTCTTCCGAGACCGACCACCCGGCAGGCACCCTGTACTCGAAGTCGCTGGCGGGCAGCCCCTTGTTGATGCACTTGTTGTCCAGACCGGGAAACGTGACGGTGTGAATCTCCGAGACCTTCTCGCCCGTCTTGCGGTAGGCGACGATCTTGACCGGCAGGTCGAGCTTCGGATCGATGTAGAAGTCGATCTCCTTGTACTCCTGCTCCTTGGGCGTGCCCGGTTTGGGGATGCACATCAGGTGGCGGGAATCGGGCGGGTCCTTCGGTTCGGGGGCCACGAGCTTC
Source organism: uncultured Planctomycetales bacterium (assembly GCA_964653435.1). Classification (GTDB taxonomy): domain Bacteria; phylum Planctomycetota; class Phycisphaerae; order UBA1845; family PWPN01; genus CAZMVY01. The sequence continues at coordinate 42,606 of CAZZFA010000003.1, read as the reverse complement.
ACGTCGAAGTTGCGGAGGATCTCGGCCTTCTTCTGGCCGAACGGCAGCGGAAAAGGGCTGTTCTCGACGCTGAACAGGTTGAGCTTCTCGCCGGGCCGGACGATCTCGCGGCGGATCACGTTCCGGGTCGATTCCTTGGCCTCGATGAACCACCGGCCGTCGAAGACATACCACTCGGGTTTGATGGGGAAGTCATCCTGCGTGATCTTCGTGAAATGAATGTAGAAGCGCGGATTGTTCCCCTCGGTGCCGCGGAGGTAGCGGAGTTCGCCCTCCTTGGTGATCAGCTCGCCCACCGTCAATCCCTTCATCTCCTGACGCACTTTGCACGACAGATCGCTGACCGTGTCGCCACGCCTCTCGAGCCGGTCGAGGATGCCCTCGAGTTCCGGGTCGATCGGCGCGGCGGGCGCCGTGGCCGGCGCGGATGTCGGACGGCTCGCCGCCGCCGAAGCCGCCGTCGCACCACCCCCGGCCCCCGACCGGGCCGGGACTTCGCCGGCAAGCGCCGCCCCTGCAACAACCGCGACGACCGATGCAAGTCCTCTCACCATGCTGGAACGCTCCTTCGCTCGTTGGCCGCAACCCGATATCCGCCCATACGGTACGCCCTGCCCCGCGATCGCTCAAGTCGGCGAGGACGCCGACGCGACGCGACGACGGCGGACGGCGCTGGTCGTCACCTTCGCCAGGGCGACGACGATCAGCACGCCCTGGAGGATTGCGATCTGTCGCATCGAAAGATTCAGCGACACGGCGGAGATCGCCCAGACCGCGTATCGAAGCGAACGCCCGACGACATAGGCGGCAAAGAAACGGGACCGCGAATATCGGGACGCGATCGCCAGCCAGCGGACGACGTCAACCGGGATCGGGATGAACGAGAAGAGCATAATGATCGTGAACGGCGAGACGGCGAACCAGCCGGCCGCCCAGTGGTACAAGCGCGTCTCGCGGACGCGCCCGATCCGCCCGTGGCGCAGCAGGAACGTGAAGACGTGATACTCGTTCAGGTTGGCCATCGCCGTGGCCACTGCCCCGAGCAGCGAAACCACGACGATGCGAAGCGCCGGCGAGCCGATCAGGGCAAGCTGGTTGCCCGCCACCAGCATCACGGCCCAAGTGGTCGGCGCGGGGAAGAACGTATTGCACAGCGAAAGATAAAACGCGTAGGCGGCAAGCACTGTAACGACAAGCCCGGCGCGATGGCCGCCCTCGGCGTAGATGCGGCCGGCATAGACGAGGACCGCCAGGACGACCATCCAGACCAGGAAGAGATCGAACCAGCGACGAAGATCGATCCGGTCGTCCGGGACCATATCCGGAGAAGACGGCTGTTCCGGCGGCGCGCCGGCCGTCCCCGGACGTGCGTCGGACCCGGGCATTGCCGGTGCACCGCCGCCTGTCGAAAGGGTGTCACTCAAAGCGTCCGTCCCTCATGTGCAGGACACGGTCGGCCCAGTCGGCACACTGCGGGTTGTGCGTGATCATGAGGATCGTCTGCCCGTCGCGATCGCGGAAGCCGCGGAGCAGATCGAGGATGCGGGTGGCATTGTCGGAATCGAGGTTTCCGGTGGGCTCGTCGGCCAGAAGCAGCGGCGGGCGCGTCACGAGGGCGCGAGCAATGGCTACGCGCTGCTGCTGGCCGATGGAGAGCTGGCCGGGCTTCTTCCGCCGTGAATCCTCCAGGCCGACCGCCGCGAGGATGGAGTCGATGCGACCGTCGGCCTCGATGCCCCGCAACCGCAGGGCCAGGCGGACGTTCTGCTCCGCCGAAAGCACCGGCAGCAGGTTGAACCGCTGGAAGACGAAACCGATCTTCTCGCGCCGCACCTGCGTGCGACGACTGTCACTCAGGCCCAGCGCCGACGTCCCGTCGATGATGAGGTCGTCGGCCCGCGTCGGAGCCATCATCAACCCGAGGATGTGCAGCAGCGTGCTCTTGCCGCAACCGGAAGGCCCCATGACCGTGACGAACTCGCCACGGCGGATCTGCAGATCCAGGCCGTGAAGGACCTCCGTGACGACCGAGTCGCTCCGGAAGCTCTTGCGGATGCCGCGGGCCGTCAGGATGTTCGCATCGCCCTGATCCATGCCGAACATGGTAGCGTCGGGAAGGTTGTTGTGCGACACACCGCGCCAGCGCGAGACAACGACCGTTCGGCCGGCGCCTCGGCAACCCCAATGCATCACGAAGCGCAGCCCTTTGTGAGATACCCCGCCGTGGTGAGGGCTGTGCCCCCAGGCAGGAGCAACGCAGCGCTTCGCGACGACCGGCGTCGGGTTCGGGGCGAGAGCCGCATCTTTCGGAGCAGACCGTGGGATGAGCCACGAACTCCGTTTCCCCTCGCACCCGGCCCTTCGCCGTGGTACGGCCGCGGCCAGGGCGGGCGCGGGTGTTCACACTCCGCGGTTTCCGCAGCGCCCATCGCCCCGAGCGACCAAGCCTAAACCTCGCGATTGCAAGACGTTACAGCATACGACCGCGGACATGGCAGACCCGTGTGCCGGCGAGCATCGGCCAGCCGCGGCGATGACGGCGCTAACTCGTGGTAAGGCGGTTTGTGAACGGGCGCCTAAGCGAAGCATCGGCTTGCGGCGACGCCGGCAGAGCGGGGCTTGACCGAGAGGCACGCAGCCGTCATAATGCTGGTCTTTGCATTACCCCGAGGCTGGAGCTTGAACGTGTACGCAATCTTTGAAGACGGCGGTCGGCAATACCGGGTGCAGGAAGGCGACACCATCCGCGTGGACCTCAAGGATCTCGCCGAAGGGCAGCGACAGGTGGAGTTCAACCAGGTGCTGATGCTCGGTGAGGGCGCTGACGCGAAGATCGGACAACCCTACGTCGAGGGGGCCAAGGTCGTCGCTGAGATCGGCAAGGAAGTCAAGGGCGAAAAGGTCCTGGGCGTGCTCTTTCGCCGCCGCAAACGGGTGAACATCAAGCGCGGCCATCGCCAGCGCCACCTGGAAGTCACCATCAAGCAGATCGTAGGCTGAAACGTCTTCGATTCCGGGTTGCAGATCGCGGAGCCGGGGCGGGTATCCCGCGCGAAGAATTACCGGAAGGGGTTGCGGCGCAGCGGCGCCGTACAGACCGATCCCAGGTCCGCATTCAAATCAGCGGTCGTGTTCGACGATTACCGTGTAGAGTTCCTTCGCCGTCTTCGCCGCGAGGATGGCCTGACGGAAGGGCTCCATCAGCATGAGACGGCTGATCCGCGCGAGGGCCTGCACATGCGGACCGCTCTGTTCCGGCGGGCTGGCCAGCAGCACAATCACGCTCACAGGCTGGCCGTCGATGCTCGCGAAGTCGATGGGCTCGGCCGGCTTGCCGATCGCCATGACCAGCCGGTCGCAGCCGGCCGCCTTGCCGTGGGGCACCGCGAGCCCGCGCCCGATGCCGGTTGAGCGCACCTGCTCCCGGGCGGACACGGCCGCAAGCAGCGCATCCCGATCGCCGATACGCCCGCTCTGGGCCAGAAGATCGACAAGTTCCTCGATGGCCGCCTCTTTTGCCTTCGCCGCCAAGGGAACCTTCACGCAGGAAGGATCAAGGATTTCCGAGAGTTTCATAGGCAAATCGTTTCCCAGCGGCCGGCATCATACCCGTCCGGGGCGCGGGTTACAAACGGGCCCGAACCGGAGCGACGGATCGGCTCGCCCGTCCGGCGCGGCTTGCGTCGGCCTTGCCGACCGGTACACTGATACGTTTGGCGCATTGTCGGAATCCCGGCCGGGGCCTGCAGGGCCCTGTACGAGCAGAGGCGGCGGACTTGGCCGAACAGAAGTACATACGCATACGCGGGGCACGCGAGCACAACCTCAAGTCCGTCAACGTGGACATCCCCCGGGATCGGCTCGTCGTCATCACCGGCCTGAGCGGCTCCGGCAAGAGCAGTCTCGCCTTCGACACGATCTACGCCGAGGGCCAGCGGAAGTACGTCGAATCACTCTCCGCGTATGCCCGGCAATTCCTCGAACAGATGGCCAAGCCCGAGGTCGAGCACATCGAGGGCCTGCCCCCCACCATCGCCATCGAGCAGCGCAGCGGCGGCGGCAGCCCGCGATCGACCGTGGCCACCACCACCGAGATCTACGACTACCTGCGGCTGCTTTTCGCACGGGTGGGCGACCCGCACTGCTGGCTCTGCGACCGGCCGATCGAACGCCAATCGCCGACGCAGATCATCGACGCCGTCATGGCCATCGAACCGGGCACGCGGATCATGCTGCTCGCGCCGCTGGTGCGGGGTCAGAAAGGCCGGCACGAGGAGATCATCCGCCACGTGCAGCGCGAGGGGTTCGTCCGTATCCGTGTGGACGGCGAGATCCACGACATCAAGAGCCCCCCGCCGATGAATCCGAACAGGAAGCACACGATCGAAGTCGTGGTGGACCGGCTCGTCGTCAAGCCGGAGCTGCGAACGCGCCTCGCCGACAGCGTCGAGGTCGCGCTGGGCGTCGGCGACCGGGCCGTCATCGTGTCGCGGGAGACGCCCGGGGGCGAGTGGGTCGACCGGCTGTACAGCGCCCAGTTCGCCTGCCCGCGCCACCCCGAGGCGAGCCTGCCGGAACTGGCCCCGCGGATGTTCAGCTTCAATTCGCCCTACGGCGCGTGTCCCGCGTGCAACGGGCTGGGCACGGTGCTCGAATACGACCCGGAGCTCATCGTCCCCGACGAGAGCCTGACGCTGGCCGGCGGGGCCATCGATGCCTGGCGGCACGGCGGCAAGCGGATGAACATCCTGTACACGAAACTCCTCCGCGAGTTCTGCCAGGACTTCGACGTTTCGCCCGACGTGCCGTTCCGTAATCTGCCGGCGGACGTCCGCCGCATCCTCCTCTACGGCACGAAGCCGGAAGACGAGGCGCGATTCGGAACGTCGTTCGAGGGCGTCATCCCGAACCTCCAGCGGCGCTGGGAGCGCACGGAGAGCGAGTACGTGAAGCAGCGGCTGCACTCCTACCTGAGCGAGAAGCCGTGCGAAACCTGCGGCGGCGGACGGCTGCGGCCCGAGGCGCTGGCGGTCCGCGTCGGCGGCAAGGGCATCCGCGACATCACGCGCATGACCGTCACGGAGGCCTGCGAGTTCTTCGACGGCCTTCGCCTGGAGGGCGAGCGCAAGCTGATCGCGGAGCGCGTCCTCCGCGAGATTCAGCACCGGCTACGCTTCATGATCGACGTCGGCGTGGGCTACCTGGCCCTCGACCGGATCAGCGCGACGCTCTCCGGCGGCGAGGCGCAGCGGATCCGGCTGGCCACGCAGGTGGGCAGCGGACTTGTCGGCGTCTGCTACGTGCTGGACGAACCGACGATCGGCCTGCACCAGCGCGACAGCGGCCGGCTCATCGCCACGCTGCGGCGGCTGACGGAAATCGGCAATACCGTGCTCGTCGTCGAGCACGACGAGGAGACGATCCGCGCGGCCGATTACATCATCGACATGGGTCCCGGCGCCGGAGCCCACGGCGGGCGGATCGTCGCCGAAGGACCGCTCGACGCCGTGCTGAGCAACCCGGATTCGATCACCGCGCAGTTCCTCACCGGGCGCCGGCAGATTCCCCTGCCCGAACACCGGCGGCGGGTCAACCGGAATCACAGCATCGAGATCAAGGATGCCCACGAGAACAACCTCAAGCACATTGACGTCCGCATCCCGCTGGGCTGCTTCGTATGCGTGACCGGCGTCTCCGGCAGCGGCAAGAGCACGCTCGTGACGCAGATCCTGCTTCGGGCGATGAAACGCCGCATTTACGGCTCGCGGGAGAAGCCGGGCAAGCACGAGCGGCTCGTCGGCGCCTCGCGGGTGGACAAGGTCATCGAGATCGACCAGTCGCCGATCGGGCGGACGCCCCGCAGCAACCCGGCGACGTACACGGGCGTTTTCGACCTGATCCGGCAGCTCTTCGCGAGGACCCGCGAAGCGAAAATCCGCGGGTACTCCGCCGGGCGATTCAGCTTCAACGTCAAGGGCGGCCGGTGCGAGGCCTGCCAGGGCCAGGGCACCAAGCGGATCGAGATGCACTTCCTGCCGGATGTCTTCGTGCCCTGCGACGCGTGCAAGGGCACCCGGTACAACCGCGAGACGCTCGAGGTCCGCTACCGCGGCAAGAACATCGCCGACGTCCTGGATATGCGCGTCGAGGAGGCGGCGAAGTTCTTCGAGAACTTCTCGCAGATCCGCCAGTTGCTCCAGGCGCTGGTGGACGTGGGGCTGGCATACATCACCCTCGGCCAGTCCTCGACGACGCTCTCCGGCGGCGAGGCCCAGCGCGTCAAGCTCGCCGGCGAACTCGGCAAGCCCGCCACCGGCCAGACGCTCTATATCCTCGACGAGCCGACCACGGGCCTGCACTTCGCCGACATCCAGGGCCTGCTTACCGTGCTCAACCGCCTGACGGACATGGGCAACACCGTGCTCGTGATCGAGCACAACCTCGATGTGATCAAGCAGGCCGACTGGATCATCGACCTCGGCCCCGAGGGCGGCGACGCCGGCGGCCGCATCGTGGCCGAGGGCACGCCGGAAACGATCGCCAACGACCCGAACAGCCACACCGGCCGCTTCCTGCGCCAACGGCTCGGCTTACCCGCAAGCGCGTAAACGAACGCACCGCGCGCCCTGCACACATCCGGCACGGCGCGCCGCGCCGCTCTGACGCAATCGCGGGCCCCGAAACCTGCCGCAAAGCCCGGCCACGGCTCGCGCGCCTCGGCACGCCGGCAAAGAACGACGCGAACGGCCGGGCGAAACACTTCTCAGGGCGCCGCCGACACGCCTGCCGGTTCCGCCTTCTTCGTAGCCGGCGTGTGCGGCCGCCCCCCGGCCGGGGCGGTCGGCGGGACCACCGGAATCGCCGTAACGGTGAAGCAGCGGGCCGGCGTGTAATACTCGCGAAACGCCGCCTGCACCTGCTTGCCCGTGACGCCGGAGTACCACGCCTTGACCGTCTTGACGTCCTCAAGGCTGCGGCCCCGCAAATCAAGATGCTCGAGCAGATCCAGCCAGTATGAGGGCTCTTTCATGCCGGTGTCGAGCTGGTTGAGGATCTGCTTTCGCGCGCGCTCGAGTTCTTCGGCCGTGGGACCCGATGCGGCGAATTCGTCGAAGGCCCTTCGAACCTCCTCCACGACGCGGTCGGCGTTCTCCGGTTTGCACTTGGCCCCCGCCGAGAAGCGCCCGGCATCCCGGTAGATCCATGACGGCGTGCTCTCGACGCTGATACCGTAGACGAGCGATAGATCCTCGCGGACACGTCGGATCAGACGGCTGGTCAGGATGCTCGCGGCCATGCTCAGCGCCCGTCGATCATCCGTGCGTCGCCCCTCGCAGCCAGCAAAGCCCGTGTACGCCACGGCGGCGGGCGTCACCGTGCCCACCTCGACCCGGCGCGAGAGCGGCCCGGCCGGACGACGAAGGATGCGAAGCGTGTCGAGATGCTCCGCCGAGCGGCTCCGTTTCGGCAACGAACCCACGTAACGCTCGATCAGCGGCCTGACCTCGTCCCATCGAATGTCGCCGACGACCGCCACCTCCACGGGCGCCTCGCGGCCCAGGCGTGCCAGCCACGCCTGGGCGGCGGGGATCGTAAGCGCCTCGATGTTCTCGCGGCTGACCGGCAGGCGGCGCGGGTCGCCGCCGCTGAGCAGGTCGCTCAGGGCCTCGCCCGCCTTGAAACTCACGTCGGTCTGGTTTCGTTCGATCTCGCGAAGGGCGAGCGACTTCCAGTTGCGGAAGGCGGTTTCCTCGATCTTCCCGTCCGTGATGAGGGCGTATGCCAGCTTCAGGCCGGCCTCAAGGTCCTTCGGCGACCCGCTGACGCCGACCACAAAGGCGTCGTCACCGCCGGGCCCCCCGCTGACGCGGATATTCCTGCCGAGCATCAGGTCGCGCACGGCTCCCGAGTCGAGCCGGTTCGTCGCCGCGTTGCTGAACACCAGGCCCGCCAGGGACGTGATGCCGAGATTCTCCGGCGTCTCCTCGATTCCGCCGCCGGCAAAGCTGATGCTTACCGCCACCGAGTCCTTCTTGTAGTCCATGAAGCGGTGATGGACGCGGGCCCCGTTCTCCATCCACGCGCTGGTGATGCCGAGAGCCTCATCCACCGTGCTCTCGACGATCCGGCCCGGCGCCGGCAGAACCGTCAGGATGTCGTCGGGCGTCCTGTCCTCCTGCGGCGGCTCGACCTTGCGGGCCAGAGCGGCGCGGGCGGCCGCCAGTACGTCGTCCTTCGACGGCACGGCGACGCCCTCCTTCTGCGGCAGAAGGACCACGTAGGCAAACGGGCCCGGCGCGAATTGCTTTCGAAACGCCGTACTGACTTCGGACGTCGAGACGGTCGGCAGCAGCTCGCGCACCAGATCAAGTTCCTGCTGCGCCGAAAGCACGGGTACGCCCTCGTCGATGGCGCTGACGATCTCCTGGATCACGCTGCGGGCGTTGCGGGTGGATTCCGTCCGCACGGCCCGCTCGCACGCGGCCAGGAGTTCCCGGCGGACCAGAGTCATCTCCCGATCGGTGAAGCCGTACTCGCGGGCGCGGCAGATTTCGAGGATGAGCTCCTCGAGCATCGTCGCCCAGTCGGCGGGCTCGCCGGTCGCCGAGCCGCTGACGGAAAGGGCCTCCTTGAACAGGCGGCTCACGCTCGTGTTCGCGGAGCGGTAGCGGGCCTGCCCCTTCTTGACCCGGTCGTCGAAGCGGCGGGCGAGGATTCGCTCCGCGAGGTCCTCGACGAGTTCCGTGCGCCACTGCTCGACCGTCAGCGCCGGGGGCCGGCCCGGCAGCACGTTGAGCATCTGCACGCGGCACGTCGTGATTTCCGGATCGGTGACGACGAAGGCGCGGGATTCGCTGAACGGCTTGACGTCGGCCCGCAGAGGCTTGCGCGGAGGTACATCCGGCCGGTAGTCGCCGAACCATTTGCGGATCCGCGGAATGATCGGCTCGGGATCGGCATCCCCGACGAGCACGAGGGTGACGTTCTCCGGGCGATACCACGTGCGGTAATACTCCACGAACTCGCGGCGGGGGGCCTTCTCGATCACCTCGGGAATGCCGATCGGCAAGCGCGTCGGGAAACGCGAGCCCGCGTACAGCTCGGGCCAGAGGGCATCGCGGATCCGCTGCTCGGCGTTCTTGCGGGAACGGGCCTCTTCCAGAATCACGCCACGTTCCTTGTCGATCTCCTTCTCGTCGAGCGACGCCCGGAATGCGTAGTCGCTCATCACCATGAGCGCTTTGTCGATCATATCGAGGTCGGCGCTCGGCAGGAAAAGCATGAACACCGTCCGATCGAAGCTGGTGCTGGCGTTCACGTCGCCGCCGAACTTCATCCCGAGGCTTTCCAGGCAGGGGATCAGCCTGCCCGGGGGGAAATGCTCCGTGCCGTTGAACATCATGTGTTCCATGAAGTGCGCCAGGCCGCGCTGCGAATCGGTCTCGTTCAGCGAGCCTGTCCGCACATGCATCATCACGGCCATTCTGCCCGGCGGGTTGTCATGCCTGCGGTACACCCAGGTCACCCGGTTGTCGAGCGTGCCGGTCAGGATGCGAGAATCCCGCGGCAACGGCCGCTCGGCCGCCGGCGCGCCGGCGGCGGGCGCCAGCGATATGACTGCGACGAAAACGGCCCAACGTCTCTGCATCCTCATCGTTCCCGGTCCTCTGTGTTCCGACGCGGGTCAATTCACATGGCAAAGCCAGCCGCCCGGCACCCCGCAGGCAAGAAGGTACCCCGCGCCGCGTCTTGCCGCAACACGGGAAAGGGGCCCGTCGATGCAACCCCGCACCGCGCGGAGGCGAAAGAGACGAGAAAACGCGGAAAACGCGCGGGCCGCCCCCCCCCCCGACGCAAAACGATCCGCCCGGCGGGCGGACGTGTACCTCGGCCCGTTTTCACGGTAGGATGCGACCGATCGGCTGAACGAAAGCGTCGTGCCGTATGGAGTCCGACATGTTCCACGCGTCGTTTCCGTCGTTTCTCATGTGTCTGGGTGTGGCCGCGGCTTCCGACGGCGGACCTCCGGCCACGGCGGCTGCCGGCAGAACGTCGGTCATCCCGGAGCCGGTGCGGATGAGGACGCTGCCGGGCGTGTTTGTCATCTCGCCGGAGACGACGGTGGCGGCGAGCGGTGCCGCGGCGATTGAGGCGCAGAAGCTGATCGACTGCCTCGCGCCTGCAATGGGATTCCGATTGCCCCTCGCCCAAGGCAACGCGCCGCACGCCAATGTCATCGCGCTGCAGATCGACGACCTTCACGCCCAACTCGGCAGCGAGGGATACAGCCTCGATGTGACGCCCGAGCGGGTCGTCATCCGTGCGGCGACGCCGGCGGGGTTGTTTTACGGCGCGCAGTCGGTCCGGCAGCTTCTGCCGGCGGCGATCTTCCGCAAAGCGGCCGTCGGCGGCGTCCGCTGGACCGTGCCGTGTGTCTCGATCACGGACTATCCGCGATTCGCCTGGCGCGGCCTGCTGCTCGACACGGCGCGTCATTTCATGCCGAAATCGTTCGTGCTCAAGCTGCTCGACGTAATGGCGCTGCACAAGCTCAACAGCCTCCAACTCCACCTGACCGACGACCAGGGATGGCGGATCGAGATCCGGAAGTATCCGAAGCTCACCGAGATCGGCGCCTGGCGCGACGAAACGCTGATCGGCCATCCTCGCGAGAAGCCGTGGAAGTTCGACGGCCGGCGGCACGGCGGCTTCTACACGCAGGACGACATCCGCGAGATCGTGCGCTACGCGGCGGACCGGCATATCAACGTGGTCCCGGAGATCGAGATGCCCGGCCACGCCCGCGCCGCCATCGCGGCGTACCCGGAGCTCGGATGCCACCCCGACAAACCGTTGCGGCCGTGGACCGTGTGGGGCGTCTGCCCCGACATCTTCGCCCCGACGGACAGGACCATCGCCTTTCTGCAGGATGTGCTCACCGAGGTGCTGGAGCTGTTCCCGAGCCCGTACATCCACGTCGGGGGCGACGAGGCGATCAAGGACCAGTGGAAGGCCAGCCCGGCCGTGCAGGCGCGTATCCGGGAACTCGGCCTGAAAGACGAGGCCGAGATGCAGAGCTGGTTCATCCGCCAGATGGATACGTTCCTGACGAAGCACGGACGGCGGCTGGTGGGCTGGGACGAGATCCTCGAGGGCGGCCTGGCGCCCGGCGCGGTGGTGATGTCCTGGCGGGGCGAGCAGGGCGGGATCACGGCGGCCCGTGCGGGCCACGACGTCGTCATGGCCCCGACGACGCACACCTACTTCGACTACTGCCAGGGCCCGCGCGAAAAGGAGCCTTTGGCAATCGGCGGCGACCTGCCGCTGGAAAAGGTCTATCAGTACGAACCGATCCCGAGCGTCCTGAGCGACGAGGAGGCCAGACACATCCTCGGCTCACAGGGGCAACTGTGGGCGGAGTACATGCCGGACACGCGGCACGTCGAGTACATGGCGTTCCCGCGGGCGGCAGCGCTGGCGGAGATCGTCTGGTCGCCGAAACAACAGCGCGACTACGGGCGATTCCTCGATCGACTGCGCGCGGACCTCAAGCGGCTCGACGCACTGGACGTGAACTACCGACCACTCGGCACCGAGTGAGCTGTATCCGCACCGGCGGGGCAGCAAGGAGCGGACTCATCCCCATCGCCCGAAACCGCGCCAATGATCGCCCGTCAGCCGGCGTTACCGCATAGGACAGCAAGACACCGGTAGATTAAAGCGATCGTATGAAGCTCTTCAACGCATCGAACGCCGGGTGGTCGAAGCGCCAGTAGCCAGCCTCGGCCGCTTCGCCCAATCGCTTGTCCGGAACCCGTTGCGACGATAGCCAGGCGTGAACGCGAGCCTTGGCCTCATTGGATGGGTACCGCTTTGCCCGTTGCCTGACGCAATGCAGGAACTCGTCCACACACGGCATCGCCGCGTCGTCTCCGACTGACTGGAGGCATAGATCTTCGAGCATCCCGTCCGTTGCGTCATCCGGCAGAATGAACACGTGGATCCGAAGACGCTTGATCCTGCTGCCCTCCGGCAAGTCCGGGTCTTCAAGCTTTGCCCTTCGTATTGCTTCGCGAACGCTCTCGTTCGCATCCCTCCGCGACTTATCCGCATCACGAGTGATGCCCAGCACAGCCAGGCCGGAATACCCCGGGATCTTTGGCAGCGCCTCCAGGAAACGGGAAAGACCGTCCTTTCCGCCATACTCCTCGACCTGCACATCCGTTCTGTCGAGATGTCTAAGCAGCGCAGCGAAGAACCTCTTCTCCTCCACGCCTTCGCCGATGAGCAACTTCGGCCCGGCGATCCTCAGATAGGAAGACGTCATCACCGAACCTCCAGGCTCATCTCAAACGAGGTGTCCAGCGTATCCTTCGTGTAGGGGATCGCGCAGATCTCCTTCTCCTCCCGCTCCAAGCGAATCACACGCAGATCGTAGTGCAGACTTTCGCTGAACGCACGATGAGCCGCCTCAACGCACTCGCGGCTGTGCGTCGTGGCAAAGACCTGCACATTTGACTTGCGAGCCGCCTCGGCGACCCCGGCCCAGACGGACGGGAGAACCTCGTGGTGAAGACCGTTCTCGATCTCATCCACAAGGACGGCACCATCTTTACAGGATAGTATGGCTGTACTGATCGACAGAAGACGAACGAGTCCCTCGCCCATGAGCGCGAGCGGAACCATCCTTCCCATTCCAACGTCACCGCGAATGGAAGTCACCCCGCGAACGGTGTGCACGGCAAGCCGCTGCAACTTGGGCTCGACAAGCTTGAGGATCGCCAGCAACTCGTCTTGCCGTCCCACCTCATCAAGCTTGCTGAATCGATCCACGTCCTCGTCCTTGCTGCGAAGCCGGGTACTGAAGAAGCAGCTGAGCGGAAAAGCCGCTGACGCAGGGGCCCGAAACTCGACGTGATCTTCAGCAATTACACTGCTGCTCCGAACGACGTGGCCGCTGCCATCGTCGAATTCAAGGCGCAGCTCCTGCGGAACCGGTCGGCTCACCAGTGCGTGTGATGACCCGCCGCCGCCCCGATGACCCTTCTCTGCCAGAGGCACCTCGGACGTTTCGGCTACGCCAAGACGGATCACAAGCCTGCGCTTGACACCGTGCTCATCAGTCGAAGTCGACTCAATCTCACCGCCGGTTTCGCGATCGCGAAACAGCCATCCCCAAGTCTCCAACGCTTCAGCAAGCGGCACCTCGAACCCTCGGAAAGCATTCAAACGAAGGGTGGACAGTTCCGGATTGATCGCGCCGAGATGAAGAAAAATCGCCTCCAACAGGGCCGTCTTGCCGGCGTTGTTCTTTCCGGTAACAAGGTTAACACGCTCGAGCGAATCGAGCTTCAGATGCCGGAAGCATCGAAAATTCTTCACCTGAAACGCCTGGAACATGGGTGGCGTCCTCCGCTGGAAACCTTTGCCACAACTCTTCCCGGGGATATTGATCCACCCGATGAGCTGTGACTCTTGCCCTGCCTCCGTCCCCGCTCACCATCAACGGCATTGTACGCGACACGCGGCCGAGCGAAAACCGCTGCGCGCGTGACTTGCGAAGGTCAGGAATGCCGCAGCGCCTCGATCGGATCGAGCCGTGCCGCCGCGGCGGCGGGGTAGATGCCGAAGAAGACGCCCACCGCCAGGGCCAGGGCCAGGCTGACGAAGATCGTCCACTGGTGGATGACCGTCGGCCAGCCGACCCATTGCGTGATCGCAAATGCGCCGCTCGCGCCGCAGACCACGCCGATCAGGCCCCCGGCGCTGCTCAGCATCAGCGATTCGATGAGAAACTGGGCCGTAATGTGGCGGCGCTTCGCTCCCAGGGCGCGGCGGATGCCGATCTCACGCGTCCGTTCGGTCACCGTCGCCAGCATGATGTTCATGATGCCGATCCCGCCCACGAGCAGCGAGATGCCCGCGATGGAGCCCAGCGTCACCTGGCGGCGCCGCTTTTCGGCTTCGAAGATCCGCAGACGTTCCAGCGGAACCTTGACCACGTAGTCCACCCGCTTGTGCTTGTGAGCCAGCGCCTGCTTGAGCATCTCCGACACCGGCAGGACATAGGCGAGCGAATCCACCTGCACATAGAAGTCGCTGTATTCGCACCGGCTGTACTCCCGCGTGCCGCTGCCGACCTTGATCCGAAGGTCGCCGTAGCGGGCGTCCGCCGTGGAAAGCGGAATGAAAACGTCCGCGTTGAGGTTCCGCTCCGCCACTCCTTTGGCCGGAAGCCCGGCCGTCTCGACCCGGCTCAGAACGCCGACCACCTCGAACGGAATCACGCCGGAGGCCGCGGTGCTGACCGTAAGGACCTTGCCGATCGGATCCTCGTAGGCGAAAAGCTTCCTGCGAACCTCGTCCCCGATCACGCAGACCTTTGCCATGTTGGCCTGATCGACGACCTGAAGCGGCCGGCCTTCGGCGACGGTCACGTGAATCGTGCTGAAGAACTCCGGCCGCGTTCCGACGACCGTAGCCGGGTACACCGTGGGACCGTACGACGCCTCGAACGCAACCTCCCGCAGCGGAACAATGCCCTTGACGTGCGGAATGGTCCCGGCAATCAAGTCGTAGTCCGCCCGCGTCAGGCCGTATTCGAGCAGCCGCGAAACCTGCTGCGAGACGTCGCCGCCCGCCTCCGGCTGGGCCGACTGGATGATCACATTCTGCGTGCCCAGCAGCCGGATCAGCGCCATCTCCGCCTCGGACGCCCCCTCGCTGATCGAGAGCATGCAGATCACCGCGGCCACGCCGCAGATGATCCCCAGCGTCGTCAGGAAGGAGCGCAGCTTGTGCAGCGTGATGTTCTTGATGCCAAGCCGAACGGTCGCAAAACCCAGACCCGTGTACATACGCGACGCTCTTCCGTCCGCCCCTCGCCCGGTTGCCCGGTCGCTCGATCCGTCGATCGGTTCGTCGCCGGCAACCCGCCGGCGGCGATCCGCCGACACTTACCCGTTCATGACATCACTGACGACCCGCCCGTCGCGAAGCGTCACGATCCGCCTGCACCGGGCCGCCACGCTCTCCTCGTGCGTCACCATCAGGATCGTCTTGCCCTCCGCGTGCAACTGATCGAACAGGTCCAGGATCACGTCCCCCGTCGCTGTGTCCAGGTTCCCTGTCGGTTCGTCCGCCAGGATCAGGAGCGGGTCGTTGATCAGCGCCCGGGCAATCGCCACGCGCTGCTGCTGCCCGCCGGACAACTCCATCGGCCGGTGGTGAATCCTCTCGATCAGGCCCACCCGGTCGAGCAGTTGCAGCGCCCGCTCCCGACGCTCCTTCGGCAATATGCCCTGATAGAACAGCGGAACCTCCAGGTTCTCCAATACCGTCAACTGCGGGATCAGATTGAAGTTCTGAAAGACGAAGCCCAGACGCTGGCTGCGGATCTCCGACAGCGCGTCGTCGTCCAACTGCGACACGTCGTCGTCGCCCAGGATATACTGGCCGGACGTGGGCCGATCCAGGCACCCGAGGAGATTCAGCAGCGTGCTCTTGCCCGAGCCGCTGTGCCCGCAGATCGCCACATACTCCCCCTCGTGGAAGGTGAGCGTCACCCCCCGCACGGCGACGACCTCGATGTTCGTCCCCGGCTTGCCATAGATCTTCACGAGGCGGATCAGACGGGCCATGGGGCGCCGCGGCCCCGCCGCGGAGGCGCCCGGATGCTGCCCGGGAGCAGCCTGGCTCGAAGGGATACCGAGGGTCGCCATCGTCAGGCCCCCGGCCGTGTTGTGAGACCACGATCGCGCCTGGGCTTCTGACCCGGCGCCGAACGCCCTCCCGAACGCCCCTCCGGGCGTGCGGTACGCTCCGCGCCCGGCGACGACGGTTCCGCCGACGGCGCCGGCATCGGATGTACCGCCTCCTTCGGCTCGCCGCTTTCTTCCGGAAGCTTCAGTTTCATCTCGTCGGTGATCACCATCCGGACCAACTGCCCCTCCTGCAGCCCTTCCTTGATCTCGGCGTACTCGTTGCTCGAGAGGCCCACCTTCACCTTGACGGGCCTGGCCTCGCCCCGCTCGTCGACGAAAACGTAATAGGAGTCGCCCTTGCCGAAGACGGCCTGGACCGGCACGGCCAGCACATCCTTCAGTTCCGTAACCAGAATCCGCACGTAGGCCGTCACATTCGGTTTGAGCTGCGTGAACTTGCCGTCGAGCAGGATCTCCGTCTCGTACTCCTTGAGGTTCGGATTGAGCCAGCGGTTGGACGAGTCGGCCAGAACGGCGATCTTCGACACCCTGCCGGTGAAAACCTGACCGCTGAAGCCCTCGATCTCGACCGTCGCGGGCAGGCCGACCTTCAGGCGCTCGGTCTTGGCCTCGTGCACGCGGATCTTGACCTTCATCGAAGACGTGTCGGGCAACTGAAGGATCGTCTGCTGCTCGCGGACCTCGGCGCCCAGTTCGATCTGGTTCTCCGATCGGCCCCAGTGATGATCGTCTTCCGCGCCACCGTATACCACCATCCCCTCCGCCTCGGCGAAGATCTTCGCTTTGCGCTTCTGGTCCTTCAGCTTCGCGAGCTTGTCCTTGTTCAGCTCCAGCTTGCCCTTCTTGGCCTCCACGTCGGCAACCGTCTTCGCCTCGGACGCCACTGCCGCCTTCTTCTCCCGCTCGAGGTCCTTCTCGGCGTCCTGAAGGTCGGACAGCACCTGCTTGAGTCCGATCGGGATCGTGTACTCCATGGCCACCTTGCGCTTGAGCTGGGCCGTCTTGAGCTCGATCTCCGCCTGGTATTTCGCGAAACGGTCGGCCTCCACGTCGAGCTTCGTGATGTACTCCTGCTGGTAGAGCTCCTCGGAGTCCTTGAGCTTGTCCACGGCCTGCCGGAGCAGGTACTCGGCCTTCTTGAGCGCCAGTTCGGTGTCCTGCTCGAGCTGCGCGGCCTGACCCTGCTTGTACTCTTCGACCTTCAGCTCCGCCAGCGTCCGCTTCAGGTCGGCCTTGCGGATCTTGCTGGCGTTGTCGTCCCGGAGGATCTCGAGCTCCTTGACCGCCGAATCGTACGCCGCCTGGGCCAGCGTCACCTCGATCTCCGCGTCGCGGATCTTGTCATCGATCTGATCGCTGGCCAGCTCGACGAGCAGATCCCCCTTCTTCACGTGCGAGCCCTCGGGAACCAGTTGGATGATCGTCGAGCGGCCCTCCAGCTCGCACTTCACCTCGATCGAGCTGGCCGCCTTCAGCTCGCCCTTCTCCTGAAGGATGATCGGAAAACTCCGCTTCGTCACCTTGAAGAGCTGGACATCCTCCGTCGGAGCCGAGGCCCGCAACCGGCTGAAACCCAGATAGCCGGCGACGACCACCGCGCCCACGGCCAGGACGACCGTCGCACGCCGCATGCGGACGCGGGCAACATTCCGAGTCGTTACGGCCGGACGCGCCCAGTCACCCGACTGCGCGGGCACGCCCACGCCGACCGCGAGAGGATCGCCCGCACCGGCGGCTTCGTCCCCGGGCAGGCGCGGCGAAGCCAGTGTCCCGTGTGCAGAGGACCGCACGGCATCGGCCTGCGTCGTACTCAAGGCTGCACCCTTTTCCGTTAAGAAAGACGGACGACGAAACACAACACGGCAAGGCCGCAAGCGCAGGGGCGAACCTTGCGGCTCTCTCGCTCCCGAGCGATGCGGCGCACCCTCGGGTTCCGGCAGAGACGACGACCACGACCTTCGTCAGGCCGTGCGACCCCCGTTGGCCCCTTGCCGGTTCCCCCCGCACCCGTCTCATTATAACGCCTCGGCGCGCGGGTCTCCAGTGCCCGAAAGGGAAAAGCACCGTCTCAAACCAGAGAAGCGCCGTCGGTAAGATCCGATGTTTCCGGCAGTCGCCGCCCCGCCGGCGTGCCGGCGGCCGGCCCGGCCGAAGGCGGCGAAGCGGGATGGCCCGCTTTCAAAACGGGAGCCTTCTGGCGAGCCGGAAGGGCATGGCCGGGGACGGCGTATCGAAACCGGCCCCTCGATCCCGCGTGCCGCAAGCATGAACACGTGTCCCGGTGTCACGCGACGACACGCAGAGAAGCAACGGGGAGGCCGTGCCGGCCGTCGGCTACTTGGCGCCGGCAACTTTCTCCGTGCGAAGGACCTTGCGGATCGCGTTGACGGCCTCCTCCACCTTCCCCTTGCGGGCGGCGTTGAGCTCCGGCCCGAGGTCGCTCTCCCGGACGAAGAAGCTCACATCCGGGGCGCCGTTCTCCCCCTTGATCGTAACCATGCCAACCACCGGGTTGGACGACGGCGCCTGCGCCGTGCTGCCGGCGCCCGGCGACTCGGCCGCAATCGGGTTGGCCGTAACCCGGATCCCGTCGTTCTCGATGAAAAAGCCCAGTCCCGTCGTCCCGGAAATCACCTCGAGGGCCTGTCGCACGCTCGTGTTGTCAACCGTCAGCGAAAAGCTCTGAGCGACCTGCGCCGGCAGCGACGCGAGGACGCCCGGATCGATCTTCACGAGCACGTTGGCTTCGCGCCCGAGGTCCATCAGCACATCGCTCAACGGCGTCCGGAAGAACCGCAGCGAAACCCGGCGATCGAGCTGGCGTCTGGTCTGGCTCGTGCGGCTCAGAACCACGATCTTTTTCCCCGACGGATACCACGTCCACCCCACTTGCTCACAGGCATGATCGAGCACCTCGGCGGCCGAACCCGCGCCCACGGCCTTCGCGAGCCGCGCGAGGGTCTCCCTGCTCACCTTCTCATCCGAGCCGGCGTCCCGGAACTGCACCGGCAGCTCGTTCCACAGCGACTCCGACCAGGGGGTTTCGTTCAGCCGCCGGAGCAGGTCCAGCTCGTCCCAGCTCGCCCGTCGGACGATCCGCTGCAGCGCGGGTTGGGCCGACACATACACGGCCCCGTTGCGAACCTCGAACACCAGCCCGATCGGCCGCAGCAGGGCCGTAAGCCCGTCACGAAGCGTCGCCCCCTTGATCCGGGCGGTAAGCTTGGTCTGCTCGCCGTACGGCAGCCGATCCAACGTGCCTTCGTCGATGACGAGCCGCACGCCCGTCTGCCGGGTGAGGTCGTCGAATGCGGCGAGGATGTTCTCGTCACGGATATCAATGTCGGTCTTCTCGTCCAGCGCCTGCTCGACGGCCACATCGAGGTTGCTCGCGGCGGGAGCGGTGGCGGTCGGAGGGGTTGCGACCTGTGCCGAAACGGCCGGAGGTGCAAGGACCAGGGTAAGGATGCACAAGGCTCCCGGGATTCTCCACGCGGTGCGGCGGGGGGCCTTGCTCGCGGTGTTCTCACGGCTCATGGGATACGGGTTCTCCTTCGCAGGCCTCGTTCAAGGACTCGACCGCTCCACACGGCAGGAAACGGCCGGTCGGTGGTTCAATCCATCAGAGCGGAAACGGCTCAAGGCTCATCGCGGGCGCGGGAGCCGTCACCTTGCTGCCGCTGGCAACCGCCAGCGACGGCGCCCCCTGCTCGGCGGCATCGCGGGCGGCGGTGCTGCGTTCGAGCTCGGCCGATCGGACATACGTCACCTGGATCTCGGCGACGGAAGCGGGCCGGACGGGTTCCGCCGGCCGGCAGTACACAACCTGCACAACCTCCGGTGGCGGCTGCTGCGCCACAGGCGGCCCTCCGCCCGGAGACCTTGCCCAGTGCAGCGAAAGAACGAGGAGCACGGCTGCGGCCGCCGCCAGGGGCGCGGCGATCGAGAAGATGCGGTATACGACAAGGCGACGCGATCGCCGTTCCGCCTGCCGGGAGAGCTGCTCCATGACCCCCGCATGAAACGCCGACCAGTCCACATCCGGCAGCGCACCGCGGATACCGAGGGCACGAACGACGCGGTCGACGCGCTCCAGTCGGGCGGCCTCGTCCTTCGCCCGCTTGCTCGCGGCGAGCAGGTCATCCAACCGAGCCGCCTCGGACGCGCTGAGATCTCCGTCGAGTCTGCCCGCCAGCAGCCGGTCCAGTTCGTTATCGAAGTGCTCGCTCATGATCCGCCTGCTTTCGGCTCACAGGTACGCCGCCAACTTCTCCTTAAGCGTCTTTCGAGCCTGAAAGACGTTCCACTTCACGGCCTCCAGGCTGCATCCCAGCATCTCCGCCACATCCCGCTGCGGCCAGCCCTCGATGGCAAAAAGAATCAGGGCAAGCCGTTGCTTCTCGGGCAGTTCCGCGATCGCCTTCTCGATCCGACTCCTGACCTCGCCGGAAGCAAGCCCGTCGACCGACCACTCCCCGCCGGCGATGGCCTCCTCGCGGGCTGCCGGCGCCGACTCCTCGTCGGATAACACGTCGTCGAGGGGCAGCCCGCTGACCCGCATTGCCGACCGCCGCGACCGCCGGAAGTTCAACGACAGGTTGCTGACGATCCGCATCAACCACGGGCCGAACCTCGCCGGCTCGTTAAGGCTTCCCAGCGACCGGTACGCCCGGAGGAACGCGTCTTGACTGACCTCCAAGGCATCCTGGATGTTCCCGACGAGACGGTAGGACGCCGACACCGCCCGCCGCTGGTACCGCTCCACAAGCGCACCAAAAGCGGCCACCTCGCCGCCGAGTGCCCGCCGAACAAGCTCGGCATCTTCGGGCCCGGCGTCGGGTCGGTCCGCTGGTCGTCGATCCTCTTCCGCAGGTATAGACACAGCTATAACTAACGAGGTTAGGCTGCTTTGTGGAATCGCGGCCACAAGAGACTACGGTTTCCACCTCCGATTGTCAACGTGCCTGGCGCGTAACGTGCGTTGCTGCCGAGGGTTGGCAAGACCCGCCCCCGAATGGTCTGGGCTGCGGACCGCAACCCCCGCTCCGCAAACCCATTCCGACCCGCCGCACCCGCATCCCGACCCTGGCAACCGGGTTCGCGACGGGGCACCCGCACATGCGAGAGGGCTCTCCAGAGGCCGACCAGCCCCCCAAGAGGCGGCCATAACGAAACTACCGCTCCGCGGGGGCGGCAAAGCGTGTCCCGGTTCGATACGTCGCCGGCGTCCGCCGCCACCCCCACCCGCGGTGCGCAAGACCGTCCCGCGGGGGCGGCAACCGGATTGCCGACGATAAAAAAGGTTATTCACGAGTGCTTGGCGCCAGGCCGATAATTAGCGGGAGGACGTGCGCGCTTTATGCCATTGAAGGCCGTTTTTGATGCGCTGATCCAAACCAGGAACCTCGCGGCGGACGATGCGCTGGCTGCGGCGATGGCGGAGGCCGAACCCGAAGCGATCGACGCGATCATGCGGGCGGCCCTCGAGCGCAATCAGCCCGCCGGCCTGGCCGGGCTCGTGGCCTGGTACCACCGGATGAGCAAGGAGCAGCAACAGGTGGTGCTTGGCTGCGTCGATCGCCTCTGCGGAGCCATGCGGGACTGCTGCTCGATGGACGAGGTGCAGGCGCGGCTGAACGTGGTGACCATCGTGACCGAGTCGCGGCGATACCGCCTCGCGTATCTGCTGAGCAGCCTTCTGCGCGACCGCTCCCCCCGCGTGCGAAAGGCCGCGGCCACGGCGCTCCAGTCGCTCGTCGACCGATTCCTCACGGAAATGACCGCCTTCACGAAAGACTGGGGCGAGGGGCCGCCGGATGCCCAATGCCTGCACGGCAAGCAGGCGGCGCTGCGGGAAAAGCTGCTCGACCGGCATGAACTCGCCGACGCCGTCGGAGCCGCCCTGGAATCCTTCGACAAGCACCTCCACCCCCCTGTCGTCGAGACCGCGATGTGGCTTGTCGATGAGCTGGGCGAGCGGTTCTGGTCTATCCTGCGTCTGGCCGGCGGCCACGCGCGCCGGGCCGCGCTGGACATCATCCAGGGCACACTTACACCCCGCCTTGTTCCGTTCACCATTGAGGCCCTGGCCTACGATGAGTTCCGCCCGACCATCGTACGGGCGCTGTCGGGGAACCTGCCCGAGCCGACCATCACCGAATGGATCCGCCAGAGCTGGCGGCTGCGGGCCGAGCCGCTGTCCCGGTCGCTTCGGCTGGTAAAGCAATGGCCCCGCCTGACGGAGAGCTTCGCCTGCGCGGAAAAGTGGACCTTGGAGGATCAGTGTGGCGCGGTGCGGCTGCTGGCGCAGACCAACCTTCCGGCGGAGACGAAGGTCGGCCTGTTTCGGAAGCTGCTTCTGCGCGGCGGACCGGACGGCCGGCGGGCCGCGACCTGGGGTTTGTGCGAGACCCGCTGCGCGGCGTCGTCGATGGTGCTTCGAGCGGTCGTCGAGGGCAGCGATCCCCAGCTCGCGGCCATCGCACGGCGAGAACTCAAGCGGCGCGCCCGGCTGGAGGCGAGCGAGCCGCCCAAGGGCCCGCTCTGCGAAGACAACCCGTTCGTCGTGGAGATGGAACGGTACTGGACCGAGTTCGAGTCGCTTTCTCCGAGCGAGCAGGCCGACCGGGGTCTGGCGGTTCTGAGCCGCCCGGAGACCGTCCACGCGTTCGCCCGGACGAAGCTTTGTAGCCAGAGCGTCACGGCGAGGATCAAGGCCCTGCGAATCCTTGCGGTTGCGGGTTGCGGACCGGCCTTCGAGCAGACGGTGTACACCCTGGCCCACGACGCCGACCCCGTCGTGCGGAGTGCCGCCATGACGGTGCTGGGGCAGATCCGGACGCCCGCCAGTGAACTGCTGCTCCGCGGTGCGTTGCGCGATCCGGACAGCCGTGTCCAGGCAAACGCGATTGAATCGCTCAATCTGTTCGCGGCGGCCGCGAACGAGCCGCTCGTCCACGAGAAGCTTCAGGATGAGAACAATCGAACCCGTGCCAACGCCGTCAAGGCACTGCTCAAACTCCGGGTGCGTGAGGCGGCCGAGTCGCTGTGCGCCATGCTCCGCAGCCCCGATGTGGAACAGCGGCGAAGCGGCCTGTGGGTCGTGGGGCAGTTGCGCCTGACGCCGCTGATACACCGGATCGCCGAGCTCGCGCAGAGCGACCCGGACCCGCAGATCCGCCGTCGCGCCCGCGAAGTCCTCGACGGGCTCGGCCCCGAGCCCGGGCCGGCCGACGAGGACCTCATGCACGAGGAGGTGCTGCGATCCGCCCGCTGATTCTCCTGCTGCAGGCACCCGTGGACCTCACGCCGGAAGAGCGTGCCAGGGCCGTCCATCAGCTTTTCCAGGACAACCCCGGCGCGGGGGGAACGCTCCTCAAGGTGCTGATGCTGTTCGCGGCGATTCCCCTCGTGCTCGCGATCCTGTATCGCCTCCAGCAGAGAGCGCAAGGCGACCGGGCCCGTCAGCCCGTCCGGCTGCTGTGGCAACTGGGACGCGCCGCCTCGCTGGGCTGGTGGGATCGCCTGCTGCTGATCCGAATGACGCGGCAAGCCCGCATGAAGGAACCGGCGGTGGTGCTGTTGAGCGCGAACTGCTTTGACCGCGCGATGGCGGTGTGGCTTCGCGACAGCAGAGGCGAGGGCGCCTCCCGCCTGCAGTATATCCGCCGCCGGCTTTTCGGCGGATAGCGCCGGGCCGCCGGCCGTGATGCGTCCTTCGCCGCAAACCTGCCGGCCACACGAAATCCCGGGATTCGCCAACCCGATGATCGCGCGGCATGACGCCGCCGCGCCAAGCCCCTGCGACGGCGATATGCCCGGCGGCGAATGAACGGCCGCTCATCGGGCTGCTGCGGATCTTCAGTGAGCCGGAGCGGTCGCCGGCGTCAATGCGGGGTCCGACCGGTACGCAGCGGACGCGGAAGGACGTCCGGTTGCAGCCGTTGCGGGCCGCGTCGCCACACCCGTAAGCGACTCGTAGTAACCCCGCAGATGTTCATACAGCTCCGCATTGTCGCGGCGACTGAGGCCGTAGTGCTCCGCCTCGGCAATGGCGCGATCGTAGGTCCAGCCGCAGTGCTTCATGCGATAGGCGGCAATGGCCGCACCGGTTCGCTGCACCCCCGCGGCGCAGTGGACGAACAGCGGCCGGTGCGCCGGGTCGGCGATGTAGTCGGCCGCCGCATCCAGGCTGGCGAAGTCGGCGCAGCCGTTGCCGGGCATGGGGATCTCCTTGAGCGTAACGCCCGTCTCCGAAGCAACCTTCAGTTCCCTGGACTCACGGGGGTCGCCGGGGGCAAAGTTCATCAGGCAGAGAATATGCCGCACCCCGTACCCCTCGATCAGCCGCTTCAGCGGCCAGGGCTCCGTGTACCCCCCGCGGTAAAGCTGACCCGGCTCGACGACGGCAAACCGTTTCGGAAACAGTCGCTCCCGACTCAGGAGCACAACGACCACCGCCGCCGCCACGAAGGCCGTCAATACCATCAGTGCGGTGCGGGTGCGGTGGCGGCGCGGATTCCGGGCTGGTTCCATGCCTACTATGATTCCGAATACGGCCGGAATAGGCAAGTGACGGGCACGGGGGCAGGGCTCGTCCCTCCGAGCTCACAAGTCGCGATTCGTAAGCGAGCGTTCGTCATGGAATACCCTTCGGACGGCAGGCTGCCGGGCCGGTTCCGACGGTTTGCCGGCCCCCGTCCGGTCGCCGGGGCCTCAAACGGGGATGAACCGCATGCCCGAGCGGCTTCTTGTGCGTGCCGAGACGGCGTCACGTTGTCTTTTTCCGTGGCTTCGTCGGTCGGTTGTTCCGTCGCTTCCCCTCGAGATGAATGCCCTGGTTATCCGCCTCGGTCTTGGTCGCCATGGCGTAGCCGGCGTCCTGACGGCGGTGGTTGACCTCCAGCTTCTTGCGGTACAGCTCCATCACGTCATCGGCGTCGAGGCCGACGCACTGGGCCATGCTGATCCAGAAGAAGAGCAGGTCGATCACCTCGACGCGGGCGTTCTGCAGGTCATGCAGCTCGAAGCGGCGGCCGGCCTTCGCCTCCGCGCACCAGTGCTTCCAGTAGGTGCAGTTGCGAAGCTCCTCCAGCTCATTGCTCGCCGCGGCGATGTAGTTGTTCAGCCACTCGCCGGCGACCTGCGGGTCGAAATGCTCCCGCAGCCTTACCGCGTCGAAGCCGATCCGTCGGTTCAGTTCCGCCTGTCGTTCGAACAGTTCGCGAAGCATGGATACCCCGTCGTTTCGTCGGTTCGTCAGTCCGTTGCCCGGTCGCCCGGTCACTCGGTTACTCGACGATCCGCAGTTCCTCATTCCGCCGCCACACGCCGGATTCTCCGCCCCAGCCCGCACGTCACCTCGTACGGGATCGTGTTCATCAGTCGGGCCAGCGCCGCCACCGAGTTCGGCGCGTCCGGATCATCATCAATGATCACCACCGGCTCGCCCTCGCGTACGTCCGGCACATCCGTCACATCGAGGATCGTCTGGTCCATGCTGATCCGTCCGACCACGGGCACGACGGCCTGCCGATCGGTTCCGGCGCGCAGCGTCATCACGGCCTGGTTGCTCAATGCCCGCCGGTATCCGTCCCCGTACCCCACCGGCACGAGGCCCAGCACACTCTCTCGCGGCGCAACAAAGGTCCGGCCGTAGCCGACGGCGCTGCCTTTCGGAACCCGCTTCACCGCCGCAAGACGCCCCACCAGTCGCAGACACGGCCGCAGCGGAACCGGCGGCCGCCGGCTCGGATCGGGCCAGTAGCCGTACACCGCCACGCCCGGCCGTACCATGTCAAAGTGCGACTCCGGCAACCGGAAGACGGCCGCGCTGTTCGCCGCGTGCCGGACCGCCACGTCGAGCCCGGTGGCGGCGTCCCGAAACACGGCGAGTTGCCCCCGCGTGAACGTCAGGTCCGCCTCGTCAGCCGTCGCGAAATGCGTGTAGACACCCTCGACCCGCAGGCCCGGCATCGATCGCAGTTTCCGCACAAACCCTGCTGCCTCCTCCGGCAGCAGGCCCGCCCGGCTCATGCCGCTGTCAAGCTTGACGTGCACGATCGCCGGTCGCCCCGCCCGGGCGGCGGCGGCGGCCAGCGATTCCGCCTCGGCAACGGTCGCGATGGTGCAGACGACGTTGTGCCGGATCGCCTCGCAGGCCAGCTCGCTCGCTTCGCGCGCTGTCGCGCCCGTCACGGGCCTGCCGAACGCCAGGATTCCGCCTGTCCAGCGCAGCGAGCGAAGCTCAACGGCCTCGGCGAACGTTGCCACCGCCACGATGTCCACACCCGCCTCGCGCAGTGCGGGCAATACCGCCGCCACACCATGTCCGTAGGCGTCCGCCTTGACGGCCGGGCAAAGCCGCACGCCGGCTCCGACGGCCCGGCGAACGAGGTCCAGGTTGTGCCGGATGGCCGCGCGACTGATTATCGCCCGGGGCGGCCCCGCGGGAACCGTCTCGTCGGGTAGCACCATGCACGCCGAATCTATCGTCGGCCGCGTGCGGGGACAACCCGCGCGGGCGTTCGCCCGCGGCGCGGCGCAACGCAGGGCTGGCATGCCGGCCTCGACGGGGGTATCATAATGGGTCTTTTGTTGAGGTTGTTACGGAGCTGGTATGCACCCACCGCCGCAGGCCCCATCCGCATTTGCTGAGCTTGGGGTCGAGTTGCCCTGGCTGAAGGCCCTGTCGAAAATCGGTTTTCGAGAGCCCACGGAGATTCAACGCGCGTTGATTCCGCCCGTTCTGGCCGGCCGGGACGTCATCGGACAGGCCCGCACGGGCACCGGCAAGACGGCCGCCTTCGGGCTGCCCGTTTCGCAACGCGTCGACCCGGATCGGCGGCTCCAGGCGATCGTCCTGGTGCCGACGCGCGAACTCGCCGTGCAGGCCGCCGCCGAAATCATCCGTCTCAACGAGTTTACCCGCGTGCGCTGCGTACCGGTTTACGGAGGCGAGCGGATCAGGCATCAGCTTCACCAGCTCGGCCGCAAACCGCACATCGTCGTCGCCACGCCCGGCCGGCTGATGGACCTGCTCGACCGGCGGGCGCTCTCGTTCGAGGAGATCCGCTTCGCCGTCCTCGACGAGGTGGACCGGATGCTCGATATCGGCTTCCGCGACGACATCCGCCGCATCCTCTCGCAGATTCGCACGCCGCACCAGACGATCTCCGTCTCGGCGACGATCGAGGACGAGATCAAACGACTGGTAAGCCAGTATGCGAACGACCCGCTCGAGCTGAACGTCTCGCGGGACGAGCTGACCGTGGAGGAGGTGTCGCAGGCCTATTTCTCCGTCGAGCCGTGGGACAAGTTCCGCCTCCTGCTGGCCCTGCTCAAGCGGGATCAGCCGAAGCTGGCCATCATCTTCTGCCGGACCAAGCACGGCGCCCGGAAGCTGGCCCACCGGCTCCATCAGGCCGGCATCGAGGCGAAGGAGATACACGGCGACCTGGTGCAGCAGAAGCGCGACCGCGTGATGGCGCGGTTCCGCAAACACCAGATTCGCCTCCTCATCGCGACCGACCTGGCCTCGCGCGGGATTGACGTGCACGCGATCAGCCACATCATCAACTACGACATCCCCGACGACCCGGACGTGTACGTGCACCGCATCGGGCGAACCGCCCGCATGGGCGCCTTCGGCCGCGCGTACACCTTCGTCACGAAGGAGCAGGGCAAGCAGCTCACGGAGATCGAGAAGCTCATCAACAAGATGCTGGAACGGGACACGATCGAGGGTTTCGAGCCCAGCCCGCCCCCTGCCGAGGAGGCGGCCTGGTCGAGCCTCTCGCCGACCGAGACGCCGCGGTCGCGCTTCGAGCAGAGCGTATTCGGCGGGTCCGGCGAGGCCGCCGCCGCGCCGACCATCCCCAAGACGCTGGGCAGTAAGTTCAAGCCGGCCCGCCGGCGCCGGCGACGGTGAACGGCTCGCAAGCGGCGGGCGGCCGGAGGAACCTCTGCACGACTTGCGCGGTGTGCGATCGGCATCCCGCGCCCGAGCCTTATGGATTCACGCAAACGGCTCATCATTGCCCTGCTCGTGCTGCTGACGGTGTTCCTGGTCGGCACGGCCGGCTATGTCGTGCTGGAAGGGGCGTCGTTCGCGGATGCGGCGTTCATGACCGCAACCACGCTCTCCACGGTGGGATATCGCGAGGTCTTTCCCCTGCACGGCACAGGGCGGATCTGGACGATAGTGATCATTGTCTTCGGGATCGGCACGGTCTTCGCCGCCTTCGGCACGGTGACCGCCATGATCGTGGGCGGCGAAGTCGGCCGTATGCTGGGGAGTCGGAAATTGCACGCACAAATCAGCCAGCTCAGCGGGCATGTCATCGTCTGCGGCTTCGGCCGTATGGGCTCGCTCGTGACGCAGGGGCTCCGGGAGCGGCACACGCCCGTCGTCGTCATCGACAGGGACTCCGCCCGGACGCGCCGGATTGAGCAGGAGAAGATGCTGTACGTCCTGGGCGACGCCTCGGAAGAGAGCACGCTCCTGGAGGCCGGCATCCTGCGCGCCCGGGCGCTGGTCTGCGTGCTCCCCCACGACGCGGACAACGTCTTCGTGACCCTCACGGCTCGCGGCCTGCAAAAGGACCTGTTCATCATCAGCCGCGCCGAGCAGAGCGCCTCGGAACCGAAGCTGCTGCGCGCCGGGGCCAACCGCGTGCTCAGCGCGCACGCGATCGGGGCGGCGAGAATCGCCAACCTCCTCACCCGCCCGCATGTCGTCGACTTCGTCGATATGGCGGCACGCGGCGTGGAACTGGAAATGGACGAGTACCTCATCGCCCCCGGCTCCCCCATGCAGGGCAAGACCCTTCGCGAGGCGCAGATTCGTCAACGCGCCAACGTCATGGTGGTCGCCATCCAGCATCCCGACGGCCGCACGACCTTCAACCCGGGCGCCGACGCCGTCCTGCAGGCCCACGATACGATCATCACGATCGGCCAGGCGGGAGGCTCGTCGCGGCTCGAGGCGCTGCAACTGGATCAGCCCGGACCGGAGAAACCCTGACGCGACGGAGGGAACGACCCGACCCATGCGACGCGAATCCATCGCAATCCTGCACGAAGACGACGACATCCTCGTGATCAACAAGCCGGCCGGCCTTCCGTGCGTCCCCGAACGGCACGGCACGGGCGAAACGATCCTCTCGCGGCTCACCGAAACGTCCCGGCAACCCTTCGCCTGCCCGCTGCGGATCGTGCACCGGATCGACCGCGACACGAGCGGCGTCCTTGTCGTGGCGAAAACGGTCGAGGCTCAACGCGCCCTGACGGCACAGTTCGTGGCGCGCACGGTCGCGAAGACCTACGTCGCCCTCGTCCGCGGCGCGCCCGACGAACCGACCGGACGCATCGATGCCCCGATCGGCGAGATGCGCGGCGAGGTCGTCCGCGTCTGCGTCAATCCGAAACGCGGCAAGCCGGCCGTTACCGAATGGGAGCTGATCGAACGCTTCGCCGGCTACGCGCTGCTGCGCTGCCGGCCCCTGACCGGCCGGCAACACCAGATCCGTCTGCACCTGCAGCTCGCGGGCATGCCGCTTGCCGTCGACACGCTCTACGGCGGAAGTGAGGCTCTCATGCTGTCGACGTTCAAGGCCGACTACAACCCACCCCGCCGCCATGAGGAACGCCCGCTGATCGGCCGGCTCTCCCTGCACGCCGAGACCATCGAGTTCGAGCACCCCTCCACGGGCGAGCGAATGCGATGGGAAGCTCCCCTGCCGAAGGACTTCCGCGCCGCACTGAACCAGTTGCGCAAGCACGCCGTCGTGGCTCCGCCGTCCCGCTGAGGTCCTGCGCCGCCGGCGGACCGCTGTGAAAAGAACGGCAAAGCCCGCATCCGCTCGAAAAACACACATTCGCGACAGGCCGTATTCGTTGATTCGTCCTTCCGGGCAACCGATAATCCTGTACAGGTGTGTCGAGGCGCATACGGGCACGCAGGCCCCGCCCGTTCGCAGGAGAACTGTTTATGTGCGGGATCGTCGGTTATATCGGACACAAGCGCGCCGAGCCCATCCTGATCGAGGGCCTCAAGCGGCTTGAATACCGCGGGTATGACTCGGCCGGCATCGCGATGCTCGAGAACGGGCGCATCTTTCTGGCCCGCGCCAAGGGCCGCATCAGCATGCTCGAAGGCAAGCTGGCCGGCCATGACAGCGACGCAACGATCGGCATCGCCCATACCCGGTGGGCGACGCACGGCGCGCCGAGCGAGGCCAACGCCCATCCCCATCTGGCCCTCGACGGACGCATCGCGCTGGTCCACAACGGCATTATCGAGAACTACCAGTCGCTTCGGAAGTTCCTGGACGCGCAGGGGGTCGTCTTCCACAGCGAGACGGACACGGAGGTGCTCGCGCAGCTCGTGGGGCACTTCTACAGCGGCGACATCGAACACGCGGTGCGCTCCGCCCTGCACGAGATCCAGGGCACCTACGGCATCGCCGTGCTCTGTGCGGACGAGCCCGACCGCATCGTCGTGGCCCGCAAGGGAAGCCCCTTGATCATCGGCATCGGCAACGGAGAGTATCTGGTCGCCTCGGATGCCTCCGCGATCATTGAACATACTACTCAGGTCGTCTATCTCGCCGACGGCGAGATGGCGGTTGTCTCGCGCGACGGGTTCCGCACGACCACCCTTGATGCCGTCCCCGTCACCAAGGACGTCCAGGAAGTCGAATGGTCGCTCGAACAGATCGAGCTGGGCGGCCACGAGCACTTCATGCAGAAGGAGATCCTCGAGCAGCCCCAGTCCCTGCGCAATACGCTTCGCGGGCGGCTGGACGTGCACGAGGGCACCGTCCACCTGGGCGGGATCGACAAGTTCTCGCGGGAGCTGGTCCGGGCCCGCCGTTTCATCTTTACGGCCCAGGGGACGGCGTGGCACGCCGGCCTTGTGGGCGAATACCTCCTGGAAGACATCGCCAAAATCCCCGCCGAGACCGAATACGCCAGCGAGTTCCGCTACCGGAACCCCGTGATCGAGTTCGGGAGCATCATCATTGCGATCAGCCAGTCCGGCGAGACGGCGGACACGCTCGCCGCATTGCGCGAGGCGCGCGAACGCGGCGCAATCGCCCTGGGCATCGTCAACGTGGTCGGCAGCACCATCGCACGGGAGACCGACGCGGGAATCTACCTCCACTGCGGACCGGAAATCGGCGTTGCCAGCACGAAGGCGTTCACGAGCCAGTTGGCCGTGCTCGCGATGCTGGCGATCTACCTCGGGCGAAGGAAGTTCCTGTCACAGCACGACGCCGCCCATCTCATCCACGCCCTGAACCGGATTCCCGATCAGATCAGCGAGGTGCTCGATCAATCGGACCGGATCCGCCGGGTCTGTGAGGACCTGGTCGGCCGGGAGAACTGGCTGTTCCTCGGGCGCGGCTATCATTACCCGGTGGCCCTCGAGGGCGCCCTGAAACTCAAGGAAATCAGCTATATCCACGCCGAAGGCATGCCCGCCGCCGAGATGAAGCACGGTCCGATCGCACTGATCAGCGACGGGATGCCGGCCGTCTTCATCGCGACGCGCGGCAGTCAGTACGACAAGGTGATCGGCAACATCGAGGAAGTGCGGAGTCGCGGCGGCCATGTCATCGCCGTGGCCACGCAGGGCGACGACGAGATCCGCCGGCACGCCCGCCACGTATTCTACGTTCCCGACTGCCCAGAGCCGCTGCAACCCCTGCTTACGGTGGTGCCGCTGCAACTGCTCGCGTATCACGCCGCCGTGCTCCGCGGCTGCAATGTGGACAAGCCGCGCAACCTCGCCAAGAGCGTCACGGTGGAATGAGCTGCCCCGCCGACGACCGCCCACGCGCCAGGCTCACCGGCCGCTCGCGCGGCAAGCCCGCCGCGTCCTGAAGCCGAAGCCCACGCACGCGGGGGCACCCCGGCTGCGCGCCAATCCACGAGCGCAAAGACGGGCCCCTACCGCCCCGCAAGCGCAATCAGACCGCCGAACAGGCCGGATTCGCCACGCCGTTTCCTTATGGGCCGTTGGACATCTGCACGCGTAACCGTCACAGGAACTGCGGGATTCGTTTGCCCCGTCGCCATTTGTTTCGTATGGTTCACTTGCATGAATGCGGTAGCGCGGACACGACCCGGTAACATCGCGTGCCGCCTGCCGCGGGCACGAGGCTTGATCAAGCCGTCGAATCGCCTGAAGCCCGCGCCGCCCGGGCGTGCAGTCATCCCGCCGCAGTGGTAGGGAGCGCCCTGGCGGCGCGGCATGCGATATGGAATGGTCCGCCGGATTCGGCCGGCGGGTCGCACGACCGGGGAGAGTAGCACGCCGCCGGACGGAGTCACCGGCGGCAAGAGAGTCCATGCGGGGCGTCATGCGGGGCGTCACGCATTTGCCGGTTCCCAACGGCCCGGATGGTTCCGAGGATTTGGGGACAGCGTCTCCGGCTTTCGTAACGAGGGTCGGAGACGCGTTTTTTGCGCGCCGCCGCGCCGCATCCCGCGCTGGCGGGCCGGGCCGCCCCCGACTCCGCGCCGACCCAGGCAGCGGCGCGCCCGGCTCATACGTCCTCGGCATCATGGAAATCGCCGCCGGCGCGGGTATACTGAGAACCCGTCCAAGCGGGCGATTAGCTCAATTGGCCAGAGCGCATCCCTTACACGGATGAGGTTGGGGGTTCGAGCCCCTCATCGCCCAATTGCGAGAAGTCTTGTCAGCGTTCGTCAGGCGACGACTTTTCGGCCCATTTTCACTGGTTTCTGCCTCGCCCCCCGAGTTACTCACAGCCCCCCCAGTTCCATTGCCGCTGACACGGAGCGACCCGCTTGTACCAGATTCGCCGAGAGTTGGTACAAGCGGCGGTACAAGCGGGGAAGCGTCCGTCGTGCCCGTCGCCCGTTGCCGCTGGGCCTCACGGCCGCCGTCCAGCGGCAGGCTCGGCAGTGCGTCCAGCGCCCCCGCCACGTCGAGCAACTTCGGGTCGGTGTATACGTTGGCGGTCAGCTTCGGGTCAGAATGCCGCATCGCGGCCTGCGCCGTCCGCAGCGTCACCCCGCCCTTGCTGAGAAGCGTCCCGAAGGTGGTACGAAGGGCATGGACATCGATCGTCCGCCCGCGTTCGTCGCGCTTATCGATGCGCCACTTATCGTTGCGTTTCACCCGACGGGCGATGCCGACGGTCACAAGGTCGCGATCCATGATCCGTAGCAGCCCATCCGGCACGTTGAACAGCAACGAGTCGGGCGGTACGCGCATCGGCACGGGCCTGCCCGACGCGATTGCGGCCTCTTGGAGCGACGCCAGCTTATCGGCCAGCCATTCGGACAAGTCCGCCACCAGATCGCCCCGCAGCGGTACGCTGTTCCCTTCGCGGTTCTTTTCGTCCGCCGCGTCGAGCGCGATATGAGGCATGGCCCCGCCAAGGTCAAGCTGCCCGACCGTCACCGACGCCAACTCGGCCTTGCGTAACCCGGTCAGCACCAGCGTCTTGTAGATCAACGCCCGTTCCCTTCCGGTCGCTTCGAGCTGCGCCACGCGGGCGGGCCTTTCTGCCAATCGCACCCGCGCCGCTGCCTCACACTCGGCGATGTTCGCCAACGTCAGCGGCTCAAACGTCCAGTTGGCCCGCTTCCGCTTCGAGCCTTCGGCCGGTTCAGCCTTGACGGGCTTGCGGCCATACTCGGCAAGCGGTCGGCGACGGGCGATGCCCAACAGCCGCCGCAACTCATCTTCGGTCAACGAGCGGCGCTTACGTCGCGGATCGGCTTTCTCATCGGCCCTGGGCACCCGACCGAACGGATTCAACGTAAGCCGGTGTGTGGACACGCACCAGTTTCCGAACGCGACGCACACGCTGCGATAGGCATTGCGGGTCGCGGCCGACGCCCCTTCAGCCTGCCGGCCGACGAGCCATTGCTCCACTGCCGCACCGTCCATGTCCGCCAACCGAGTGAATCCGCAGGCGCCGAACGCCGTCGTGAGCCGTTGCCGTACCGCCGCAATCCGGCCGTCCGTCACGCCCGCCGCTGTCAGGTGGGCAACGTATGCCTCGACGTGCTGTATCAACGGTGAGTCGGCATGATCCATCGCCGCGCTTTCCGCCGCCGTAACGACGTTGCCCTTGACCAACTCGGCCCGGCGTACCAGCTCGGCAAGCACCCCACGAGCCGCCGTTTCATCACGACAGCCTGTCGGCACGACGCGAACGACACCGCCGCCGTCCCGATACTTCGCCACGTAGCACGCCGATTCGACGATGATCCGCATCTGGCCGGCATGCTTGCCAGTCGCCGGCACCGTCACGAGCGCGGTGCGGGTCTTGCCCTTCGCGTCCTTCCACCGGGCGAGCCGTTCGCCCTTGCGGGTGATGATCTCCGCCCCTGGCGGCAACGGTTTCGTGAATGTTGGCTTGTACACGGTTGCCATAATCAAGTACCTCTAACGTTGAATCGACACGTCCAGCGGCGTGTTTTCCACGTTCACGTCCAAGGCCGGATTCTCGACGTTCACGTCCAGCGTCGGGTTCACAACTACAACCCTCATCGCATCCATCGTCTCGGCATGAAGTAAATTACGAAAGCGCGCACCCCAGTCGATGCCGGCTTCCCTGACGCACAGAAGAACCAAGCACGCGGTACTCACCGTCAGCAAGGCATTCGTGAAGCAACCTACGCGGACCCGTCGAATCGGTCTTTTCATGTGGCACCCTTTGCACGATGGACTCTGATTCCCAGGTACGTCGCCAACCTGTCGGCCTTGTCGAGCCGAAGCGAGTTCTCCCCGGCGACGAACCGCGCGATTGACTGCCGGTTCACGCCGGTGGCCTGTTCCAACGTCAGATACGGTACGCCGCTGTCCACGATCGCCCTTCTCAATACGCCGGATATGGTTTCGTGCCGTCGTGCCATGATGCTGGTATAAATATACCACACGCTCCCGGCGCTGTCAAGCGCCTTTCTTCGAGGCGCCCCGTGCGACCAGCACGGGCGCCGCATTCTGGTCCCTTCTGGGATATGTGCCAGAGCCGTGGCACCGGCGACGGCGCCGGATTGGCACACGTTAAGGTGCCGTAGCTGTGGCACACGTCGCCCGATCGGTTCCGAGCGGGCGAACGCGGTACTCCGACGGCCCCCGGTTGATCCCACCCTGGCGCACCACGGTCAACAAACCGCCTTCCCGAAGCCGCTGAATCGCCCGTACCACGGTCCGGCGTGCGATCCGCGCCCGCCGGCCGATGTCCGCCTGAGCGGTCCGGGCGATGCCGTTCCTGGTGTCCCGCCAGAGCACCAGCCATACGGCGATTTCGTTCCGGCGCAGTCCGCCCATCGTGAAGTCAACGAACGCATTCAGCACCCCGAACCGGCCGGCGGCCCGCTTGCCCTTCGGCGCTCGTCGGGCCGTCTCCGTCGGTTCACGCCGTCCGGGCCGTTCGCCCGGCGATTCCATCGGCGGCAGCACCGAGCACCCCGGCAGTACACGCGGCTCGCTGCTCATTCGTCGCCCCCGTCATCATTCGCCGTCGGTGTCCGGTTCCAGAGTGCGGCCACAGCCGAGCGGAGCTTGCCCCGGTCCTCAACAGTTGCCGGCGTCCCGGCCGTCACGACCGGCGTGAACGATTGACGCGGCCGGTCGAATCGCAAGCCGATGTCCTTCGGATCGCCGTTGCGGTCCTTGAGGCACCGGAGCGTAACCGTCTCGCTGTCGGCGCCATCGTCCGGCACCAACACGAACGCCGAATCGGCCCCGTACTCCAGCTCGGATGATTCGCGAAACGATGCCAGATTCAACCCGTCGCCGCTGTACGAGCTGCGCCCCTTGGCATCCCGCGTCCGGGCCACGGCGGCCACGACAACGACGGCAACGCCCGCGTCGGCAAACTGGCGGATGTAATCCATCGTCGCATCGACCGAAGCACGCCGGTCGTCGTGAACGCCCCGCGGTCGGATTCGCTGGATGTAGTCCAGCACGATCAACCCCGCCTCGAAGTCGTCCGCCGTTGCCGCCACGTTGTCGAGGTCGAACGGCGGGCGGACGAAGGCAAGCCGATCGGCGACCGCTTCGAGTGTGTGCAAGCCCTGGTCGATGCGGTCGGCGTGATCGGCCCCGAGCCGCCGGTGCCGGATGTCCGACAGGTCGATGCCCGACAGCCGGGCAAGCTGCCTGTCCAACAGCGTTTCCGGCGGCATTTCGATGTTGCAGACAACCGCCCGAAGCGTCGGCGTAAGCCGAAGGGCATCGGTCACAAGCTGCATAACCAGCGCGGTCTTGCCGGCCCCCGGCGGTCCGCCGGTGAGCGTTACCAGTTTCGGGCCGATCTCGATACGGGCCAGCTCGCCCGCACCCGCCGGAAATAGTACCGGCCCCTTGCCCGTAAGCACGTCATCGCGCCAGCCGCCGAGCACGTCCGAGCCGCTGCGATAGTTCGCCTTGTACTCAGCCATGTCCGCCTCCTTCGCCGCCCGGCGTCATGACCACCGCCGATCCGACCGACGCAATCCCGTTGTCGATCGCCCGGCGCACGTCCGAAGGCGGCAGCCCGCAATCAAGCGCCGTCTCGGTGAGCAGCGCATGCGCCAGCGCGGGCGGACAGCCGTACTCCGCCAGATTCGCCGCCGCCGAGTACAACCGCTTATGCCGGTCCCCGACGGCGGCCCCTTCGCGGATGAATGCCAGCGTCGCCCGGTTCAATGTCGCGGCCGTGCTGTTGACGGGCCCTCGCTGTTGGCGGGCGGTCGCTTCGGCCTCAACCTGGCGGGCGGCCTCGCCCCAGAGCTTCGCGCCCTCGGCGCTCGTTCCCGTCGGCGGTTCCCACTCGACGGGCGCGGGCGCCTCGGCGAGCCGCGTGATCGCATCGAGCGACAACCCCATCAGCTCATCGAACGTGAGCCGCCGCTTGTATCGCCCCGTCTTTGCGTGCCGGCTGTTCGGTGCCCGGAAGATCCGCACCCGGTCGTAGATGCCGGTGTCGATCGTCACGGGGACCGCCGCCGCGATCCGCTCGGCGAACGCCCGGGCGATCCGATGGAACAGCGGCCCCGGCGCCGGCCCCCAAAAACAGGTGGGCACCCCGACGTGAAAGCCCTTCGAGCCGCTGTAGAAGACGAGCAACGCATCATCGGCGATCTTGAACCGGCCCGTAATCGCACCGGCAAGGCGCCGGGCGGCCTCAAGGGCGAAGCCCACGGCGTCGGGCGCGTCCAGGTCGAACCACACGAACGGTGCCCAGCACGGCCCGGCGAAGCCCTTCGGCGAGCCGGTCGCTTCGAGGTGCCGGCGGAAGTCATCGCCGAACGTGAACGCGGACAGGTACGCTTCTCGGCCCAGCTCGGCGCGTCCGTCGCATTCGAGGTACGCCCGGAACGCGGGAGCCCAGCCGATGAGCCGCCGCCGTTCCGTGGTCGGTCCGAGCACCCGAAAGCCGTAGCGATAGCCAGCCGGTGTCATGCGGCACCCTCCGGCGAACCGGCCTTCCGGCACCGATTCCGCGTTGCCCCCGCCCCGGAAGCCACCTCGACGGTTTGCGTGCCTTGGCGCGGCGCAAACCCCTTCCCCGGGCGGCTTGGTGCGGCCCCCGGACGGTATCGAAACAGCGGACAACCGGGCGCGGTGCACTGTTCGGCCTCGGACCGAATCCAGCCGCAGCACATCAGGCAGTGAAGTCTGATCGCCGTACGGGGTGATGCCTTGCCCGTCACGGCCCGGTCATACGCCTTGCGATACTTCGGCGGTACTTCGTCGCGGGTCATCATGGCGCACCCCCGACGTTGTGTCCGAACGCAAACGATGCGTCCCCGGGTGGTTCCTGAGCGGCCTGGTCCTGGAGCGCCGTCAGATCGGGTTCGGCTTGGGCCGCCCTGTCGCCCGCGTCCGGCGCCGGGTCGAAGTCCGCCGGCGCGAAGGCGTCCGGTTCGGCCCGGTCGATACCGACAACCTCGAAGGATCGGACGCGGTTGTATTCGGTGCCGTCGTCATCCTTCCGCAAGGCGAGTTTCACTTTGCAGCGGATGCCCTGCGGTATAGGCGCTTCGAGCTGTTCCATCGCCGTAACGCCAATCTTGGCAAGGTCGCGTTTCGTCATCGGCAGCGCGGCCGGCGTGAGCCACAGATCATGCCAGAACCGCCGGCCCCGGTGCTCGCCCTCGCACACCTGAAAGCTGATCTTGTATCCGGCCGTCCCGTTCGTCCGGGCGGTGAACAACTCGCCGCTGACGATATGCGCGATATAGTCGCCGGGCGGCAGGGGCGTCAGTTCGCCGGCTGCCTGGGTGCTCTGCCATGCGGACGCGATTGCGTCGCGCTCGCTGTTGCGTAGAATGTCAGAGAGTCGTTTACGTGCCATAGATCGGATCCTTTCGATTTACGAAAGCCCGGCGGCGGCAACCGTCGGGCCTTCGTTCTTGCGGGTGCCCATCGAGAACAAGAAGCCCTCGTCAGCGTCCTCAACCGGGTCGCGCCGATCCGGGTGAGCGGTGAGCCAGCGAAGGGCAGCGGCCCGATCGCGAAGCGCCCATATGCTGACGGGCCGTGCGTGCGCTTCTGGCCGTGCCGTCGTAGCGAACCCGACGCGCTGCACGATGCCGCGCCGCGCCAACTCGCCCGGCACGGCCCCGAGACAGACCGCGCTGATTCCGTCCGGCAACTCGACAGCGCGACGAACGTCGTCGGCGGTCGCCTCCCCGCGTTCAATAAGCGTTATGAGTAGCGCCCGGCGCCCACGGTTGACGTATACTTCGCGCCGCGCCGCCAGTTCGGTGAGCACGTCGGACTTGCGCCGCTCGCCTTCGGTCGGTCCGCCAAGAATCGCGGTAGGTGCGATCATCGCGACACCGCCTTCCGGCACGACGGGCACCCCGCGCTGATCCAATCTTCGATACTGTGCGTAGCCCCGCCGCCGCGGCGCGGCCAGCGGACCAGCGACCCGAGCTTGATCGGCCGTGGCATCAGCCCCGCGTCGGCGAGCCGATAGACGTGCCGCGCGCTGCAGCAAAGCAGCGCAGCAACCTGGTTTACGTCGAGCATCGCGGCGTTCTCGAACGTCGCCGCGCACCGCCGAGCTTGTACGGCGTCGGCTGCCGGTGTCTGTTTCCCGATCATGGCGAAAGCTCCTATCTGTAATCCCCGACGTGTCGGCCAACACCTGCCGCCGAATACACACGCCAGTTTCAGACCACAGACCGGAAAGGGCGGAAAGGCACAGGATTTCCGCTTTGCGCCCAGAAAAACGCCCCCAGCGGGGCGCTAGGGGCGATACGTGCCAAGAGCGGAAATCTCAGATTTCCGCTTCCTTTCCGCTTCCTTTCCGCTTCCTTTCCGCTTCTTTTCCGCTTTCAGAGCTGCGAATGGTCAACCACGCTTCGGGCGCCGTCGCTTCGCCGTGTGCGTGAACGGTGCTTTTGCGTTCCGGTCGCCTTTCGATACATGCGCAAGTTACGTCGCCACGTGTCGAAGCTCGGTAGGTCATCGGCTTCGCCGGCCTGCTGGAACGCCTTTTCGATTTGTTCGTACACTTCGCGGTCGGTGGCCGTGTCGGTGCCCAACACTTTGACGGCCTGTCGGTACTGTTCGCCAGCTTTCAGGGCACACGCCGGAAGGACTTTGGCTTTCCCGCCCGTTACCCCCGCCAGCAGTTGCCCCGAGCCTTGCCCTTCCGGGCTTTCGGCCTTCCCATCCGTCTTGGTCTCAGCTTCTTCGGGGGGGCACCTATTCCCGTCGCCGTTCGCGGCCGATGCCTTCCGGTCCGGGAGTCCCAGCCGCTTGCGGACTTCGGCTTCCAGCTTCGCGGCCTGCCGATGGTACGCCGCATCGCGCGACCGCTCGTCGTGGTCGTCAGGCGCTCCGATGATGTCGTTCAGCTTCCTGATCCGCACTTCCCACGCCGCCGTCTCACTAACTGTCGCTTCCTCCGCGCTTCGGGTGCCAAACTGCGGAAGCGCGTAGCGACCTCCGCGGTATTCCCCATTCATCGCGTCGCACACATGCTGCGCCACGTCTTTCCCCTCGACCTTCGCGACGCACCTTGCATCCACTTTGCTGCGCCCGCGTCTTTGGCCCCAAGAGTCAATCGAATAGCTTTCGATGACGAAGATGTAGTAGTCCGACATGTTCGGTGTCCTCAATCGGGCCGGTCCAAGCGGCCGACCGTGGACACCGAAGCCCGGCACGACCGCTTGGCCCGTTCGTCGGGGATCAGCCGACTACCCATCCTGATTATAGTTGGCGGTTCGGCGTTATCGCACCGCCGCCATCGCGCTACGGCCGCCGTCGCTTCATCATCGCCAACCCACCAAGAGCAAGCAGCGAAAGCGTGACAGGTTCCGGAACCTCAACGACGCGGAAGCCGATATCCCAGTAGTTGCTTGTGTACGAAGCCACAAGACGATCACGATCCGACGCATGCAGACCTATGTCTCGGTTCCATCCGCCTCCGCGTATGACCGGAACCGCTTGATCCGTCCTTGCTGTTTCCGTCCACTCCACAACGTTTCCCGCCTGATCGAACGTACCGTACGGACTCGCTGAATTCTGAAATGCTCCGGCCTCAGTCATCCAGTAAGGGCTGCCAATGGAAGGATACTGGCATGCCACGGAGTAGTTTGCGCTGTTGCCATGATCGGGAAGCACGTTTCCAGGTACAATGTTCGTACTCGTGGGATAGTCCCAGTAGTGCCCCGTTGCACCGTCGTTCTTGTGGTACGCGGCCTTGTACCACTCGTCTTCGGTCGGGATGACGTACCGAGCGTTGGACTTTCGCGCCACCGCCATTAACGCATCGTCGCTGATCGCGCCGTTGAGGTAGTACGACCCGTCTTCGGTGGTGGAGGCGTTCTGTCCCCCCGACTGCTGTCCGTTCGTCAGCCAATTGCAGAACCGTGCGGCGTCGCCCCACGACACGCAGTTGACGGGACGATTGGCGCGATCGGCGCTCACGCTGTATTGGTAGGTACCGGGACTGCCTGTGCGTTCAATCTTACAGCCGTAGTCCTCCCACATACGAACATCGTACAGCCCGTAGGTGTCTGCCTTGGCGACGGCGTTGAGAAACTCCGTGTACTGCCCGGCCGTCACCTCGTACTTACCAATCCGGTATTCGTAGTCAACGCGGCCGTATCCTTCAGGTCTTCGGTCAAGATTGTACCGCACATCCGATGCGTTGCCCGCGTTGCCCACGGGCACGGTTTCAAGGCTCGTCAGCCCGGACGGCATGTTGAACACGTCCGCCAGCGCGCCCGACACACACGCCAACACCAGCATTGCACCGAGCATCAGACCGCTGCGCATGTCCGCTCTCCTTTGAACGACGTGGAGCCTTCGACGTGGCCTGATTGGCCGGGCACACGCCGGACGTAAGAAAAGAGCCCGCCGAAGGGGCTCTCTCGTCTCCCGATTTCTCACAGGCGCGAAAGGACTTGGGGACGGACCTGCCGTCCCGTTTCTCTCATGTTACGAATTGCCGACGGCGGACACAAGGGGTCCGGGTATGACGTGCGGACCGGCAACGGGGGTGTATGCGCGCGGCGCTCGTTGGTGGCGTCGTCAGTTCAGCTCTGCGTCGGTGCCAGGCGTACCGATACGTCGGCCCGCCGGCGTAGATCCTCAACCGCTTCGGCGGCCGTCGGCCCCCAGCCCTGTACGTGCCTCCGCGTCGCCACGTGTCGGGCCATCGCCGTGTACCGGGGCAGCCCCCCCGGCTTCACATGGAGTTGTACCGACACGGCGTACTTGCCCTTGAGAAACGCCTTGATCGTTGGGTCGTCCAAGTCAATCATCGCCGTTTCCTTCGCGTATACGAATACGATTCGCGCGTCTGCCCGGCAGCACCGTCGCCCGCCGCCCCCGCGCGTATGTCCCGTACCCGTTGGTTCGCCGTTCTCCCTTCACGCACCGCGTCCGTCCGCCCCCGGTCCGTCACCATCAGAACACGCGATTTCCCGCGGCAACAGGTGTTCTTCGCCCGGCGCGCGCGACCGCGTGCGGCGCTCTCGGTGTCCGTCCCGACCGGTCCCTCACGCCACGACCTGTACAGCCACTTTAACGCGAAAACCGCGAAGCTCCGAAGGGAGGTAATCGGGAGAGGTAGCGCCGACCGGGCCGTGGGGCGTGGTTCGGATTCTCCGGGGTGACGGGTTCCCCGCGAACGTCGGGGACACCCGGCCGCCATGCCCTGCGCTGTCCGGCGTCGTGGCGGTGGTCGCCGCATCATCGCGCCCCCCCGTTGCCGTCGTTCGCCTTGCCGGCGAGCATCGCGACGAGCCGCGCCCGGTCCGCCGGCGAGAGCTTCGCCAGCTCAACGGCGAGCCGTCCAAGGGCGTCGGCGTTCGCGTTTTCCGCATCGCTGGTACAAGCACCGGTACAAGCGGCTGCCTCCGACGCCGTAACTCCCGCTGTCTCCGCGCCTTGGATTTCGCCGCCCGTTCCCTTACACGGATGAGGTTACAGGTTCGAGCCCTGTATCGCCCAGTTCC
Organism: uncultured Planctomycetales bacterium; assembly: GCA_964653435.1. GTDB lineage: Bacteria > Planctomycetota > Phycisphaerae > UBA1845 > PWPN01 > CAZMVY01. The sequence goes on along the minus strand of CAZZFA010000003.1, from coordinate 427 downwards.
ATAACCCTCTGATTCGCAAGCGCTTCTGTGACAGGACCCGGACTGTAGAGTCTTCCGTCGCAGCTTCTGCGCGCCTTGCGCGCATGTATCGCGCCAGGGCGGTAGCGCCACCCATCATTCTAAGGAGGGCAGCGACGAAGAATCCGGCGGATTGGCGCAGAGAAGCCAGATGCTTCGCTTCGCTCAGCATGACGGCCGCTGGCGCGCCCGTGTTCGGTTGCGGCCGAAGGCCGCCTTGGGATGTTTTCGAGGGCGAAACGATGCCGCGCGGGCCTCAGCCAAGGTACGTCCGTGGTGATGTGGGCAGGGAGGTCTTCGGACTCTGCCAAGAGAAGGTCACACGCGACGGCCGGGCGGTTTACCGCTACTACTGTATCCGTCCGGCGAACCCCATCTTCAATCTGAGGGCCGATTCTGGCAGGATGCG
>CAZZFA010000002.1:0-136275 GCA_964653435.1 uncultured Planctomycetales bacterium | reverse complement strand
GTACTGCCGGGCCGGGTCGTGCCTGCGGGGCGGCCGACGGGCAGGGCCGCGGTCACACCACCGCTTCGGCCTCGCCGGCCGTCGGCGACGGCAGCGACGGTGCGCAGGCCGCGCACGCTGCGTGCTTCGGCCCCGCCGGCCGTCGACGGGAACAGCGAAGGTGCGCGGGCGCGCACCCTACTGGAACGGATTGGCGCAGGAGACAAAGAATGGCAGATCGCACCGGGTTCGTGAGGATATTGGTTCTCGCAGGACTGGCCGCCGCCACGGAGCCTGTCGCGGCGGTGACCATCAAATCGCCGCAGGAGATGGTCGGCCCGTGGCAGCTTTTCATCGACGACTACCTGATCGCGTCGAAGAAGAGTGTGGTACGCCGCTATCACCCGTTTGAGAAGCGCGGGGGCGGACCGTTGCTCGTCGTGGATCAGCCGTGGGAGGCGAACGTCGTCAACGCGTGCGCGGTGCTGCCGGGAGAGGACGGCACCGGGTTCCGGATGTGGTACTACTGCTGGACGGAGGACAAATCCAAGAAGAAGGGGCGCGGCACGTTCATGTGCTATGCGACCAGCAAGGACGGCATCAAGTGGGACAAGCCCAAGCTGGGCCTGTACGAGTGGACGGGGGGCGGCCCGGGGACCGAGACGAAAGAGAACAACATCATCCCGAACGGCTGCTCCTCGGTGATGTTCACGCCGTGGGAGAAGGACCCCAACCGGCGCTACCAGGGCGTCGGGGGGATGTATCACGCGTACTCCTCGCCGGACGGGCTTCACTGGAAGCAGGAATCGAAGGAGTCGATCGTCTCGGGCGGCGACACGAGCCACTTCTACTGGGATCCGCACACGAAGCGGTTCCGCTGCCACGTGAAGGGCGGCGGCAACGCCTTCGTCAGCGGGGATGTGAGCGGCCTGCGGCGTCGAACCGTGGGCTTCGCGGAGACCACGGACCTGACGAAGTTCCCCCCGCTTCGCATGGTCATGGCCCCGGACGACTGCGACGACCTCTGGTGCAAGCCCGGCACGGTCCAGCGGACGCACTTCTACGCGTGCCCGGTCCTGCCGTACGAAACGATGTACGTCGGCTTTCTGCAGATCTACCGCGCCGAGGAGCCGGAGGGCTACTTCCACGGGCCGCTGTGGCTCGAGCTGGTCAGCAGCCGCGACGGCATACACTGGCTCCGCGAGGAGTGCGACACGAGCGTGCGCGGCCCCTACGTGCTCAACGCGGTGAGCCGCTCGCCGCTGCTGAACATCGGCAAGTACCGCGAGTTCGACGCGGGCATGGTGGTCGCCCCGCCGCCGCTGCTCGTCGATGACGAACTCTGGCTGTACTACACGGGGTACGACGAGCTGCACGACCTGCTGCCGTATCATTCCGCGATCGGCCTGGCGAAGCTGCGCAAGGACGGCTTCGCCTCGCTCGACGCCGACGAGGCGCCCGGCGAAGTGCTGACGAAGCGGTTTGCGGGCGTCGGCGGGCCGCTTCAGGTGAACTACAGCGCGCGCAGAGGCTCGCTCCGCGTCGAGCTTCTCGACGGAGACGGGCGCGTCATTCCCGGCTACGGCCGCGAGGAATGCGAACCGCTGACGGGCGATTCCGTCCGCCAGAGCGTGACGTGGAAAGAGAAGAAGGAACTGCCCGCCGGCGCCGGGACCGTGCGGTTCCGGTTCCTTCTCGAGCACGCGCAGCTCTATTCCTTCAACGCCGGTGAGAACGCCAAGCCGATCGACGAGCCGCCCGTCCCGCCGCTGCAGGCCCTCTACACCTTCGAGGGCGACACGGAGGCCTGGGCGGACATGCTCGGCGACGACGGCGTGCAGGAGCTCCGCAACCTCGGCACATGTACCCTCGATTTCAAGAAGCCGCAGCCGGCCTTCGGAAAACGATCGCTCGTGGTCGGTTCGGAGTGGCGGCCGTGGAACCGCGTGGAGATCCTCGGCACGGCCGATCTGGGCCGCTGCTTCACGCTCGCGGCAATGGTCAAGAGCACGAACAACCGGCACGCGCGCCTGTTCAGCGCATACAACGGCAACTTCCCGGTCGGCACCGCCGAGCTGATCTTCGATTTCGACCCGAGCGGCCGGACGATCAACGGGTTGCGGCTGGTCTGCAAGGGGATCGAGGTGCAATCGAATCCCGTGACATTCAACGACGGCAGGTATCATCACCTGGCCGTCGTGTATGACGACGGATGCGTGACGTTCTACCTCGACGGCAAGCCGACGGGGCGGCAGTGGATCCCGGGCGGCGAGCCGGTGCGGCTCGCGCGGAACCTGCTGATCGGCGAAGACGCCAACCGGGGCAGCGACGAGCAGCTCATGGGCAACGTGGACGACGTGCTCGTCTACGGGCGGGCCCTGACGGAACCGGACATCGCCACGCTGAGCACGAAGGGCGCCGCGGTGTTCTTCAAGCTGAGGGAGTGAGCGTGCCATGCGAACGAATCCGGCCGGGATCGCCGCCATGGTCGCGGCGCTGACGCCGTGGCTCCACGCCCAGAGCACGAAGCCCGCCGCCGCACGCCCCAATGTCATCCTGATCGTGACGGACGACCAGGGCTGCGGCGACTTCAGCATCGCGGGCAACCCGGTGCTCAAGACGCCGAATCTCGATGCGCTGGCCGCCGCGGGCATGCGGATGACGCGGTTCTACGTGAGCCCGGTCTGCACGCCGACGAGGGCGTGCCTGATGACCGGCCGGTACAACTACCGCACCCGCGCGATCGACACGTACGTCGGCCGGGCGATGATGGAACCGGCGGAGGTGACGATCGCGGAGGCGCTGCGCGCCGCGGGATACGCGACCGGCATCTTCGGCAAGTGGCACCTCGGCGACAACTACCCGATGCGGGCGATGGACCAGGGCTTCGAGGAGTCGCTTGTCATCCGCGGCGGCGGGATCGGACAGCCCTCCGACCCGCCGGGCGGCGAGGGGAAGTACACGGACCCGATCCTGTTCCACAACGGCCGGGCGGTTCAGACGAAGGGCTACTGCACGGACGTGTACTTCGAGGCGGCGACGGAATGGATCCGCCGGAACGTGCGGGAGGGCAAGAGCTTCTTCGCCTACATCCCCACGAACGCCCCGCACTCCCCTTTCAACGACGTGCCCAAAGCGCTGTACGAACAATACCGGAAGATGGACTGGTCGCCGGTTGTCGTGGGGCCGCCGAACGCAAAGAAGGCGCAGGAGCAGAATGACACCCTTGCGCGGATCTTCGCGATGATCTCCAACATCGACGAGAACGTCGGGCGGCTGACGGAGCGGCTTCGGGAACTTGGCGTACTCGACAACACGATCATCCTCTTTTTCAACGACAACGGCCCGAACACCGCGCGCTACGTCGGCCCGCTGCGGGGTGTGAAGGCGGACGTGCATGAGGGCGGAATCCGGGCGGCCTTCTTCGCCCGGTGGTCCGCGGCGATCCGGCCCGGGAGCACCTGCGATGTCCCCGCGGCGCACATCGATCTCATGCCGACGATCCTGGAGGCGTGCGGCGTCCCGGCGCCCGAAGGCGTCAGGTTCGACGGCCGCAGCATCCTGCCCCTGCTGACCGGCTCACCGGTGAAGTGGCCCGACCGCGAGATCTTCCTGCAGACCCACCGCGGCGACCGGCCGATCCTGTATCACCACTTTGCCGTCGTCACGGAGCGGTGGAAGCTGCTGAACGCCTCCGGCTTCGAGAAGGAGGAGTACGCCGGCCCCCCGAAGTTCGAGCTGTACGACCTGCTCCAGGACCCCGGCGAACGGAACAACCTCGCCGCCCGGCACCCGGAGATCGTCGAGCGTCTCCGGCAGGACTACGAGAAGTGGTTCCGGGACGTAAGCTCCACCCGCCCGGACAACTACGCGCCGCCGCGAATTCACATCGGCGCGCCGCAGGAGAACCCGGTCACGCTGACGCGCCAGGACTGGCGGCGCGGACCGGGCCAGCGGAAGGGATACGGCGATACCGGAGTGTGGCTGCTGCACGTGGCTCGCCCGGGGCGGTACGAAGTGCGTTTGCGTTTCCCCGCCGCCGCGGAGGCGGACGGTACGGCCTCGCTGCACGTTGCCGGAGAGGTCCGCGCGATGCCGTTCCGGCAAGGCGATGCGGAGTGCACGTTTGAGGATGTGGCCCTCCAGCCGGGCGATGCCGACCTGTGGGCGATGCTCGAGACGAGCCGGAAGAAACAAGGCCCGTGGCAGGTGGACGTGCGCGGGCCCTCCTGACGGCCCGCCAGAAGGGCGGCGGTCACTGGACCGGCCTGCACTGTTGCGCCCCGAAATCCTCGCACTCCCCAGACATTCCGAAAGCGAGGAGGGCACGCCATTGCGTGCCGATTCGACCTCGAAAACGGGCGAGCCGCCCACCCCCGCCGTCGGCTGGTGCCGGACGCCGCGCTTACCGGATGGACCTGCCCACCCGGGTCGTCGGATCCGACGACGCGGATGGTTCCGCCGCACACAGAATGCCTGCCACAATGAGCTCCGGCAACATGATTGCACCGCCGTTCCAAGCGACCGCCGTGCGCCGGCATGGATCCTCAGTCGCGATCCAGCTCGATCAGGCGAATCGGCCCCACGTAGACGATCTCCAGGTTGTTCTTCTCGCTCGAATAATCCTCGACCCGCAGCCGCAAGGGCAGGGTCTTGAGTTCGTCCGGCAGCGTCGGCAGAGGCACCGCGAACCATTCGCCGCTCAGCCGCGGAATGCCCAGGTCCGCCTTCCACAGCTCGCGCTCGCCCCAGAACAGGCGGATCGCCCGATACCCCGACCATCGCCACTTGGCATAGCCCAGGCCGAAGCTCTCCTTGTTGGCGTCGGCCAGATAGAGGAGCAGCGCCAGCCGGTCGCGTCGGCCCGACAGCGGCACGTTCACCGGCAATTCCGAGAACGCCCCGGCGTTGGTCGGCTCGTGGCGCGCCGCCGCGAACGCCGCGACCCGCACATCGCCGGCCTCATGAATCCCGCCGATCCAGTCGCCCCAGAACCGCTCGCGCGGCTCCGGCAGCACGACCGCCCGCAGGTGGTTATGCCGCTTCCACGCACCCGTGCCGAGTTGCACCGGCGGGTCGTTCAGGCCGCCGAGCAGCCCCTTGATCGGCGCCACCGTCCTGCCATAGTCGGCGATGCGCTCCTGCAGCGCCTCCCGGCGCCTGGTCACGAGCTGCTGCCAGTCCGCGGCGGTCGCCCTGGCCCGGGCGCGCCACCACGCAACGTACCGGCGGACGCCGTTTGAGTCCCCGAGCAACCGCTCCACCTGCGCTATATCTTCGAGAACGCGCTCGCGAGTCCGGCGGATGAGTTGATCGGCCCTGGCCGCCTCGCCGTCGTAGATCGCCTCCAACACGCTGTCCTGATGCTCCTGCCACCAGTACTCCGGATACGGCGCTTGCGCCGCGGCGAGGCCCGTCTCGATCTCGCGCATCATCGGCCCCAGGTAGTCCTGCTCGAGCAATTCCGGATCCAGCAGCGAGGCGGTCCTTGCCCCCTCCTGCAGGGCTGCCAGCTTGCCCTGAAGGGCCCGAAACCCGGCCAGCGTGCGGGCGCGGTCTTCCGGCGACAGGAGGCGCGGCGGGCACTGCGGCGCGAACTCGGTGTGCGTCGACCAGAACCGGAACCGCCGTCGCAACGTATCGAGGGCGTCGTCGATCGCCGCCGCCGTCTCGACCTGCCCGGGGCCGAACACGACGTCGTGGATTCGCCCCCGCACCGTCTGGAAATCGTACTGTTCCGGACGCCAACTCCACCATCCGATCATGGGCACGAGGTAATGCTGCTGAGCCTGCCAGCCGTCCCACGGCAGTACCGCATGGACGTAACGGCCCATCTCACGGAGCTCCTCCTCATTCGGATGGTTCCAGCCGTCGGCCAGGCTGATCACGGGCGAGTACGAGCGGTCCGATCCCGTGTGGAAGGGCGGCAGGCGGAATCGCGGCCAGTTGTGCCACCACGACGGCCGCACGCGCAGACCTACGGCCTCGGCATCCGCCGCGTCCTGCGCGCACGGGACACTCGTCCAGTACCACACCGCCTTCTCCATGCCCGGCACGGCGATGATTTCGCGGTTGAAGCGCGTGCGGATGGTCTGGTAGTCGCCCTTTGGCGGCGTGACAGCGATGGCGTCGCCGGTGATGCCGTGCTCCCGCCCGAGGGCGAGGATGCGGGTCACCATGCCCTTCGGGTCAGCGCCGGCCCCTTTGTCATCGAACGACGCCCACAGTCCGTCCGCCCCGAGTTCGATGAATTCCCGGAAGGTGGCGATGACGGCGTCCTGTTGCGCGCCCGGCACGCCGCAATTCACCGCCGCATAGACCCGCAGACCGCGATCGCGGGCCTGACGGATGACCGTGCCGAGTTCCTCCTTGTTCAACCGGGCGCCCGGCTCGAAGGCGTAGATGCCGTCCCGCAGGTCGATGAAGTTGATCCGCGAAGTCATGATGCAGTCGAAGTTCTCGGACTTGAGGAAGTACTGGTAGTGCGGGTGCGGTCGGCCGCGCAGCGGAATCGTGGGCCAGTCGCGAATCACCGCCGCCCGCACCGTCAGCGTGTCGTCGCGCCGGGCAAACAACTGAAAAAGAGTATCCTGCCCGTAGATCACGCCGCGGCCGGTCGCGCCGGCGACCGCCGCCGTGACGGTCGCACCGTCGGACCAGACCTTCAGCGCGTAGCCGTCCTGCTGCGAGGGGACGGTCAGCTTCTGCGCGGTGCAGATGCCGTCGAGCGCGGCGAAGCGGCGAGGCTGGCCCAGGACCACGCGTAACGGCACGTTCGCGGGAACGTCCCTCACGGACAGTATGGGCCATCGGCGGCCGAATCGTTTTTCGACATTGCGGCCAAGGAGCCGCGCGGCCTCGCGTTCCGCCGGCTCCGCCTGATCGGCCACTACGATAGCCGCCTCGCCCCCGACAGCGATCGGCTCGCCCCACTGGACCTCGGCGGCGGCAGGAACCAGACGGATCGGCGGTGTCTGGGCGGCCGTCGGGATTCCCGAGCCGAGCCAACCGGCCACTACAATGAACGAAAACGCGCGCATCCAATTGCACCTCATCCCATCAAATGCCCCGGGGCGGCCTTCCGATCGACACGATGACCCCGTCGAGCGGCGTTGAACGTACCGCCGCCGCGGGCGTCGGGCAACTGGCCGGCGTCCTCACCGGGCCGGCCGACCGGTGACCGGCGCCGCCGCTTCAAACTGTCCGGAGAGGTTCTCCCAGTCTCCGAAGAGCTTGGCGATGTAATCCGCGATCGGGTCGCCGGCGCGAGCGGCCGTCTGCTTGAGCAGACCGCGAAGGCGCTCGACCCGGGGCGCATGCTCCTTCGACGCTATCAGGTTGTGCAACTCGCCGGGGTCGCCGCGCAGGTCGTAGACCTCATCGCGGTCCTCCGGATTGAAGATGTACTTCTCGCCGTCCCGCGTGACGATGGCGCGCTGGGAGCAGAGTGAGCGAATCCCGTGGAACTCAAGGTAAATCGCCTCGCGCGATCGTGGCAGGGGTCGCCCCTCGAGCGCCGGCCGCAGCGATATGCCGTCAAGCGTGTCGTCCGGCCGACCGAGCAGGTCCAGGATCGTCGGCATGATGTCCATGTTGTAGACCAGTTCATCACAGACCTGACCGCCGGCAAATCGCCCCGCCCAGGAAAGGATCATGGGGATCCGGTAGGCCTCCTGATACATGAAGCCCTTGTCGAACAGCCCGCCGTGGCTGCCCAGCATATCGCCGTGGTCGGACTCGAAGATGACCAGCGTATTTCGATCCAGGTCAAGCTCATGCAGGCGATCGAGTATCCGCCCGATCTGCCGGTCGATCAGGGTCGTGTAGTCGTAGCAAAGCCCGACGATCTCGCGCCACCCCGACCAGTCGGCGGGCAGCGTGCGATAGAAGTCCGCGCGAAATCGCCGCAACGCCGCCGGCTTCTCACGGAAGTCATCGAGGAAATTGCCCCACGGCTGGATCCGCTCGCGCTCGGCCCGGCCGACATACTCGGGCGAAGGAAGATACGGCGAGTGCGGTCCCCAGAACTGACAGATGAGCAGAAACGGCCGACCGCTCCGCGCGAACTCGTTCATCATGCCGATGGTGTATTCGCCGAGGTAGTACGCCGGGGTCGACTCCTCGGGGCCGTCCCAGCGCCCCGCCAGGAGCGTCTTCTGGCCGGCATTTCCGTAGATCGGGTCCTTGACGGCGCCGTACGTCAGCCCGGCCTTCTTGAGATACGCCTCATAGCCCGGATACCGCCTGAGATCCCCGTAGCCCGGGATGCTCATGCCCTCGAAGCCGTAATCCGCCGGCCCCAACCGGGCGCCCACGTGCCACTTGCCTGCAAAGCCGCAGCGGTAACCCGCCTCCTGCAGCCTCCGGTGAAGCAGCATCGTCGGATCGGGCAACTCCCGCGCGAGCGAATGGTAGAGGTCGCAATTCGTTCCCATCCCGTGGCGAAACGCAAAGCAGCCCGTGAGCATGGAGGCCCGCGCGGGCGAGCACAGGCAGCACGGCGTGTAGGCGTTTCGGAAACGAACCCCGCCGCGCGCCAACCGGTCGATGTTCGGAGTGCGGCAGATCGAGTTGCCGTTGCACCCCGGCGTGTCGTACCGCATCTGGTCGACACCGATCCAGAGGATGTTCGGGCGGCCCACATCGGCCCCGCCGCGGGTCGTTTGCCCCATGACCGCCGTTGCCGTGACGATCACGGCGAGCAGGACAAACGGAATCGCTCGGCCTCGGAACGTCGGGTTCTTCATTGCACCCTGCCTCGCCTTCTACCCTGCCGTATTCACGCGGATTCAGGCCGGTCCGCGCTCACGATCGCCCCCCGATCGTACTGGTGAGCCGTCGGCCTGCAAGCGACGAGCGCCGCCGGCGTTTGCGAGTCCGCACACTTCGAACTCAGCGATCGATGCTGCCCGGAAGGCCGTCCGCCCGGCTGGTCAACTCGCCGTATACCGAAAACCTGCGACATTGCGGTTCGTTTCGCTACGCACTCGTCCTGACCGTTTTGGCCAAGGCGCGGCAAAGTCCGATAGTCGAGAGCCATCTGCCCTCTGCGGGGGTTCGGAGGGTGGCACGACGGGCCGATGCGCCTCGAACGGAAACCGGCCCATGCGGTCAGGCTGCGGTGCCGAGCTGGAATCCGCCGGCCACGGCGCGACTCTCCCCCCAGCAACCTGATTCGCCGTGGGGTGACGAATCTTCGCCATACCGCTTGACTGATTCGTCTACAGAAAGTAGACTATCCTGTTGACAAGGTGGGCGCTGAGGGTTGCCTTTGCCGGGGGCACATGAGGCTTTTCTTTTGTGCGAAACCCTCAGCCGTGAAGCGGAATGCAGATCACGCATACGGCCGCGGGTCCGGCGGCGCTCGCCGCGCGAGGAGAGAATCGCATGAGAAGACGCCCTTCTTCCCTTCTGCGGTGCCTCATTCTAATCGTCGCGGTAACCGGCGCTGCCAGCCGCTCCGCACGCGCCGGCCTCACGCTGCTCGGCGTTCAATACCAGCCCGACCGGGGCTTCCCGGAACACCAATGCTTCTGGGGTGAAAAGAACTACCCCACCTCGTGCGGATCGACGTACCTTGGTGCCAACGTCCACCTGTTTCTGCGGAACACCGGGTCGTCGTCGATCACGGTCAGCGATGTGACGCTGGCCGGGCTGAGTCTGAAGACCTGCCTCAAGGAACGAATCGACGCCGACAAGCGACACGCATACAGCATCTACTTCGCCTCGCTCTCGTCGGAGCAGCTTCAAACGCTGATCGACGCCGGCGAGCCCGTCTGGTACAAGACGGACCCCGCGTCCATCCCGCCCGGCGGCGTCGCCCAGGTCGTGCTTCGGCTGCGCTACACTCCTGTGACGCCAACCATCAGCATCGGCGTGATCTCTTCGGGCGGCACCCTGTCCGTCGCCGTGCCGGTCACGGCCGCCGTGCCGACGGTGGCCGGCGTGAGCTTTTCGTGGGACCTGACCAGGGCATACATCTACTGGCGGCGCAGCGACCGGGCCGCGCCCAGCACGATCCTGATGGATGGAAACGACGTGACCGCGTATGCGACCACGGTGAGCGACCCGTCCGCGGATCTGGCGGTGTCCGTCCTGCAGCCGGCCCAGCCGTTTGCGCCGATGTCGTATCACGTGTTCCAGGGTGTTTACGCGGACGGCAAGACGGCGACGGCGAGCCTGCGTGCGTGGGTCAACCCGTTCCTCTACGGTACGTGGGGCGGCGAGTCGGTTCCCGACGGAGATACCGACGCCGCGTGCGCGTCGCTGATCGACTTCACGAACCACGGGGTGAACACGCTGGTCATGAACGGGTCCGGCGTGACATCGGTGCTGTTGAAGACGACGTGGGGCCACCAGTACGCGGCGGATCACGGTTACGGGTTTGTCATCGACGAGATCGGCAAATGGAACTGCTCCAACCCGCGGATGTGGTTCATCCGGGACGAACCGGACTGCGCCGATTCGCGGGTGAGCAATCTGCCCGCCGGCGGCGGGCACAATATCGGCGTTCTGGCGATGTCCTGCATCGAGCGGGGCGAGGAGCTCCGGGCGGCCAACCCGTCTTCGCCGACAACGGTAAACATCGACGGGACATACAAGCCGTACAACTACTACAACTATGGGCAGGTCCCGGACGTCTTCATGTGCGATCTGTACTACCAGGCGCGGATGCGGGAAGCGTACTGGACCTACCCCAACCGGATCCCCCTGTACCAGAAGGCCACGTACGTCTACGCATCCTCGCAGGTGGCCGCCTCGGCCTGCGAGCCCAACCCCCTGCATGTCATTCTCTACTCCTGCCAGTGGAAGGACTCCTCCGGCGCCGTCTTCCCGTTCCCGACGCCGCAATCGAAACGGATCGAGGTGTACTACGCGCTGGCGGCCGGCGCCAAGGGGCTCGCCTATTGGTGGTGGCCCAACGGTAATCCGTCGAGCGGTCTGGCGGCGGACACGCCCGCGGCCCGCGCGCTCTTCAAGGAAATGGGCGTCCTCGGCAACGAGATCAAGACCGCCGCGCCCCTGCTCGTCACGAGCTGCCCCGCGACGATGACGGTCCAGGCCAGCCCCGGCGTGTGGGTGCGCTCGCTGCTCGTGGGCACCGACACGATCATCCTGCTGGCGGTACACGACCAGTATCTCAACGACGAGGCCGGGACCCATTACACGCCGATCCCCGGGGCGAGCCTGACCGCGGCCCTGCCGGGCTGGATGCCGTCGCCGTCGGCCTTTGAGATCACCGCGGGCGGCGTCCGCGATGTGACTGCGCAGATCAACGGCAACCAGTTGCAGGTGAACCTCGGCACGCTGGACCTGACCCGCATGATCGTGCTTACGAACGATCCGCAGCTACGGACGACGATCGCGCAGCGTTATGAGCAGACGGTCCGCGCCGGGGTCTGCACGATCGCGCCGGAGGTGTGCGCGGCGGGCGGCCCGCCGGTTCTCACGCAGCAGCCGCAGTCCAGCACGATCTGCGCCGGCGGTGCGGCCCTCTTCACCGTCGCCGCCTCGGGCTCCGGCACGCTTACGTACCAGTGGCAGAAGAACCGGGTGGACCTCAGCAACGGCGGCAGCTACTCCGGCGTGACGACGCCCACGCTCACCGTGTCCGGCGCGAGCACCGCGGATGCGGGCAGCTACCGCTGCGTGGTCGGCAACGCATACGGCAGCGCGACCTCGAACGAGGCCGCACTGACCGTCATCCTGTGCAACCCCCTGTGCCTGCAGAACCTCGGCTTCGAAGGAGGCTTCACGAACGGGGCGGGCAACGGCTGGACCAAGTTCATCAAGGCGGGCAGCGAAGGGACGAACCTCAGCTTCTCCGACGAGACGACCGAGAAACACGGCGGCGCACATTGCCAGGAAATCTACTCGCACGACGTGAACAACGACGGCGGGGTCTATCAGCGATTCAACGCCACGCCCGGTCAGCCCTACACGATCAAGACGTGGTTCAAGGTCTACTCCCCGCAGGGCACCGGCATCGCGGAAGGGTTCCTTGGCATCGATCCCTACGGCGGAACCGACCCGAACAGCCCGAACGTCCAGTGGCTTTCCAAACCGTACGAATACTGGAGCCAGAAACCGTGGACGGGCATCGCCCAGGCCGACTACATCACGGTGTATCTCCGCGGGCGGTCCACCAAGACCCCGGAGAAGAACAAGACCGCCTACGTGTGGATCGACGACATCGAAATCGCGCCCGGCGCGCCGATCGATATCGGCCCGCAGGCGCTCGGCTCGACCAGCATCCGATGGCGATGGGCGGACCTCGCCATCGAGACCGGCTACCGCATCCGGGACAACACCGGTGCGGACCTGTCCGGCCTGCTTCCTGCCGACACGACGCAATGGCTCGAAACCGGCGTCCTGCCGAACACGCAGTACACCCGGTACATCCATGCCATCAATGACTGCGGCGAATCCGATCCATCGGTCGGGCAGACGGCGTACTCGCTGATCGAAGAACCCCAAGACGTGCTCATCGGGGCCGTTACCACCACCAGCATCGTCGCAAGCCCGGTCGGTACGTTCTCCAATCTCGCCGTCGCCGGCTCCGGCGTTCTCGTGGCCAATACCACGGCCGGCACGGACTCGGGCTGGCAAACCGGCACGGGGCCCTGGACCTCGTCGGGCCTCTGCCCCAACACGGCATACGATTTTGTCGCCCGCGCCCGGAACGGCGACGGTGTGGCGACGGTCGATTGCCCGCCGGTCCGGGCCTGGACTCTGTCCGTTCCGCCGGCAGCGGAGAGCGTCGTTCCCGACAGGGCCTCCGCGCGAGTCAACGAGGGCATCACCTGGACTGCGGTCGGCGGCTTCGGCCCCGGTACGATCCAGTACTACCGCTATGTCTGGGACCAGAACCCCACCTGCACCTGGACGAACACGGAGCCGCAATGGTCGGCCGGAATGCTGACGACGACGCCGACCGCAGCCGGCACGTGGTATCTGCATGTGCAGGGCTGCAACGGCGAGGATGTCGCAAACGGCACGTACGATTACGCGGTATCCGCGAGGGTGATTGCGCCCGCTGACCTCGACGAGGACGGCGACGTGGATCTTAGCGACTTCGGCGTCTTCCAGTACTGTTTCAACGGCCCCAACCGGGCGCTCCGCGAGGCGGGTTGCTCCCGGGCGGACTTCGACGGTGACGCCGACGTGGATGTGGCGGACTTCTCGGTGTTGCAGAGCTGTTTCAGCGGTCCCAATCAGCCGCCGAGGTGCCCGTAAGGGAACAATGCCCCGAGGATCGCGCTGCAGGACCCCGGGGAAACGCATAGCGTGCGGGGTGCGGTGCCGGCGAGACCGCCATGAGCTTTCATCGCAGGCCCGCGCGGCAGGACAGGCAGCCGCCTGGCATCCGGGACCTCCGGCCGGGACGCTGCGCGGGAGAAAACGTTTTCGCCGCGGATTCGTCGGCGTGGTGGATATGATTCTTATGGCATGAGTCGGACATGCCGCAAGGGGGATCACATGGTCGTTCCAGTTATCGGCCGCCGGATGTGGGCCCTTCCGATCGTGGTTTTGATGAGCGCCGGTGCTGACGCGGCGGTCACGCTGCTCGGCGTGCAGTACCAGCAGGACAATCCCTACACCGAGTACCAGTGCATCTGGCACGACCGGAACTACCCGACCGACTGCGGTGCCGTCGTCGGCGGGTCGAACGTCCATGTCTACCTCCGCAACGACGGCACATCGTCGGTGACGATCAACGACGTGACCCTGGCCGGGTACAGCCTCAAGACCGTCATCAAGCGAAGCGCGACCTACCACAACGCCAACAGCATCTACTTCTACTGGGACAACCCACCCCAGGCGATCATCGATGCGGGCGAGCCGGTCTGGTACAAGGGCGACCCGACCACGATCCCCCCCGGCGGCGTGGCGCAGGCCGTGGTCCGACTGCGGTACGTACCGGTAACGCGGCCGGTCAGCATCGGCGTGGTTACCTCCGCCGGCACCGTGTCCGCGTCGGTTCCGGTGGATTCGGCGGCGCCGCAGTTGGCGAGCGTCGGCTTCTCGCAGGACCGCACGAAGGTCTATCTCCACTGGCGGCGGAACGGCGGCGCGGCCCCGACGACGATCCGAATGGACGGCAATGACGTGACGGCGAACACCACGACCGTCGGCGACCCGTCCGTGAACTTCGCCGAATCCGTCCTGACGCTGGCCACGCCCCTTCCGCAGGGTTCCTACCACGTGTATCAGGGCGTGTACGCCGACGGCAAGACGGCGACGGCCTCGCTGCGGACATGGGCCCGCGAATTCCTTCACGCCACGTGGTACACGTTCCCGATCGCCGACGGCGATTACGATGGGGCCCGGGCGTGGATCGACGAAGCCACGAACCACGGCATCAACGCGGTCGAGAACCAGATGCCCAGCGCCCTCGCGCATTACCTCGATACCGGCGCGGGGCGTGCGTATGCACTGGATCACGGTTTCGGCACCATCGCATGGAGCGCGCCGGTCGGCTTCGATCCGTGGATGTGGTTCCTCGACGACGAGCCGGACGCCGAGGAGGACAACCTCGACTGCGGCACGGGCCTGAAGCTGCCCTGCGGCAGCGGCCACGACACCGGCGTTCTCGCGATGCTCAACATCGAGAAGGGCGAGGACTGGCGGCAGTACGTGCCCACCATACCGACCTCGGTAAACATGGACGGCACGCTCAAGCCGGACAACTACTACAGCTACGGGCAGGCGGTCGACTGCCTCCAGGTCGATCCGTATTACCAGGCGCGCCTGCGGGACAGCTACTACGACTATCCTCAGCGGATCCCGCTCTACGCGAAGGCCACGTACATCTACGCGGTCTCGCTGGCGACGACGACGGCCGCCGAGCCGAATCCCTCTCACGTGATCCTGTACTCGTGCAAGCAGACCGATGCCAGCGGAGGCTGGCCATACCCCACGCGGGAATCCAAGCGGATCGAGTTCTACTACGCCCTCGCCGCGGGCGCCAAGGGGATCAGCTACTGGTGGTTCAAGACGCCCAACGGCCTGGGCACCAAGGAGCCGGACGCCCTCGCCATGTGGTATGAAGTCGGCCTGCTCGGCAACGAGGTCAAGACGATCTCTCCCCTGCTGGTTACCAGCCACCCCGTCGCCATGACGCTCACGCCGAGCGCCGGGGTGTGGGCCAGGGCGCTGGCGTCGGGCACGGACACGATGATCCTGCTTGTGGTGAACGACGACTACTACAATGATCCCGCCGGCTGCCATTACACCCCCAAGACCAATGCGAGCGTGGTGGCGGCGCTGCCGACATGGATGCGGTCGTCGCCCACGGCCTTCGAGGTCCGCCCCAGCGGGCTGTATGACGTGGCCACGTCGCTCAGCGGCGGCAACCTGACGGTGAATCTGGGCACGCTGAACCTCACCCGGATGATCGTCATCACGACCAATCCCCAGTTGCGGGCGACGATTCAACAGCGCTACGAGGAAAAGGTCTGGCCGGGCATCTGTGCCTTTGCGCCCGAGTACTGTGTGCCGCAGAACAATCCCCCAAGCATCACGCAGCACCCGACGAACCAGACCGTCGATCCCGGCGGTTCGGCCACGTTCACGGTCATCGCCGCCGGAAGCAGCCCGCTGAGCTATCAATGGCAGAAAAACCAGGTCAACCTCAGCGACGGCGGACACTATTCCGGCTGCACCACGGCGACCCTGACCGTTTCGTCGGCCGACGGCGGCGATGCGGCGAGTTACCGCTGCGTGGTGACGAACCCCTACGGCACGGCCACGTCGAACGCCGCCACGCTGACGCTGGCCGCCCCCGGTCCGCCGACCATCACGCAGCAGCCGTCGAACCAGTCCGTGGTCCCCGGCGGCACGGCGGTCTTCACGGTAGCCGCCTCCGGCACCGCGCCGCTGTCGTACCAGTGGCAGAAGAATCAGGTGAATCTGGCCAACGGCGGCCACTACTCGGGCTGCACGACGGCGACGCTGACCATCTCGTCCGCCGACAGCGCTGACGCGGCGAACTATCGTTGCCTCGTCACGAACGGCTACGGTTCGGCCACCTCCGCGGAAGCGGCCCTGACGGTCACATCGTGCTCGACTCCCACGCTGATCAACGGGGATTTCGAGGGCGGCAACACCGGCGGCGTCGCCACAGGCTGGACGGCCTATTCGCGACCCACCGTCCCGTCGTTCATCGCGTACACCATCCAGACCGCCTCGCCGGCCGAGGGCCTGCAATACCAGCAGATCCAGAGCTCGTATGTTGCCTCGGGCGGCGCGGGGGTCTACCAGGTCGTGACAGGATGCACGGCCGGCGCCACCTACACCATCGCGGGTTGGTTCCGGACCAATTCCGCCAGCGGACGGGCGACGGTCAAGTGCGCACCCGATGGCAGCACCTCCTACGGCAGCGCCATCGACCTTACCCCGCCCGCGACCACCACGAGCAGCACATGGAGCGCCTTCAGCGGCACAGTCACCGCAACGGCCTCGTCGATCACGATCTTCCTGGACGGCCAGACATACGTCGTGGTCACCGGGGACGGCAAGGCGGCCGCGTTCGACGGCATCACGGTGACGTGCGTCGGCCCCGCCGCGCCGACGATCACGCAGCATCCCGCCGGGCAGTCGGTCTGCCCGGGTGGGACGGCAACCTTCACGGTCGCGGCAACCGGCGGTGCGCCGCTCAGCTACCAGTGGCAGAAGAACGGCATAACCCTGAGCAACGGCGGACATTACTCCGGTGTCACGACGGCGACGCTGACGATCTCCGGCGCCGACGGCACGGACGCCGCCGGCTATCGCTGCGTGGTGTCGAATGCCGGCGGGAGCACGACCTCAAACGCGGCGACCCTGACGATCCGGGCACCCACGCAGATCACGCAACAGCCGACGACGCAGCAGGTCTGCCCCGGCGGGGCGGTCGTTTTCGCGGTCACCGCGACGGGCGAAGGAACGCTTGCGTACCAGTGGCAGAAAGATGATGTCAACCTCACCAACGGCGGGCACTACTCCGGCGTCACGACGGCGACGCTGACGGTCTCCGGCGCGGACGGCACGGATGTCGGCGATTACCGATGCGTGGTGACGGCCGGTTGCGGTGCCGTCGCCTCGAACCCGGCGCTGCTTACCTTGCGAACGCCCACGCTGATCACGGCGCACCCGTCGCCGCAGGAGATACCCCTGAACGGAACCGCCGTGTTCGCCGTGGCGGCGACGGGCGAAGGAACGATCACGTACCAGTGGCAGAAGAACGGCGCGAACTTGAGCGACACCGGCCACTACTCCGGCGCAACGACGGACACGTTGACCGTTTCGGGCGCCGACGCCGGCGACGCGGCCAACTACCGATGCGTGGTGACCGCCGCCTGCGGCAGCGCCACATCGAACGAGGCGGCGCTGACCTTGAGCGCTCCGGCCTGGGCGATCGCCGACGTCGATGGGGACGGCGACGTGGACCTGAGCGATTTCGCCGTGTTCCAGTTGTGTTTCAGCGGGCCCAATCAGCCGGTCCGGTCGGAGTGTAACGTAGTCGATTTCGATCGGGACGGCGACGCGGACCTCGGCGATTTCGCCGTGTTCCAGAGGTGTTTCAACGGCCCGAACCGGCCGGGGGCGTGCCCGTAACAGGAGAACGCCGACCTGCGGGCCCTCTTGCACAAGCGTGATGTGCGAAGCCCGCAGAGAAGCGACGCACCGGCGCGGCCATACGACGCGGGCCGGGCGACAGGCAGGTTGTTTGTAAGCGCCTATGCGGAGCAATGAGATGATGTTTCACCGCTCTCATCGGTCTTTGGCTGTCCTTGCGGCCGTGCTGACCGCCGCAGCGTGCACCGCAGTCGCGGATGCGGCCGTCACGCTGCTCGGCGTGCAGTACCAGCAGGACAACCCGTACGCGGAATACAACTGCTGGTACCACTATGGCAGTTACCCGACGTCGTGCGGCACCGTGGTCACGGGGTGCAACGTCCACGTGTTCCTGAAGAACACCGGCGGGGCATCCGTCACGATCAACGACGTAACACTGGCCGGGTACAGCCTGAAGACGATCCTCAAGCGGAACACGAACTTCCACGACGCGAACAGCATCTACTTCTACTGGGACGACCCGCCCCAGGACATCCTCAACGCAGGCGAGCCGGTCTGGTACAGGGCCGATCCGAATGCCATCCCGGCCGGCGGCGTCGCCCGGGTCGTGGTCCGGCTGCGATCCGTTCCGGTGACACAACCCGTCAGTATCGGCGTGGTCACCTCCGCCGGCACGATCAACACGACCGTGCCGGTCAATGCAAGCGACCCGGTGCTGGCCAGCGTGGGGTTCTCATCGGATCGCACAAAGGTGTATCTCCATTGGCGGCGCAGCGGCGGGGCTGCCCCGATCTCGATCCTCATGGACGGCGTCGACGTCACCGCCAATGCCACCACGGTCGGCGACCCGGACGTCAACTTCGCCGCGACCGTCGTGCAGTTCGCCACGCCGCTGGCGAACATGTCGTACCACGTCTACCAGGGCGTCTACAGCGACGGGAAGACGGCGACGGGGTCCCTGCGAACCTGGGTCAACCGCTTCATTTACGGCACGTGGGGAGCGGCCAGCATACCCGACGGCGACTACGCGGGAGCGCGGGCCTGGATCGACGGCTGCAACAACCGCGGCGTGAACGCCCTCATCATGAACAACGGCTCCGACGGGCTCCAGGATTACCTGGCCACGACGGAGGGCAAAAACTACGCGGAGGCCCATGACTACGGCTACGTCAAGGACAGCAACGCCTGGGGCACCAATCCGCGCATGTGGTTCATCGACGACGAGCCGGACATCGAGGAGGGCAACATCGACTGCGGCACGGGCCTGCGGATTCCGTGCGGCGGAGGCCACACCACCGGCATCCTGGGCCTGCACCTGCTCGAATACGGCGAGACGCTCCGCGCGATGAACCCGTCCGCGCCGACGACGATCAACCTGGACGGCAACTTCAAGCCCGACGGCTGGTACGCATACGGGCAGCTTGCCGATGTCATGATGGTCGACGCCTACTACGAGCAGGAGATGGCCAGCAACCACTGGTATCACCCGGAACGCGATCCGCTCTACACGAAGCCCACGTCGATCTACGCCACCGCGATCGCGACGACGACGGCCGCCGAGCCAAATCCCATGCACATGATCCTGTACTCGTGCGAGTACAAGGACACGAGCCTCGGCTACATCTGGCCGTTTTCGACGCCGGCGTCAAAACGGATCCAGGCCTACTACGCCCTGGCCGGCGGCGCCAAGGGCATGGCCTACTGGTGGTACAAGAAGGGCTATCCCTTCAACGGCCTCGACGCGGGCACGGCTGCGGCCCAGGCCCTCTGGAAGGAAATCGGCCTGATCGGCAACGAGATCAAGACCGCCCAGCCGCTCCTGGTCACCGGACACCCGGCCACTGCCGCGATCACGACCAGCCCCGGCGTCTGGGCCAGAACGCTTGCCGTCGGCATCGATTCCATGATCCTCATCGCGGTAAACGACCAGTTCTACAACGATGCGGCCGGCACGCACCTCACCCCGGTCACGAACGCAAACGTCACGATCGCCCTGCCGTCGTGGCTCGCGTCGTCCCCGGCCGCCTTCGCCGTCACGCCGCAGGGGATCAGCGACGTCGGCACGCTGCTCACCGGAAACGAGCTGCTGGTGTCGCTGGGCACGCTGAACGTCACGCGTATGGTCGTCATCACGACCAACCCTAACCTGAAATCCACCATCGAAAGCCGATACCTCAGTGCCGTCCGGCCGGGCATCTGCGCGTTCGCCCCGGAGTACTGCACGCCGCTCAACACGGTTCCCACGATCACGATGCAGCCGGACAGTATCACGGTGCAGAGCGGGAGCCTGGCCTGCTTCGCCGTATCGGTCGCGGGGACCGGCCCGTTCAGCTACCGATGGCAGAAGAACGGTTCGGACCTGAGCGACGGGAACGGCATCTTCGGGACCGCCACGCCCGCCTTGCAGATCCCCGCCGCCGATTCCGGCGACGCCGGCAACTATCGGTGCGTGGTGACGAACGCGTACGGAAGCGTCACCTCGAATAGCGCGACGCTCACGGTCACCGGTCAGCCCTGCGGCAATCTGACGAACGCAAGCTTCGAGGGAGGCAATACGAACGGCGTCGGCCTCGGCTGGGTCGGCTACCAGCGGGCCCCCGCCCCGACAACCGTGTGGTCCATTCAGACGGCCGCGCCGCCTCCCGGATGCGGTGCGCAGTATCAACAGATACTCAACACGAGCTCCGCGGGCGGCGCCGGCGTGCGGCAGGATATCACCGGGTGCATCCCCGGCGTCACGTACACCATCTCCGGGTGGATGCGGACCAACTCCGCCAGCGCCACCTGCACCGTCAAGTGCAGTCCAACCGCCTCGACCGACTGGTCCACGGCCATCGACCTCAACCCGCCCCAGACCACCACCAGCAGCACGTGGGTGTCCTTCAGCGGCACGGTGACCGCCACCGGAAGCGCGATGACGATCTGGCTGGACGGGCAGACCGGCGGCACCGGGCTGAACAAGGCGGCCTGTTTCGACGGCGTAACGGTCACGTGCAGCGCGCCGAGCGGCCCGACGATCACGCAGCAGCCCGGCGCCCAATCCGTCTGCCCGGGCGGTACGGCCGCATTCGGCGTCGCCGCCGCCGGCGAGGGGCCGCTGAGCTATCAGTGGCAGAGAAACGGCGCGAACCTGTCCGACGGCGGGCACTATTCCGGGACCACGACGCCGACGCTGACCGTATCGAACGCCTCCGCCGCCGACGCCGGCGATTACCGTTGCCTCGTGTCCAACGCGAGCGGAAGCACGATCTCGAACACGGCGGCGCTGACGCTGAAGACAGCCACGCAGATCACGCAGCATCCCGCGGCGCAGAGCGTCTGCTCGCAGGCGACCGCGACGCTCCACGTCGGCGCGACCGGCGACGGCACGCTCACGTATCAGTGGCAGAAGAACGGAGCGAATCTCAGCAACGGCGGGCATTACTCCGGCGTGACGACGGCCACACTGACGATCTCGAACGCGGACGCGGGCGATGCGGCCGGGTATCGCTGCGTGGTGACGGCCGGCTGCGGCAGCGCAACGTCGAACGAGGCCGCGTTGACCGTCGTATCCTGCGAGCAGACGTGCCTGCAGAACACGGGCTTCGAGGGCGGCTTCACCAACGGGGCCGGCAACAACTGGACGCGCTTCGTCAAGGCCGGAACCGAGGGCCCCTACCTCAGCTTCTCGGACGAGACGACGGAGAAACACGCCGGCTCGCACTCGCAGGAAGTCTACTCCCACGACGTCAACTACGACGGCGGCGTGTACCAGCAGTTCAGCGCCACGCCCGGCGCGACGTACACGGCATCGGCGTGGTTCAAATGCTACTGCCCGGAGGCGCCGACCCAGCAGGTAGGAGAAGGCTGGCTCGGCATCGACCCGACGGGCGGAATCGATCCGAACGGCGCCACGGTCTGGTGGGGCTCGGCGCCCGGCCTGACGTGGGCACAGAAGTCGTACACCTTCTCCGCGCAGAGCAGTTGGGTCACGGTCTTTCTCCGCGGGCGCTCGACCAAGACGCCGGACAAGGGCCGCTCCGCCTATGTCTGGATCGACGATGTCCAGGTCGTCGCCGCGCCGCCGACCGCCGGCACGCCCACAGCCCTCGGCGTCGGCTCCATCCGATGGCAATGGTCGGACCTGGCCATGGAGACCGGCTACCGGGTGAGGGATACGTCGGGGACGGACCTCTCCGGGCTGCTTCCGGCGGACACGACGCAGTGGGACGAGACGAACGGCCTTGCGCCGAATACGCAGTACACCCGCCAGGTGTACGCCGTCACACCCTGCGGGGAATCCGGGCCCTCCGCCGGAATGAGCCGATACTCGCTCATCGAAACCCCCACGGGCGTGGCCATCGGGGCGGTTTCGACGACCAGCATCACTGTGAACCCGCTCGGGGCCTTCTCGAACCTGACGGCCGGCAGTTCCGGCCTGCTCATTCTCAACACGACGGCCGGCAGGGACTCCGGCTGGACGCAGAGCCCGTCGCCGTGGGTCTGCTCCGCCCTGACGGCGAACACGCCATACCGCTTCGTTGCCCGCGCCCGCAACGGCGACGCGGTGGAAACGCCCGACTCGCCCGCCGCGTGGAAGTGGACCCTGTCGATTCCGCCCGCCCCCGGGAGCATCACGCCGAGCGACGCCGCTCCGTGCATGAACTCGCCGGTCGTATGGACACCGGCCGCCGGCTTCGGCGCAGGATCGGTTCAGTCGTACCGATGGGCGTGGGACCAGAGCCCGACGCATGTGTGGACGGGCGAGGAACCCGCATGGTCGAGCGGGACGATCGAGACAATCCCCTCGGCGCCCGGCACATGGTATCTCCACGTCCAGGGCTGCAACGGCGAGAACGTCGCCAACGGCACGTACGAGTACGCCGTGAGCGCCCGGGCCGGCACGGCCATCACGCAGCAGCCGGCACCGCAGCAGGTTCCGGCGGGCGGAACGGCCGTCTTCACGGTCGCGGCCACGGGCGACGGTACGCTCTCGTATCAATGGCAGAAGAACGGCGTGTTTCTCAGCGACGACGGGCACTACTCCGGCACGTCCACGCCGACGCTCACCATCACGGGCGTCACCGTCGGCGATGCGGCCGGATACGGTTGCGTGGTCGGCGGCGCCTGCGGCCAGGTCGCGTCGAACGCCGCCACCCTGACCGTGCTGGCGGCCACGGCGGACTTCGACGGCGACGGCGATGTGGACCTGAGCGATTTCGCCGTGTTTCAGGCCTGTTTCAACGGTCCGAACCAGACGCCGCAGGGACCGGGTTGTCTGCCGGCCGACTTCGACGGCGATGCCGACGTGGATCTCGCCGACTTTGCGGTCTTTCAGAGTTGCTTCGGCGGACCCAATCGGCCGCCGCGATGCGGGTAGCCGATCCGCAGGACGGCGGTGACGAAGAATGTCATCCCCCGTCCGGCCGCGTCGCGGCATCGGGCAGGGTAAGCCGCCAGACATCGTTGACCACCGGCCACGTATTGCCGGCCACCACCCAGAGGCTGCCGTCGAAGACGTAGGGCGTCACCTCGTGACGCGGCGCGAAGCGCACCGGCGAATCGAATCGACGCCACTGGCGGCCGTCGGTGGTCGTCCAGACATCGCCGAGGTTGGTGCTGTTCACGTTGTCGTGCCCGCCGATCAACCAGAGCCGCCCGGCGTACGTCGCGGCGACGGCCCACTCCCGCGGCGGCCACGGCGCGTGCTCAAGCACATGCGTCCATGTCGATCCGTCCGCCGAGCACCACACATCGTTAAGGGTCGTGGCGTCCTTGTATCCCTTCTCCGGCGGATTGTTGGGGCGATCGATCCGACCGCCCATCACCCACAGCCTGCCGCCGTATGCCGCCACCGCCGTCGCGCTTCGCTTCTCATAGCCCGCCTGCGCCGTCGCGCAGGTCCAATTCGTCCCGTCTTGCGTAAACCAGACATCCTCGCCGCTGCCGAGCTGCCAGATGCGGTCCCCGAATACCACCGCCTCGCCGTAGCCTCGAGCGCCGAAGGGCGTCTTGTCGAGCACCTTGTCCCAGTGCACGCCGTCCGTCGAGTTCCAGACGCTGCCCTTGATCGCCCACATCCTGTCGCGAAACACCACCATCTCGCTGTAGGGATCGTAGGGTGTGGCCTCGCTCACGCGCGTCCACTGCCTTCCGTCGGGGCTGCACCACAGGTCCCGCGTGAGTTCCTCGTCCGACTTGCGTGACGCCGCCGGCCGCCACCCGTTGCTCAGCCACATCTTGCCGCGAAAGACGAGGCCCTCCGCCGTGTCCCGCGGCGTGAAGGGGGCATGCGGCGTCACGCAGACCCACTGGCCCGCGGAGGAATCACGCCCGGACGCGGATTCTTGCGCTGCCGGAGCCTGTGTGGCCCGCGCTGCGTCGTACGCCGTGAGACCGACCGTATCGCGCGGCTCGGTGTAGCCCGGACCCCCCGCCGCCACATACCCGAAGCTCGCGCCGCTTTCGTCCGGGCTTACCCAGAAGGAGTAGAGCTTCGCCTTCGTGAGATAAAACCGGAGCCGGACAGGCTTGCCGGCGACCGCGCCCAGATCGCGGGCGTACATCCACTGCACCGGATGGATCGTGCTGTCCGTCGTCACCGGCTGGCAGACCCTGCGGGCGTACGCATCGATCGGCTTGCCGTCGCGATCGAGCACCTCGACGCGCAGTTGGCCGCCCCGTGCGTCCGCGTTCACGAAGAGGTACCTGCCCGTGAACGTCAACGGACGCGTGGTCAGCGTGCCTTCGCGGTCGCCGGCGTCCATCGAGGCGAAGCCGTCGCGCCGCAGCAGCGCCAGGCCGGTCGAGGCCGGCTCGCCCGATCGCCCGCGCCCGCTGACGTAGAAGTACAACCGGTCGCCCATCACCAGGCAACCGCTCGCACATGACTGCACGTTCGCCCAGTTCCAGGCACCGTCGCTTTCGTTCACCCCGGCGAAGGGCCGCCGGCACGGCCGGTCCCAGTGGAAGCCGTCCCGCGTGTAGCCCACGAGCACTTCGTTGCGCTTCTCCGCGTCGTCGGCCGACTTGCCCTGCCAGATCGAAAACAACCCGACCAGGAGGCTCTCATAGGGCATCACGTCAAGGTTGTAGAGTTGCGGGCCGGCCTCCTTGTCCTTGCCCGCCGGGTGCGGGTTTTTCGGGTCGAGCCGGTCGGCCGTCAGCCAGAGTACCGCGTCCTTGCCGATGTTCCGCAGTCCCTCCACCAGGTCCGTACATTCGGCATAGCGGCGCGACCGCCCCCACGGCTCGATGAGGCTGCGGATGCTGTAGACCCATCGCTCGCGGAACGGGTTGTAGAAGATCGTCGTGCGATCGCCGATCCCGCCACCGACGATGAGCGGCTTGCCCCAGTGGATCCCGTCCGCCGAGTAGTAGATTGCCGGCTTGAAGCCGTCCCCCTCGGGCCGCGGGATGGTCGTGAACATCTTGTACCGCTTCGACGCGTCCTTCTCGTTGAGGTCGAGCCAGACCGTATCCGAGTCCCGCTCCTGATCCAGCAGGATGTTCGTGCCCGGTACCACATCCAGGAGCGGCTTTTCCCATCGGACACCGTCGCGGCTCGTCGCGTAGCAGGTCCGCTTGAGGTTGCTGCCCATGTACCACATCTTGAAGAGCTTCTCGGCGGGGTCGTACCACACCCCGCCGCCGAACACCATCGCGGTCGCCTTGCGGGGCTTGCCCTTCATCCCGTCGCTCTCCCACGGTCTGTCGGGCCTGAGCACGGGGCAGGCCGGATGCCAGTCGGCGGCATGATGCGTGCGCGTAAGGTCGGTCTGCTCAATGAGGAAGTCGTCCACAAACAATTGCCGCCCCACGTCAATCGGGATCACCTCGGGGCGTTTCTCCAGGTAGGGCACCGGCATCGGTTCACGGCTCAATTCCCTGATCCGCGGCGGCCATTCGTCAGGCAGGACGATGCCGTTGTAGAGCCTCGTGCCCGCATCGGCCGCTTGTGCGAGCAGGGCAACGAGGAGAACGACCGCAATTCGGACGGTCTGACGGATGCATCGAAGCATTTCGGATGCGCCATCCTTTCTGCCTTCCGCCCTGTTCGCGAACACGCATGTCCCCCCGGAAGGGCGTCAATCCGCGAGGCATCCGGGAACCTTACCGCCCGCCGCCGCCGGATGCCAGCAGCGACGAGCGCTGAACCGGCCCGCCGCCCCTGCGCAGGCGAGTGAAACGGGCGCAAGACACGCCGCCGCCTCACGTGCGGCAACCACCGCGCTGCGTTTTCTCGCAACCGCTCAATCGTAATGCGCAATCACGAAGAGCCTGAACGGAGTATCCGCACAACGCATACGTTCCAGGCGTCCCCGCCGTGTGAAAAGCTGCGGGATATGGAGCCCGTAGTCGGGCTGCGGGCCGGCGCCCAGAAACCCCACGATCAGCGGATCCTTCGCCCGGGCGTAGCGCTCGCGTGCTTCCTGCTGCGATCGCAGCAGTCGCCCCCCCGCGAACAGCGGTTCCAGATAGCGGATTGCCCGCCAGTAGTGCCGCGTCTCCGATGCCGCAGCCAGGGCGGCCGGCGGAATCGGCGCACTGACGTCGCCGGGTTGCGATACCCGAAAGCACACGGCTCCGCAGAGGCCCCGGCTGTTGAGGCGCAGCGTAATGGCGCGCAGGTTCCCGGTGATCAGCCTCGCAGGCTCCAGCACGTCGGCGATGGCCCACCCGGGCCAGCCCACGGCCTTCGCGAAGTCGCACGTCAAACGATGCACGATCCGATCCAGAATATGCGCCTGCTGCAGGCGAAGATCGAGTGCCTCGGCGGCTTCGAGCGCCAGACGCTCCTCGGGCAACAGGATCCCGTCGAGTGCGGCACGAAACCCCTTGGCGGTTTTCGCGTGCAGGGCCTGCACGATCTCCGCCAGCCGCTGCCCGGCAGAAGGCGGGGCCGGCTGCTCGAGCGTCGCCGTAGCGGGCGGCGCGGACGGCTTCGGTGACGGCGCGGGGGCGCTGGGCGGATAGAGCACGGCGGCCCGGGTGACGACGATGGGTTCTTCCGAAAAGAGCGGAAGCTGATGCATGAGACGACCCTCCATGGTTCAGAAAGCCACAAGGTCGTCGCTGCGGCCACCGTTCCGTACGACGCGGGCCGGGAGTGTAACACTACCGCGAACGATTTCAAGGGCTTTGCGGAGCGTTCGTGCATATTTTCGGGCGAGCCGCGGGAAGCACGGCGCATGCCGCCGGAACGCGAGCTGTTGAAAAGCGGAAGGCCCGCTGTTGATGCCTCGGCGAGAGCGCCCAACGGAAATCGCAAGCTTCGCCTGCGTATGAGGAAAGACGCCGTTGTCGGTACGCCGGTCCCATCCGGCCGCAGCCTTGCCGCGGGCGACGGTTGCGGCGCCGAGACGCATGGCACGCGAAATCGGTCTCACCGAAAACCCAAGGCGGCCTTCGGCCGCAATCGAACACGGGCACGCCGACCCCCGTCATGCTGAGCGAAGCGAAGCGTCCGGCTTGTCTGCGCCAATCAGCCAGATTCTTCGTCGCTGCGCTGCTCAGAATGACGCGCAGCGCTGCCGCCGCAGCGCGATACAGGGGCGCAAGGCGCGCAAAAACGGCGATGGAAGAGTCTACTACCGCGGTGTGGAGGGGCCGTCGGCGGCGGCGAGAAGTTCCCGGGCCCATTCGTAGTCGCCATCCGCCTCGATGGCCTGCCGGTAGTGCAGGACGGCCTCGCGCTTCTGCCCCTCCGCCTCCAGCACCTGGCCGAGCAGGCAGTGCGCGAGCGGGTCGCCGGGTTCGAGCCTGAGCGAGGTCTCCAGGGCGCGCCGGGCGCAGGGGTAGTCCTTCTGCCGTTGGCTGACATAGCCGAGCGTGAGCCACGCGGCCGCGTCCTGCGGCGACAGCGAGGTCGCCTTCTCCGACGCCTGCCGGGCCGTAATCAGGTCTCCCGACGCCAGCGCGGCACGGGCGAGCCAGGACCACGGCTGGGCCTCGCCCGGAAAAGCGCGGGTCGCATTGCGAAACACCTCGCGGGCCTCTGAGGGATTGTCCCTCGCCAGATACGCGCGCCCCAGAGCAAGGCGTGCCGACCACGGTGCGTCGCGTTTCTGAGCCAGCACCGGGGCCAGCACCTTGATGGCTTCCTCATCGCGCCGGGCGCGTGCCAACGCCACGCCCAGCTCAAGCCGGAACACCGGGTCGTCCGGAGCGAGCAGCACGGCCTCGCGGTACGCGTCGCTCGCCGCTTCGTACTGTCCAAGGATCGTGTGGATGTCGCCCGCCAGCGCGCGAAGCGTCGCGTTCCGCTCGAAGTCCGTCCGGCGTGCCCGGATCAGATCGAGCGCCTCGCTCAGGCGCCCGAGCGCCGTGAGCGTCTCGGCCTGCGCGACGACGTACGCAGCGGACTGAGGCGCCCGCTCCGCCGCCTCGCGGTAATACGCCAGGGCCGCGTCGAGATCGCCGTACCGCTGCGCGATGATGCCGGAGAGGTAGCTGATCTCCGGCGTGACGCCGCCGTATCGCACCGCCGCATCCAGGGATTCCCTTGCCGCGACGAGTTCGCCCTTCTCCAGATTCAGCTTGGCCGCCAGGATGTGCGCCGGCGCGGAGGTCGGATCCAGCCCGATGGCTTCCTTGAGCTGCACCTCCGATTCACGAACCCGCCCCGCGTTGAACTGATCCTGGGCCAGTTGCAGCTTGATCCGTCCCCGGACCTCGTTCCAGCGGCCCTGCGCCTCCTTGTGCGGATTCTTGGGGAAGAGAACGGCGCAGCCGCACACCTGTGTCGCCAGCAATACGGCCAACACGGCCCCGGCGATGGCCGACCGGCCGCCGGTCGGCGCCGGGCATCGGGCCGCCGATTCCGTTCTCGGCGCGAGCAGCTCGTCCGGACGAGGCCCCGCAGAAACGAACGCAAACCGCCGGGGACCTGAGCCCCGCGTCCCGCGTGCGAACAAGCCCGAAGCCCCGGATCGACGACGGAGCTTCTGCGCGATGTCGCCTCGCCCACGAGACCGCCCCGCCAAACACGGCAATGCCCGCCGCGACCGCGTCATGACTGTCCCTCCCTCGGGCTTGGATGCTCCGCCGCCCCGCCCGGCTCGGCTTCCTCCGGCGCCTCGAAGCCGCTGGGGCCGTTCAGATGTTCGGGGACGGCAAACGGCGGAGCGCGCCGGCCGTACAGCGGCGCATGGAGCCCCTTGTCCCGCTGGATCTCGCGGACGACGAAATCGCGCATCGTGCTTCCGTCGTCGTCCCAGGAGCGCTTGTTCGTCAGCTTCTCCACGAGTTCGACGGCCGCCAGGAACGTCGGGTTGAGATAGGCCGCGATCCGCGCATCCCAGAGCGCCCGCCCTTCATCGCCGCGTTCGAGGTGTTCGATCGCCCAGTGGTAATGGGCCTGTGCGAGCCGCTCGCGGCCGAACTGCTGGAGCCCCTCGCGCATACCGACGCG
Source organism: uncultured Planctomycetales bacterium (assembly GCA_964653435.1). GTDB lineage: Bacteria > Planctomycetota > Phycisphaerae > UBA1845 > PWPN01 > CAZMVY01. The sequence goes on along the minus strand of CAZZFA010000002.1, from coordinate 107,345 downwards.
GTAGCGTTCGACGTCCTCGGCGAGCTTGCGGCTCGCTTCGACAAAGGCGTCGTCGTCCCTCACGATATGCACGGTCAGGAGGATGATGACTTCCTCGCGCTGCGTGGTGTCGCGCGAGTTGCGGAACAGGGCCCCGGCCACGGGCACACTGCCGAGATACGGCATCTGGGCCTTGGTCGCCGTGGTGACCTCGCGGAACAGTCCGCCGATCAGAACGGTGTAGCCGTCGCGCACGCCGATGTCCGTCATGACTTCGGTGGCCTGCTCGAAGGGCAGGTTGGATGCCGTCAGGCCGCCGGTGCTGTCCTTGGGGTGAATCGACATGCGGATGTAGTCGTCGTCGCCCACGTAGGCCCGGAAGACGAGCAGCGTGCCGGTGTCGAGGAACTTGACCGTCTCGGTCGTGGTGGTCTCGGTGACGGTCGTGGTGCGATACCCGTCGCGGCGGCCGACGAGGATGCCGGCGGGCTGCCCGCTGATCGCGAGGACCTTCGGATTGGCGATGACCGTGGTGTCGGTCACCTGCTCCAGCGCGCGAAGAAAAACGGCGACCGAATCCTTGACGATGCCGAAGGTAAAACCGCCCTCCGGAACCGCCGCGTTGAAGTCGGTCCGGAAGGTCATGCTCGTGTTGCGCATCTGCGGCTGGGGCAGGTCGCCGGTCTGAATCGACGTGACGCCGGGCGACGTCGAGTCGAGCATCTGGAAGTTCACGCCGCCGAGGATGTTGAAGTCGATGCCCAGGGCGTTGTCCTCGTTGAGCTGCGCCCGCAGGATCGTCGCTTCGACGAGGACCTGCTTGGGGCGCTTGTCGATCTGTGCAAGAACCGCCTCCACCTCCCGGAGCTTCTCTTCCGGCGCATAGACCAGCAGCGACGCCTGGTAGCCGCGGGCCGTGCTGTTCACGGTGATGTCGATCGTCTTGTTGTCGGAACTCGACTGGCTCCCGGTGGTGCCTCCGGTCGTCTGCTGTTCGGACTTCGTCACGCGGATCGAGTCGGCACCCACGATGGGCGTCAGGGCGTCGATCGCCTCCTGCGGATCGACGTACCGCAGCGGAAAAACCTTCGGCACGAAGACGAACGGATAGTTGCTCGTCTTGTTGTTGCCTGCCCCGCCGCGATCGAGATCCTCGTTCCGCAGCACGAGCGTGCAGTCGCGCCGCGGAACGGCGGTACAGCCGTTGGCGGCCAGGATGGCGTCGAGGGCCTCGTCGACCGTGACATCGTACAGGTCGGCCGTCACGACGCCGGTGACCTGCGGGCTCGCGATGATGTTCCGCCGGGCCTGCTGGCCGAGCAGTTGAAGAACCGTCCGAAGATCCTCGTTGGTCACATGCATCTCGACCGTGCCGCGGGCCGAAACGCGGATGTCGGGGTCGCTCCCGCCCGGCGGATCGGCGGACCGGATCGCAGGAGCGGTCGTCGTCGCCGGCACGCCGGCGCCCAGCGCCCCCAGCAACCGTTGAACCACCGGACGGCTCGTCGCCGTCGGGGACCTTTCGGCAGAGCGGCGTTCACCGGACGGCGAGCCGCCGGGCGCCCGTGTCGAAGCGCCCGACAAGGCCGCCGCGACCACACCGAACACGATCCACCATCGCGTGCGAAGCATCAGCCGGTCCCTGGCAGAAACAGCCATCGCTCTCGAGATTCCGCTCTCCGCGGCGGGCCGTCAGCTCTCAACGACTGCCTGCCGCACCCGCCCCGGCCCTCCGTGCGGCACCGAGGCGACGATCGAACCCTCGCCCTCGCGAGGCACCCGCCCTTCCGGAAACCGCCGCCCCGGGGACGAGGCTCGCTTATCGGTATCGGCGTGGATTCTGCGGACCTTAAGCACCGCGTGCCGCGGCACCGCGTTTGTCTGCCGCGTTATCGGAACCGCGACGGTCGGCCCGACGACCGTTGCAATGCGTCGGCCGCAGGGAGGCGCGGACCGATGGCAACCGACTCATCGGGCGGCCGGCGGCCTTGCGGGTGCCGGCGCGGGAGGCGAAAGGGCCGGCCTCCGCACGCCATCCTCGCCGACAATTCGGACCCGCAGCACCTGCGTCCGAAGGAGATCCTTGATCTCGTCGATCTTCGTCTGGGTGCGAATCAATGCGTCGATCATCTCTTTGCGCTGCAATCCGCTGTCCGGGATCTGCGCGTTGGCCGCGGGCAGCCCCGGCGAAATCAGCACGGCCAGCTCGATGGCAATCGCCCCGAGCAGGCCCGCGATGACGGTCAACAGCGCCGGCAGGCGCCGCTCAGTCCAGGATCCATGCATGGTCGGGCTCCTCGTGATGGTATCGAGGGTCACGGGACGCGAGCGCGGAAGAATGCCCCCGCAATGTCTTCCGCGCGGAAGCGGCCGGCCGCGCCGACGCACAACGCGCCTCCGCCTCGCCGCTTTTCGCCCGCAAACGATTATCGGAGGTAACGAACCCGCGCTTGAGCAATCGACCGTCAAGTCCGAACACAGCCCGATCGATAAGAGCGTGGGGCAATGGACCTCGTGCTTCGCGTCCGTGACAGCGCCTCGCCGTCTGCGCGCGCCGCACGCGGGGCCCCTGGAGCAATCCGATGACATGGCGTCCGTGGGAAAGCAAGCCGGGCCGCCAGGATGGCATTCCGAGTTGGGTGGGTCTGAGTCTGACGGGGCTGTATCTCGGGCTCGTCTTGTCGCTCGGCGCCGTCTACATGTGGTGCTCCCACACACAAGCCCGCTCGGCGGAACGGGAAAACCTGCAGCGATGGGTCTCCTCCGTGGGACGATGCATTGAGTTCGCCGTCGCCGCCAACGGGCCGGCCGCGCTGACGCCCGAACTCCGCCGCGCCAGCCGCGAACGCAACATCCAACGGTGCGAAATCGTCGACGGCCGCGGACGAATCGTCGCCAGCTCCGACACGACACGCGTCGGCCGGCGCGTAGCGGCCGGCGTCCTCGCCGGATTGCCGGGCACATCCGATGCGGAGCCGCAAACGCTCGACAACGAAGAGAACCGCAAAGGACTGTCCTGCGCCATCCGGCTGCGCCGCATTCCTCCCGTCGCGGCCGCCGCCGCCAGCCGGGCATCCGCCGAGGCCCCCGCGGCATCGAGCCGGGCGGCGACGTCGCCGGGCGAGCCTGCCCCGGCGGAGATCACCGCCGCAGGCCCCCTGTGGCTGCTCGCCGAAACGTACGGGGCGCAGCGTCAGTGGGCGACCATGCAGTGGTGGACCGCCGTAGGCTACGTCGTCCTGGCGGGATTGAGCATCTTCTGGATGTTGTACCGGCTCACGGTGCGCACGATCCGCCCGATGGCGGCGATCCGGCAGAGGCTGCTCACCGCCCACGGCCGCATCGAGGAGCGCCTGGCACTGCTGCGGGTCAATGACACGATGGACCAGGCGACGGCCGCATGGAATCAGCTCGTCGAGTTCATCCGGGAGATGCGCGAGGAGCTGCACTCCGTGCAACTGCGGACCGCCGTCGATTCCACGCTCAACGCGTACCGTTCCGAACGGCTGGCGACGGTGCTCCGACAGATTCCGCAGGGGGTGCTCGTAATCGAGGAGAACGGGCAGATCTCATTCGCGAACCGGGCGGCGAGTCGGATGCTCGGGCAGGAGGGAGACCTCACCGGCAGGGACGTCAAGGATACGCTGCCCGAACCGCTGCGCGCGAGCGTGCTGGGCGGCGGCCGCGGCGCCGGCGGCTGGGTGGACTATGCGGTCGACGGCGCGGAAGGCTCAACCACGGTGCGTTTCACCGCCATGCCGTTCGAGAAGGACGCGCAGACGGCCGGCAGCATCGTCATCATGCAGGACGTAAGCCAGTTCAAGGAGGTGGAGCGGGCCCGCGACGCGTTTCTCTATCACGTCACCCACGAACTCCGGACGCCGCTCACGAACATCCGTGCGTACGCGGAGACGCTCGCGGGCGGCGTGCTGGACGACGAGGCGAGCCTCCGCGAGTGCTACAACGTGATCGCGGGAGAAACGGAACGGCTCGGACGCCTCGTGGAAGACATTCTCAACGTCTCGCAGTTGGAGGTGGGCACGGCCCGCATGAGCTTCGGCGAGGTGCACATGGATCGGCTGCTCCGCGACGCCGTCCAGGACATCCAGGCGCAGGCCGACGCCAAGGGCATCGATCTCCGACTGAAGCTTCCGCCGAAGCTGCCGACGATCCGCGGCGACAAGGAGCGTCTCTCCGTCGTCGTGGCGAACCTGCTCGGCAACGCAATCAAGTACACGCCGTCCGGAGGGCATGTGGAGCTCGTGTGCGAAGTGGACGCGCCCGCCCCTCCCGACGGAACGCCCGGCGCCCTGCGGATCGCCGTGTCGGATACGGGCATCGGCATCGAGCCCGCGCACCACGAAAAGATCTTCGAGAAGTTCTACCGCGTCAACGACGAGCGGGTCGGCGCCCAGCCGGGGACCGGCCTGGGGCTGGCGATCGTGAAGGAGACCGTCCGGATGCACGGTGGGACCGTCACGGTCGAGAGCACGCCGGGGCGCGGATCGACGTTTCGGGTAACGCTCCCCATCACCACCGCGTGACGGGGCACAGGCCGGCGGATTTCGCGTACGGGCGATCGGCGATGCCGGACGTCCGGCCGATCAGGCCGGAAGGAGCCTGGAGCAACATGGCCACGATTCTGGTTGCGGAAGACGATCTGCACATCCTGCGGGTGATCTCGCTGTGGCTCAAGCGCAACGGCCATGAAGTGGCGGAGGCCCGCACGGGTCCGGACGCACTGGCGCAGCTCCGGGCCGGCGGCGTCGACCTCATGGTTACGGACGTGAACATGCCGGGGATGACCGGCCTCGATCTGCTCACGACGGCGACGGCCGAAGGACTGCTGCCGCGCGGCGCGATCGTGCTCACGTCGCGCTGCGATCAGCAGGAAATCGCCGATGCCGTGCGGGCCCAGGGCGGGCTGGTACACCCGAAGCCGTTCAGCCCGTCGCGTCTGCTCGCGACGATCGAGAACAAGCTCGCCGCGGCCGCCGCGCCCGCCGCGACGTAAACCCTGCGCCGCGGGCGGAGAAGCTCCGCGCCGTGCCGCGAAGACGGAAATGGACGAGAGACTCGTGACACCGTTGGACGACAAGATCGCAGCCGGGCGGGAATGCGGCGCCGTGGTGACGGTGCCCGGCCCGGGCGCGATTCCGGCCGCGCCGCGGTTCTGTGAGCGGGACTACGAAAGACTCGTGCTGGAGAACGAGGGTCTCGCCGAGGAAGTCCTGCGCACGTACGAGCAACTGAATGTGATCTTCGACGTAACCGCGCAGGTGGCCGGCCTGACGAACCCACAGGAAGTCAAGCAGCTCTTATGCGATCGGCTCTGCGCCATTCTTCGGGCACAGGGCGTGTGGTGCGGCGGACGCGCGGACTGCGCCGACGAGTTTCTGCTGCGCGACTCCCTGGTGTGCGGCGACTGCCCGATCGAAGCTGAAACGCATGCGGGAATCGCCGAACTGGCGCGCGCGGTACGCGCCGCACCGGCCGGCCGCCGCGTGCAGGTCCGGACGATTCCGCTGATCCGCCCGGCCTGCGGCGCCGTGGAGGCGCAGTTGATGGCCGGGCCGCTCCTGGACCGCCAAGAGGCGGAACCGCTGGTGGTCTGCGCGGTCCGCTGCAGGGAACCGTATACGGCGGGGGACATGATGCTGTTGGATTCGGTGTTGACGTACGGGGGGCACGTGCTGCGGAACCTGAACCTGGTCGAGCGCCTGAAGCGCACGTCGTTCGAGGCGGTACGGGCCCTGGTCAACGCGATCGACAAGAAGGACCGCTATACCTGCGGCCACTCCGAGCGCGTCGGAATCCTGGCGAGGCTCACGGGCCGCGAGCTGAAGCTGTCCGCCGAAGAGCTGCAGGACCTTGAATGGGCCGGGCTGCTCCACGACATCGGCAAGATCGGGATACCCGAGGAAATCCTCAACAAGCCGGGCCGCCTCACGGAGGCCGAGTACGCGATCGTCAAGGAGCATCCCCAGATGAGCTACGACGTGCTCCTGCCCGTTGCGTCACTGTCCCGCGTGCTCGATGCGGTGATCCAACACCACGAGAACTACGACGGCACGGGCTATCCGAAGCAGCTCCGCGGGGAGGAGATCTCGCTGGCCGGGCGTGTGCTCCACGTCGTCGATGTGTTCGACGCCCTTACGTCCGACCGGTCCTACCGCGCGGCATACGACGTGGACCGCGCGATGACGATCATCCGGCAGGACGCCGGCACGAAGCTCGATCCGCACGTGGTCGCATGCTTCGCGACCGTGGTGGAGCGACTGCAGCGGTCGCGGCCGCCTGAACTTGAGGAGCTGTTCGGAACGCCCGTACAGGAGTCTCGCTGATGGCGCGATTGAACGGCAACCCGGACACCGCGGCGCGCCCGTCCGGGGGCGACGGTGGCGTCCCGCCCGCCTCGCCCGGTCACTGGGTAACGTCTCTGGCCGAGGTCGCGGCGTCCTTCTCCCGCTGGCTGGAGGAGCGCGCCGAGGACGAGCACGTATGGCCGTCCTTCGACCGGTTCGTGCGCGAAACTCTCCTTGACCTCATCGGCGCGACGCGCGTCCGCCTCTTCCGCGTGGTCGACGGCGGGCGGGCGCTCCGCCCGCTGACCGAAGCGGCGGGCTCCGCGTCCGAGGCCGTGATCCCCACCGGGCTGATCGAACATGTGCTGGCCACGGGCCGGCGCTACATCCGCGGAGACTGGACCCACGGCGAACTGATCGACCAGCTCGCCGCCGAATCCGGATCGGGCGCGCTGTACGAACCGGCGCCGGCCGACTCGGCCGTCCCGCCGTCGCAGGGCCGCGTGATCGGCGCCTTCGCGCCTGACAATCCCGTCGGGTGCGCACCGGCCTGGTTGTTCGCAATCCGCGGCCGCAACGGGGCGGCCGACCGGGGCGGCGCCCCGCGGACCGGCCGTTCGATCGGCCTCGTCGCCGTCGGCGAAGTCCTCGAACAGAACCTCGCCGCGAGGGAAGCCCTCGATGCGCTGGCGAACCTCATCAACGGATTCTGGCTCCACGTACGCGACTACGAGTCTCTTCAGCGGGCGCGGCGCACCGACCGGGGCAGCGGCGTGCTGAACCGCACCGACTTCCTCGACGCCGCCGAGACCGCCACCCTCGAGGCGCAGCAGGAAGGCGAACCGGTACTCGTCATGGCCGTCGCCCTGGAGGGGCTTCGCCGCCTGGACGACGAGGGGCATTGGGCGGTGCGCGACCGCGTCATCCGGGAGACCGGCAACGCGCTGCGGAGGAAACTCCGGAACGGCGATCTCGTGGGCCGATTCAGCGACGACCGCTTCGTGGTCCTGCTGCGGTGGCTCGACCTTTCGCTCGGCCGGCTCATCAGCACCAAGGTGGTCCAGTCGATCCGGGAGGCGGCCACGGGCATCCTGAACGAGGTCTTTCCCGCCGGCGGCGCGGAGTATGTGAGAATCCGGTGCGGTCTGGCGTCCAGCCATGCCCTCGACGGATCACGGCCGCCGACGCTCCGTGAGCTGCTCGTCGGGGCGCTGTCGGCCTCCGCGGCGGCGCGGCGCAGCGGCCGGGACCTGTGCATCGCCGGCCCCGAGGCAACGCCGCAGACCGACGCCCCGGCCGGCAAGCCCGAGTCGGCCCCCGTGGAGGCGCCCGCATGAGAATCGAACGGTCACGCGTGGGCAGCGTGGGCGTGGTGGCGCCCCAGGGCTCCGTCGCGCAGACGGAAGTCGATGAACTCGTGGCCGCCATCCGCCTCACGCGACAATCGTCGGGCGGACGTGTGGTCCTCGACCTGAGCCGCGTTCCGTACCTGGATTCCCGGGCGCTCGAGGCGCTGCTCGACTTTTCCGAGGAGCAGCGATCGGCCGGCCAGACCGCCAAGCTCGCCGGCCTCACCGACACCTGCCGGGAGATTCTGGACCTGACCGATCTGCTCGGCGAGTTCGAGCAGTTTGACACGGTGGAGAACGCCGTGAGGAGCTTTCTGTAATCGTGCTTCGCCAATCGACCCAGCTCGGACAGTCCCTCATCGAAGCCGGCGCGCTGAACGAGGAGCAGTTGCGCGAAGCCCTCGCGGAACACCAGCGCAGTGGCCGGAAGCTCGGCGAGATCCTGGTCCGGCAGAACATCGTCTCGGCGACCACGCTCGTACAGACCCTGGCGAAGAAACTCGGCGTGAAGGGATGCCATCTGCGGCACGGCCTGGTGGATCCGCTCGTCGCGAAGCTGATCGACCGCGAGGAATGCAAGCGGCTCAAGGCCCTGCCGCTGTTCAAGGTCCGCAACCGGCTGATCGTGGCCATGGCCGAGCCGCAGAACCTTCCCGCGATCGACCGGCTCACGCAGCTCTCGGGATGCGAGGTGCGGCCCGTCCTGGCCCTGGAGCACGATGTCGAGGAGTTCTCGCAGAAGTATCTCACGGAAGACGTCTCCGTCGACGAGTTCCTCGTCTCCCTCAAGGAGAGCGACGTGGAGGTCGTCGAGCGGGAGAGCGTGGATGACCGGCCCGTCACCGACCTCGATCAGATGGTCGAGGGCAGCCCGATCGTCAACCTGGTGAATCTCGTCATCCTCTCGGCCATCCGCGACGGCGCCAGCGACATCCACATCGAGCCCGACCGGAAACGCACGCGGATCCGCTACCGGATCGACGGCGTGCTGCGCGAGCTGATGAGCCCGCCGGCAACCATGCATGCAGCGATCGTCTCCCGGGTGAAGGTGATCGGGAAGATGGACATCGCCGAGAAGCGGCTGCCCCAGGAGGGCCGCGTGCACATCGTGGCGGAGGGCCGCGAGATCGACCTGCGCGTATCGAGCATGCCGACGATCCTGGGCGAGAAGGTCGTGCTGCGCATCCTCGACAAGTCGAACCTGCACATCGAGCTGGAGCGACTGGGCTTCCGGCCCGATTCGCTCGCCGCCTTTCGTCGCATGCTGCTGAAACCGCACGGCCTCGTGCTCGTCACCGGCCCGACCGGCAGCGGCAAGACCACCACCCTCTACTCGGCCCTCGACCTGCTCTCCAGCTCGGAACGCAACATCGTCACCGTCGAGGACCCGGTCGAGTATCAGTTGGACCTGATCAACCAGATCCAGGTAGCCGAGCACGTGGGGCTGACCTTCGCCCGTGCGCTGCGCTCCATCCTGCGGCAGGATCCCGACGTAATCATGGTGGGCGAGATCCGCGACCAGGACACCGCACGGGTCGCCATCCAGGCCGCCCTTACCGGACACCTGGTGCTCAGCACGCTCCACACGAACGACAGCCCCGGCGCGATCACGCGCCTGACCGACATGGGGGTGGAGCCGTACCTGATCGCCTCTGCGCTCAACGGCGTCGTGGCGCAGCGGCTCGCCCGGACGATCTGCCCGAACTGCCGCACCTCGTACTTTCCGTCGCCGTCGGCCCTCGCGGAGGCCGGATGGGAAAAGACCGGGCCGCGCGCCTTTCAGAAGGGCGAGGGCTGTCCGCGCTGCCACGACTCGGGCTTCCGGGGCCGGCTGGGGATCTACGAGGTGCTCGAGGTCGACGACGGCACGCGCGAGCTGATTCACCACGAGAAGGACGAACAGCAGATCCGAAGGCACCTCCGCGAACGGGGCTGGCGATCCCTCCGCGAGGAGGGCCTGCACCTCGTCCAGGCCGGACTGAGCACCCTGGAAGAGGTGCTCCGCGTGACCCACACGGAAACGCAGGAGGAAATCCGCGCCGAGCGGGCGGGCGTTCCCCCGGATGCCCCCGTCCCGGCGGAGAGTGCGGCGGAAGCCGCCGCGACGTAAGGAACGCAGGTGAACCGTGCCCTACTCGTACCAGGCCATTGATGCGTCCGGCCGCGCGGTGAGCGCCACGATCGACGCCGCCTCCGTCGACGACGCCATCCGCGCGCTGCGAGCCAGGGGGCTGCTCGTCACCCGGATGGACGAGGCGACCGGGACATCGCCGCCGGAGACCGCCGGCCGGGGACGACGCCTCCCGTGGGGATCCGGCCGCACGTCGGTCCGCTGGAAGGAGATCGTGTACTTCACCCAGCAGATGGCCATGCTGCTGGGCAGCGGCGCCCGGATCGTCCCGACGCTTCGCGCCGTCGAGGCCCAGTCGCGGAGCGAAGCCCTGAAGGCCATCCTCCGCCACCTCCGCGAACGCGTCGAGGACGGCGTGCCGCTCAACGTCGCCATGGGCGACCATCCGCAGGTCTTCAACGCCGTCTTCCGAAGCCTGATCGCCGCCGGCGAGTCCACCGGGCGAATGCCGCAGGCCTTCGAGCAACTCGCGGCGTACACCCGGCAGCAGCAGGAGGTCCGCCAGCGCATCCTCGGCGCCATGGCCTATCCGGCGGTCCTCGTGTGCATGTGCGCGGTCATTCTCACGGGGCTGTTCACGTTCGTCCTGCCGCGATTCCGCGAGCTGTTCTCCACGCTCGGCGTCGAACTTCCGCCCTCCACGCGTTTCCTGATGAATCTGTCCGGCTGGGTCGGCGCCCACGGAATCCTGGTCGTCGCGGGGCTTGTCGCCGTCGTCGTCGCGCTGGCAGCTGGCTATCGCAGCCCGGCCGGACAACGCTGGTGGGCGGGCGCGTACACACAGATTCCTCTGGCGGGCCGGCTGATCCGCCGCCTGATCCTCGCCCGGATGTTCCGCATCTGGGGTGTTCTGGTCACGAACAACCTCGGCCTGATCGAGGCGATCCGCATGGCCAAGGCCACCACGCGGAGCACGCTCTTCCACGCGCTGATGGACTCGGTCGAGCAGGCCGTCACGGACGGCCGCCTCGTGGGCGCGGCCCTGCACGAGTCGCCGCTCATCCCGCCGACGATGGCGGCCGCCGTCGCCACGGGCGAGGAAAGCGGACGCCTCGGCGCATCGCTGCTTTTCATCGCCGACGCGCTTGAATCCGAGAATGCACAGATGCTCGCCTCGCTGTCGCGAATCATCGAACCCATCATCCTCGTCGTGCTGGGCGGCATCGTCGGCCTGGTCGCTGTGTCGTTGTTCATGCCCATGTTCGATATCGCCACCATCGCCGGAGGAGGCTGACCGATGCGCTGGCGCCGCCGACACAAGTCCGCCGTGGCCATCGACCGGGGCGCGTGCTCCTTCCGGGCGGCGCAGCTCGTCTTCACCCCGGAGGGCCCCGGCGTCGCCCACTGGATCAATGTGGAGAATCTGCCGAAGCCGCCGGCCAAGGACGCCCCGGCCGCCGCAGCAACGCCGCCGGCGGCTTGCCCGGCGCCGATGGAGGCGCTGGCGATGGAATCGGGCCTCGAGCAGTTCGGCACGACGCGAGCAAGCCTCGTGGCCGCCGATGTCGATTACTGCCTCCTGCAGGTCCCGCCCGCCATCCTCTCGCAGGAACACGACACCCTCGCGCAGGCGATCCGCTGGGAGGTCGGCCGGCAGCTCACCTGGCCCGTCGAAGAGGCGGAACTCGGCGCCTGGGCGCTGCCGGCGCCGATGAGCAGCGGATCGAACGCGATGGCCGTGGCCGCGCGACGATCCGGCATCGTGTCGTCCGTCGAGACACTCGATGCCCGCCATATGGAGTGCGAGTGCGTCGAACCCGCCGCACCGGCCCTCATTCGCGCCTGCCGGGCCACGGCGCAGTGCGAACACGGCGAGATCTGGGGCGTTCTCGACCTGGGCCATGCGGCCAACCGGCTCTACCTGGCAATCGAAGCCGGCGTCGTGTACGCGCGGCATGTGCGCGGCAGCGGCCAGGCGTGGACGCAGGCGATTGCCGCCGAACTGCGGATCGATCCGGCGATCGCCGAACAATACAAACGCAAATACGGCATCGGGACGGACCCGCGAGGCTGCCGGGTGCTCATGGGCACGATGGAGCCGTGCAACGAGGCGGCCCTGCCCGGGGTGCTCCTGGCGGTGCTGAAGGGGGCGATGACCGATCTGGTGACGGACGTGGAACGGGCCTTCCGTTTCGTGATGGAACAGTACCCCCGACGCCAGCCGGGCGCGCTGGTGCTGGCGGGCGGAGGCTCCCGGATGCCGGGTCTGGCCGAGTGGATGGCACGCGAGCTGGGCGTGCGCGTCGCGCCGGCCGGCGCGCAGGGCGTGCTGGCGGTGGACCCGTCGCATCCGCTCGCGCGGCCCGCGAACTTTTCGGTCATGGCCGGCTGCATCGGCCTGGCCATGGCGGAGATGGAGCCATGAGCGTTCGAGCCAATCTGCTGCCGGAGGCCTTCGCGCGACGACGCCGCGAACGACGACGACGCCGGGCGTGGGCAACCGCCTGCGCGGCGATCCTGGCGGCCCAGTGCGTCGCCTCATTCCTCGTCGAGCGCCGCGCCCGCGATGTCCGGCGCTGGCGTGATCAGGCAGTGAGGCTTCAGACCTCGCTCCGGCAGGAGAAGGCCGACCGGGATGCCCTGCACGCGAAGGCTCAGACCGTCGCCCGCCAAGCGGAGCTGGCCGAGCGGCTGCGCGAGAAGCACTACTGGAGCCGATGGCTCGGCAGTCTGAGCCTGATGGTACCGCCGCACATCGTTCTGACGGCCGTGGAGACGGAGCCGCCCCGCTTCGATGCGGCACCGTCGGGGAACGTCCCCGGCCCTCGCGGCGCCAAAGATCGGCCGGCGGAAACCGGCCCGCGTGCGATCCGCATTCGAGGCTCGGCCGCACAACACGAGGACCTGATGGCCCTCTACAAGACGATGAACGGCCTTACGTGGTTTCACTCGGTTCAACTGGAAGAGGCGAGACGGCAGAAGGTGGCCCAGAACGATGCGATCGGGTTCGCTCTCGCCTGTAACTGGTAGGAGACGACCGTGAAGCTCGGCGTACCCAGAGTGAGTCTGACCGATACGATCGGCGCCGCCGCCGTGCTGCTGATCGGCGCCGGCGGATACCTTCTGCTGCTTCAGCGTCCGCTCGAGGAATGCGGGCGCCTGCCCGTTGTCCGCGAGGCCGCCGCCCAGGCCGCGCGCGATCTTGCGGCCGTGCAATCGGAGAGGGAGCGTCTCCGCCGTGAGGTCGAGGAGAATGATCGGAAACTCGCTTCCGTCGGCGGCGGTCTGCCCGAAAGCCGGGAGATCGACCGCTACCTCGCCCGCGTGATGGCCGCCGCCGCCGACAACGGGATCTCGATCGACACGCTCTCGCCCGGACCGGCGACCGAAGAGAGCGACCATCGTGAGGTGCATGTGAACTTCGTCGGACGCGGTTCCTTCGTCGGATTTCAGCGGATGTTGCGCGCCATCGAGCACGACCTGGAGTATGCGGACGTGACCCACTTCTCCGTCGGCTCCGGCGCCGAAGGCTCCGAGTCGCTCTGCCGGCTGAGCTGGTCTCTGCGAATCCATATGAACCGCGACGGCCCCCCGGCCAGGATGGTGCTGCATGCGAAATCGCCGTAAGACATACATCTATGGCGGCATTCTGGCGCTGGCCGTGCTCGCCCTGTTGATCGACCGCGTGATGCGCACCGCGCCGCAGGGCGTCTCCGCGGCGGAAGTCCCGTCGCCGACGCCCGCCAGGGCCTCCGCCGCCGACGCCGCACGCCCGCCGGCACCTGACGTCCCGCAGAAGACAGCCGCTCCGGCCCTTCCGAGCACCGCAGCACGGTGGCTCCATGATCTACCGGACGTGCCCGAGGTCCGCGACCTGTTCGCGCCTTCCAATCTCTTCCCGCCCCGGTCGGAGGCGCCCGAAAGCGAAACCGACGTGAAGCACAAGGACCCGGTCGCCGAATTCGTCGCAAGCCACCGCCTCAGCGCGACCTTTCGGGACGGCCAAAGCGCCTGCGCCGTCGTCGATGGCCGCGTCCTGCGACCCGGGCATGAGCTGGACGGCTTCCGTCTGGTGAACGTCGACTCGTTTCGTGCCACCTTCGTCCAGGGAAGCCTTCAGGCGGTTCTGCGGCTGACAACCCCCGAACAGACCCCCGACCGGCACCACGCCCAGGACCGATAGCTGTCGGCGGGCATATTATAAAATACCGTAAACTCCCCAAGGCTTTCCCGTGAAGGCTCCGGCGGCACTCACCGATATTGAATATAGCACGCATCAAGTGTCGCCATGGTTCGTTCGTCGACACTAGTGCCGCTCTCGGTTCGAGTGTTTCGTCCGTTTCCGGCTCCGTAGGGACGACAGAGCCGTCGCGGCGTTGCACGCCGCACGCGAAACTGTCTTAGCGAAAACGGCGACGGAAAGGCCAGCATGCACGGCTCCGCGGAGACAAATCGGCGCAAGGCCGGCTTCAGCCTCGTCGAACTGGTCATCGTGGTCGTGATCCTCGGCATCATTGCCGCTATCGCAATCCCACGTGTGACCCGCGGCGCACATGCCGCCGGCGAAGCCGCTTTGCGAGCGAATCTGTCGATCCTGCGGGCGGCGATCGAGCTGTACGCCTCGGAACACGGGGGCTATCATCCCGCCGCACTGCCCGACGGGCTCGGCAACACCGCCGGCTCGCCCCAGGCGTTCGAGAACCAGTTGCTGAAATACACCGACGCGCGCGGCAACGTGGCCGACAAGAAGGACGCCACCCACATTTACGGACCGTATCTGCGAAAGGGAATCCCGCCCCTGCCCGTCGGCAAGAACAAGGGCGCCAACACGGTCAGCGTGGCCAACAACGGGCCCGAATGCGCAGTGGATGACGGGACCGGCTGGGTCTACAACTCCGAGAGTGGCGAGATCATCGCCAACGCCGACGACCTGGACGAATCGGGCACAAAACGCTACGACGAGTATTGACGGCCTGTCCGCCGGTTACCCTGAACCTCGTACCGGCACGACCGGCCGCGGCCCACCGCGTGCCATTGCTGTGCAGCCAATGCGAACGTGGATTCGCCGCCGCATCCTCGCGCGTGCCCGCACCCGACCGGGGCGTAGCGGGGAGGGCATGCCATTGCGTGCCGATTCGACTTCGAAAGCGGGCGAGACGCCCGATCCCCTGTTCGGCTGCCGCCGAAGGCCGCGCTACGAGTCATGTGGCGGTCAACGAACCGCCCTGTGGGCCGAAAACGAACGGAACGTTCGAACCGAAAGCGGCCGAAGCGCGACGGCGGGGGCCGGCGGTTTATCGGGCCGCGCGGCGAAGGATTATCTGGTGAAGCCTCGCGGCTTGCGCGCCGATACCAGGGTGGTCGCTCATGTGTACTCAGGGGTAAGTCTTTTTGACAAAGGCAGGGATCAGCATGAACGCTTTCCAATGGACGCGCCGAAGCGGGCGGGGCTTCAGCCTTGTGGAACTCGTGATCGTGATCGTGATCATCGGCATCATTGCCGCCATCGCGATCCCTCGAGTGAGCCGCGGAGCGCGGGGGGCCGGCGAGTCCGCCCTGCGGTCCGACCTGGCCACACTCCGCAACGCAATTGAACTCTATGCCTCGGAACACAACGGCGTGTACCCGGGCACTACGACCTCCGGGGGAGTCGGCGATGCGACGCTGTTCACGAATCATCTGCTCAAGTACAGCGACGTCAACGGCAACACCTCGGACACGAAGGACGCCGCCCATCCGTTCGGGCCGTACCTCCGCAAGCAGATTCCGCCCCTGCCCGTCGGCAGCGGCACGAGCCGCAACAGCAACACCGTGAAGGTCGCGGACCCGTTGCCCACGCCGGACGGCGCCACGGATGGATGGCTCTACAACCCGAAGACCGGCGAGATCATCGCCAACGCGACGGATAACGACGAATCCGGCGCCAAGGCGTACAGCGAATACTGACGCCGGAGCGAATTCGACAGCTTCCAGGAATTCGAACGCGGACACGCCGGCGCAGAACCGTCGGCGTGTCTGCGTCCGGCGTTTGTATGAACAGGATGCGCTTCGCCGGACAATCGTATCCCGCGGATCGAGACGGCAAACGGCAAGCCGTGAAACTGATGGCCACCGAAGTCGGACGCATCGCAGCGCTCGGAGCCCTGCGGCCGGATGCCGCCGGGCCGACATCGGCGCGCGGACGAACAGGCCACACCGGCCCGCATCGGGCGTTCACCTTCGTCGAAGCGTGCATGGTGGCGGTCATTCTGGTGATCGTCGCCCTGATCGCCCTGCCCCGCTACGCCTCGGCCGAAAACCGCCGACGAAGTTCGGTGGCCGCCCAGAGGATTGCCGCGGACCTCGCCATGGCCCGCGCCCGCGCCCGTTCGCTGAGCAGCAGCCAGACCGTCTCCTTCTCGCCCGCTTCCGGCCAGTATCAGATTGTGGGGATGACCGACCCCGACAGGCCGGCGAGATCCTACGTGGTGAATCTGGGCGCCGCGCCGTATGCCGCCTCGCTCGTATCCGTGGACCTGGGCGGCGACGCCACGATCACCTTCGACGGCTACGGCTCGCCCGACAGCGGCGGCACGATCGTCGTCCGGGTAGGCAGCTCATCGAAAACCATCGTCGTCGATCCGATCACAGGGGCGGCCGCAGTCCAATGAACCGCACCGATCCAAGGCGTCGTCGCAATGCGGGCGCGAGCCGCCGAAAGCCCTCTTCGCATCGCCACGCGGCCGGCGTCCCCCCTGCCCGGTCGCGACGGCGCGGCCTGACCCTGGTCGAACTGGTGGCGGGACTGTCCATCACGGCGATCCTCCTGCTGGCAACGCTGTCGGCGGTCACGCTGGCGACGCGGGCGATGCCCGGTCAGGGCGACGCCGTGGCGACGGCTCTGGACAGCGCGGCGGCGATCGACATGCTTACCGCCGACCTTCAGTACGCCACATCCTACACCGAGCAAAGCGAAAACGCCGTGACGTTCTCCGTCGCAGACCGCAACGGAGACCAGCTTCCCGAAACGATCCGTTACGCCTGGTCGGGAACGCCGGGCGAGCCGCTTACCCGCACATACAACGGCGGCCCGGCAGTCCGCCTCGTCGATCAGGTGCGGGAGTTCAGCCTTCAATATGAAGACAAGCTGGTGCGCTGCGCCCTCCGGGCCGGCGACAACTCGTCCTCGCGACTGGTTACCGGCTTCCTCATGCTGAACCAGCCGGAGCAAACAGGCCCATGAAGCGAATTCGCGCACCACGAGGTACGCCGCACCGTTGCCGGGGCGTGAGCCTCATCGAGGCCACGATATCGATGGTTGTCATCGCGGTGATGCTCGTCGCGGCCGTCCACGCCGTCGGTGGCTCGGCCGCCACGCGAGCCCGCGTAACGAAGCGCGTGGTCGGGCCGTACCTGGCCGACGGGCTCATGGCCGAGATCCTGGCGCAGAGCTACCAGGATCCCACCAGTCCTGTCTTCGGCCCGGAGGTCTCCGGCGGCGAGTCCGCAGTCTCGCGCGCCACCTGGGACGACGTGGACGATTACAACGGATGGGTCGAATCCCCCCCGCAAGACAAGGACGGCACCGTCATCGCCGGCATGACCGGGTGGGAGCGGTCCGTCGCGGTCGTGTGGGTCAATCCCGCCGACCTCACCCAGGTCTCCGCGACGGAATCCGGCGTCAAGCGGATCACGGTAACGGTCCGGTACAACGGCGTCACTGTGGCCACGCGTGTGGCGGTGCGAACAAGTGTCTTGCCGTAGGGCCGCTTTCGGCGCGGGGCTTGCGCGCGGGCAGACGGCCGGCCGGGGACGTTGACGACGGAGGAAATGCGGCATGTTGCTTCCGGTTACGCTTCAGCGGCGGCGCGGCAGCGTCTACGTGACCGTGCTGGGGCTGTCGCTGTTGCTGACTACCGTTGGGCTTGGCGTCCTGGCCGTGGTCCGCTTGCAGTCGCGTGCCGCCGCCGGAGCGGGCGATGCGGCCGAGGCGCGTCTGTACGCGCTGTCGGCGATCGAACTGGGCCGGCTGTGGGTCAAGAACGACCCGAACTGGCGCACGAATCGCCCGGCGGGAGTCTGGGTGGCGAACCGGCCGATCGGCAGCGGCTCCTTCACGCTGGAGGTGGTCAACGCCCTGAACCCGGCGTATCCCCTGAACCATGCGTCCACTGACCCGGTGAAAATGACGGGCACCGGCTTCAAGGGAACCGCCCGCCAGAAGACATCCGTCGTACTCGCTCCCACCTCCTCGCCGCTGGGCTGTCTGGGGGTCGCGCTGATGGCGGATCACGACCTGGCGCTCTACTCCGCCGTGATAACATCCGACCGGACGATCGCGGCCAACAATAACCTCACCGGTTCCGGCTCGATCATTCGAAGTCGCGTGGAGGTCGTCGGGACGTACAGCAGTCAGATGTACCAGTTGGGGCTGCCCATCCGGGGTGTCGCGCCACGCAGCATGCCGGCGGCTACCGTATTCGACTCCTATGTCGCGGAAGGCTCGGCCATGTCCCTTGCGGCCATACCCAGCGTGGGCGGCAAGAAGACGATTCAGAACGTGGTCATCAGCCCGAAGATAAACCCCTACGGCGCCGCCAACGCAAAGGGCGTCTACGTCCTCGATGCCGGCGGAAAAGAGGTCCGCATCGGCAACGCCCGCGTCCTCGGCACGCTCATCGTGCTGAACCCGTCCCCCTTCGTCGTTCAGAACTCGATCACATGGGAGGCCGAAGTGCCCAACTACCCTGCCCTGCTCGTCAACGGCAAGCTCCAGCTCTCCTGCACAACGACGGCCCTTTCGGAGCCGGCGCTGGGCGTGAACTTCAATCCGCCGGACGCGCCATATCAGGGGACATCCGATAGCGACACGGCCGACACGTACCCGTCGGCCATCAAGGGCCTCATCTACGCGTCCAGCGACGTCTCCACGAGCAACAGCGTCGCGGTCGAGGGCGTGCTCATCACCGGCAACAACCTTCTCGGCAGCGGCGGTCTGACGCTCTCTTACCGAAGCACCTGGTACGATAACCCGCCGCCCGGATTCGGGGGGACCTCCTCCGATCTGCGGATCACGGCCGGCTCGTGGCAACGCGTGGTCGATTAGCAAAAAAATACGGACCCCGGCACCGACCGGGGCCCGTCTGCAAGACCCGTTTCAATACGCCGCGTTCTTTACGAGGGCGAACCCCAGGCATGGGCATCGAATTCCTGGCTGCCCTCCGTGCCGAAACCGATCTTAACGACCGTGCTGTCGCTGATGTTGACCGGGGCCGTCCAGTGGGCATGCCCGTCGCCGTTCTCGTCCGTCTGGAGAACCGCCGGCACGATCATCCAGCCCCACGCGCCGCCGTCGAGCACGACATCATATGTCGTGTTCGGCGTGAAGCCGGTCACCGTGATCTGGACAACGGTCTTGGCGTGCGGACCGCCCGTGTAGTTCATCATCGCCATCGCCGCCGCCCCTGCAGGCTCGTTGACGATCGTGAACTCCTTGATCTTCACGGCCGCCGCGAATGCCGAACCCACGCAGGCCAGCACCAACAGCATACAGATCGCTCGCTTCATGATCGGTTACCTCCAAAAAACTGGTTCGTGAGATGCCGCCCCTGATGACACATCGGGGGCGCCTCGCCTGCCATTCGGAACATCAATTCTACCCATATCGGCGGGTTTCGCAAGACCGCTGGAGCGGAAGCCTCAGACGAGAATATGGGGAAGAATAAACAAGTAATACATTAAGAGTTGTCGTTTCTGACGAAAGTAGCTCAGCCTGCCGGCCCTCGCGGCGATATCGGTACGGACTGGACGGGACACGCCGCTCGCGCGAATCTGCGGAAGTCTCCTCGACAGCGCTCGGCTCACCGCGATGCAACAACCTGTCATGCGCGCCGAACCAGATGGGCAACCCAACGGCGAAAGCCATTGCGCGCGTTTGCGATAACGTGGGACCGCTGCACACTGCCAGCGCTGAGAACAGTCTTCCGTTGCAGCTTTTGCTCGCCTTGCGCACGGCGCGACTTGCGCGCATGGATCGCGCTGCGGCGGCAGCGCCACCCGTCATTCTGAGGAGCGCAGCGACGAAGAATCCGGCTGATTGGCGCAGAGAAGCCAGATGCTTCGCTTCGCTCAGCATGACGGGGGCCGGCGCACCCCGGTCCGGCTGCGGCCGAGGGCCGCCTTGGGATCGTCGCCGAATCCTCGCTTGACAGGGGGACGACGCGACCGCACATCACCGCCACATTGGGTTCGCTCGCCGAATCCTGGCTTGACAGGGGGACGACGCTTGACGAAGGGACGATTTGTATGTAGAAGCTAATCCGCGTTGGCATACATGCTACACCGGATTAGCCGAATCGGCACGCAATGACGTGCCTTCCCGCTGGCCCGCTTTCGGGGGCTTTTGCCGGGCGCGAGGATTACGGGGGATAACAGCACAGGGGCGACAGAACCGCCGCGGTGGTGCGCGCCGCACGCGGGGCTGTCTTGCCGGGAACGGTGTTTGCGGGAACTTGTGGCCGCAGGTGGCCGGGCGGGGCGGCGGACGACGGACGTGTTGCCGAGAACGGTGTTTGCAGCGACTTTTGGCATGCGACCGAGGGCAGTTGTGTGACCAATGGCAACCCCCACCGGGTAACAGTCGCACAGATCGCCGAGCGGCTGGCGCTCTCGCCGACCACCGTATCGCTGGCTTTGACCGGCAGGGGCGAAAGCCACCGCCTGTCCCGCCACACGATCGAACGCGTCCGGGCAGCCGCAGCGGAGATGGGCTACCGACCGAACCTCGTGGCCCGGCAGCTCACGGGCAAGCGAAGCAACGCGGTCGGCGTGCTGATCGCCACGCAGGCCGTCGCCGACGTGCGGCTCATTCAGGCGATGGAGCTGCTGGCCGCGGAGCGGGGAATCCGCTTCATCCTCGGGCAGGCCGTCGGCACGCCGCATCGCGTGCGGGAGTACCTGGACGACTTCCGCGATCGGGGCGTCGACGCGATCATCAGCATCTTCCACAACCATCCCGACTTCCGGGACACGGTCCTTCCGGAGCTGGCGCGATTCCCGAATGTCATCTACTACGAGAAACCCGACCACGCGGATGAGGCAACCGTCGCCGAGACCTGGTACGTGGAGCCGGATTACTATCGCGTCGGCGAGCTCGGCGTTCAGTATCTTCTGGACCGCGGCCGGGAACGGATCGCTCTGGTTCTGAACAACCGGGCGTTCTCCTACGCCAGGCACCGATACCGTGCGTACGTCGAAACGCTCCGGGCGGCCGGGCACGATGAGCGGCAACAACGGGTCTGGATCATGGACGAGCAGCCCGGGGTGCGGTGGACGGACCCCTTCACGGAAGCGCTCGCCCTTGCGGCCGTCGACGAACTGGTGGTAAGGAAAGGCGCGGACGGCCTTGTAGCGGTAAACGATCTCTACGCCGCGAGGCTGATGCGGGCGCTGCATCGACGCGGGCGGCGCGTACCGGACGACGTGGCCGTCATCGGGTGCGACAATCTCGAGTTCGCCCCGCTGCTCGAACCGCCATTGACCACGCTCGATCTGCGCGGGCCCGAGCTGGCCCGGGCGATGATGGAGCTCCTGTTCGTCCGGCTGGAGGGCGGAACCCTGCCGCGGAACGAGCGACAACGCGTCATCCTGCCGGACCTGATCGTTCGGGAGACGGCGTGACGCGCGAGCGAGGGGACGTGCGAAAAGGCGCACGCGGAAGGACGAAGCACCACAGACACCCGTTCGTGGAGACGGCGGATGCCCCGACTCGACTTTGATCCGGATTCGGAACGAATCGCGGCCGCAACGCGACGGCTGAGGGCCGCATACAACCGTGCGCCCGGCGAGGCTACACCGGTAGTCGAGCCGAACGTCTACGCCCCGCTGCTGAGCACGAAAGAGGCAGTCGAGGATCTGGATGTGATGCTCGAACGGGCGGCAGGGTGGGCCAACGCCCTCGCGGCGACGGACAACGACTGGCCGCCGGTCATCCTGGGTTACTGCACGGTCGTGATGGTGCCGGAGGCGTTCGGGTGCGAGGTCGTGTTTCTGCCCGGGCAAAGCCCGTGGGCACGCCACGCCATCGGCGACATCTCGCAGGTCTGGAGCCTGCGGCCGAAACCGCCCACGGAGTCGCCGATGATCCGGCGGAACTTCGAGTGGATCGACTACGCCCAGCGGAAGCTGGGCACGGCCGTGCCGATGTGGACACCGGACATTCAGTGCCCGTTCTCCGTTGCGGCGCAGGTGGTCGAGCCGAACGAGCTGTTCACGGCCTGCGTGACGGACCCGAAGGCGGTGCACCATCTCTGCCGGATGATAACCGAGTACACGATCGACCTGACGCAGCAGTGGCTGCGGACGATCGAGCACCCCGGCTTTCCCGGTGCGAACTTTCCCAGCATTTCGGAGAACATCGGATTGTGCATGGCAGACGATACGCCGCTCATCATGCTCAGCCCGGAGATGTACGAGGAGTTCGCGCTGCCGTACAACTGCATGATCGGCGAGGCGTTCGGCGGCCTGCACATTCACTCGTGCGGCGACTACCGGCACAACCTGGACAACCTGCTGAAGATCACGAACGTACGTTCCATCCAGGTGCATGCGGGGCCGGGCGAGTTTCCGCTGCCGGCGACGGCGGATGAGGAGTGCGCGTTCAACCGGGCGAGGGCGAGACTGACGTGCTTTCTGGACGCCCTCGACGTGACGCGCGGGGACGAATACCGCGGGCGGTACCGGGAGCATTATTCGGAATACGTGCTGCCGCGGCTGTGCCGCGGGCCGCTTACCGGCGTGATCCTGCAGAGTTGCGGGTGCCCCCCCGGAGCGGGAATCGACGAGATCAACGCGGCGTTGCGATGGACGCGGCAGGAACTGGCCCGGCGGGCGGAGTGAATCGACCGGAATGCGGGCGACGCCGGGACATCGAACCGCGACGGATGCCGGGGCCCGACGACCCCGCCCGCACGCCGGCGGCGCCCCCGCGTACCGCACGGTGGTAACGACGGAGAAGGACTGAGATGAGGCTTTCCCGAATCGCAGCGATCGTGATTTCGGCGTTGCCGGCGGCATGTCTGTCGGCCGGCGAGTCGAAACCGCAGGCTCTGGCCGTCTTCACCGGCTCGGAGTTTGCCGGCGGAGCGAAGGACCTGTTCGGGGCGGTCATGGACGGGGAGCCGGTCAACTACGTGTACGCGGAGCCGACCGGCGCCCGTTCGCGGATGCAGGTGAGGTTCGACGTCAAGCAGATCCCGGCCGAACCGCTGTTCGTCGATATCAAGGGGCGTGACGACGATGCCCCCGGCCAGTGCACGATCGCCATCGAGCTGAACGGCGTCGTTCTCTTCGAGGGGCGCAGCGCGTTTCCCTCGCGGGGCTTTGAGACGCGAAGGTTTGCCATCCCCGCCGGCGTCCTGAAGACCGGCGAGAACACGCTGGCCATCCTCAACCGCGAGAAGGAAGGCACGCTCGGCATGCCGCCGTGGTTTCAGGTGGCCGCCTGCGTGGTCGGGCCCGAGAAGTACGTCATCCGCCGGGATCTGACCAAGGACTTCTCGGTGACGCTGCCGGAAACGATCGAGCCGCTGCCCACTCCGCTGCCGCCGGGGAAGGAACCCGGGTTCAAGTTCCGCGGCACCAAGGGCTGGATGTGGACGCCGCCGCAGTATCTGGCCGAGGTTCCGGTGCTGGCGAAGTACAGGATGAACTTCCTGATGAACTGCTACACGAGCCTGTGCGACGTGGAGCACTACAAGTGGGGCGACCCGAACGTCAACCGCTGGTGGGAGCCGCTGCCGGAGGAAAAGAAGGCGGCCTACGCGAAGGTGGTGAAGGCGTGCCGGGAGCAGGGCGTGAGCTTCTGCTTCAGCATGAACCCGAACCTCTGCTCGAAGCGGTTCGTGAACAGCGGCAACCCGGAGGACGTCGACGCGCTCTGGCAGCACTACGCCTGGGCGCAGGGGCTTGGTGTGAAGTGGTTCAACATCTCGCTGGATGACATCCGCCAGGGCATCGACGCGGCCGCTCAGGCGAAGGTGGTCAACGAAATCCTCCGGCGGCTGCGGGAAAAAGACCCCGGCGCGCAGATGATCTTCTGCCCCACCTACTACTGGGGCGACGGCACGGGCAAGGAGCAGAAGCCGTACCTGGAGACCCTCGCACGGGAACTGGACCGGGACGTGTACGTGTTCTGGACGGGCGACGCCGTCGTCGGACGGATCACCCGAAAGGCGGCGGAGACATTCCGCGGAATCGTCCAGCGCCGCCTCTTCCTGTGGGACAACTACCCCGTGAACGACGCGCAGCCGACGATGCACCTCGGCCCGGTGACCGGCCGCGACGCGGACCTCTGCGAGGTGATCGACGGCTACATGAGCAACCCGCTCTGCCAGCAGAACGAGGCGAACCGGATCCCGCTGCTCACCTGCGCGGATTACGCGTACAATCCCGGCGCGTACGACCCGATGCGCTCGATCGGGCAGGCGATCGTGCATCTTGCCGAGACGCCGGCGCAACGGAACGTGATGCGCGACCTGGTGGAGGCCTACCCCGGGATGCTCATCTACGGCAACGGCCACACCGGCTTCAACGCCGTGCGGCACAAGTACGCGCAGATTACGGCCATGCCGCACTCACGGCAGGCGGCGCAAGCGTATATCGAATACCTGGAGCGGCTGGCCGCGCGGATGAAAGAGGCGTTTCCGCACGGGTATGCCGCGGAAATGAAGACCCTGGACAACGACATTCAGTTGCTCAGGCAGATGCAAATGCAGAAGTACGGAGAGTAGACCATGACCGGACAATTGGCGATCCACGGCGGCACGCCGGTGCGAACCAGACCCTTTCCCTCGTGGCCGGTGTTCGGGCCGGAAGAGGAGCAGGCGCTCGCCCGCGCGCTCCGCAGCGGCAAGTGGGGCAAGCAGGACGGCACGGAGGTGGCGACGTTCGAGCGCGATTTCGCGAAGTACCAGGGAGCCGCGCACGGCATCGCCGTGGTCAACGGCACGGTCTCGCTGCAGATTGCGCTGATGGCAGCCGGCATCCGCGCCGGCGATGAGGTAATCGTGCCGCCGTACACATTCCTGGCGACGGCCACCGCGGTGATTACGGCCAACGCCACGCCGGTGTTCGTGGACATCGACCCCGAGACGCTCAACATCTCGCCGAAGGCGATCGAGGCGGCGATCACCCCGCGGACGAGGGCGATCATCCCCGTGCATTTCGGCGGGCTGCCGGCCGACATGGACGCGATCATGGCAATCGCGAAGCGGCACAACCTGATCGTGATCGAGGACGCCGCCCACGCCCACGGCGCGGAGTACAAGGGCCGGCGGACCGGCTCGATCGGGCACTTCGGCTCGTTCTCGTTCCAGTCCAGCAAGAACCTCACGAGCGGCGAGGGCGGCTTCATCACCACGAACGATCCCGAGCTGGCCGCGCGTTGCCGCTCGATCCACAACTGCGGACGGCGGCCCGGCCATGCCTGGTACGAGCACTTTGTCATCGCGGGAAACTTCCGGCTGAGTGAGTTCCAGGGGGCGGTCCTCAATGCACAGCTTCAGAGGCTCGACGAGCAGACGCGACGCCGCGACGAGAACGGGCGGTACCTCACCGAGAAGCTCGGACGGATCCCCGGCATCAAGCCGCAGAAGATCACCGCCGACTGCACGCGGCACGCGTTCCACCTGTTCTGCTTCCGCGTGGATGCCAAGGAGCTCGGCGCCCCGCGGTCGGCGTTCCTGAAGGCGCTGGCGGCGGAGGGCATTCCGAACTTCGGAGGGTATCCGCAACCGCTCTATCGGCAGCCGCTGTTCCTCAACCGGGAATTCGGCCCGTACGCCGGCTGTCAGGGCGTGGACTACGCCAAGACGTCCTGCCCGCACTGCGAGGCGATCTGCTACGAACTGGGCGGCTGGCTCGAGCAGCGAATCCTGCTCGGGACGCGGGAAGACATGGAGGACATCGTGCGGGCCTTCACGAAGGTCTACGAGAACCGCAAGGACCTGAAGGAGGCGTAAGCCCGAATGACGAAATCCGAATGACGAACGAAACCGCAATGACGAAACCCGAACGGACAGGCCGAATGGGCCGGCTCCGCTTCGTCATTCGTCATTGACGCATCCGTGATTCTCTCGTCATTCGAGCTTCGACATTCGGCATTCATCGTTACCGCAGGGGACGCTGCGCACCATGCTTGTCGGAACGGCACAAATCGACATCACGCCCGAGGTCGGCGTCGAACTCTCGGGCTTCGCCCGGCGCATCCAGCCGTCGACCGGAATCCTGGATCGTCTGTACGCCAGGGCGCTGTATCTCGAACAGGACGGCGAGCGTCTGCTGTGGCTCCATGCGGATCTGCTGGCGGTGGAGCGCGACTTCGTGCGCGATTTCCGCGAGTGGGCGCGGCAGAGCCGCGGACTCGAACCGCGCCAGGTGATGATCTCGGCGACGCACACGCATTCCGGCCCGGCCACGATCCATCTTCAGGAGGCCGGCGCCTACGACGCGAAGTATGTGTCGTTCCTTCGATCGCGGATGGAGCAGGCCGCCGCCGCCGCGATGGAAGCCCCGGAGCCGTGCGGCGTCGTGATCGTCGAGGGCCGCTGCGAGCTGGCCGTCGACCGCCGCAGGAAGGCCACGCCCCACACCGACCCGCGCGTCGGCGGCATCGGTTTTCGCCGAAGCAGGAGGACGGGCGCCTCGCCCGCCGGGTGTGCAGGATGCGCGTCCCCCCCACACGCCGAATACGCGGCGGTGATCACCAACTATGCCATGCACGCCGTAGCCCTCGGACCGACCAACCGGATGATCAGCGCCGACATGCCCGGCCGGACGGCGGCCAGGCTCTCGGAGCAACTGCCGGGCAGGCCGGTCGTGATGGTCACCAACGGCGCCTGCGGCAACCTGAACCCGCCGTTCGAGAATGTCTCGTCCGCCCGGCTCGATGAATGGGGCGGGCAGGTGGCGGACGCCGTCCTCGGCCTTTTCGAGCAAGCGGCCGCGCTCGAGAGGCCGGCCTTCCGGACGCTGTCGCGCATCGTGCCGCTGCCGGTGGACGCCCTGTCCGTGGAGCAGATCGAAGCCTGCGCCGCCCGGATCGTCAACGACCCCGCCTCGAACGCCGAGTGGGGCGAGAAGTTCCGGCGCACCGTGGAGAACTGGCGCCGCACGATGGTCGAGGCGGTGCGAAGCGGCACGGCCGGCCGCACCCGCGAGGCGGAGCTGTTTGCCGTGCGCCTCGGCGATGTCGCGCTGCTGGGCCTGAACGCGGAAGTGTTCTCGCAATTCACCGACCACGTGCGGGAACGGACCGGGCGACGGCTCTACGTCGTCGGCTACGCGAACGGCGACATGGGCTACATCCCGACGCGCGCCGCCTATGACGAGGGCGGGTACGAAGTCGAGATCGCGCATTTGTTCTACTGCAACTTCCGGCCGAAGGCCGGCGGACTGGAGCGGCTCTCGGAACAGGCGTCGGAAGTCGTTCGAGAGGTTTTCGAGGAGTGACGGCCCCGCGGGCAGGACCGGTACGGATGGCCGGCCCGCTCGCGGAAACACATTGAGGAGGCTGCCATGCCGCCAGCGAGACGTTTCGCGTATCGGATGGGCGTGTTGTTCATGGCCCTGGCCCTCGCGCCGGCCGGGGCGAGCGAGACGGAAGCGTTACCGGTGCCGTTCGCGGAACGTTTCGACGGGCCGGGCCTCAACACCGCGTGGAAAGTCGATGCCTCGAAGGGCGCCACGATCGAGATCAAGGACGGGGCCCTCGTCCTCACCGCGCGGGAGAACACGTACGCACACGTCGAGCGCCCGCTGGAAGCGGACTTCATCCGCGCGTCGTGCGCCATCCGCCCCGCGCCGGCGATCACGTGGTGCACCTCCCTCTTCCTCTACTGGAACGCAGGCAACTGGTGCCAACTGGGCATCATCCACCGCGACGGGGGGCGATACTACGCGGTGGAGATGATCGATCAGAAGCCGCACGAATACGAGCTCGGACCCTGCGCGTTCGACGGATGGCATCATGTGGCGATCGAGCTGGGCTCGGACTGCATCCGCTACCTCTCCAGCGAAGACGGAAAACAATACAGGAGCGAGGCGGTCCATCGCCGACCCGAGCCCTTCTCGGCAAGGCCCGCGATGCTGATCCTCGGCAAGGGGCACGGCGGACCGCCCGCCTACCCCGCGCCGGACCTGAACAACGACTACGAGGACCCGGGGCCGGCGGGCACATCCGCCATCCGGGACGTCGTCGTGACCCCGCTTGCCTGGGCGGACCTGCGCGCCACCGCGAAGGAGCGGGCCGCGTGGGAAGCCGAAGGGCTCGATCTGCCCGGCGAGAAGGAACTGGCCCGCAGGAATGATCCGTCGTTCGACTCCGTCTGCACCTACTTCCCGGCGATGAAGTTCCCGCGAGAGATCATCGGCGTGAAGGACCACCCGCACGCGATCGGCGTGGACACGCAGGGGGCACTACAGCTCAACGACGTTTGCTACGAATCGAAGCAGCCCGTCGCCTTCTTCGAGATCGGCGAGGCGGTGTATCGACTCGGCGGAGGCAAGGAGCCGTGCGCCCGCCGGCTGTGGGACGGCTACATGCCCATCGTCGTGCTCACGGACCGGCATGACGGGCTGGAACTCGAACAGACCGCCTTCGGCTGGACGAAGGACTTCTCGGCGGAGCAGCCGCTCTTCGCGTATGTGCGCCTGGCGATCGTCAACGGTACCGGCGAGGCAAAGAAGCTCGCGCTTCGCTTCCGCGTGCAGCCCGCGAACGAGAAATGCCCGCCGAAGGCGTGGTCGCTCGACATCCCCGCGGGCGCGCGGCGGGCCGTCGACATCCGCGTGCCCTTTGCCTTCGCCGAAACGCCCGTGACGGACGTGCCCGCCGCCGAGTTCGACGGGAAGCTCGCCGAGGCGACCGCGTACTGGCAGAAACTGATCGCCCCCTGCTCGATGTTCGATATCCCCGAGCCGCGCGTGCAGAACGCTTATCGCGCCTGGCTCGCGTACAACTTCATGAACGTCCACAAGCGCGACGGCGTGTATCACATCTGCGACGGCTCCGGTTTCTACATGCAGGTCTACGGATACAGCGCCGCCCTGTACTGCCACATGCTCGATCTGTACGGCCGCCACGAGCAGGCCCGCGCGTACATCGACTCCCTGCTGACGTTCCAGCAGCCCGACGGGCTCTTCTACATCAACTTCGGCGTCACGGACACGGGAACGCTGCTCTACGTCATGAGCGAGCACTACCGGCTCACGCGCGACGCCGAATGGCTGCGCAAGATGGCGCCCAGGATGATCGCAATGTGCAACTGGATCATCGAGCACCGCAAACTGTCGATGTGCACCGTACACGGCGGCCGGGCGCTTGTGCACGGACTCGTATGGTTCCGGCCGTACGCCGACTACGTGCTGCCCGCGTATGACTACTTCGCCAACGCCTACCTCCAGAAGGGCATGAAGGCCGCGTCCGAGGTGCTCGGCGAGATCGGCATGAAGGATGAGGCCGCGCGCCTGGGCAAGGAGGCCGATGCGTTCCTCAAGGACATCCTCATCTCGATGGACGCGGCCGTCATCACACACGACGGGATGCGGATGCTGCCGATCATGCCCGACACGCAGGCGCTGCTGAAAGAGACGGGCTACACCGCCAACGGCTACTACGGCCTGCTGGCCTCGTGCCTGCTGGAAACGGGAACGCCGGCCTACAACGATCGACGCGCCGACCTGCTGGTGGACATGCTCCGCAGGAAGGGCGGCCTGCTCGCCGGCGTGTGCCAGTTCCAGGGCATGATCGATCACGCGTACGCGTACGGCTACTGGATGACGTGCCTGCAGCGCGACGAAGTCAAGCGGGTGATCCTCGGCCTGTACGGCTCGCTGGCGTACGGAATGACGCGCGACACGTACGCCGCCGTCGAATGCCACCGCATCCGTACCGGCGAGAACTGGTTCACGCTCCCGCACACGTACTCGAACACCGTGCAGCTCCGGCTGCTGCGGAACATGCTGTTGCGCGAGGACGGCGACGACGTGCGGATCGGCCAGGCGATTCCGCGGGCGTGGCTGGCGGACGGCAAGCGCGTGGCCGTGAAACAAGCGCCGACGACGTTCGGCCCCGTCTCATTCGCGATGGAGTCGAGGACAAACGCGGGAACGATCGACGTGCACATCGACCCGCCGTCGCGAGGCGTCAGAGGCGCCGTCAGGCTCCGCCTGCGTCACCCGGACGGTCTGGAGATCAGGGCCGTCGAGTGCAAGCCCGAGGTGCCGGTGACGTTCAAGGGCGAGGACATCGAGTTGCCCGGGCTGGCACGGCCGGTGGACCTGCGGGTAAAGTACTCAGACTGACCGGTCCTGCCGGGCCGGGCCCGGAATGCCGAATGTCGAAGGTCGAAACCCGAATAACGAATGAAGCCCGAAGCACGAAACGCAAATGACGGAGACGGCGCAGCGATGATGCCTCCCGCCCGTCGTTCGGGTTTCGGCATGCCTTCGTCGTTCGGACCTCGACATTCGTCCTTGAACCGCATCGGACTGCAGCCGAATCGGATCGTGTGAGTAGCGAGGCCAGCGTGCCGTGATGAAAGGAAACGAAATGAATCGAGCCCGACGTTCGATGATCGTGGTCAGCCTGTGCATGGCGGCCGAATGCATCGTCCTGGCGGCATCGCCCGCCTCCGCCGACGTGCGCCTGCCGCACGTCATCGGCAGCCACATGGTACTGCAGCGCGACATGCCCGTCCCCATCTGGGGCTGGGCGGAGCCGGGCGAAGCGGTAACCGTAACGCTCGGCGAGCACGAGGTGACCACCAGGGCCGGCGTGGACGGCACGTGGCGGCTCAAGCTTCCGGCGATGGCCGCCGGCGGGCCGCACACGATGACCGTCGCCGGCAGGAACAGGATCGAGCTGAAGGACGTGCTCGTCGGCGAGGTCTGGATCTGTTCCGGCCAGTCGAACATGGACATGGGCATCAAGTCGGTCCGGGACGCCGACCGGGAAATCGCCAACGCGAAGTACCCGCAGATCCGCCTGCTGTGGGTGCCCTACCGGACGTCGCCCGACCCGCTCGACGACGCGGATGTGAGCTGGCTCCCGTGTTCGCCGGAGAACGTCGCCACGCGAGGCTTTTTCAACGGGGGCTTCTCCGCCGTCGCCTACTTCTTCGGACGAGACCTGCACAAGGAACTGAACGTGCCGATCGGGCTGATTCACGTCGCCTGGGGCGGCACGAAGATCGAGCCGTGGACGCCGCGAGCGGGATTTGAGCAGGTGCCCGCGGTCCGGGACTTCGTGAAGGTGATCGACGAGGCCACGCCGAACTTCAACAAAGCCGTGGCCCGGGCCCTCGCCGAGTATGAGGCGTGGCTCCCGAAGGCAAAGGCGGCGATGGAGGCGAAGAAGCCGGTGCCCGCCCCGCCGGCCTGGCCGAAGCACCTGCTCGAAGACAACGGCCAGCCCACCAGCATCTACAACGGCATGATCCACGCGCTCGTACCGTTCGCGATCCGCGGGGCGATCTGGTACCAGGGCGAATCGAACAACCCCGACGGCATGTTGTACTTCGAGAAGATGAAGGCCCTGATCGGCGGCTGGCGGCAGGTCTGGAACGAGGGCGACTTCCCGTTCTACTACGTGCAGATCGCGCCGCTCGACGCAGTGTACGAAAACGACAGGCTGCCGAGGCTCTGGGAGGCTCAGCTCGCCGCGCTGACGATTCCCAACACGGGGATGGTGGTCACGACCGACATCGGCGACCTGAAGGATATCCACCCGAAGAACAAGCAGGACGTCGGCAAGCGGCTGGCCCTGTGGGCCCTCGCCAAGACGTATGGCCGCGACAACCTCGTCTGCTCCGGGCCGCTCTACAGGTCGATGGCCGTCGAGGGCGACCGGATCCGCATCCGCTTCGACCACGTGGGCAGCGGGCTGGCCTCGCGCGACGGCAAGCCGCTGAACTGGTTCGAGATCGCCGGCGACGACAGGAAGTTCGTCCAGGCCGAGGCGACGATCGACGGCGACAGCGTCATCGTTCGAAGCCCGGAGATCAGCGCGCCGGCGGCGGTCCGATTCGGCTGGAACCGCGCGGCCGAGCCGAACCTCATGAACAAGGAGGGCCTGCCGGCCTCGCCGTTCCGAACGGACAAGTGGTAAACGTGGAGTGCGGCCGGGTGGCACGGCAGGGTGGCACGGCAGGGTGGCACGGTCTGGCGTTGTACTCAACGACAGGCCGTGGCGTCGCCCGGGTAAGTATTGCACCATTCCGTCGCTTCATTACCATTGCCGCATCATGCGTCTCCCCAACGGCCGCGTGCGCAAGTTTCGCCGCAGTTCCGAAGACCCCGGCTGCGCACACGAGTTAACCTTCTCCTGCTACCGCCGACTTCCACTTCTGAGTCGCGACCGCACAAGACGGTGGTTCCTCGAATCGCTTGATCGGGCGCGACACGAACACGATCTGGAACTCTGGGCCTATGTCATCATGCCTGAGCACGCTCACGTGCTCTTCTTTCCCCGGAACCCGGAATATCGCATCCGCACAATACTCCAGGCCATCAAGCAGCCCGTGATGCGCCGCGCGATCAACTACCTCAAGGAACACAATCCCGGATGGCTCGATCGCTTGTGCATCAAACCCGGGGACTCGCCGCATTTCTGGCAGCCGGGCGGCGGATACGATCGAAACATCAATTGCGCCGCAACCGCTTGGCACGTGGTCGAATACATACACAACAACCCCGTACGCCGGAGCTTGGCGTCGTGCCCGACAGACTGGGCCTGGTCGAGTGCGCGATGGTACGCCGGCCTCGACGACGTCGTCCTGCCGATGGATGCGGCACCGCCCCCACGGTAGCCGTCGCGTGGACATCCCACGGCCTGTCTTCGCATACGAAGCCAGACCGTGCCACCCGTCCGAACGGACAAGTGGTAAATGTGGAGTGCGGCAGGGTGGCACGGCAGGGTGGCACGGTCTGGCGTTGTACTCAACGACAGGCCGTGGCGGCAGGGTGGCACGGTCTGGCGTTGTACTCAACGACAGGCCGTGGCGGCAGGGTGGCACGGTCTGGCGTTGTACTCAACGACAGGCCGTGGCGATCCGGCACGGTGCCCACCCGCGGCCCCCTCGTGCCACCGCCTTCCGGCCTGTAGCGGTTTCATCCGCGATGGCGTACGATCCCGTCCGTTTGCAGTTCGGTTGTTCCCCGGTTGTCTTGAGGACGCCCATCATGCAACGATTCGTCCCCTCACTACTCAACTCGGTGCTGCTTGCCGGCTCCGTTTACGCCCAGGCCGATCGGCCTGAGTTCCGCGGCGTGTGGGTCACGCGCTTCGAGTGGGGCTCGGAGGACCCGGCCGAGATCAAGTCGCGCATCACCCACGCCTTCGAGGCGATCGCCGCGAACAACTTCAACGCCGCCGTCTTCCAGATCCGCGGCGACGCGGAGGCCCTCTACCCGAGCACGATCGAGCCCTGGTCCCCGCTGCTTGGCGCGAAGGACCCGGGCTTCGACCCGGCCGCCTTTGCAATCGAGCAGGCCCGCAAGCACGGCATCCAGTTCCATGCGTACATCAACGCGATGCCGATGCGCTCGACGCGCTGGTCGCAGCCGCCGGCCGACAAGAACCACATCTGGTACACGCACGGGCCCGACTCGGCCGAGCCCTGGGTCTGCATGGACCGCGACGGCCGGCCCGCGCGCGAGGACTATTACTACATGTCCGCCGGCGTGCCCGGCGTGCAGGCGTACGTCCGCCGGGTCATCATGGACGTCGTGCGGCGTTACGACATCGACGGCGTTCACCTGGACCGCATCCGCTACCCCGGGCCGGAGTACATCCACGACCCGATCAGCGAACGGCGATTCGTCGGCCGCGGAAACCCGAACCTCAAGGACCGCCCCGACTGGCAGCGCGAGCAGCTCGACAAGTTCATCAACGACCTCGCCGCGGAGATGTGGGCGGCGAAGCCCGAGCTCGTCTTCTCATGCTCGGCCTGGGGGATCTACGACCGCTACCACATCCCCGGCTACGAGGAGTTCAGCAGCGGCTACCACGACTACTACCAGGACACGTGGAACTGGTGCCGCCTCGGCGCGATGGACATTCTCATGCCGATGATCTACTGGAATATCCCCGAGCCCAGGCCGAACTACGATGAACTCATGCGGGACTTCGTGCAGGGCGTCGGCGGGGATCACTTCGTCGGCGGCCAGAGCGTATTCTCGCCGGAGGAGAACGCGGCGGAGATCAAGGCAACGCGCGACGCCGGCGGCATGGGCACCGTCCTGTTCAGCCTCGGCTCGGCGGAGCGCCGCGGAGTGATGGCCGGTCTGAAGGAGACGCTCTACAAGGAGAAGGTCCCCGTCCCGCAGATCGAACGCGTAAAGAACCCGCAGACCGGCGGCATCCTCGGCACGGTCAACACGGAGGCGGGCAAGCCGCTCGTCGACGCGTGGGTCTCGATCGCGCCCGTGGAGACGAATGCCCCGAGGGCGCAGGTCTTCTCACAAACGTGGACGAGCAGCGAGGACGGCCGGTTCGCCTTCCTGAACGTGCCGCCGGTGCCGGTACGAGTCACCGTGTGTTACCCGGGCGCAACATCCGCCCAGTCGCCGCCCGTGCAGATCCAGGTGGGCCGGATCACCCGCGTCGAGATGGTCATCAAGGACGCCGAGATCGCCCGCGCGAAACCGTTCCTCCAGATCCTCCGGCCTCGCGACGGCTTCGAGACCACGGACGAAGTGGTTCACGTGCTCGGTCGCGTGACGCCGGGATGCTCGGTCAACGTCGGCGGCAGGGCGGCCGGCGTCTTCTCGAACGGCGCGTTCGCCCAGGACGGCCTCCCGCTGGCGCTGGGCCCAAACACGATCCAGGTCGCGGCAACCGACACCGCCGGCCAGGCAACGACCGCCACACTGACCGTCGTGCGGAAGGCCCCGCAGCCGGAGGCCGCGCCGACGGACCTGCGGATCGTGGAGCCCGCCGCGGACCTGGCGGTGATGCCGGGCGACGTGGTGACGATCAAGGCGATCGGGCCGGCCGGGTGCGAGGGCTACGCAACGTGCTTCGGCGCCAGGACGAGGCACCCGCTGGCCGAGGTGAAGGATGACAAGGGCCGGCCGACCGGCACGTACACGGCCGCGGTCAGGGCCGCGGCGACGCCGTCGAAGCCCACTGCGATCATTGCCCACATCAGCCGGGCGAAGGACAACCTCTCGCTCGACGCGAAGAGCACGGCCACGGTCGAGGTGTTGAACCCGCTGAACGTGCAGGTCGGCGAGACGAACGACGACCACGTCGGCATCACGATGGGCCTGCACGAGGTCCGGCTCGGCGGGCCGTTCCTGGCGCGCGTCCCGCGGGGCACGCGGTTCGAGATCACCGGCAGGCAGGGCCGCCAACTCAGGATCCGGCTGTCGAAGTCGCGAACCGGCTGGGTGTCCGAGGGTGAGGTCACGCGCTTGCCCGAGGGCACGCCGATCCCGCACAACTACTTCACATCCTTCGAGGTGACCGGCGACGAGAAGTGCGACAGGCTCTCGATCGGCCTTCAGGACAGGGTCGTCGTGGCCGTTACCTCCGAGACCGAGCCGACCAACCGGCTCTACGTCGACTTCTTCAACACGCACGATGCGATGACGTGGGGAAGCCACAAGACCGGCGCCAGGGTGATCGGGGCCGTGACCGGCCAGCAGATGGAGGACGACTGGTATCGCCTGACCGTGCCGCTGAATACGCGGCAGATCTGGGGCTACTGGACGGAGTGCGACGGCAAGCGGTTCACACTCTTCATCCGCCGCCCGCCGAAGCTCGCGGACGCCCCCGCCTCGCCGCTCAAGGGGCGGCTGATCGCGCTGGAAGCGGGCCACGGCGGCTCGGGCACCGGAGCCCGCGGCCACCTGGGCACTTACGAGAAGACGATCAACCTGGCGGCCGTAACGGCGCTCGCGAGGGTCCTCGAACAGCGCGGCGCGCACACCGTGCTCGTGCGCCCGGGCGATTCCGCGCCGACGCTGCAGGCCCGCGTGGACAAGGCAAACGAGGCCGACGCCGACCTGTTCGTCTCGATCCACGCGAACGCGGCGGGCAATGCCCGCGGCTACCTGGCCATCTCGGGAACCAGCACGTACTACAAGGACAAGCACTGCCGCCTTCCGGCG
The DNA here is from genome assembly GCA_964653435.1 of uncultured Planctomycetales bacterium. Taxonomy (GTDB): domain Bacteria; phylum Planctomycetota; class Phycisphaerae; order UBA1845; family PWPN01; genus CAZMVY01. The sequence goes on along the minus strand of CAZZFA010000002.1, from coordinate 71,490 downwards.
GAACTCGTGTACCGCAAGCTCCTCGGCCTGGGCTGGGGCGAGTTCGGCGTGGTCGGCAACTTCTCCTACTACCCGCTGCAGAGCACGCGGATGCCGGCGATCCTGATCGAACAGGCGTTCATGTCGAACCCGTCCGATGAGGCAAGGCTACTCGACCCGGCGTATCAGCGCGATCAGGCCGCCGCCGTCGCCGATGCGCTGGAGCAGTTCCTGAACGCCGCGCGGGAGGTCCGCGCCGATTACGCCCCGCCGCACGTGTTCAAAGAGCCGCCGCAGCCACGGCGGCGCGCCCTCACCCGGCCGGCGGGCAGCGGCGATTCGGGCGATCGCCCGTTCGGACGCCGGGGCGCGACCACGCGACCGTCGCCGTGACCTTGGATCTTTGATCGTCGAGCTTCGATTCACGCTGCGCCGCGTCTCCTCCGGCTTCATGCTTCAACCCGGTTGTTGGACGCGGTGACGCGGGCCGGGGTAAGATGCTCGTGCAATCTCGCGGAGAAGCCTGCCCATGACGCCGATTGCCGCCTCCGACCTGATGCCCGACGACGTGATCGCCTGGGGCTACAACATGTTCCTCGCCGAGTGGTGCGAGAAGCCCCTGCTGCGCCAGTCGGCGCAGGAAGTCGTCGAGGTCTACAACCGCTTCACGGAGCAGTTCGAGCAAGGCACGAAGGAGTGGTGGTACTGCTCGCGTGTCCGCGGGGCCGCGAACTCGCTGGCCCGCGGGATCGCCCGGCGGAAGAAGACGCACGCGGAGCGCGTCGCCGCGGCGGAACAGGAGAAAACCAACATGATTGCGCGGCTCTCCGAGAGCGAGCGGTGGTGGGGCCTGCTCAAGGGCGGGTTCCGGCTGCTCGTGCTCGGCGGGTTCAGCTACGCCCTGGTCCGCGCGATCTTCGCGCTGCCGCGGATCTCCGCGCAGACGACGGGCCTGCAGGAGCAGTCCGCCTCGATCGCGACCGCCCTGGCCGTGGCCCTGATCGGCTCGTTCGCGCGGTGGCGGATCATGATGCGGCGGCTGCTTCGCGTGTTCCGGACCTACTCGCAGGCCATATCCGACGCGAACGACGAATACGTCAATAGCGTGCTCGTCGAGTACCGCTTTGCGGCGGAGAGCGCGGTGTACGCCTATGAACAGCTCACCGGCCACAAGTCGCCGGTGACCGCGGGCCTGAACAACCTGCTGCAGGACCTGATCCAGGGGCGGTACATGGTCGAGCCGGCGCCGCAAAGCTGGTGGGACGTGCTCAAGAAACGAATAAACGACCGGCTGCTCGCCGCCCTGACGGCGGGCAGAGACACACCGGCGACGAAAAAGCCGGACATCATGTAGAGTAGGGAGGCCGATCGCGATGGCAACCGTAAAACAGGTGCTCCAATTACCGCTGAGGCTCCTCGCCTGGCCGTTCCGGCTCGTCGGCCGGTGGCACAGACGCCGCGTTCAGTCCTGGGAGAGGCAGTACGCGTTTCACCAGTACCCGCTGTTCGTGTTCACGTGGCTGTTGATCGCCAGCGGCTTCATCCTGTACCCGGTCGCGACGCACAACTGGCTGGACACCGAGACGCTCGCGTGGATCTGGGGCATCGTCCTCATCGTCACGGTCCTCGCGCTCGGCGTGGACCTGAACCGCGACCACGTGATCTTCACCTCGGCCGTCGTCGCGCTGCTCTTTGCGCTGATCAAGATCGCGCGGTACCGCGAGTCCCGCTTCTTCACGCGGATCCACGACTTCTTCGCGCAGCTCGACCCGCAGTACTCGCCGACGCTCGGCCTGATGATCTCGATCATCCTGAGCGTCGCGTACGTGATCATGCTCATCAAGGCCCGGCTCGACTCCAAATGGATCGCCCGTCACAACACGCTCGACCATCAGTCGTGGGGCCGCGCCGACGATTCGCTCGCCCGCGGGGCCAAGCGGACGCGAACGTCGTACCCCGACGCATTCCAGTTCGTTCTCGGCCTCTCCGGCACCCTGCACATCTACGACGCCAACGGCAACCGGGAGCTGCGGCGGATCGAGAACGTCCTCTTCCTGCCGTGGGTGAAGCGCCGCGTGGATCATCTGTGGGAGAGCACGCAGGTCGCCGTGGCACCGGATCAGGCCGACGACGAGGCGGCTACCGGCGAACACGAAGACGCCGGCGGCCCGGAGAACAGCGGCGACGATGCCGCGCCGTAATCCGAACCGATCGGGGGCGGACGTCTCGCCCGGCCGGTAAGGTGTACCGAATGCACGCCCGACACGGTGCGACGCGTGCCGTCACCCCCGTTGCCCCTTCTCAAGGCAGCGGGGCTGATCACCGCCCGCTCAGGACGAACCTGTAGCTCCCCGCGCCGACGTCAAACACCGCCGCAGCCTTCTCCATCCGGACGAACTTCACCCCCGGCGCCGCGTCCGCCGCGATCCCGTTGCGGAGGATCGTCGTCTTGCCCTCCGTGATCGTCACCTGCGGCTTGCCGAGCGTCGGGACCGCCACCTCGGCGCTGGTGTTCGCGGGGAGTCTCACGTCGAGCGTCAGGCCGTCCTCCGTCCGTCGCCACCGGCTCGCAACCGTGCCGTACGTCGAGCGGTGCACGGCCCCGGCCCACTTCAGATCGCCCACCGGCACCGGCCGGATGAGCACGTGCTTGAAGCCCGGGCGTTCCGGGTCGCAACGGATGCCCGCCACGTACTGGTAGAGCCAGACGGCCATGTCCCCGACGAGCATCAGGTGGTTGTGCGAGTTCATCGCCGGGTCGGCCGTGTCGCCGTTCCAGAGTTCCCAGATGGTCGTCGCGCCGTGTTCGGCCATGTAGCCCCAGCTCGGGTAACTCGTCTGCGCCGCGAGCCTGTACGCAATGTCCGGCCGGCCGTTGTCCGACAGGACGCGCATGAGCCACTGCCCGCCGATCAGGCCGGTGGCGAGGTGGTCCTTGCACTTCACGACGATGTTCTCCACGAGGTTCTGGAAGACCCGCCGCCTCTGCCCCTCGGGCACCAGGCCGAACGCCAGCGGCAATACACTCGATGTCTGCGTGCCGTTGCTGTACCGGCCCGTCTCCTCGTTGTAGAACTTCCTATTGAACGCCGTCTTGAGCCTCGCCGCCAGTTCGTTGAACCGTTTCGCGTCGTCGGGCTTGTCGAGCCACATCGCGAACTTCGCCATCAGACAGAGGTCGTGGTAGAAGTACGCCGTCGCCAGGAGCATCGGATCCGTCCTGCGGGCGGGGTCCTTCGAGTGGATCAGCTCGGGCGACTCCGGCGGCACGCACCAGTCGCCGTACTGGTCGCGCGCGATCAGGTCGTCCTTGAGAAACCCGCTCATGTACTCGATCCACCGGCACATGCTCGGGTAGTGTGCAGCCAGCGGCCGCAGATCGGCGTACTGTTCGTGGAACCACTCAGGGATGATGATGTACGCGCTGGGCCAGGTGACGTTCCCGCTGTAGATCACCCAGTACGGCGGCGCGACATCGGGGACGCAGCCCTGGGCATCCTGCGCCTCCTCGATGTCCTGCAGCCATTTCGCGTAGAAGTTGGCAACGTTGAACTCGAAGCTCTCATGCTTCGCCTCGTTGGGGATGTCGCCGAGCCAGCCCTGCCGCTCGTCGCGTTGCGGGCAGTCCGTGGGGATGCTCCGAAGGTTGCCGCGGATGCCCCAGACGACATTGCTGTACACGCGGTTGATGATCTCGTTGGAGCATGCAAAGCCGCCCACGCGCTCCGCATCGGAGTGGACGACGCACCCCTCGATCGTCGAGAGCGTCGGCTCGCCCGGGTAGCCCGCCAGTTCGACGAATCGGAAGCCGTGATACGTGAAACGCGGCTCGTACACCTCCGTGCCCTTGCCCTTGAGGATGTACGTGTCCGTGCATTTGGCCGAACGGAGGTTCTCCATCGAGAGCGAGCCGTCCTTCGCCAGCACCTCGGCGTGGCGAAGCGTCACCCTCGTTCCGGCCGGGCCTTTTGCGGTCAGCCTCACCCAGCCGACCATGTTCTGGCCCATGTCGTAGATGTAGACGCCCGAGGGCAGCTTGCTCATCCGCACCGGGCGAAGCGTCTTGGTGATGCGGATCGGCTCGGCCATCTGGGCCGCGAGCGCACCGGCCGGCGCCTGCACAACCTGGGCGGGTTGCCACCGCGAATCATCGAAGCCCGGCTGGCACCAGCCGTCCATCTCCATCCGTGCGTCGTACTCCTCGCCGTCGTAGTCGTTGTTCGCACGGATCGGGCCATCGGTCGTCAGCTTCCACGTCTCGTCGCTGACCACCTCCGCCGTGCTTCCGTCCTCGTACTCGATACACATCTGCAAGAGCATCTTCGGGTAGCCGTACGTCATCGCCGGCTTCGGATCCGGGTCTCGCGGCGGGTAATAGCGGCCGTTGCCCAGAATTACGCCGACGGCGTTGGCGGCCGGACGCAGCCGATCCGTCACATCGTACGTGGCGTAGAGAACACGCTTGTCGTAGTTGGTCAGGCCGGGATCGAGTACGTGATCGCCGACCTTCTGCCCGTTGAGATAAAGCTCGTAGTAACCAAGCCCGGCGATGTACGCCGTCGCCCGCTTCACGCGCCGGGCGACCTGGAACTCATGGCGGAGGTATCGGGCCGGAAGCCGCCGGTCAGCCACCGGCGCGAGCTTCACCTCGCCCCAGGGGGCCATCCCATACGCCCCGAGTTCCTTCGCCTCGATCCATCCGGCGGGGTCGAAGCCCGGCTTCTTCCAATCCGGCAATTCCTTGTCCGACGTGCGCCACGTGCGATCCGTCGCCACGACGATCGGCGGCCCCTCCTCGAACTCGACGAGGATCGCACCGATCAGCCCGGCCGGGTTCGGCGATTCGCCCGCGTTGGTCGCCGAGACCGCAATGGTATTCTCGCCGGCGCGGAGTAGCTGCGTCACGTCAAAGCTGTTCGTGCGCCCGAAGTCGTAGCCGGCGGCCGCCTTGGCTCCGTTGATGAACAGGGCGTATGAGTTGTCCGCCGCCACCGTGCATGTCGCCTTGCGAACCTTTCGGTCCGATGGCAGCGTCACGACGCGGATGAAGTACCGCGTGCCCACCGGCGCCGCAGTAGCGGGGTTGCCCTCCGGGAACCAGATCCAGTGCGCCTTGCGAACTTCCTTCTCGGAACCAGTGTCGGCGCGGGGCGGCTCGTCCCGGCCGATCCACTTGCCCTTCCAGTCGGCGCGATCGAGCAGCCCCATCGACCAGACTGCGGGCTCGCTCCAGGGCGAGGGCTTCCCGTCGGCGTCCCAGACGCGGACCTTCCAGTAACAGCGGGTCTGCGAGACCAGCGGCCGCCCGGCATAGGCGACGAGGTGCGACTGATCCGAGGCGACCCTGCCGGAATCCCACAGGTCGCCCCTCTCCGCGTTGAGATTCTCCAGCGTGCTCGCGACCAGGACCTGCCAGGCCGTCTGGATTGCCCCGCGCCGCGGATCGTCGATCGCCCATGACAGCCGCGGAGGCATCGCATCGATGCCCAACGGGTTCACCCGGTACTCGGTCCGCAGGCTGCATGGCCGTGCCGTCGGCGCACAGCCGCCGCCCGCGGCCAGGATCACGCTGACGATCACCCCAAGACCCGCCCTGTTCAGTACTCTGCGAAAAGTACTTCCCCGGTTCATTCGATGCGGTCCTCCGTCGCACCCCGATCCGTCCCGCGGCCCGCGAGGGCCCGCCGCAACACGACGGCCGGCCTGCCGTTGAATGGCGTAGTCCAACCGTGCGATTCCGTCAAGCAAGCCCCACGCACGCATCGAAACAGCACCATCCCTGCTCAGGCCGGAATCCCCGACATTGACGGTCACGCGACCGGGGCGCACCAATGGCGGCGGCCGTGAAGGGAAACCCCCGTGATGGTACGATTCGTTTCCGCTGCGATGCGTGCCGCATCGCGCGCCGCAAAGGAGCTTCGTCCAATGACCCTGCTGCCACGAAGGTGCGCCACAACATCGTTCATGGTGCTATTCGGAAGTCTGCTTGCCCTGCCGGCGTGGCCCATCCCCGGCCTGGCGGCCACATCCGACCCGCCGCCCGGCGCTGCAGCGCCCGAAATCGTGTCGATCCGGAAGATCTGGGATCAGGCCCCGCACAGCGCCTTCACCGATCTGATCCGCTTCCAGGACAAATGGTTCTGCACATTTCGCGAGGGCACGGCCCACGTCGGCGGCGACGGCAGGCTCCGCGTGCTCGTCTCGCCCGATGGCGCGACGTGGACCTCGGCCGCCTTGCTGGCCGAGAAGGGCGTCGATCTCCGCGACCCCAAGCTCTCGATCACGCCGGACGGCCGGTTGATGATCGTCGCCGGCGGATCGGTCTACGAAGGCCGCAGGCTTGTCGGCCGCCAGCCGCGGGTCGCGTTCTCAAAGGACGGTATCGCCTGGACGCCGACACATCGCGTGCTCCGCGAGGGCGACTGGCTCTGGCGGGTTACATGGCACGACGGCCGGGCGTACGGTACGTCGTACCGCCTCGTTGATCTCGATAAGACGAAGAACCCGAAGGACCAGGACTGGACGCTCGCGCTCTACTCCAGCCCCGACGGCCTGCATTACGACCGCATCACCGACCTCGCGGTCCCGGACAACCCCAACGAAACGACACTGCGTTTTCTGCCCGACGGCACGATGATGGCGCTGGTCCGCCGCGAGGGCGGTAACCGGCGCGGGTGGATCGGGGTAAGCCGCAAGCCGTACACGCAATGGACCTGGCACGAGACGAAACACCGCCTCGGCGGCCCGAACTTCATCGTCCTGCCGGATGGTTCGATCTGGGCGGCCGGCCGCAGCCACGTCGGCGGCGTCAAGACCGTCCTGGCCCGCATGAGCCCGGAAAGCTACGAACTGGTGCTTACACTGCCAAGCGGCGGCGACTGCAGCTACCCGGGTCTGGCCTGGCACGACGGCCTGCTCTGGATGAGCTACTACTCATCGCACGAGGGCAAGTCGAGCATCTATCTGGCCAGGATACGGTTAGCCGCAGTCGCCGTCTCCGGTACCGCAACGCGCGCGGCCCCGTAAACCGACGGACCGCCTACTGCTGAGGCGCGGCGGGCGTACCCCCCGTCCCGGCACCATGCGGGCCGCGACGACCCCGATGGCCACGTTCATTGCCCGGCTGGCCCTCGCCCTCGCCGGCCGGCGGCGGGCCCGGCCGCCATGCCTTCACCTTCGCCTGCTGCTCGGGGGTCAGTTGGTCCATGACCTTCTTGTAGAAATCGGCCGCCGCCGTCTTCTTTTCCTCGGCGCTCTGGAGGCGCTTGGACTTCGTTTTCCAGTCCTTGAAGAGATCGCGAATCGCCTGCTCTTTGTCCTTCGAGAGATTCAGGCTCGGATCATGCACCGCCCGCATCAGCATCTCCGGGCTGCTCTCGAGCGACGGGGGGCCACCCCACGGGCCGAAGACCTCGTCCCGAACCTTCGGGAACTTCGCCTTCTGCTCGGGCGTCAGTACGGCCTCGATGTCGCTCATCAGCTTCTGCCGGGCCTCGCCCATCGGACTTTTCGCCCGCATCTCCTGAAGCTTGGCCTCCAGCTCTTTGACCTTGGCCTCGTCCTTGGCCGCCCGGGCCTCGCGAAGCTGCGTCATGAGGTCCCGCATCTGTGTGCGGTTCTCCGGCCCCTGCCCCGGGCCGCGCGACCGGAAAGCCTCCCGCATCTTCTCGCTATGCTCGGTGAGCAGTTTACGGATCTTGTCCTGTTGGTCCTCGTTCAACTGCAGTTCCTTCGTCAGCCGCTCCATCTGCTGGTCCACGGTCATGCGACGCGGCCCCTGCGGCCCTTCCGGAGCCGCCGCCCCCGCCCGTCGCGGACGTTCCCCGCGCTGCCGCCCCTGCCCTGCGGCCTGCGCCAGCGCTGAGCCGACCAGCAAACCCATTCCCAAGATCGCGACACCAAATAAACGGGTTCTCATTGCAAGCACTCCTTCTTTTGCGCCAGTGAATCCCATGCGAAACGCCCTGCAGACACCGCCGCCAAGCGCTTGGGGCTCGTGTCGTGCCTTTCCAAAGAGGCGCATTCGTCCTATGGCGTATAACGCGGCGGGCGGCGGGTTATTTCCCCCAAGCCAGGCGAGCTGTATCGATGGGCGCCGGCGGGCCGAGCTGCGCAACGACGTCTGGAACTCCGCCGTGCCGGCCGGGGATGCGGCCGGTGTCGCCTCGCCGTGCCGGGCAAGGAATGATTGTGGGCTATGCCGGCGGCGCGCCGATAGCCAGCCAGCCGATGCGGCGGCCGCAGCCGTCGATCAGCGGCGAGACCTCGATAGCCGGCCGGCGATGAGCCGCCGCTTCTCCTCGGGGCTCCGCCTCGCCTCGAAGAACTTCCGCAATCCGCGCGGAGGCCTCGCGGAGACCGGCCCCGTTGCACGCGTCGCGAGCGGTGTGATTGGCGTACATGACCCGGCCCCGGGCATCCGCTACCCATACGGGCGCGGGCAGGTCGGCCCACAGTTCCCTCAAGCAGGTGTCCAGGTGCCGCCGCAGGGTCTGCTCCTCCTGCTCCGCAGCCGATAGGCCCGAACGCAAAGCGGTCGTGGTACTCAACGTGCGCTCCTTGCTCCTGACGCAGCGCGGGACCGCAGGCGACCCGCACCCTCCTCGGGCTGGCCGTACCGGGCAGCCCAGCCACTATTATCGACCGCCCGTCAACGATCCCTTGAACCGCCTGAAAGCGGAGGTTAAGACTGCCGGCCGACCCGGAAGCGGCTGCGGTAAGTGCCCTTGTCGCTTGATTGTGCAACCCGCCCCCGGGCACTAGAATGCCCCGCGGTTGGCGCAGGAGCCGTCAGTCTGTCGGCGCTTGGAGGCTCGCATTCATGGCAAGCCGGTTTGAACTTGGCGTGATCGGCGCGGGCAACATGGCCGAAGGCATCGTCGCGGGCGCGCTTCGGCACAACGTGCTCGCCGCCGGGCAGATCATCGTTTCCGATCCGGTCGAAGCACGCCGGCAGTACTTCGCACAACACTTCGGGGTCGCGGTCACCGACGACAACCGCCGCGCCGCGTCCGAATCGCGATGCGTCATGCTGGCCGTCAAGCCGCAGGCGTTTGACGAGGCCGCGCGGGGCTTTGCGGATGCGATTACGGCGGACCACCTCGTTATCTCGATCATGGCCGGGCTCGGCACGAAACGGATCGCCGCCGCACTCGGCGCAGGCCGGCGGCGCGTCATTCGCGTGATGCCGAACCTGCCGATCCGGCTTGGCGCGGGCGTTGCCGGCATCTTCGGCGGCGAGCATGCCACGCCGGGCGATATTGAGCTCGTGCGGCGGATCTTCAACGCCGGGGGGCAGAGCATCGTCGTACAGGACGAGTCGCACATCGACGCGGTCACGGCGGTGTCGGGCTCGGGGCCGGCGTACTTCTACTACGTCGTCGAGGCGATGGCGGCTGCGGGTACCGAGGTCGGCCTCTCGCCGACCGACGCCCTCACACTGGCCGAGCACGCCTGCCTGGGCGCCGCGCGAATGATGATCGAGACGGGCGAGCCGCCCGCCGAACTGCGGCGGAAGGTCACCAGCAAAGGCGGCACGACGCAGGCAGCGATCGAGTACATGGACAAGGCCGGCGTCGGCCGTGCAATTCGCGATGCGGTGAAGGCGGCCTTTCAGCGGGCGCGGGAGCTGGGGGCATGACGAACGTGCGGAATACCGAATCCCGATTGCGAAATGAGCGATGCGTATCGGCCGGGCTCCGGAGGCGAGACGGCCGTGCCACGGGAGGCGTGCATCCGGCAAGCCCTGTTCGGAGAGTAAGGCACGCAGGTTCCGACGAAGCGGGGTGCAGAAGCCCCGATAGGGAGCAGCAAACCCACGAGGCTCGCCGGCCGAAAACAGCGCGGGGCGCTCTGGCTCTGGCCCTCGTTCTTGCGTTGGGCGGGTGCGACGGACGGTCCCCCGACAAGACCGCGCCGCCGGCGGCCACTCCGCCGGGCGCCCCGACGGGCGCAGGTAACGCCGTCAGCGGGCCGGCGGCCGACTCGGCGGCCGGCGAATGTCAACGGAAACCCGTGGCGAACCCGGCGTCGCTGCGGATCGCGGTCGTGCCGATGGGGGCGACACACGAGTTCTGGAAGTCCATCCACGCCGGCGCGGTCAAGGCGGAGCTCGAGATTCCGGGCGTGCAGATCATCTGGAAGGCGCCGCTCAAGGAAGGCGACCGCGAGGCGCAGATCAACATTGTCGAGAACTTCATCAACGCCGGCGTCTCGGGCATCGTGCTGGCCCCGACGGACAACGTGGCGCTGCTCAAGCCCGTGCGGGCGGCATCGCAGGCGGGCATCGGCGTGGTGGTGGCCGACACCGACCTGAACGGCCGGGTCTGCGAGGATTACGCGAGCCTCGTCGCGACGGACAACTACGTCGGAGGGCAGAAGGGCGCGCGCCGTCTCGGTGAGATTCTTGGCGGCCGGGGCGACGTGCTGCTTCTCCGCTGCCAGGTCGGCTTCCTGAGCACGACGCGGCGGGAGCAGGGGTTTCTCGACGTGATGGCAAAGGAGTTTCCGGAAATCCGGATTGTCTCGTCGGACCAGTACGGCGGGGCGACGGCGGAGTCGGCCTACGCCAAGGCCGAGAATCTGCTGAGCCGCTTTGCGAAGCTCGACGGAATCTTCTGCCCGAACGAGTCGACGACGTTCGGCATGCTGCGGGCGCTGCAGGCGTCCGGCCGGGCGGGCAAGGTGAAGTTCGTCGGCTTTGACAGCTCGGAGAAGCTGATTCAGGCGCTGGAGCGCGGGGAACTGCACGGGCTGGTCGTGCAGGATCCCCTGCACATGGGCTATACGGCGGTACGGACGCTCGCGGCGTACCTGCGCGGAGAGAAGGTCAGGACGAGGATCGACACCGGCTCGGAAGTCGCGACGCCGGAGAACCGGAACGAGCCGCGGATCCGCGAGCTTCTGTCGCCGCCGATCGGAAAGTACCTGCAATAACGTGGAGGTTTGTCGTGTCGCACATGTCTTTGCTGGCGGTCGCGGGAAACGCCGCTACTCCGCTGCTGTCGCTCTCGCCGCTCGACGTCGCCGTCATCGTGATCTACTTCGCGGTGGTCCTGGGCATCGGTTTCTACCTGAGGAAGTTCGCCACCACCGGCGACGAGTTCTTCATGGCCGGGCGCAAAATGACGGCGTGGATCGCCGGCCTGAGCTTCATCTCGGCGAACCTCAGCTCGCTCGAGACGATGGGGTGGTCGGCGACGGCGTATCAGTACGGGATGCTCGGCGCGCACGCCTATCTCATCGGCGCGATTCCGGCGATCCTGTTTCTCGCGGTGGTGATGATGCCGTTCTACTACATCTGCCGGACCCATTCCGTGCCGGGCTATCTGAGCCTGCGCTACGGCGAGGACTCGCGCGTGCTGGCGGGGCTTTCATTCACGGTCATGACGGTGCTGGTCTGCGGCGTGAACATGTTCGCCATGGCGAAGATGCTGCATCTGCTGCTGCACTGGAACATCCACGCGAGCATCTGGGTCTCGTCGATCACGGTGGCCATCTACGTCGCCCTCGGCGGTCTGCTCTCCGCCGTCCTGAATGAAGTCCTTCAGTTCTTCCTCATCTGGCTCGGCACGCTGCTCGTGCCGATCCTCGGGCTGATCGAGGCCGGGGGATGGAGCGGCATGATGGCCCGGATCAACGAGGCGAACCCCGGCAGCGATTACACGAGCCTCTGGGCGAACATGGGCTCGGCCTCGGACAACCCGATGGGGATGCACTGGTCGGGCATCGTCTTCGGCTTCGCGATTGCGGTCTCGTGCGGATACTGGTGCACGGACTTCCTTCAGGTGCAGCGCGTCCTGACGGCCCGCAGCCTCCGCGACGCCCAGAACGGGACGCTGATCGGGGCGGCGTTCAAGATGCTCGTGCCGCTCATCGTCACGATCCCGGGACTGCTCGGCCTGGCGATTCTCTCGCAGAAGTGCGGCATCCGGCTGCTGCCCGAGAACGAGGCCATCATGACCGGCGGCCACAGCTACAACGACGTGCTGCCGCTGATGATGGCGCGCTACCTCGGCCCGGGGCTGCTCGGCCTGGGCGTAACCGCGATGATCGCGGGCTTCATGTCGGGCATGGCCGGCAACGTCAGCGCGTTCGCGACCGTGTGGACCTACGACGTCTACCGCCCTCTGCTCAACCGGAACGCCAGCGACGCCCATTATGTCGCCATGGGGCGGTGGTGCTCGATCATCGGCGTGATCATCGCCATCGGCACCGCGTATGCGGCCATGCTCTTCAGCAACATCCTGATCTACCTCCAGGTGCTCGTGCTGTTCTTCATCGTCCCGCTGTTCGGGGCGGTGATCATGGGCATGCTCTGGAAGCAGGCCACGCCCCGGGCGGGATTCTGCGGCCTGCTGCTCGGCACGCTCGCCTCGGTGGCCATGTTCCTGTTCGCCCACTGGTTCCCGGACGGATACACGCGGCTGCTCAGCAAGGATCTGAAGAATCTGCCGGCGATCGCGGCCCGGCTCGAAAGCCCCCGCGGGGCCGTCGATCAGTACATCGCGTCGCGCCTCTCGCCCACCACGACCGGACTCCTGAAAGAGTATGAGAAAGAGGCGGCGGCCGCCCAGGCGCCCGCGTCGCTGTTCGGCAGGCTGTCCGCCGCGATGCAGGAGGACACCCCCACCACGCAGAAGCTGAAGATCGCCCTCATCGACGATCTGAACAGGCTCCTCGCCGATCCGGAACTGTATGCCCCCGCCCGCTTCGCCGACGTCGCACTTCCCGACGACCTCCGCGCCCGGGCGGAAGGCCGGCCGCAGGGTCCGGCCCTGGCACGCGTCAACCGGGCCCTGCTCAACGCGGCGTTCGTCGGAGAACTCGCACCGGTACGGCGGCTCGAGGCCACCCAGATCAACCCCCGCCACGCCGAGATTCTCGCCACGTCGCCGAAGGCTCAGGACATGGCGGTGAACATGTTCAGTGCCATCTGGTCGCTCGTGCTGACCATCGGCACGATCATTCTGGTCAGCCTGTTCGGCACGCCCAAGCCGGACGCCGAGCTGACGAACCTGGTGTACGGCATGACGCCGCTGCCGGACGAAGGTCCGTGCCCGCTCTACAAGAAGCCCACGTTCTGGGCAAGCGTCATCGGGCTGGTCCTGATCGCGGTGAATGTGATCTTCTGGTGAACCCTCCCCCCGTGCGCGGGGGCGGGGAGCAAGAGGCAGGAGTGCTCGCGACCCTGCAGTGAGGCAGACATGGAAAGCGAACGTCAGGTACCGATCTGGTGGTTCATCGGGCTGCTGCTCGTGGTCTACGGCGTGCTGATCTTCGGCGGCAGCGTCTACGGGTACTGCCATCCGTCGCCGCAGCTCGCCAGACTGCCCTATCCGCACGCCGGCCTCTGGTGGGGCCTGCTGCTGATCGTCATCGGCGCGATCTTCACGATACGAAGCTGGCCTCGAAAGCGGTAACGCCGAAGGGAGTCCGGATCGCCGACGAGGACCTCACCGCCGCCCGAACGGAGTCAACGTCATGAAGCGCGTCCGCCATCTTGTTCCGCTGTTCGCCGCAACCGCCGCCTGCATGCCGCCGGCGGCGGGCTGCGCCGAGGCGCCCCCGCGGGTGCAGCGTTGCGGCATGGTGATCGGCGTGAAGAAAGAGTGCATACCGGAGTACAAGCGCCTGCACGCGAACACCTGGCCCGGGGTGATTCAGGCGACCCGCGAATGCAATATCCGCAACTTCTCGATCTACCTGAAGGAGATCGAGCCGGACCGGTACCTGCTCTTCGGATACTTCGAGTACACCGGCCGGGACATGAAAGCCGACTGGGCGAAGATGAAGACGTACCCGGTCATGCAGGAATGGTGGAAGCATACCGACCCGATGCAGACGCCGCTGCCCGTCCGCGGACGGGGCGAATGGTGGGCGACGGCGGAGGAAGTGTTCCACATGGACTGAGTTCCGCGCGGCGCGCCGGGCCGAGGGGGAATCCTCTCTCATGCTTGCGATGCAGGTATCGATCGGTCGACTCGACCTTGCCATCATCGTCCTCTACTTCGTCGTGATCATCGGCCTCGGGTGCTTCGCGGGCCTGCACCGGCGGCGCGGCTCCGAAGGCAAACGGTACTTCCTGGCCGGCGGGACGCTGACCTGGCCGATCATCGGCCTGGCGCTCTTCTCGACGAACATCTCGACGATCCACCTCGTCAGCCAGGCACAGGTCGGGTATCTGAGCGGCCTGGCCTACGGCAGCTTCGAGTGGATGGCGCCGTTCACGCTGATCTGCCTCGCACTCTTCTTTGCGCCCTTCTACCTGCGTTCGGGCGTCGCGACGCTTCCGGATTTCCTGGAGAAGCGCTACGGCCGCGCCAGCCGCAACTGGCTTGCCCTGCTTTCGATCATCTCCGCCATCTTCATCCACATCGGCTTTTCGCTGTACACCGGCGCGATCGTCCTCCGCGAGATGTTCGGCATCCACACGATGACCAGCGTCATCGGGATCTCGCTGCTCACGGGCCTCTACACGATCGTCGGCGGCCTGCTGGCGGTCGTGCTGACCGAATCGCTCCAGACGATCATTCTCCTGGGCGGCGCGATCGCGATCACGCTGATCGGCTACTGGAAGGTCGGCGGCTGGGGCGGTCTGGCCGGCAGCGTGGACCCGGTGAACCTGACCGTCCTGCGCACGGCGTCCGAGCTGCCGGAACTGCCCTGGTACGCCGTGCTCCTGGGCTATCCGGTCATCGGCCTGTGGTACTGGTGCGCGGACCAGACGATCGTGCAGCGCGTCCTCGGCGCCCGGGACGAGAACCACGCCCGCGTCGGGCCGCTCTTCGCGGGCTTCATCAAGATCCTGCCCATGTTCATCTTCATCATGCCCGGTACGATCGCGCTCGGACTGATCCACCAGGGCAAGCTTCCGCCGCTGCCGATCGTCGAGCCGCAGACCCGGCCCGCCGGGGTGCGGACGCTCACGCCCGCCGAGCGGAAGGTCCTCGATGCCGTCGCCGCCGCCGGAACGACGGCGCGACGGGCGATCACGCCCGCCGAAATCGCGCAACAGACGCACCTGGCCGCCGGGACCGTGAAGGAAGCGGTGGCGTCGCTCGCCGGCCTCGGGCTGGTCCGCGACAAATCGGAAGACATCTACGCGCACATGATCCTGCACCTGTTGCCGGTCGGCCTGAAGGGGATCGTCGCGGCAGCGCTGCTGGCGGCGCTGATGAGCACGGTGTCCGGCGCGCTCAACTCGATCGCCACGCTCTTCTGCTACGACATCTACCGGCAATGGCGCCCGGGCGTGTCCGACCACGCCCTCGTCACGCTCGGCCGGTGGGTGACGTTCATCGCCATGCTCGTCGCCATCGTCTGGACGCCGGCCATCGCCCGTTTCGAGAACATCTACAAGGGGTCGAACTCGCTCATCTGCTACATCGCGCCGCCGATCACGGTGGTCTTCCTGTGGGGCGTGTTCTGGCGCCGGGCCTCGTCGGCCGGGGCGTTCGCCACGCTGGTCGTCGGCTCGCTCCTGGGCCTGACGGTCTTCCTGCTCGACTGGTTCAAGGAATCCACGGGATGGTCCGTCAACTTCATGCTGGCGGCCTTCTACCTCTTTGTCATCTCCTCGGGCGTACTGGTGGCGGTGTCGCTCCTGCGGCCGTCGCCGGCGGATCATCCGGGCCGCGGGCTCGTCTGGAACAACCCGCTCGAGGCCCTGCGCGGCCCGGCCTGGCGCGGCATCGGCAATTACCGATTCCTCGCCGCCCTGCTGTTCGTAACGATGGTGGCCCTCTACGTGGTCTTCTCGTAAGATGCGCCCGGCCGGCCCGGTTCCGCCGTGAGCCCGTGCCCGCCCGCATCGGCACGGAAGGCGAAGCGGCTGCGCCCCGGGAACAGGAACGAGCCACGACGGCGGGAATCGTCCGCGCCGCCGACCGAGAGGTGCCGCCGGTGATCACACCGTCCGATCATCCCCGCTTGCAGATGTCCGCCGTGCGGAAGCGCTTCGGCGCGACGGTCGCGCTGGACGGCGTGGACCTGACCGTCCGCCCGGGCGAGGTCCATGCGTTGATCGGCGAGAACGGCGCCGGCAAGAGCACGCTGGTGAAGATCCTCAGCGGTGCGATCCGCGCCGACGAAGGCGACATGCGTCTCGACGGGCGGCTCTATCGTCCGTCCGGCCCGCTCGAGGCGCGTCAGTGCGGCATCGCGATGATCTACCAGGAGCTCAATCTCGCCGGACACCTGACGGTCGAGGAGAACGTCATGCTCGGGATCGAGGAGACCCGCTGGGGTCTTCTGCGCCGGACGTCGATGCGCCGCCGGGTGCTCGCCGCGCTCCGACAACTGCGGCATCCCGACATCCGGCCCGATGTCCGCGTCCGCGACCTGAGCCTCGGCGCCCAGCAGCTCGTCGAGGTGGCCCGGGCGCTCGCCAGCGACGCCCGCATCCTCGTGATGGACGAGCCGACCAGCTCGCTCACGCAGGAGGACACGGCCCAGCTCTTCACGCTCATCCGCCGGCTCCGCGACGGCGGCGTCAGCGTGATCTACATCTCCCATTTCCTCGAGGAGGTGCGACAGGTGGCCGACCGCTTCACGGTCCTGCGCGACGGGCGCGTCACCGGGACCGGCGCCGTCGCGACAACGCCGACGAGCCGGATCATCGAGCGGATGGTCGGGCGGGCGCTCGACGAGATGTTCCCGCGGGTTCCGCACGAACGCGGCGGACCCGCGCTCCGGCTGGACGGACTCTCGGGCGATCCGGCGCCGATCCGTGTGGACCTGACTCTGCATCGCGGCGAGATCCTCGGGCTGGCCGGTCTCATCGGCGCCGGGCGGACCGAACTGGTGCGGACGATCTTCGGGCTCGATCCGGTCCGCGCCGGGCGGATCACGGTCGCCGTGGCCGGGTCGGGATGGGCCACGGACACCGGCGCCCCCCCGCACCGCCGCCTCGCACAGGGGGTCGGCATGCTCAGCGAGGACCGCAAGGCCGAGGGCCTCGCGCTGCCGATGAGTCTGGCGGACAACATCACGCTGTCGCGGCTGGGCCGCGTCGGCCGGTGGGGCTGGCTCAGCCCGGCGCGACAGAAGCAGGCCGCCCGACGATGGATCGACCGGCTCAACATCCGCGCCCGCGGCCCGGAGCAGGCCGTCTGGAGCCTCTCCGGCGGAAACCAGCAGAAGGTCGCGGTGGCACGGCTTCTCCATCACGACGCCGATGTCCTGCTGCTCGACGAACCCACACGCGGCATCGACGTCGGCGCGAAGGTGGAGATCTTCCGCCTCATGGGGGAACTGGCGGCGGCGGGCAAGGCGATCCTCTTTGTCAGCTCCTGTCTGAACGAACTGCTCGGCGTGTGCGACCGTATCGCCGTAATGAGCCGCGGCCGGCTCGTGGCCGTGAAGGATGCGCGGGAATGGTCGGAACAGACGATCATGGCCGTGGCGACAGGAGGGGCAACGACGCAATGAATGTCACGCGCACTCCACAACGCGATGAACCCGGAATGCCGAACGATGAATGACACCCGCGACACCCGCACCGCCTCCGTTCGCCACCTGTTCAACACGATCGGACCGTTGCTGGCCCTGATGCTCATCATCCTGGCGTTCGCCGCAGCGTCGCAGATCAAGGGCGGGCTGGATGCGCATCGCGCCGCGAGGGAACGGGCCGCCCGCCGCGCCAGGCTCAACCTCCCGCCCGAACCACTGCCCGGCCGCTGGCAATGCATCCGCGAGCAGGAGAATCACTTCCTGACGCTTGATACGTTCCGCTCGACGGCCAATCAGACGGTCTCGGTCGGCATCGCCGCGATGGGCATGACGATGATCATCATCAGCGCCGGCATCGACCTGTCCGTCGGCTCGGTGATGGCGCTGACGAGCGTGATGACGGCCTGGTGCCTCCGGAGCGGCTGGCCGCCGCTGCCTTCGGTGCTGGCGGGGGTCGTGCTGGGCGGGCTGTGCGGCCTGGGCAACGCGACCATGATCACCCGGCTGCGCGTCGTGCCGTTCATCGCAACGCTGGGGATGTGGGGCATCGCCCGCGGCCTGGCCAAGGGTATCGCGGCCGAGCAGAAGATCGACGCCCCGGCCGGCTGGCTGGGCTCATCGGTGCTCGTGTTCCGCCCGGACCCGTGGTGGCTGCTCGTCTCACCGGGGGTATGGACGATGCTGATCCTGGCGGCGATCGTCTGGGCGATTCTGCGATACACGGCATTGGGGCGCTACATCTTCGCGATCGGCTCGAACGAGGCGACAGCCCGCCTTTGCGGCGTCCGCGTCGGGCGGGTCAAGCTCTGTCTGTATTCGATCGGCGGTCTGTGTACAGGAATCGCGGGCGTGATGCAGTTCTGCCGGCTGACGGTCGGCGATCCGACGACCGCCATGGGGGCCGAGCTGGACGTGATCGCCGCGGTGGTCATCGGCGGCGGCAGCCTTGCGGGCGGCGAGGGCTCCGTCTTCGGCTCGCTGATCGGCGCGTTCATCATGGCGTTTCTGCGGGTCGGCTGCGACCATGTGGGCGTGCCAAGCTGGGTTCAGGAGATGGTCATCGGCACCGTGATCGTGCTGGCGGTCGCCCTGGATCAGTGGAGGCATCGAAGGATGCGCGGAACCGAATCGGATGCCGCGTAGGCCGGCACATGCGCCCCGGCCGGATCGCCCGGATCCGTGCTGCGGACGGTAATGGCCTTGCCGTTGAAGTCGATGTCCCGGCTGCCCTCACCCGTGTACGTGCCGGGGGCGATGATAACCTCGTCGCCGTCGGCGCAGGCGTCGATGGCGGCCTGGATCGTGGCGTACTCGCCGGGCACATGCCGCTCGACGGCGACCGCGGCGGGCGCCGACAGACCGATCGCTGAAGCCACAAAGACGATTCCCACAATCCAGCGGGCTTTGCGAGAAGCTGGCATGCGACACCTCCCGTTCCGGGTTTCCCTCAACATGACCCTGATGCATGAGGGCGCCGGCTCCGGCTCCCACAACAGCGTATTACGAGACCATGTGTCCCGACAACTGAGTTTGTCTGGACAAGGAATCCGTTGGCGATCCATGCTCCCGCGGGATTTCCATCCCGCTGTCCCGTGCGAACGCCGCTGGGCCGAGAATCCGTTCCCGGCCCCATCCGTCGCGGGATTCCCGTCCCGCCTTGCCGTGCGAATGGATTCGCAGGATCGGCGGTGCGAGAAAGGATTCTCGCACCAGATGTTGGTCACGCGGCAACAGCACGCACCCGTGCGGCAACGGCGACGACGGTCTCACTTCGCCGGCCGTGTCGCGGGCCGATCCCGCGCGATCGACTCGTAGTAGGCCTTCAGGTAATCGCGGTACTCGTCGGAGATCCTCTGGCGGCCGACCTCGAAGAGCTGGTTGGTCCTGTCCGGCGCGCGGACGTTGCGGGCGGAGAGCAGCGCGGCGTCCGCGCCGGAGCCGTCGCTCCGTTCCACCGCGACGCTCGGGCGAGTCGTGGTCTCGAAGCGATCCGTCGGCCCGGCAGATGAATCGGACGGTTCCGCCGCCTGCCGCTCGGCACGGCGAAACTGGCGGACGAAGTCGTTCGCGTATGTCTCATCCCACCCCAGATCATCGAGCAGACCTGGATCCACCTGTCTTTTCCGCAAACGCTCTTCGAGCGCATCAATGACGGGAAGCACGTCGCCGATCGTTTCAAGCCGCTTCCCACGCTCAGGCGATCCCGGGGGTTGCGGATTCGGCGCGGCAGCCGAGTCGTCCGGCTGGTTCGACTTCGCGCTGGGGCCGCCGCCGGGGCCATAGCCCGGATGACTACCCGAACCGCTGCCCTTGCCCTCTGCGCTGCCCTGCCCCTGTCCTTGCCCCTTGCCCTGCCCTTCACCCTTGCCTTGCCCTTGTGCTTGACCGTCTCCCTGCCCCTGTCCCTGACCTTGCCCCTGTCCTTCGCCTTTGCCCTGCCCTTGCCCTTGGCCTTCGCCCTTGCCCTCACCCTGTCCCTGGCCCTTACCCTGCCCTTGGCCTTGGCCTGCGCCCTGCCCTCGACCTTCCCCTTGGCCCTGACCCTTACCCTGACCTTCGCTTTGTCCTTTACCGTTGCCTTCACCCTCGCCTTTGCACTGACCCAGTCCCTTGCCCTGCCCTTCTCCTTGTCCTTCACCCTGCCCTTGTCCCTTGCCCTGTCCCTGACCTTCATCTTCGCCCTTGCCTTCGCCCTGCCCTTTGCCTTGTCCCTCGCCCTCGGCCACGGCCTCCCGCTTGCCCTGACCTCCGCTTCGGCCTTCTGTCTCCGCCTTGGCCTCACCCTTGGCCTCACCTTGCCCTTGGCCTTGTCCCTGCTGGGCTTGGCCTCGACCCTCTCCCTCGCCTTGGCCTTTGCCCTGCCCCTGTCCTTGACCTTCGTCCTCACCCCTGCCCTGCCCCTGACCCGGGCCTTTGCCCTGCGCTTCGCCCTGTTCCTTCCCCAGCCCCTTACCTTCGCCCCGGCCGGGCTCGTCGCCCTCCTCTGGTGCACTGGCCTTGGCCTGCTGCCCCTGCGAATCGCCCTTCCCGGCCTGTTGCGCATCGGAGGCAGAGGGAGGCTTGAAGGTCGAGGACTGCCCCTGATGACCGCCCTCATCGCCCACCGGCGTGCCGAGGCCCGAGCCGGGCGTCCCCGGGCTTACGTTGTCCGTCTTCGCGGGCGCGGCCGCCGTCGGGCCTTCACTCAGCTTCCGGGCGGGTTTCTCGCCGTCGCCGTTCTGCTGTTCGCCCCCAGCCGCCTTTTGTCCTTCCGTGCCGGTCCCGGACGAGGCCCTGGCCTGTCCCTGCCCGCCGGCATCGGCCTGCGCCTTCGCAGGCTCGCCCTGGCCGTCGCTTCCCGGCTTCCCGGCGGCGTCGGGTTTCTGTCCCGCCCGCTCGCGGCCGCCCTGTGGGGCGCCGTCTTGCTTTCCGGCGGCATCGCCCGCCTGCTGCGCCCGGACCTGAGCCTCCGCCCGTTCGGCCATCTCGCCACCCGGCGAGGCCTCTGGCGTGTCGGTCGCTGCCGGCTTCTTCGCGCCCGTGGCGGAATCCTGCGCCTTCGCGGGCTCGGCGGCCGCCTGGCCTCCGCCCGCCCTGACAGCCGATTGGGAAGCGTCGGCCTTCGGGGCCGTCTCACCCGCCTTCGGGCCGCCGCGATCAGGCTGCGCAGTCCCCTGCGCGGTCTTCGGAGCCCCGGCCTGAGGCTTGTTCCCGCCATCCGACGGGCCGTTTGCCGCCCCGGTCTCTTCCGCCTTCTTGCCACCCGCGGCACTGTCCTGCGCGTTGGTCGGTTCCACCGACGACTTGTCGGCGCCGGCCTGCGCAGCCGTATCGCCTGCCTCGGGCTTGTCTCGTTCGGGCTGCGGGGGCGTCTGCTCGGTCTTCGGATTCACCGGCTGCGCCTTGCTGTCGCCGTCCGGCGCAGGCTTGGGCGTGTCCTCGGCGGCATGCCGAGCGGCATCCTTCCCAGCGGGCGGGGCCGCATCCTTCGCATTCGAAGAAGGTTTCTCGGCTGATTCGCCCCGTGGCTCGTCGGGCGGCGTCTTCTGCGCCGTATCGTTCGCCGGCGACGGAGCCGCCGCCTTCTCCGGCTTACCCTCCGCCTGGCGTTCGGCCTCCTTCGCAAGATGCTCGCGAAGTTTCGTCAGTTCCGCCTGATGTTCGCGGATGAATCGCTCAACCGCATCCTGCTCGGGCGTCTTCGCCTGCGCGATCGCCTCGTTGTCCAGGTCGCGCGACTCGCGCGTCGTCGGGGCGTCCGCGGGCGCCGCCTTGCGGGCATCAGCCGGCTGCGATGCCGTGGCCGAACGATCGTGCGCGTCGCGGGCTTGATCCGCACGATCCTTCCGCGTGTTCTCCGCAAGCTCCGTATCGATCGGCCGCGTCGCCGGCGCCGGAATGTTCGCCTCCGGCGGCGGCTCCGCCTTCGCCAGCGACTCCGGCACCGGCACGAGGATCCGTCGTGTCGGCCCGACGCCCTTCTGCGGCGAGAGCCGGCCGTCGAGATCAACGCGATTGTCCCATGCCGCCAGGTGCCACTCGATCACGTCGCCGGGAACGGCGCCGAACCGCACCAGCGGCACCGCCGTCTCCAGGAGGCTCCGGGCCGCGGTGGGCCTTGTCGTCGGCGAGGCGTCCGGCCCCGTCGGCAGCGGCAGCGAGACCCAGGCCGCCTGGGCGCCGCGCTTGTACTCGATCGCCGCCCGGCTGACCCCGTAATCATCCTCGACGCGTGCGTGAATCTCCAGCGCCTCATCCGGCCGCAGTTCGAGGTCTGCTGCGGGGCGAATCAGCGTGATCGTCGGCGGCCGGTCGGGCCGGGCCCGAATGGTATGACGGATCGGATCCTGGTTCGGCTCGCCCTCGCGGTCAAAGAACCGCAGGTAGTACTGCCCGTCCTGCATCACGGTGAACTGGCCGACGATCCGTGTCGCGTCGAGGTCCACATGCCGCATGGACAGCCGCGTTTCATCCGCCGGGTCGGCCCCCGCTGCAATCACCAGCACCGGATCGCGCACCGGCACATTCGTGGCGGCCTCCACGGTCACCTGCGTTCCGATGAGCGCATCCACGTCGGCCGACTGCCCTGACGCGGTCGTGCGGGAGGCCAGGCCCGTGTACAAGGGATACACGCATGTCACCCGCAGATCGACCACATCCGGCAGCGCTCGCACGACGAGACGGCGCCACGGCGAGGCGGCGTCGCCGGCGGTCAGCCGCCAGTACATGTCCTGCTGCACGTCCTGGCCGGCCTTGGTCCCCTGCCATATCCGGGCGCGGCCCGGCGGATCGGCCGGGCTTGCCGGCGAGAGCGTCAGCCGCTGCCCGCTGAGCAGCGTGACACCGTTGTCAGGGCTGAAGTGCACATACACATCGGCGGGGATCCGGCCCGCCAGGCGCGCCGTGAACGTCACCGGCCGCCCGACGATCACGGAGGCACCGTCCGCCGGCTCCATGTCCACGACGACGGTCCGCGTAGGCGCGGGAATGTCAGCCCCGAATGCGCGAAGTACGGACGGAAGCACGGGCTTGGGGGCGAAGACCACATAGCCGAGGAATAACGCCGCCGCCGCGCCGAGGACGATGCCCGCCCGTCGCAGTCGATCTGACACAACGGCACGCCGAACGTCGGCATGGGCGGCATCCACCGCCGCGCGAGCCAGCAAGGCACTGCGAATCGATCCGGGCAGTTCCCGATGCTTCTCGAGCTGAATGGCGTTCACCAGCGAATTGTGAAACGTCGGGTGGGCCCGTTCGAGAAGGCGGGCCGCGTACAGGTTGCTGATCCGGCGAGCGGCCGGCAATCCGATCATCACGACGACGGCCGCAGCCACGCCGATCAGGTAGAGCGCAAGAACGGCCGCACGGACCCGCGGCGGCACGCCCCCGTCGAGGAAATGATCGGCCACCACAAATCCGAGCACGAACAGCCCCGTCGCAGCCAACAGTACACAAGCGGAGGCCAATAGCGAAACCCGCGTGAGACGGTTTTGCGTCTGTCGGAGCACTCCGCTGACAAGCGACGCGCTCTCGTCCGGCGGTATCAGGCTGGCAGGTGTCGCCACGGTGGTTTCCTCACCCGGCAGGCGTGATGGAAGGTACAACGGCTATCAGCATTATACGGTACGGAGGCAAACAATCCATAATTCGCGAGCGGTCGCGCCGTTCGCCGCCCGCCGGGGCAAACCCGCGAGGGCCGGGTGGAGCGGCCGGGGTCTCGGCCCGCGCCGCAGCGGCGTAAACGCTACCTTTGCCACTATGACGACGCCCCTACCGCAGCCCGCACCGCCGCGCCGGTGCCGCCGGCCGGGCCAATTGTGCGGACCCGCTTGCGCGACCGGCCCGAATACGATATCCTTCATCAGATTAACGCCCGTCCGCTGGAGGCTTGCAACGCCGGTAGCGGCCTGCGGTATAATATCGCGGCGTAAAACGTGCGGTTCCGTAGGACCGGATGGGTCTGGGCGAATCTGAGAGGAGTATACGAGTTGTATCGGCAAGTGCGACCGTGGTGGATGGTGGCGGCTTTGACAGCGGCGGCAGGGCTGCATACGGCAGCATTCGGACAGGCTCCGGCCCAGCCGGACCGGCCGAGTGCAAACCGTGCGCCGGTGTGGAACCCGGAACTGATGATGGACATCTATGTCCGGGCACTGACGCGGCAGTACAACCTGAGCCCGGATCAGGAGGAATACACGCGCAAACTGCTGACCAAGCGCGTAAAGGAGTTTCTGAAGGACCACGAGACGGATCTGCGAACGCTGATGTTCGAGATGCTGGAGTTCCAGCAGCGGCGGCAGCTCCCGCCGAGCGAGACGGCCAAGCAATGGTCGGAGATGGGTAAGCCGATCTTCCGGGACGCCCGCAAGGCCATCCTGGAGGGCAACAAGGAATGGCACGAGATCCTGAACGAGTCGCAGCGCAAGCGCCATGACGCCGACATGGAGATGCTGGAGAAGCAGTTCAAGATCATGGAGGAGCGACTGGACCGCTGGGGCAAGGGAGACATCCAGCCGGCGGACTTCACGCCGGCCGGCTCCCGCCAAGGACAGATCGGCGAGCCCTGGACGGATGCGAAGCCGGAAGACACGTGGGAGATGTATGTCCGCATGTTCAGCGTGCGATACGGCCTGGACGCGAGCCAGAAGGAAACGGCCCAATCGGTGCTGCGGGAGTGCCGTGACCGGGCGAACGCCTATCGCGAGAAGCACAAGGCGGAGTTCGAGGAGATCGCCGCGAAGATGAAGGAGCTCCGGGAGTCGCGGTCAAAAGAGGAGACGACGAAGGAGTCGCTCCAGGCCGCGCAGAAGTCGCTTGAGCAGCTTCGCGACCGGAAGAAGGAACTCGAGAAGCCGATCGCGGAGGGCATTTTCAACGAGTTCAAGCAGCGGCTCGAGCAGATCCCGACGAAGGAACAGAAGGCGGCGTTCGAGCAGAAGGAGAAGGCCCGCCTGGAATCGCTCCGGGAGCGGATGCGCGAGGACCAGGGCGGCCGGAAGGCAACCGAGCCCGCCGAGGGCAAGTCGCAACCGCCGGCCACCGCACCTGCGGCGGCCAGGTAGCGGTTCCGGAATCCAACACAACAGGCGGCGCTGTGCGGCCTCCGCACGGCGCCGCATGGTTTTTTACGGAGACGATCTGACGCACCATGTCCTTGCCTGAGCCGGGGACAAGTGCGTAGAATCAAACGGGGCAAAGGAGAGTGCCCCGGGAACACACTGTTCCCGGATGTGGAGTCTGTAATGATGACCGGGGTGCCTGAATCGCATCCGCTCCGCCGGCTGTTTGCGGGGCTTGTGGAACACGTTTTTTACGCCGACATGGGCCTGTGCGAGCCGGATATTACCGGCTACCTGTCCGACCTGCTGGTCGAATTCGTGCATATGGACCGGATTTTCTGCCTCCACGACGCCAAAGGCCGCCGCATCGAGGAGGTCGCCGACATGGCCGCCGAGGCCGCCCTTGACGCCCCGATCGAGCGCGCCGATCGCGATCGTCTGGTGCACAAGCACATCGGCGACTTCACGCTGTTCTGGACGGGCGTCTATCCCGAGGGGTTGCGACAGCTTCGCGGCCCCGCGCGCAAGGATCACCTCATTGATTACCTGCGCCAGGGCAAACGCTCGTATGCCATCGCCTCCGACCTGAGCCGCCGTGACAGTCAGCCCCCTGCGGCCGTCCTGCGCCGGCTCAGCGAGCAGTTCGAGTTCTGCGTCTTCGGCCTGGGGCTTGTCCGCAAGGGTTGGGAGCAATACCGCGCGAATCGGCCGGACCTGCCGCGTCTGGGCTGATCCCGCCGCCGCACCGCCCTGTCACACGCTGCGACCGATGGCGGACCGGCCGGCGCAACCGTAAGATGATCGCGAGTCTTTCCGGACGGAGCGCGGGCTTGGTTCTCTCGCAGATTCAGTGCGTGCGTTTGTACCCGCTGGCGATCCCCCTCAAGCGGGCGTTCTCTCATGCCGCCGCCGAGCGGCGGACGGCCGACCCCCTTGTGGTGGCTGTCGAACTCCGCAACGGCCTGGTGGGATACGGGGAGACGCTCCCGCGGCCCTACGTCACCGGCGAGACGCCCGCGTCGGTGATCGAGGCGATTCACACCCGCCTGATGCCGGGGATGGAGCGATGGTGCCCGGACAGCTTCGCCGCCGCGATCGAGCTCATCGACTCGCTGCCGCAGCGGGCGAAGGACGGCCGGCTCATTCTTGCGGCAAGGGCGGGGCTCGAGCTGGCCCTGCTCGATGCGTACAGCCGGCACTTCCGGCGAAGCCTGTCCGAGGCGGCCGGGTGGCTGGGTCTGCCCGGCTTCGGGCCGCCGGGCAGCGTGGGGCGGGTCCGCTACAGCGGCGTGCTCTCCGCCGAAGCCCCGACGGCACTGCGCGGATCCGTGCGCAAGATGCGATGGTTCGGCCTCCGTGACTTCAAGCTCAAGGTCGGCTTTGACGACGACGACGAGCGTGTTCGGGCCGCGGTCGAGGCACTCGGGTCGTCGCTCGGCCGGCGGACCACGCTGCGGCTCGATGCCAACGGCGGCTGGACGGTCGAGGCGGCCGCGGCACGCCTGAAGGCGTGGTCCTCGCTGCCGATCGCATGCATCGAGCAGCCTCTCCCCCGCGGACAGGAGCAGCGGATTCCCGAGCTTCGGCGCGTCACGACAATCCCGATCATGCAGGATGAATCGCTCCTGACGTTCGAGGACGCCGAACGGCTGATCGCCGGGGGTCTCATGGACGCCATGAACATCCGCATCAGCAAGAACGGCGGCCTGCTTCCGGCAATGCGTCTGGCGGGCCTCGCAAGGCAACGGCGGTTGACCTTTCAGCTCGGATGCCTGGTCGGTGAAACGAGCATCCTTTCCGCCGCGGGACGGCGATTCCTTGAATACGTGCCCGGTGCGACCTTCGCCGAGGGCAGCTACGGCAAGTTCCTGCTTCGCGGCGATGTGGTCCGCCGGTCGCAGCGCTTCGGTTACGGGGGCCGCGTCCGGCCGCTCTCCGGCCACGGATGGGGCGTCGAGGTGGTTCCGGATCTGCTTCGATCATACAGCGCGGGCGATGTGATCGAACTGCGCCTGTGATGTGCTTTCGCCGCGCGTGCCCGGACGAACGCGAGGCACGCGAATCGTGTGGACCTCACGGCGGCATGCCCCGCCGCTCGCCGCAGCGTTATGCCGATCGCGCCGGCCGCGAAGCCGCACGGAGATACGTGAGGTAGGCGTGCTGCGCGGTCTCCACGGCCGCCACATCGGCAACGGCGGCGACCGCGATGATTGACCCGCTGCAAAGCCCCCGGAACGTCAGGCCCGCCCAGATTCCGCCCATCGACAGATTGACGGCCACAATCAGGACCAGAATCGCCCAGAGGACGTCGGCCACGATGAAGGCAGCACGAGAGAAGTCCGAATCCCTGCCCAACCGTTGCGCTGCCTGCCCGGCGAAGTCCGCGGCGAGGTCCGCGGCGAACCGCCGAACGGTCCACCAGTACAGGAACGGCACGGCCAGCAGGATCACCGACCGCCGGCCGCCCAGCCCCGCCGACCGACACGCCGCCAACAGCAGCGGCACCGACGCCAGAAACGCCGCGAAGACGATCCAGCGGATCGTCGCGATTACCCCCGGGTGCTGCCGTACCGCCTCGATCGGAAGGCTCAGGAACGTCACTCCGAAGAGGAACAGAAGCCCCTGCGACAGGACTACCCCCGCAGCAGGCCCGATCGGGGGCCTGCCGCCTCGCGCGGGATCCAGCGGGCGACCGCGCAGCCAGACGCCGTGATCCGCCGCCAGGGTGGTGAGCCACCATATCGTCAGGCCCGCGTCGGCCAGCAGGAGCAGCGATATCACAATCGCCGCGTAGGTGCGAAGAAATCCCCCGACGACGGGCGCGGCGAACACGCCCAGGATCCAGACGATTCGGACCGCCGCGACAAACTCGAGCGGCCCTTCAGGAAAGCTCGCGAACCACCGCCGCCGGGCCGCGAGCAACTCGTCGCCCGGCGCAAGACCACCCGACGCGGCGGCGACGGAATCGACGGCGGGAGTGCACGGCGTGGTATCGTGCGGTTCGGTGCTCATGTGCTGACTCACCCGTTGCCCCCTTCCCCCCGATCCCTGTTTGCCGCTCCCCGTCATTCGCGTCGCGAATGAGGCGGCATCAACTCCACCATGCGAAACTTCCAGACCGCCCAGACGACCACGATGAAGACGGCTCCGTACACCACGATCGCATACCGGGTTCGGACGAAAAGCGCCGTCACGACGCCGATGGCCGCGAACGCAAAGGCCAGCGCGTAGCTGATGGCGACGACCTGGCGCACGCTGTACCCGCGGTCCACCAACTGGTCATAAAAGTGGCTGCGGTCGCCGATCATCAGGGGCTGCGCATTGCGCCACCGCCGCAGCAACGTCAGCGTCATATCGGCAATCGGCAGCCCGAACACCACGATCGCTCCCAGCATCCACCGGAGACGGCCCGGCTCGCAGAACATCATGATGAGCACGGCGGCATTCAGGCCCAGGAGCATGGAGCCCGCATCGCCCATGAAGATCGACGCCGGATTGCGGTTGTACGGGAGGAAGCCCACGGCGGCCCCCAGCATCGCCAGCGAGAGCACGACCCGTTCGTGGGTGATGGCCTGGTCCGGTCTCCAGCAGGCCATGTGCGCGGCCAGCACGAAGAACCCGATCGAAATGATCCCCAGCACGCCCCCGCAGAGACCGTCCAGGCCGTCGATGAGATTCGTCGCGTTGCACGCCCCCACCACGATGAACAGCCCGAACGGAATCGAGAAGAACAACTCCAGCCAGTGCACGGACGGGTCATCCCTCAGGACCGTCGCCTGAATGATCACACCGAAGACGTTCCGCCCGATGCCGAGCCACAGGAGAAACAGGCCGACCGCGATGTTCAGCGCAAGCTTGACGTGCGGCCGCATCATCCGGATGTCGTCGAACAGGCCGACAAGCATGATCGCCAGGCCCGCCGCCAGAATGCCCCACATGACACCGGGCTCGATGGGAAACCGCTTCAGCGCGACGGCCGCCGCGATCCCCGCCGCCCAACCGAGGAAAATCGCCACGCCGCCGAGGTAGGGGATCGGCTTCTTGTGGGGTTTGAGAAAGTCGTCCGGGCGGTCCACGATCTTTCTGGCCCGCGCGACGGCGCGGCAGATCGGCGTCGCGGCCACGGCCACGCCGAACGAACACGCCGCCACAGGCCAGTACTGCCAGGCGAATTGCCGCAGCAACTGCCACCAGTCCGCCCATGGCGGATGCATCGAATCGAGCCCGTCGGCAATCATACCGCTCTGCATTGTCCGCCGGGCGGTCCGCGCTGTAAAGCCCGCCGCCGCCGGCCCTACACGTTCGCGCCCGAGGGCGTTACCATGATGCGATTATCGACTGCCGTGCCGCGAGGGCATCTTTCGTAAACACAGGTGGAATCATGGGCCGCAAGGCATTGATCACGGGTATCACGGGCCAGGACGGCAGTTACCTTGCCGAGCTGCTGCTTCAGAAGGGTTACGAGGTGCACGGCATTGTCCGCCGTTCGAGCACATTCGGAACGGAACGGATCGAGCATCTCTACAAGGATCCCCACGGGACCGGCGTGAAACTCTTCCTGCACTACGGGGATCTGACGGACGCATCCGGGCTGCGACGGGTGCTGACCGACGTGAGGCCGCAGGAAGTCTACAACCTGGCAGCCCAGTCGCACGTCCGCGTGAGCTTCGACCAGCCGGTCTACACGGTCGAGACCGCCGCCGTCGGAACGCTCTGCCTGCTCGAGGCCATTCGCGACACGGGTCTGCCGATCCGGTTCTATCAGGCCTCCAGCAGCGAGATGTACGGACTGGCCGCCGAGACGCCGCAGCGTGAAACCACGCCCTTCCACCCCCGCAGCCCGTACGCCTGCGCCAAGGCGTTCGCGCATTATCAGACGATCAATTACCGCGAAGCGTACGGACTGTTCGCATGCTGCGGCATCCTGTTCAACCACGAAAGCCCCCGGCGCGGCGAGACGTTCGTCACCCGGAAGATCACCCGCGCCGCGACGCGGATCCGGGCGGGGCTGCAGGACAAGCTCTATCTGGGCAACCTCGACGCCCGCCGCGACTGGGGCTTCGCGGGCGACTACGTCGAGGCGATGTGGCTCATGCTTCAGCAGGACCAGCCGGACGATTACGTGATCGCCACCGGAGAATCGCATTCCGTCCGCGAGTTCCTGGACGAGGCGTTCGGCTGCCTGGAACTGGACTGGAAGCGGTTCGTCGAGCAGGACCCGCGATACTTCCGTCCGGCGGAGGTTGACGCCCTCCTCGGAGACGCGGCCAAGGCCCGCGAGAAGCTCGGATGGAAACCCCGCGTAACGTTCAAGGAACTCGTCCGCATGATGGTGAATGCCGACATGAAACTCGCCGAGCGCGAGAGCGTGCTGAAAGTCCGGGGTCTTCTCTGAGCAACGGCGAACCCGCCGCCGCCGATCGACGTAAACAGCGAGTGAGCAGGTCGGCAACCTTAATCCGTGCGTACAGGTTACCGATGTACCGATGGCCGCCGGCGAGACGGGGCCGGCCGCGCCGCGTCCCGGCAACAGGCTGTGCGCGGGACGTACGCACTGTACGGATGCGGGCCCCGGGGACGCACCCGTAGCGGCCCATGCACGGGAGAGGCGGGCGAACGCCCGGAAATATCGCGATGCCCGGCCGGAGGAGCGGGTTGTACACGCGGGGACAACGGCCGTAGAATGCCGGACCAAAGTGTTTTCCCCCGGGGGGACAGCAGCCGGGTAACGACGGAGTAAGCAACTCATGGCGGACTGTTTGCGGACGGCGGTCGTAGGTGTGGGCAACTGGGGACGCAACCTGCTGCGGAACTTCGCTCACGCCCGGCGTTGCACGGTGTCCTGGATCTGCGACGTCGACGAGAAGACGCTCGCGAAGCAGGCGGCCACGGTACCGAACGCCCGGGCGACGATCGATTTCGACCAGGTGCTGGGCGGGGACGTCGACGCCGTGGTTATCGCCACGAAGGCGACCACGCACTACGAGCTGGCCGCCAGGGCGCTCACGGCCGGCAAGCACGTGTACGTGGAGAAGCCGCTGTGCCTGTCCACGCGCGACGCGGAGGCCCTGGTCGCGCTGGCGGAGAAGAACAGCCGCAAGCTGATGGTCGGCCACCTGCTTCTCTACCACACGTGCGTCGAGAAGCTCCGCGAGATGATCGTCCGCGGAGAGCTGGGCGGCGTGTACTACATGTACACGCAGCGTGTGAACCTCGGAGTCGTGCGGCAGGACGAGAACGCATGGTGGTCGCTGGCCCCGCACGACGTGTCGGTGATCTGCCACCTGTTCGACGCCCAGCCGGTCGCCGTCAGCGCATTCGGCCAGTGCTATCTCCAGAAAGGCGTCGAGGACGTCGTCTTTGCGATGCTCCGCTTCGCCGACGGCAAGATCGCGCACATCCACGTGAGCTGGCTCGATCCGCACAAGATCCGCAAGATGACCGTCGTGGGCACGCAGCGGATGGTAACGTTCGACGACATGGACGCCTCCGAGAAGATCCGCATTTACGACAAGGGCGCCGACGTGAAGGAGGGTTACGAGAACTACGCCCGGTCGATCGCGATCCGCTCGGGCGATATCCTGATCCCGCGCGTTCCGGCGAACGAGCCGCTGCAGATCGAGGCGCAGCACTTCGTCGATTGCGTCCTCGACGACAAGCCGATCCGCACGGACGGGGCGGACGGCGTGCGGGTGGTGCGCGTGCTGGAGGCCGGCGGCGAATCCATTCGGCTCGGCGGAAAGCCCGTCGAGATCCAGAAAGGTGCAACATGAACGACTCGGTGTATGTTCACCCTACCGCGATCGTGGACGAAGGCGCCGTGATCGGCGCCGGAACCAGAATCTGGCACTTCTGCCACGTGATGAAGGGCGCGGTGATCGGCGAGCGCTGTTCGCTCGGCCAGAACGTCTTCGTGGCGAGCCGGGCCCGCCTCGGCAACAACGTGAAAGTGCAGAACAATGTCTCGATCTACGACTGTGTCGAGATCGAGGACGACGTCTTCTGCGGGCCGAGCATGGTCTTCACGAACGTGATGAACCCGCGGAGTGCCGTCTCCCGGAAGGAAGAGTACATGACCACGCGCGTCCGACGCGGGGCGACGATCGGCGCGAACGCCACGATTATCTGCGGCAGCACGCTCGGCGAGTACGCCTTCGTCGGCGCCGGCGCGGTGGTCAAGGGCGACATCCCGCCGTACGCAATGGTCGTCGGCGTGCCCGCGCGGATCGCGGGCTGGATGAGTCAACACGGTGAACGACTGAACTTTGGTACCGGCGACGAGGCCGTCTGTCCGGCCACCGGCCAGCGATACCGCCGCGTCGCGAAGGACCGCATTGAACTGGTGGAACCATGAAAGTCCCCTTGCTGGACCTTAAGGCGCAGTTCCGGACGATCGAGAAGGACATCCGCGCGGCGATCGACCGCGTGCTCGAATCGCAGCACTTCATCATGGGCCCGGAGGTGACCGGGCTCGAGAGCGAAGTGGCCGCGTTCACGCAGTGTTCGCACGCCGTCGGCGTCAGCAGCGGAACGGATGCCATCCTGTGCGCCCTGATGGCCTGCGGCGTGGGGCCCGGCGACGAGGTGATCGTGCCGACGTTCACCTTCTTCGCCACGGCCGGCTGCGTCAGCCGCCTCGGGGCCAGGCCGGTCTTCGCGGACATCGAGCCGGACACCTACAACATCGACCCGGCGAAGCTCGGCAGCCTGATCACGCCGAAGACCAAGGCGATCATTCCGGTCCACCTGTTCGGCCAGTGCGCGGAGATGGACCCGATCATGGACCTGGTCAAAGGCCGGAACATCTACGTGATCGAGGACGCCGCCCAGGCGCTCAGCGCAAAGTATCGCGGCCGTCCGGCCGGCAGCATCGGCCACATCGGCTGCTTCTCGTTCTTCCCGAGCAAGAACCTCGGCGCCTTCGGCGACGGCGGGATGATCACGACAAACGACGCGGCCCTCGGCGAGCGCTGCGCCCTGCTGCGAACTCACGGGTCGAAGCCGAAGTACTACCACAAGATCGTGGGCGGCAATTTCCGGCTCGACGCCCTGCAGGCCGCCATTCTGCGGGTGAAACTCAAGCACCTGAACGACTGGAGCGCCGCCCGGCGACGCAACGCGGCCACGTATGACAGGCTCCTGGACGGCGCCGCGGTCACGCGGCCCGTCGTCCGGCCGTACAACGAGATGATCTTCAACCAGTACGTCATCCGGAGCAAGAAGCGGGACGCTTTGCGAAAGCACCTGGAGGAGCGTCAGGTCGGCACGGAGATCTACTACCCCTTGCCGCTGCACATTCAGGAATGCTTCGCGAATCTCGGCGGCCGCGAAGGCCAATGCCCCGTGGCGGAAGCGGCGGCCAGGGAGGTACTGGCCCTGCCGATCTACCCCGAGCTGACCGGCGAGCAGCAGCAATACGTCGCCCAGTGCATCCGGGAGTTCAACTGACCCGACGGCGTTCGAAGGGCTCGACAGCGGTCGCAGGGGGCGTGCGCGCCGGCGATGCGGCCGGTACGGCGTCTCCGCCAGGACACGCGCCGCGCGAACGGACGTAGAATGCAGATCGCGACGATCCGGCGTTACAGCGGATACATGTTCTGGGCCGCCGCCGAGCAGGCCCTTACCATCGGCGCCACGCGTCTGTTCCTGTTTCCGATCGGCGCCTATCTGATCGGCAAAGAGCCGTTCGGTCTGTTCGTCACGGCGCTCAGCGCGGCGGCGATGCTCGGGACGACGCCGTCGATCGGTCTGGCCACGGCGATGGTCCGGCACATGGCCGAATACCCGGACGAACGGCGCGGCCGATTCTGCTTCACCGCGATCCGCATGTGCCACCGGGCGATGTGCGTCCTGATCGCGATCGGGCTTGCCGGCGTGGCGGCAGCGGCCGTCCTGCACCTGCGATCGGGGGCGTTGCTGGCGTGTCTGGCGCCGCTGCTGCTGTCGTTGTACGGCGAGAACCAGCTCTCGCTGACGTTGACGGAGCTGCGTGTCCGGCGGCACTTTCGCGAGAGCACGGCGTGGTGCGGCCTTCAGGCGGCCTGCGCGTCGGCGCTGGGAATCACAGGCACCCTGGTCGGCATCGCCATCACCTCCACATGGGGCCATCCGCGGGTCGCGGGGATCGAGGGCTCCGCCGGCCGCCTGCTCGGCGGGGCCGTGGGGCTGGCCTGCGGCTACGCCGCCGGAAACCTCGTCGCGTACGCCGTGCTTCGCCGTCACCGGCGGGAGTGGTTCCGCGAGTCGTACGACCGCGATATGGCGCGCGTCCTGAAGGCCGTCTGGCTCCACATCACCCTGGCCAGCATCCTCCTGTTCTCCGGCCAGTATCTCAACCGGCTCATCCTGAGCCGCTACTCCTTCGCGGACGTCTCCGACCTTTACGGCGCTACGACCGTCCTGTACCTGTTGCTGGCGCCTGTTTCATCGGGAAGCGTGCTCCTGCTGAACATGCTGGCCCGTTACACTTCGACCGCGTCGCTCTCGCGGGCCGCGAAGGCAAACTGCGTTCTCGTCACGATCGCGGCCGTCGTCGGGCTGCCGATCGTCCTGAAGGTGGCGGGGCCGCTCCTGCTGAAGATCGTCTTCCCGGGGTTCGGCCCCAGCGCAGCGCGGCTGCTCGATATTCTCGTGTGGGCGATGCCGTTCGGCGTCCTGATGTTTCTGGTTCGGCCGTTCGTCATCAAGTTCGCGCCGGTGCAGGTCAACCCGATCATCAACGCCACGGCGATGGCCGGGCAGTTGATCCCCGCGCTGGCCCTGATCCCCTCGTTCCGCGGCCCCGGTGCCGCCTGGGCGGTCGTGATCGGAAACGCCGTCTACGCGATCGCGCTCGTGCTGGTTCTCGCAGCGGTGCTGTTGCGCCGGCGCCCGTCTTCGGGCGCGGTCGCCGGGGAGGAAAGCACAGGCGGACTTGGATAGTGTGCGGCACGGCGCGCCGCACATCTCGTCATGCCGGGTCGCGGAGGCTCGCGATGAACGCGAACGTCGAGACGCCCGGAACGCGACGGGCAATCTATCCGCATTTCGGCGGCCGATTCGGCCCGTTGAAACAGTCCTGGAACAGGCCGAAATCGCCCAGATCGACGTCGGAATCGCCGTCGAAGTCGGCCCGATTGCAGCCCGGTCCGAAGGGAGGGCGGTTCGGCCCGTTGAAACACGCCTGGAACATCTGGAAGTCCTGCACGTCCACATCGCTGTCGCCATCCAGATCCTCGCGGATCGTCTGCGTACTGCGGGCGCATCCGCTCGGGTCCACGAGAACGCCTGGCGGCGTGTCCGGGCACTGGTCGCACGCATCGCCGACCCAATCTCCGTCGCTGTCGGCCTGATCCGGGTTGAACTTGCCTGGGCAATTGTCACATACATCGCCGACGCCGTCGCCGTCGGCGTCCGCCTGGTCCGGGTTCCACCTGCTGGGGCAGTTGTCCGTCGCATCGGGGACTCCGTCGCCATCAGTGTCGGCCGGGCCGGCGGCGAGCGGCGGATTGAGCCCGCCCCGCGCGACGAGGCCGCTGTACGTGGTAGCCTCGAGCCAACCGCCCGCCATCCCCTCGTCGATCTTGCCGCGGAGGTATTGCCATTCGGCCGGCGTCATGTCGTTCCCGCCCAGCGGTGAACATCCGTGGGTATAGCCGACCAGGACACCATGCGTCCTCTGCATCGCCAGAAAGGTGCTGTCGTACTCCGCGTCGGTACGCCCATGAAGTCCCAGCCGGTAGATGTTCCAACGGTCGAGCGGGGGCCAGCAAGCGACCCCGGCGTTTCCGACCGGGGTGGCGTACGCCGGCAGAAGATCTCGGACGGCATAGGCGCAGGGAGCGTTGTTTTGCGGCCATGCGGCGCGCCACATCCCCGCAATCGGAAAGCCGTGGCCCGTCAGGGCCCGAAGGCAACTCAACGTATCGGCGCGGATCTGGTCGGCCGTCATGGTCGACGTGGGCGTGCTCATCCAACTGTGGAACGAGACCTCGTTGCCGTTCTCGCGGCCGAGCG
The DNA here is from genome assembly GCA_964653435.1 of uncultured Planctomycetales bacterium. Taxonomy (GTDB): domain Bacteria; phylum Planctomycetota; class Phycisphaerae; order UBA1845; family PWPN01; genus CAZMVY01. The sequence continues at coordinate 35,527 of CAZZFA010000002.1, read as the reverse complement.
TCGCAAGCACGTCCCAGGTGGTCCTGCCATTGGTGCCCATGAGGCCCGGATTCGTCGCCCAAGTCACCGGGATGCGCCGGACACGAAGATCCGGATAGATATTATCCACGAAACTCTGGTAGCAACCGTCGGCGACGAAGAGTAGTTGGGCTTTGGGCCATACTTCGCCCCAAACTTGGCCGACCGTAACGCTCGTGGCCTCCCTGGTCTGAATGAGCACGTCAATCTGATAGATACTTCCCCAGTCGGCGGTGATCGTGCCGAACGTGGAGTGCCATCGGAGATAGTTCCAGCCAGCCGTAAAGCTGGTGCTCCCCCTTGACCACCGGGCCGTCGAGGAACAGGCTGCATCCGGGTAAATCTGGACGCTCACCTGGTAGACCTTGGCTGGTTCCGGCACATAGAACCAAGCGCCGATCGCCGAGGCAGGCCCAAGCACAAACGGTCTTGCCGGCCCCGGCGGACTTAACCGAAGACGCGCGGGACTGGCAATCGTGTCCCCGTTCGTCGTGCATTTCCAGCCTCGGCCATTGAGCTTGAAGTTCGTCGTATCCGCAGTAATGACGCAATTCGTAGCGACCGGATGCTCGTCGGGCCCGCCGCCGATAACCGTCACGATCGCCGGAGATGAAGGTTCCGCGTTAGCCTGGAGGCCCGTCGCGAGTACCGAGCCGACCACGGCGGTCAGACCCAGAATACACCACAGGGACGCCCGATAGGCCACGACAATCCTCCTCGAATTGCGACCTTCCGTACCCTTATCCGCCAAACCTGTCGGTCCTTCGGACGTTCGTCCGCGAGCACTTGCAGTTCCCCCCCTCCAAAAGCCGTGTTCACGCGCCGAGCGATCTTCCCCATCGACTGCGGCACATTCAAAAGAACGCCCTCACAAGATAATATCGCGTGTGGACGTCGTTTCTTTCACCGTAATCTCCAGTTTATGCCCGTCCGGATCGAAGATCAACGTCCGCCAGGAGCCATTACATAAGCGCGGCTGAATGGCCTGTGCCCCTGACGCCCGGGCTTTTCGGTACAGTTCGGCCGCATCGCCCACCGTAGCCGCCTCAAACGAGATCTGCTCAAGCGGGCCGGCAATATCACTGCCCGGCCCCTGCACAAGAACGAGGCCGAATGCCTCGCCGTGCGGCGCCGTAACAATCTGCTCGCAGAATCGGCCGCTCGAACCTCTGTAAGGCTCCGGACGAAACCCGAACAGGTCCCGATAAAACGCCACACTGCGGTCCAGATCGCGGACCCGCAACCGAACATGCCTGAGTCGAAGCACGACCCCCGCCTCAACTGCCATCCGTCGCCTCCTCCGCCGTGCCGGTCATATGCCGTCTCTCCCTCACTGGAATACATTGTACGGGGTCGGCATGAAACGTCGGTGAAACGCGGATGATTCTTCTTTCATCCGCCTGCGAGGCCGGACGATCGCTCGGGCGAGGCCGGACCAGCCGGCATCGTCGGTAAAGTGACCGCAAATTCACACCCGCCCGCCGGCACATTGCGAACCGCCACGGAGCCCCCGTGGAGTTCGGCGATGCTCTTGACGATCGCCAGACCCAGACCGGTTCCGGGGGCCGGGTCCGCCTCCTGCCGCAAGGACGTGAACGGCTGAAACAGTTTCCCGACGGACTCTGGGGGAACCCCGGGGCCGGCGTCGCGTACCGTGATATGCGATCGGTCCCCCTCCGCGGTCAGTTCGATCGTGACGGGCTGCCCGACCGGGGAATGGCGGATCGCGTTGAGAATCAGGTTGGTCAGCATGGCGCAGAGCAGTTCCTCGTCCCCGCGAACCATCGGCTCGGGTTCGTCGGCCGAGGGCAGCAGCAGCCTGGGCACAAGATCGATTTCCCAGTGCGCGGCCACCGCGCTGCACCGGCGGACGGCTTCGGCGACGACGTCGTTCAACGACACCCCGCCCGGCAGGGCGATCGGGAACCCCGCGTTCGCCCGCGCCAGGAGCAACAGGCTCTCGACCGTCTGACCGAGACGGCGCATTTCGACTTCGACGCTGGCCACGAAGCGATCGTACTCCTCGACGGTTCGCGCCGCCCGGCCAAGCAACTGGGCCTCGCCAAGCAGGACCGAGATCGGGGTCCTCAGTTCATGCGAGACCTCGGCCACGAAGCGCTCCTGCGAACGGAAGCCTTTCTCGATGCGATCCAGCATCTCGTTGAGGCTGACAACCATCTGCGCGAGGTCGCCCTTCGGCACGGGCAGGCCGAGGCCCTGGCCGAGGCGATCCACCGTGAGCCGGCGGACGGCGTCGGTGATGTCGTCGATCGGGCGGAGCGCACGGCCGGCCATGAACCACGAACCGATCGCGACCACGACAAGGCTCAGGGGAAACACCGCCAGGAGGCGCCGGCGCAGACTGGCCACCGCCTGGTTCACACGATCCAGCCGCGCGCCGAGCTGAAGGGACAGCACTTCGCCGGAGGGCATCCGGCCGAAGACGGTCAGCAGCCGGACATCGCCGACGGCGCCGGAGACCGACTTCAATCCGTCCCCGGCGATCGTCTCGAGGACGGGCGTGTCGGATTCCTCCGCCCGCCGCGCCGCCTCGCCCCACGGAAGGTCCGTGCCTTCGAGGTTCGCCGACTTGACGAGCGTCGTGCCGTCGGCCCGGCGAAGTTGAAAGTAGTACCCGCGGAAGTGGAACGGGCTCATCTGCGGGGTGGACCCCGGCGGCGAGGGGACGAGGGTCTCCATCGGCTGGCGCAGGACCTGCTCGAGCATGCGCGAGGCGTCCGCCCGCAGCCATTCGTCGAAATCGGCCCGCACGTCACGTTCGCGAAGGGTCAGGAGGACCATGAAGCCGGCCGCCTGGATCAGGCCGAAGACCAGCAGGGTAACAAGGGTCAACTGGAACCGCAGCGAGTGCAACAGCTTCGTCATGAGCCAACGACGCCCGGCAAGGCCCTCAGGAATCCGGCGGGGTCGGCCCGAAGTAGTAGCCACGGCCGATCACCGTATGGATCAGCTTCCTGCCGGCGTCGCGATCGAGCTTGCGCCGCAGGAGGCCGACGTACACATCGATCACGTTGCTCTCGCCCGAGAAGGCCGTGTCCCAGACGTGTTCGGCGATCGCGATGCGGCTGAGAACGCGGTTCGGGTTGCGCATGAAGTATTCGAGCAGCGCGAACTCCCGGTTGCTGAGTTTGATCCGCTCGCCGCCCCGGGTCACCCGATGGGCGAGCAGGTCCATCTCAACGTCTTCGATCCGCAGGGTGGCTCCTTCCTGGGGGCGGCCCCTTCGCAGCAGCGCCCTCACCCGCGCGAAGAGCTCGTCGAATTCGAAGGGCTTGGCGAGATAGTCATCCGCGCCGGCGTCGAAGGCGCCGACCTTGTCCCGGGTCGTGGAGAGCGCCGTCAGCATGAGGATCGGGGTGTCGACCCCCTGCCGGCGAAGGTCCCGGCAGACCTGAACACCATCCTTATCCGGGAGCATGATATCGAGGATGATCACGTCGTACGCCTGATGGAGGGCCTGCTCTTCGGCCTCACGGCCCCGTTCGGCGATGTCCACCGCGTACCCGAGCTGCCTGAAGCCCTGGCCAATCAGTTCCGCCATTCTGGGATTGTCTTCGACGACCAGCAACCGCACGGGAATACCTCGTCGGCCTCGCAGGACATGCGCCGTACCGAGACTCGCTTGGTCCCACGATCTGATTATCCGAACCTCCCGTAAGGAACGCAAAGCCCTCGCTTGCCGTCGCGCGGGTACGGCAAGACGCGCACGCCAATCCCGGCTCACCTGCCGCGGGACGGTGGCCTGTGTCGTCGCGCGAGCGGTCTGCTGTTCCGATGACCCTCTCGGCAAATCTGATCCGCAAGTTGACGCGGCACGCCTTCCGACTAAACCAGTAGAGGGCGACGCCGGAAGACCGTAACCGCGACGGCCACGGGGCGGGTGCCGCCAGTGAACGGGAGGATTTGGAGTACGTTGCGGGGGAATGGTGCACGCTGCGACGCCGTAAGCCCGTGTGGACGAGGAGGCTCCCGGGGCGCTCGGCGTTGAAAAAGGCCCGACGATGAACGACCACATAAGCATGAGCGCGAGGTCCCGGATGCTACTGCGAACGATCGCAATGCTCGTTGCGACATCACCCACGTGGGCGCAGAATCCCTCGCCCCGGCCGGTTATCGGGATCGGCCCCGGGGCGCGGACATTTCCGACGTTGCAGGCGGCGGTAGATTCGCTCGATGCCAAGGCGGGCGGAACCATCTACCTGCAGCGCGCGGTCTACACACTGGACAAGCCGTTGAATCTGCGAGGACGGAGCTACGTCAGCATCGTCGGCGAGGGGCGATCGACGATCATCACGGCGTCGTTCCCGCCGGGAAGCCGTTGGCCGGTCATAGACATGACGGGCGCGACGAGGTGCAGTCTGCGACACCTCGCGATCCGGTGCCACACGGCCCGGTGCGGACTGCTTCTGGCACGGCGGGGTGATCGGTCCGGCGCCGGCGAGCACTACTTCGAGGGGATGGAGATCAGCGGCGATTATTCACTTGCCTGCGAGGTGTCCATCGCGAGCGAGGTGAACCGGTACATGAACTGCTATTGGATCACGGGGGACAAGCCGCGGGCCCATTGCCTGATCCTGGCGGGCGAGTACTCGCCGCAGTTGGAAATCGATAGCCCCTACGGCGAGATCGCGGGGGGCAGCGCCTCGGACAATCTGTTCTTCGGATGCCAGTTCAACGTATACGGGCGGACGGGGCACGAGTGCAACGTCATCGTGCAGGGTCCGACGCACGACATCGCTTTTTACGGGGGGATGTGGGGAAACAAGGCTGCGGACCCGGCGCGGCCGGAGACGGGCGGACTGGCGGGCATGCTGCTGGACGACCGGCGCGGCAAGGTACAGCAGATCCTTCTGGATCACGTAGTGTCGGAAACCTACGGCGCCAGGAACTTCCTGCGAGGGGTCGGCGCGTCCTACGGAGTGATCGTACGCGGCTGTCGTCTCGACGCGGCCGAGGCAATTATCAATGTCGATCGAGCGGAGAACTACCGCGTCACGGACAGCGTTTTTACGGCTCATGCGGAATATGACTGGCAAGTGCAGGGGCGGCGACCGGTGATGGCGTTTGGCGAACTCCTCAATTCCGAAATCGACGATACGCATGCTCTCACGGTCCGCGCCGCTACGAACAGAGCGACGACGCAGCCGGAAGCCGTTCGGGGTTTCGATACTTCCGTGGCCGTGGGCAGCCGATGTCTCGGATCGACGATGCGGACGTTGCGGGGCGGGGATGTCCGTCTCCCATCCAAGACGTTCGGGACGATCGTGGAGGAACTGAACGTCCAGGCACGGCGCCGTATCGGGGAATACGGGGTGATCCATGAACAGGAAAAGAGGTAAGAGAATTCATCAAAGCCGCGAGAACTCGTGAACCTCTGCTCGCCAGCGGGGGTAGAGGGCATAGGAAAGGCAGGCTGCAACTCAAGGTTCAGCAGGAGCCTTGCCGATCTAACTTATCCGTAGACATGGTCTTACGGCAGCGGGGAATTGTCGCAGGGCAGACGAATCCGATGTACTTTGCGCGCCCCGGGCGGTAGGATTCGGGAGGAAGCTGAGGCGATCGCATGATGCTGGCAAGCGTAGATACCGGAATCCTGGTGCTCGGCTGGGCGGCACTTGTGGCCTACTTCGGGGTCCTGGCGCTTGCTTGGCGGCAACTCAGTCCGTTCCGGCTGAGTGTTCCGGGGATCGCGTTTACCGCATACCTCATCCTGCTGCTCCTGCCGGCGCTGATTCTGGCGCCGCAGCAGCCGATCGAGACGGCCAGCAACCGTTTCGTGCTTGGTACCCTTTCCGCGGGGCTCTTCATGCTGGCCGGGATGGCCCTGTGCCGCCTGCTGTACCCGGCGCCAGCCATTGATCTGAAGGAATACCTTCGCGCCCCGATCGAGCCCCCACGGGAGCACGCGATGCTTGTGCCGCTGGGGATTCTTCTGGGGGTGACCCTCCTTGCGGCGGTGCTTCGATACATTCTGGTCGGCGGCATTCCACTGATCTACATGCTGACGCACCTTTACGACTTCGCGGGCATCGCGGCGGCCAAGACCGAGGCCAAGGTCGCCGCCGGAGCCCTCCAAGGCGGGATCATCGGCATCGGCATACGGCTCGTCTTCTACCTGGTCGGGTGGTCCACGTACATGTTCATACCGCTGCTGGGGATGGCCGCCCAAACGAGGAACAAGCAGACGGGCGACAGCAAGTGGTTTGTCCTGTACATCCTGTGCTTTCTCTTCGCGCTGTTTTTCGGCATGTGGGACGCCTACAAGTCGCCCGGCGCGCGGATCACGATGATCTTTTTGGCCGGCACGCTGCTGATCCGCGGACGGATCTCGTGGAAGATACTTCTGGGGGTTGGTCTTGTCATTGCTCTGCCGCTGGCCGTCGCGGTAGCCACCCATCCTGCCTCAATGGAGCGTTCGCAGATCTACAGCGCGATGTTCACCCGCGCGTTTGCCGCGCCGGCGCAGGTGACGTACTACTACTTCGAGTTGTTCCCCACCGTGGAAGCGCACACGTGGGGCCGCGGCACGTTCGTGCTCGGCGACCTGCTCGGGCGGGGCAACGCCATGATCCCACTGATGGTCGCCCGGTACGTCTCGCACGACCCGAGGACCAGCACCTTTCTCAATTGCGGGTTCATCGGGACCGGGTGGGCCGAGTTCAGTTATATGGGCGTCCTCGTGTACTCGATGCTGGGAGGCGGGCTGGCGCAGTTCGTCCAGAACTTCATCATGCGGCGGGCCGTGACGGGTAAGCGGCTCGAACTCGTGTGGATGCAGGCGATTCAGATTCCGCTCTGGACGGTGACCTTCGTTTCGGCAGGGATCACGCAGTTCTTCCTGGGCCAGGGCCTGCTCGTCTCACTGGTCATGGTCGGGTGGCTGCGAAACCACTTCTACGGGCGCGGGGACGAGTCCCTGGCGGCGTCCGCGGGTCGATATGCGGGATCACCCCCGATGGGACCCGCCTCGTGGGGCTATATCGAGCACGGACGCTTAAGGGTATGAGGCCCGTCGGCGCCAGCCAGCGCCGTCCGGGGGCACGGGGGGCGGAGAAACAAACCGGCATGCGGATCGCGATTGTCGCTCCACATTTCGTGACGGACATGGGATACCAGGAGACGGGGTGGTATAGCGCGCTGGTCTCGCTGGGGCATCGGGTCCGCGTGTTCGCGTCCTGCTACGTCTCGTATACGCTGGAGAAATACTACCCGGAACCGTTCCCCGAGGGACTCAGCGAGTATCGGGGCGGCGAGCTCCTTCGGCTGCCGGCACACAAGCTCCCGCGGAACATGGTGCGATGCGACGGGCTCCTCGAGCACGTTGTCGCCTTCCGGCCCGAACTCACGCTGGCCGTCTACCCGGGAAGCATGTTCGCCGGCGAACTGTTCATCCGCCGGGACGAACTGCCCGGCGTCCTGGTCAGCACATTCGGCGATAACCGCGCCCAGCGGCGCGGCACGGGTCGGCTCAAGCGGGCGGCGCTCGACGCCGCCTACTTCCTGTTCAAGCGCCGCCATTACCGCACGTTCATCGAGCGAAGCGACATCGTGCTCATGCAGACGCCCGACACGATCGATTTCATCCTGGGGCGGACGGCATGGGGCCGGCAGCGGGAACGGCTGCGGGCCCGGTGCTGGCTCTCGGCACTGGGCTTCGATCCGGAGGTCTTCTTCCCCGACGCCGAGGCGCGGCAGGCCGAACGCCGGCGTCTGGGCGTGGCGCCCGACGAGGTGGTCGGCCTGTACTCCTGCAAGATCACGCCCATCAAGCGGCTGGATATCTGGGTCTCCGTGATGGCCGCCGCCATCCGGCAGGTCCCGCGGCTGCGCCCGATGCTGATCGGCATCCGCCCGGGCGACCCGGAGTGCGAGCGAATCCTTTCGCTCATCGGGCAGACCGGCTGCAAGGACCGCTTCCTCTGCCTGCCGTTCGCCAGCCGCGAGGAGCTGCCGCGGCTGTACAACGCGGCCGACTTCGGCGTCTGGTACATGCAGCCGTCGGTGACGATCCAGGAGGCGATGGGCACGGGCGTATACATGATCCTGACGGACAGCCCCACCGCATCCCACCTGGTGATCGATCCGGAAACGGGTCGCTATTTCCGCGACGCCGATTATGATGCACTCCGGCGGCTCGTGACGGAAACGGCCGCCGCGTTCGTCGAGGGCAAGCCGCTGAGCTCGTGGGAGGCACGAACCCGACGGGCGGCGGTCAACCGGGAGCGGTTCGGCTACGTGGCCCTGGCCGAACGTCTCGTGGCGGCCGCCCGGGACCTGCCGAACGCCGCAGCGTACCTGAGATGGGAAGGGCCGACTCGACCGGCGACCGCAGCGACCGGCGCGCCGGCGGCCGCCGGAGGTTGACGCCCGAACCCGGCGAGGCGCGGCAGGAGGTCCCGAGCGGAGCCGCATTCGATACGGCATCGGACCACGGAGGCAACATGAGCAAGCATCCGGCGATCAGCATCGTCATGCCGGTGTACAACCCCGGCGCCTACCTCGGGCCGGCCGTTCAATCCATCTTTGCCCAGACGTTCACCGACTGGGAGCTGCTGGCGATCGACGACGGCTCCACGGACGGCTCGTGGGAGTACCTGCAGCGGATCGACGACCCGCGGGTCCGCATTGCGAGGAACGAGCGCAACCTCGGCGCACCGACGACAATCAACCGGGCCATCGACATGGCCCGCGGAACGTGGATCGCGCGAATGGATGCGGATGACATCATCGTGCCGACCCGGCTGGAGAAGCAGGTCGCCGCCCTGGAGGCCGCCCCCGAGGTGGACGTGCTCGGGACCGGCACGTTTATCACCGACGTCGAATTGAACTGCCTCAGTGTCCGGCGCCCGGTCACGAGCCACGCGGAGATCGTCCGGCACCCGTCGTTGTTCTTTCCCCTGACGTTCGGCGCGCTGATGGGCAAGACCGAGTGGTGGAAGAGGTGGAGGATCGACCCGCGCGTGGGCATCTCCGGATACGAATTCGACCTGTACTTCCGGTCGCATCTGGAAAGCCGGTTCTCCAACGTCGCCGAGCCCCTCTATATCTACCGCTTCGTGGGCCACACGCGCTCGTGGACGAAGCTGACCAAATCGGCCTGGTACAAAGCCATGACGCTGATCCGCAACGGGTTTCGCATGGGCATCCCGTTCACGACGCTGTTCGGGCTGGCCACGCTGGCGCCGCGGCCGATCCTGTGGGCCGTCAAGCTCGCCGTCGGCAGCAAGACCGGCCTGGTGTCCGCCGGGATGACGGCACCCGGCCCCGAAGATGTCCGGCTGATGAAGGAGGCCCTGGAGCAGGTCGCCCGGGTCGAGGTTCCTCTCAAGCGAGCCTGACGCGATGAACATCCGCACCAAGCTCGCGATCCGGTACGCCGTTGCCGGCAGCCTCGGTCGGCTGCGAAGAAGGAACGAGTCGCTTCGCATCCTCACGTTCCACAGCGTTCAGGCGCACCCGAATACGATGGTCCACATGCCCCCGGAGGCGTTCGAGGAGCAGATCCGCTACCTGGCCGAGCAGGACTATGCGAGTTGTCGCGTATGCGATCTGGTCGACGGGTGGCCGGCGATCGCCGGCCGCAAGCGGACGGTCGTCCTGACGTTCGACGACGGCTGCGCGAACAACCGGACGATCGTGTGCCCGATCCTCGAGCGCTATGGCATGACCGCGACTTTTTTCGTGGCCACGGCCGGGGTCGGCGAATCGCGACAGACGCCGTCCACGGAGGGGCTGGCGGAGTATCGGGACACCGAGTTTCTCTCGTGGACGGACCTGCGCGAGATGGCGGCGGCGGGGTTCGAGATCGGCGCCCACTCGCACCGGCATGTGATGGTGGCCCGACAGGACCGCGAGCGGGCCCGCGAGGAGATCACGCTGCCGAAGAAGCTCCTGGAGGAGAGGCTCGGCGGACCGGTGTACAGCTTCGCCTATCCGAAGGGGCACGCCGACGCGTTCGCGGACTGGACGCGGCCGCTGCTGGCGGAAGCGGGCTACCGGGCAGGCTGTACGATGATGGGCGGGCCGCTGTCGGCGCGGTGCGACCTGTACGAGTTGCCCCGGACGGGCATTCACCCGACGGACGACCTGAAGCGTTTCCGGATGAAACTGGACGGCCGATACGACCTCTTACGACGGCTGTAGCGGCGCATGTGTGGGATCGCCGGCCTGATCGTGTCTCCTCCCGACCGCGTGGATCGCGCGTTCGTCCCGCTCGCGCTGCGGAAGCTGGCGCACCGCGGCCCGGACGACCACGGCTGCCTTCTCTACTGGCGCTCGGGCGTAAGGCCGGCCCGGGACTGGAGAGACGACCTGCCCGACGCCGAGGCGGCGCTGGTGCACCGAAGGCTCTCGATCATCGATCTGACCGAGGCCGGCCGGCAGCCGATGGGCAGCGCGGACGGGCGGTACTACATCGTTTTCAACGGCGAGATCTACAACTACGTCGAGCTTCGCGAGGAGCTCGAGGGGCTCGGGCACACGTTCCGCTCCCGCTCGGATACGGAGGTGCTGCTGACGGCCTGTGCCCGGTGGGGCACGGCCGCGCTGCCGCGACTGGTGGGGATGTTCGCGTTTGCCATCCTGGACACGCGGGAGCGCCGCCTCCTGCTGGCCCGCGATTTCTTCGGGATCAAGCCGCTCTACTACGTGGTGAACAAGGGGCGGTTTGCCTTCGCCTCCGAGCTGAAGGTCCTGCTCGAATTCGCCGACCGGCCGCGGCGGATCAACCCGGAGCGGCTGTACCAGTATCTCCGGTACGGCTACACCGACCACGGGGGCGAGACGTTCCTGAAAGACGTGCGGCAGGTTCCGCCCGCCCACTACCTCCAGATCCGGCTGGACAAGCTCGACGACGCCGAACCGGTCCGCTACTGGGACGTCGATCCGACGACCCGCGCGGATGTGTCGTTCGAGCAGGCCGCCCGCCGGACCCGCGAGCTTTTCCTCGAGAACATGCGGCTGCACCTGCGCAGCGATGTGCCGGTGGGCACGGCCCTCTCCGGCGGCATCGACTCGTCGGCCATCGTCATGGCGATGCGGCAACTCGGCGGCAAAGACCTGGATCTGCACACCTTCAGCTATGTCGCCGACGACGAGGCGGTCAGTGAGGAGCGCTGGGTCGATGTCGTGACAGAGGCGGCCGGGGCCGTGACGCACAAGGTCCGGCCGGTCCCCGAAGAGCTTCTCGCAGACCTCGATGCCCTGATCTACAGCCAGGATGAGCCGTTCGGCAGCACACGAATCTACGCACAATACCGGGTCTTCCGGCTGGCCCGCGAGGCGGGAATCAAGGTAATGCTCGACGGCCAGGGCGCCGACGAAATCCTGGGCGGATATCGGTTTTACCTGGCCGCCCGCCTGGCGTCGCTGATCCGGCAGGGCCGGTGGGTGCAGGCGGCGCGCTTCCTGCGCCGGGCGTCGAAGTGGCCCGGGGCCGGCAAGCGTTGGCTGCTGGCCTGGAGCGGCGAGTATCTTCTCCCGCAACGCTGGCAGGCCGGGGCGCGGCGGTGGGTCGGCAAGGATCTGATGCCCTCCTGGATGAACGCCGCGTGGTTTCAGGACCGCGGCGTGCAGGGCATGGCGATCAACTATTCGAGGACGCGCGACGTCCTCAAGGGCCACCTGTATCGGAGCCTGATGTCGCAGAACCTGCCGCACCTGCTGCGGTACGAGGACCGCAACTCGATGGCCTTCTCGATCGAGAGCCGCGTGCCATTCCTCACGCCGAAATTCGTGGAGTTCCTCTTCTCGCTGCCCGAGGAGTATATTATCGCCCCTGACGGCACGTCGAAGGCGGTGTTCCGCGCGGCGATGCGGGGGATCGTCCCCGACACGGTCCTCGACCGCCGCGACAAGCTCGGCTTCGTCACGCCGGAGCGGGGGTGGATGGCGGCCCTGTACCCGTGGGTCGAGCGAACGCTGCGAAGCGAAACCGCCGCCCGGATCGGCGCCCTGAACCTCGATGAGGCCGTGAGAGTATGGAATGAGTACAAGGCGACCGGCGACCACTTCAGCATGCGGGTCTGGCGGTGGATCAACCTGATCGAGTGGGCCCGGCGGTTCGACGTGAGCTTTGAGTAAGAGGGGCCGACCGAAAGAACGCAGGAACGGTTCCGGATCGGCAGCCTCCTGCTCCGGAGGCGGAAGGCATCGGTGAAACGCATGAAGCAGGTTCTGCAGAATCTCAAGACCGGCGTGGTGGAAGTGGCGGACGTGCCGTGCCCGCTCGTCCGCCCGGGCCATCTGCTCATTCAGTCCCGGGCGAGCCTCATCTCGGCCGGCACGGAACGGATGCTCGTCGAGTTCGGCCAGGCGAGCCTGCTCGCCAAGGCCAGGGCCCAGCCGGAAAAGGTCCGGCAGGTACTCGACAAGATCAAGTCGGAGGGCCTGCTGGCCACGCTCGAAACCGTCTTTGCGCGCCTGGATGAGCCCCTGCCGCTGGGCTACTGCAACGCGGGCGTCGTGATCGGCGTCGGCGACGGGGTGCAGGGCTTTCGAGCCGGAGACCGCGTCGTCAGCAACGGGCCGCATGCGGAGATCGTCTGTGTGCCGCGCAACCTGTGCGCGAAGATTCCCGACGGCGTGAGCGACGAGGACGCCGCGTATACCGTCCTGGCGTCGATCGGCCTGCAGGGGATCCGGCTGCTGGAGCCGACGCTCGGCGAGACGATCGCGGTGACGGGGCTCGGCCTGATCGGGCTGCTGACCGTGCAACTGCTCCTGGCCAACGGGTGCCGCGTCATCGGCATCGACCCCGACCCGGCGAGGTCGGCCCTGGCGCGGGAGCTGGGCGCCGCCGTCGTCGATGCGGCCGCGGCGGCCGATCCGGTCGAGGCCGCCCTGGCCCACACCGACGGGCGCGGTGTCGACGGCGTCATCATTGCGGCCTCCGCCAGGACGAACGACATCATCAAGCAGGCGGCTCAGATGTGCCGCAAACGCGGCCGCATCGTGCTCGTAGGCGTCGTGGGCCTCGAACTGAGCCGCTCGGACTTCTACAAGAAGGAGCTGAGCTTCCAGGTCTCGTGCTCCTACGGCCCCGGCCGGTATGACCCCGCGTACGAGGACCGCGGGCAGGATTACCCCCTCGCCTACGTCCGCTGGACCGAGCAACGGAACTTCGAGGCCGTCCTCGACCTGCTCGCCGCGCGGAAGCTGAGCGTCGGCGCGCTGACGAGCCGCGTGGTCGAGCACGCCCGGGCGACGGAGGCCTATCAGGCGCTGACGGACGAGAAGGGCCTGCTCGGCATCCTGCTCAAGTATCCCACGGCGCCGGCCGAGCCGGCGCAGACGGTGGCCCTTCCGCCGTCGGCGCGCGTCGGCCGTCGTGAGACCCGGGCCGTCGTCGGCGTGATCGGCGCGGGAAACTTCGCGAAGATGTACGGGTTGCCGTCGCTGGCGGCCTCCGCGGCGCGGCTGGCGTGCCTGGCCGACATCAACGGCGTCGCCGCCACCCACGCGGGCCGGAAGTTCGGATTCGAGAACGTCACCACCGACTACCACGCGATCCTGAACGATCCGAACATCAACACCGTGGTGATCTTCACACGCCATGACATGCACGCGCCGCTGGTCATGGAGGCGCTGCGTGCCGACAAGCATGTGTTCGTCGAAAAGCCCCTGTGCCTGCTCCCCGAACAGATCGATGAGATTCTCGACCTCGCGCGGTCCCGCGCGGACCGTCACCTTGTCGTCGGTTTCAATCGGCGGTTCGCGCCCCATGTGATCAGGATGAAGGAACTGCTGGCCGGGCGAATGGAACCGCTCTGCATGAGCATGATGGTCAACGCGGGCGTCGCTCCGCCCGATTCGTGGGTCCACGACCCGAAGGTCGGCGGCGGGCGGATCATCGGGGAAGGGTGCCACTGGATCGACCTGATGGCGTTCCTCGCGGGCGCGCGGGTCGTGCGGGTATCCGCGACGATGGTGGGCGAATCGAAAGGCCTGGCGATCCGCGACGATAAGACATCGATCAGCCTGGAGTTCGCGGACGGCTCGATCGGGACGCTGCACTACTTCGGCAACGGCCACAAGGCCTATCCGAAGGAGACGCTCGAGGTCTTCTGTGCCGGCAGGACGCTGCGGCTGGACAACTTCCGCGCCCTGCGGGGCTATGGCTTTCGCGGCTTCAGCAAGATGAAGCTGCGCCGGTGGGACAAGGGACATCGCGAGGAGTTCTGCCGGTTCATCGATTCGATCGCGGCCGGCACCCCGAGCATCATCCCTCTTGATGAGATCGTGAACGTGATGCGGGCGACGTTCGCCGCCGTAGCCTCCGCCCGGTCGGGCGAGCCGATCCGTATCGAGTAGCGTAACGAGCATGGCCGGTCCGATCGATTCCAGGCTCCTTGTACGGCATGAGTCCCGCGGGCGGGCGGTCTACATTCACCCCGACGGGTCGTACTACCTCTCGCGGCACTACGTGATCTGCCGCTCCACCGACGAGGGCCGGACCTGGGTGCGGGTCACGAAGATGCCGCTGCCGCTCGGGCGGCGGGTGGCGCAGGCATCGCGCCTCGCCTGCCGTCTGCTGCGGCATGAAACCAAGGCCCTCACGATTCTCTCGGACGGGACGTACGTCGCCAGTAATCGGGACTGGGTCTTCCGGGCGCAGCCGGGTGAGCCCACGATGACACCCTGCCGCATCGACGACGGCGGAGTCCCCATCTGGCCGCCGATGTCGCTGACCGTCGGGCCGGGCGATCGCGTCCTGTGGGGCGAGTACGGCGGCAGCAAGCACAACCCCCGGGCGGTACGCATCTATGCCTCGGACGACCGCGCCCGCCGTTTCGAGGTGGCTCACACGTTCAAGCCGGCCGAGATCCGCCACGTGCACAACCTCGTCTACGACGCGGCGATCCGCGGGTATTGGGTGCTGGTCGGCGACCACGACCACGAGCCGGGCATCGGGCGTCTGACGGAGGACCTCAGGAGCTTCGACTGGGTGGTCAAGGGCGAGCAGCGGTACCGGGCCGTGTGCATGTTCGATTTCGGCGATCGGATGCTCTACGGCACGGACACCGAGATGGAGCCGAACGCACTGATGTCGATCGAGAAGGCCACCGGCCGCGTGCAGAAGCTGATGGATCTCGAAGGGAGCTGCATCTATGCGTGCCGGTTCGGCGGCCTGTATGCGATGACGACCACCGTCGAGCCGTCGCGGGTCAACGCCTGCCGGGATGCGGTTCTCTGGCTCTCGCGCGACGGGGAGCGGTGGACGCGCGTGTTCCGGGCGAGGAAGGACCGCTGGCACGCCGTCTACTTCCAGTTCGGCTCGCTCGTGCTGCCACGCGGCGCCGGGCCGCACGAAACGATCCTTTTCAGCGGCCAGGCGCTGGAAGAGATAGACGGAAAGGCAATCGTCGCCACCGTGGCGCCGGACGTCCTGGCATGAGCGGAACAGAACGCGCAGCGCAAGCGGACGCCTTGGATGTAGCGCCGCCGCCTGCGATCGGACGGAAGCAGAGAAAGGACTATTTCGCTCAGACGTTCCATTCAGATCGCCCGCAAACTGGGACCGCGATGGATCCTGTACCGCGCCGGGTACGCGCTGCGCCTCAAGAGCGGGCTGCTCAAGCGGCAATTCCCCGCCGTGGACCGGTCGACGCTGCGCCTGGCCGACGTACTATGCAACGGCACGCCGACCACGCCGGAAGCCTACCGCGCGTTTCGCGGGACGGCGGGCGGCCGCTTCTTCTTCGCCCCGGGCGCCCTGCCCGATGCCGCGATGCTGGACCGCATCCTCACCCCGGAAGGCAGGGCCCGCACCCTGGCTGTTGCCGATGACTTCGCCCAGGGGCGGTTTCTCTATTACAGCCGACACGTGTTCGACCTGGGCCGGCCGGTGAACTGGCTGCTCAACCCGTTTACGGGCGGACAGCACGATGCGCGCACACACTGGTGCGATTACCCGACGTTCTCGCCCGCGCTGGGCGACGTGAAGGACGTCTGGGAGCCCTCCCGATTCGCGTGCGCGTTCTGGCTCGTCCGCGCGTACGCCGTCACGAGGCAGGAGCGATACGCCGAGGCGTTCTGGGAGTTGTTTGAGTCCTGGGCGGAGCAGAATCCGCCAAACATGGGCCCCAACTGGAAGTGCGGCCAGGAAACCGCCCTTCGCACGATGGCCTGGTGCTTCGGCCTGTACGGCTTCTGGAACGCCCGCGCCACCACGCCGGAGCGAATCGCCTCGCTGATCCTGCTTATCGCGATCCAGGCCGGCCGGATCGCCGGCAACATCGACTACGCCGTCTCTCAGAAGAATAACCACGCGATCAGCGAGGCCGTCGGCCTGATTACCGTCGGCCTGCTCTTTCCCGAGCTGCGCGGGGCCGACAAATGGCTGCGGCTCGGACGCGCTGTGCTTGAAAAGGAGGCCCGCCGCCAGATCTACGCCGACGGCAGCTATGTTCAGCATTCGATGAACTACCACCGGGTGATGCTCCACGATTGCCTCTGGGCCGCCCGCCTGGCGGAGTTGAACGGCCGGCCGCTCTCCGATGCGACGACGGAGCGGCTCGCGGCGGCCGGCGAATTCCTCCTGGAGATGCTCGATCCGGTGAGCGGCCGCGTGCCGAACTACGGCGCGAACGACGGCGCCTTGGTTCTTCCGCTCAGTCCGTGCGATTACGCCGATTATCGGCCCACCGTCCAGGCAGGGTGTTATTCGGCCACCGGCCGCCGTGTGCTCGGCGAGGGACCGTGGGACGAAATGCTGTTGTGGCTCTACGGCCCGGAGGCGCTCGCACCCCCGCCTGCCCCCGCCGCGCCCCGCTCCAGCCGGTTTGAGGCCGGCGGCTACTACACGTTGCGCGACGGCGACACGTGGTGCATGGTCCGCTGCCACACGTATCGCGACCGTGTGGGCCATGTGGACATGCTCCACGTGGATCTGTGGCACAAGGGTGTCAACGTGCTGGGCGACAGCGGAACCTACAAATACTTTGTCCCCGACGACCCGGCGATGGAGCGGTACTTCAAAGACATCGGGGCACATAACACGATCGAGATCGACGGGCGCGGCCCGCTGGAGCCGGCGTCGCGATTCCTCTGGCTGCCGTGGCCGGAGGCACGATGCCTCGACCATTGCCCCGATCGCTGGCAAGGCGAACACCTCGCCTACGCCCGCCCCCCGTGGAACGTGGTGCATCGGCGAACCGTCGCCGTCGAGGATGGCCGCAGGTGGGTCATCACGGACGAGCTTTTCGGAAGCGGACGGCACGCCGTCACGCTGCGGTGGCACTTTGCGGACGGGCCGTTCGCCCTTGACGCGGCCGCAGGGCGTATGAACATTGATTTGCCCTGCGGTCGGGTGTCGATGAATGTGGAAGGGCCCGACGGGCTGTCCGCGGCCGTCCGTTACGGCCGGAGCCGGCCGGATCCCGTATGCGGATGGACGTCCGAGTACTATGGCGCCTGTGCGCCGCGCCCGACGCTGGAAGTCGCCGGCACGCTCGAGTTGCCGGCGAAACTGGTGACGCGGATCGATCTCGACGAGAACCGCAGCGTATGAAG
Source organism: uncultured Planctomycetales bacterium (assembly GCA_964653435.1). GTDB lineage: Bacteria > Planctomycetota > Phycisphaerae > UBA1845 > PWPN01 > CAZMVY01. Next base: position 17,977 of record CAZZFA010000002.1, on the reverse strand, counting down.
CTGATCTACATCCACCAGTATTTCGTCACCAACGAGGGGACGAGCGGCACCCGCAGCTACGATGTGAGCAAGTACCTCGTGGAGATGGGCCACGCCGTCACGATGATCTGCGGACTGCACGAGCAAAGCTCGCTGCCACGGATGCCGTGGTGGCGGCTCTTTCGGACGCAGTGGATCGACGGGATCAAGGTCGTTGCGTGCAACACCTACTACAGCAATAAACTCGGCGTCCCCGCCCGGCTGTGGGCGTTCCTCAAGTTCGCCATGCTCTCGACGATCGCCTGCCTTCTTGAGCGGAAGGCGGATCTCATCTTCGCCACCAGCACGCCGCTGACCGTGGGCATTCCCGCGCGGATCGGCGCGGCCATCAAGCGAATCCCCTATGTCTTCGAGGTCCGCGACCTGTGGCCCGAAGATCTGCTCGACGCCGGGCGGATCAAACCCGGGCTGCAGTACAAGGCGTGGGAGTGGCTCGAGCGGTTCAGCTACGCGAAGGCGGCGAAGATCCTGCTCGTCTCGCGCGGCTTCCACGATCGGCTGCTCCAGCGGGGCTTTCCGCCCGAACGCCTGGAGACCATCCTGCTTGGCGCCGACGGAGGGCTTTTCCGTAACGTGACGCCGGATCACGAGTACATGGCGCAACACGGCCTGGCGGGAAAGACGGTCGCCGTCTACACCGGCGCGCACGGCGACGCGAACGGCCTGTTCCAGGTCATCGACGCCGCCGAGCGGCTTCGCGATCGGCCCGACATCGCCATCGTACTCATCGGCGACGGCAAGATGCGCGAGGCCCTCAAGGCCGACGTCGCACGGCGGGGCCTGACGAACGTGCACCTGCTCGATCCGGTCCCGAAGCACCGGCTTCCGGGGATCCTGGCGGCCTGTCACATCGGGCTGATGATCCTCAAGCAGATCACGCGGCCCCGCTGGGTGACACCGAACAAGATCTTCGATTACATGTTCAGCGGACTCCCGAGCATCGTGAACTTTGCGGGGACGACGGCGGACATGGTCGTCGCGGACGGCACCGGCGTCGCGTCGGTTCCCGGCTCGGCGGACGACCTTGCGGCAAAGATCGCATACTGGGCGGACCATCCCGAGGAGCGCGCCGCCGTCGGCCGCCGGGCGCGCGAGGTGGCCTGGCGGAAGTACGACCGCCAGATGATCGCCCGGCAACTCTGCGACGTCTTTGAAACGGTTCTGCGGACCGGGCGTCCGCGAACGGAGCCATGCCGTCCATGACGCGTCCGACTGTCTTTGTCATGGAGACCCAGGGCAAGGCGGTTCTCCCCGTGATGGAGTCCATGGCCCGCCACGGGATACGCGTAGCCGGCGGCAGCGAGAAACGCTTCAACAGCGGTTTCTACTGTCGGGGTTGCCGCGAGCGGTACGTGTATCCCTCGCCCCGTCATCATCCGGATGCGTTCAAGGAATGGCTGCTCCGCTTCCTCCGCAGGCGGCCCATCGACATGCTCTTTCCCAACGGGCATTACGGCGCACTGGCCGTCAGCGAGATCCAGGACGAGATCCGCAAGTACACGCGCCTCCTGATGCCTGACCATAAGACGTTCCTCGTCGCATACGGAAAGATCAGCACCATGAAGACCGCCCTGGCCGCCGGCGTGCCCATTCCGGATTCCTGGTTCCCGCAAGACCGGCCCGGCGGGCTCGCCGACGTGCTCGACCGGATTACGCGGTGGCCGGTGCTGATCAAGCCGTCCGTCGGCGTCGGAGCACGGGGAATCACGTGGTGCTACGGCCCGGCGGAGGTTCGCGAACGGTTTCCGCGAGTGGTCGCCGAGCACGGGGAGAGCTACCTTCAGGACTTCGTTCCGCCCGGGGGCATGCAGTACAAGGTCGATATGCTGGTCGACGAGAAGCTCCGCGTCCTGGCGGGTATCGTCTACGGCAAGACGCGAATGTATCCGCCCGACGGCGGCAGCAGCGTGTTGAACTTCTCGGCGGACCGGCCCGACATCCTCGAGCACGCCCGGCGGATGCTGTGCCGGCTCGGATGGGTCGGCTTCTGCGACTTTGACTTCGTGGAGGATCCGCGCGACGGTCGAATCAAGCTTATGGAGATCAACCCGCGTCTGCCGGAGAGTTTTCGCATGGGCACGTCCGTGGGGATCGACTTTCCGAAGATGATGTACGACCTGGCACACGGCCGGCCCGTGGAGCCGGTCCTCGACTATCCGAAGAATCGCTTCCTTCGGTTCTTTCTGGGCGACGTGCTGTGGTTTCTGCGGGTCGATCGCGCGCGGCGATTCAACACCTGGCCGAGCTGGTTCCGGTTCTTCGACGCACACACCGTGGATCAGATCATCCGTCTGAGCGACCCGGGACCGATCCTGGGATACGCACTGGAGAACCTGACGGCGCTGTTGAATCCGGCCTCCCGCCGGGAGCGACTCCGCATGGATTCCGGTCTGCGCGGCGACGGAGCCCGCCGGCCCTCCGGCGAACGACGGTGCCAGGAGTAACACCGATGCCACAACCGTACTGGACAAATCGGCTGTGCGGTCCCGAGGATATCGCCGCGGCGGTCGCCCTGGTTCGCCTCGTTCACGGGGAGGAGTACCCGGAGATCAACCGAACCTTCTACGACTGGCGATACCTGAGCGAAACGGAGTTTCACGGCGACATCCTGATGGCCGACTTCGAGGGCCGGCCGATCGGCATTCAGCCGGTATCCATACTGGATTTTCAATGGGGCCAGACGCGGCTCCGGGGCGCGGTCTACACCGGCGTGCTCACGCACCCCGACCACCGGCGGCGCGGAATCTTCCAGTCGCTTGTGAGCGCGGCCAACGAACATGCGAAACGGCGCGGCTGCCAGTTCAGCTTCACCCTTCCGAACGAACGATCGCTGCCCGGTTTTCTGAAGACCGGCGAATGGCATGAGCCCGGGCTGATTCCGCTGTATGTCAAGATCATCGACGGGAGGGCGATGCTCCGCCCGAGAGTCGGGCGTACCGCTGCGCACCTGGTCGGCTGGCTCCCCCAGCCGCTCTTCACGCGCCGATGCACCCACCCGACAGGCCGTCCGCTCGCCATCCAGCCCGCGCGAGCCATGCCGCCGGAGATCGACGGGATCTTCGACGAATTCGCGCGCGATTGCGGCGGCCTCATGGTCCGGCGCACCGCGAATTACTGGAACTGGCGCTACGCCGCCAAGCCGAATGCGGCCTACCACATGTTCCTCGCACGCCAAGGCGGCTGTATCGTCGGGGCCGTGGCCACCTCCGTCGAGAAGCGAATGGGGATCGAGATCGGCATGGTGGTCGACGTCGTCGCGCGGGGCGGCGTGCCGGTGGTCTGCCGGCTCCTTCGCGCCGCCGAAGAGGATCTTGCCTCGCGCGGCCTCGGGCTGGCTGCCTGCGAGGCGACCAGCCCGATGCTGCAGGCCGCGCTCCGCGCGGAGGGCTATGCGTGTCCCAGGCCGACGTGGCTTCCGAAGAAGTTTCACTTCGTCTATCGCCCCACCGGCGTACCGGGGCTTCCGCGACGGCCCGCCCGCGTATCCGACTGGCACCTTACACTGGGCGACTCCGACACCGTATGACCCACGCGCTGACCATCGACGTTGAGGACTATCACAACATCCTGGCCCGGGACTGGCTCGGCCGCGACGGCCCTCCCACCGACGCCGTCGTTCGCAACACGCACTGGTTCCTCGAGACCTTCGCCAGCCGGAACGTACGGGCCACGTTCTTCCTCCTGGGCGAGGTGGTTCAGGCGTTTCCTCAGTTGCTCCGTGATATCGCCGGCGCCGGGCACGAAGTCGGCGTCCACGGCTTTTTCCACCGGCAGGTCTTCAAACTCACGCCGGATGCGTTCCGCCGCGAGGTCTGCGACGCCAAGGCACTGATCGAAGACATCGCGGCAACGCCGGTGCAGGGGCATCGGGCGCCGGCCTTCTCGATCATACCGGACACGGGCTGGGCGCTGGATGTCCTCGCGGAAGCGGGGTTCCGTTACGACGCCAGCATCTTTCCCATCGCCGGACGCCGTTACGGCTGGCCCGGATTCCGGCCCGACATTCACGAAATCGTTCTCGCGAGCGGGCGGCGGATCATCGAAGCGCCCCCGTCCACCCTGGCCATCCTCGGCAAACGGCTGCCCGCCGCCGGCGGCGGCTACCTGCGCCACTTCCCCGGCGGCCTCACCTGCTGGGCCATACGCCGGATACAACGCTGCCGCCCGGCCATCGTCTACATGCATCCGTACGAAATCGAGGTGAACGTCCCGCCGATCGATACGACCGGCCTCGCCCCGCAAGCCGCCCGTCGGGCAAGACGATTTCACCGCATGCAGGTTCGCAACCGCCACACGGTCCGGCACAAGGTCCTCCGCCTGCTCGCTGAGTTCGAGTTCGCCCCGCTGCGCACGGTGATCGACCAAGTCCTCGAGGCCGCCAAGCCGACCTCTCCCGGCCCCTGAACGGCTTTCGCACCACGAAACCGGTTGCAGCGGAGCTTGTTCCAGAAAAGCGTTGACTGATCGAGTTTTTTCGCGGGTTGGGCGCCCAATTCGCCGCGGAATCCGATACACTACATGACAGTGCCCTCCTGCCAGGTCGGGATTGCGGACCGCGGCCGGCTTCGGCAGACGACCGACGACGGCGGGGAGGGAAGTGACGTCGGCCGTACTCTTCCGCGTGATAAGGCCGGGCATCCGACAGGGGGATTCCGCCAACATGACGGTTGCACAGACGCGACCCCCGCACGACAAGTTCGTCAGACAGCTCACGTCCGCCGTGGTGCGCTTTGCCGGCGATTCCGGCGATGGCATTCAGCTTGTGGGGATGCAGTTGTCGAGGGATTGCGCGCTCTTTGGCAACGACGTATGCACGTATCCGGACTATCCCGCCGAGATCCGCGCGCCGGCCGGCTCGCTCGGCGGCGTGAGCGGGTTCCAGATCCACTTCGCCTCTCAACGCATTTACACGCCCGGCGACCGCGTCCATACCCTGGTGGCCCTCAACCCGGCCGCGTTGAAAATCAACCTCCCGGACCTGGAACCGGGCGGTACGCTCCTGGTCAATGAAGACGCCTTCGGCGAAGCGGAGCTGGCCAAGGCCGAGTACGCGTCGAATCCTCTTGAAGACGGGAGTCTCAACGCGTGGCGGCTCTGCCGGGTTCCGATGACCCGGGCCAATCGCGACGCCTTGGCCGGACTCGACCTGAGCCCGAAGGTCGTGGATCGCAGCAGGAACTTCTTCGCACTCGGCCTGGTGAACTGGCTGTACGACCGGCCGCTCGAGCCGACGCTGCAGTGGATCCGGCGCAAGTTCGCAAAGGATCCGCTGGTGGCCGAGGCAAACGCACGCAGCCTGCAGGCCGGGTACGCGTTCGGAGATTCCAGCCCCCTCTTCTCGACGCGTTACGGCGTCGCTCCGGCGTCCCTCTCGCGAGGGTGGTATCGCATGCTCACGGGCAACGAAGCCGCCGCCCTCGGCCTCACTGCGGCCGCCCAACGTGCCGGCAAACCGCTGCTCTACGCCAGCTACCCGATCACGCCGGCCAACGAAATCCTCCACGAACTGGCCAGGCAGAAGCACTTCGGTGTGCAGACGCTCCAGGCCGAGGATGAGATCGCCGCGATCGGCGCCGCGGTCGGCGCCGCATTCGGAGGAATCCTCGCCGCCAGCGGAACGAGCGGGCCCGGCGCCTCGCTGAAGACCGAAATGCTCGGCTTCGCCGTCATGGCGGAACTGCCGCTGGTCCTGATCGACGTGCAGCGCGGCGGCCCGAGCACCGGCCTGCCGACCAAGACCGAGCAGACGGACCTGGCTCTGGCGTTGTTCGGCCGCCACGGCGAATGCCCCATGCCGGTCCTGGCGCCGGCCACGCCCTCGGACTGTTTCTGGATCGTGCTGGAGGCGTTCCGTATCGCGATCCGCTACATGACCCCCGTCTTCGTGCTCAGCGAGGCGTACCTGGCCAACGGCGCCGAGCGATGGAAGATCCCGGATGCCGACGAGCTGCCCGCGATCGACGTGACGTACTGCACCGATCGGGAAAACTTCCGGCCGTATCTTCGCAACGAACGGCTGGCGCGGCCCTGGGCCATCCCGGGCACGCCGGGGCTTGAGCATCGCGTCGGCGGGCTTGAAAAGGAAGACATCACCGGCAAGGTCACCTACGATCCGGATAACCATGAACGGATGGTCGCCCTCCGCGCGCGGAAGATCGCGGGCATCGCCGACGACATCCCCCCACTGGAAATTGAAGGGCCGACGTCGGGCGAATTGCTCGTCGTGAGCTGGGGAGGCCCCTACGGAGCGGTCCGAACAGCGTGCGAACAGTGCCGCAACGAGGGCATGGACGTCTCCCACGCGCATTTCCGGCACCTCAATCCGCTGCCGCGGAATACGGGCGAGGTGCTTGCGGCCTTTCGACGCGTCCTGGTCTGCGAACTGAACGCCGGACAGTTCCGACGCTACCTGCAGTCCCAGTTCCCGATCGAGGCAGCCGGATGCGTGCGCGTGCGGGGCAAGCCGTTCACCGTGGCGGACGTCCGGGCGGCCATCGAGCGAGCCTGGACCGGCAAGAAGTAGATCATCATGCACGATAAGCCTGTCACAGCCGACCCGATGAACCTCACGACGGACGAGAAACCGCGATGGTGTCCCGGCTGCGGGAACTACGCCGTTCTCGCCCAGCTCAGAAAACTGCTGCCCACGTTGGGAATCCCGCGGGAGAACTTCGTATTCATCTCGGGAATCGGCTGCTCCAGCCGGTTGCCGTACTACATCAACACGTACGGCATGCATACCATCCACGGGCGGGCCCCGACCATCGCCACGGGCCTGAAATGCGCCCGGCCCGAGCTGTCCGTCTGGGTCATCACCGGCGATGGCGACGGTTTGAGCATCGGAGGCAATCACTTCATCCACGCCATCCGACGGAACATCGACATCAAGATCCTGCTGTTCAACAACCGGATCTACGGCCTCACGAAGGGACAGTATTCGCCCACCTCCGAGCTGGGTAAGCGGACGAAATCCACGCCCTGCGGCACGATCGAGAGACCCCTGGGGACGGTGTCCCTCGCGCTGGGCGCCGGCGCGACCTTCGTCGGCCGCGCCATCGACACAGACGCCGTGCACCTCGCCGGTGTTCTCGAACGGGCGGCCCGCCACCGCGGCACAGCCGTCGTCGAGATCTATCAGGACTGCAACGTCTTCAACCCCGGGGGTTTCACCTGCGCCGCCGACAAGGAGGCATGGGAAGAAAGGATCGTTTGCCTGGAGCACGGCCGGCCGCTGGTCTTCGGAAGGAACCGGGACAAGGGCATCCGGCTCAACGGGCTCGTGCCTGAGATCGTCGCGATCGGCAGGGACGCGAGGGAATACGACCTGCTCATCCACGACGAGAAGGCGCCCTCACCGGCGACGGCGTTCATTCTGAGCCAGATGCAGTATCCGGAAACCCCGGAGCCGATGGGTGTGTTCCGATGCGTGGAGCGTCCCTGCTACGACGAGCTCATGCGGGAACAGGTCAGGACGGCCGTCGATCGCCAGGGCAAGGCCGACCTTGCGGAACTCTTCCATAGCGGCGATACGTGGGTTGTGGAGTAGGCGCCGCCCCGGGATCCGGCGGCGTGCGATGAGGCCGGCCCTTCGCCCGGTCGACGGCTTGCCTGCCGAATCGGGAGTCTGCGCGTGGTCGAGAATCCGAAGATCATCCCTCTGGCCCCGGAGCACGCGGCACAGGTCGCGGACATCCACATCCAGTCGATCCAAACCGGGTTCCTCAGTTCGCTCGGCCCGGCGTTCGTGTCCGAGCTGTATCGGGCCATCGCTTCATGCCCGGTAGCCTTCGGCCATGTCGCGGAGCGGGACGGCCGCGTCCTGGGCTTCATTGCGTGCGCCACGAGCGTCGGCAGTCTGTACAAGAGGGTGCTGCTCCGGCGGGGCTGGCGCCTGGTCATTCCGCTGACGCGGTTCGTACTCAGCCCGGCGACCATCCGGCGGATCTTGCAGACGCTCCTCTACCCCAGCCGCATGAAGGACCAGTACCCCGCCGCGGAGGTCCTCTCCGTAGCCGTGCGACCGGAGGGCCGCGGCACCGGCATCGCCTCGGCGTTGATGAAGGCCGCCCTCGAAGGCCTGCGGCAGCGCGGCTGTACCGCGGTCAAGGTGGTCGTGGGGGCCGCCAACGAGGCGGCCAATCGCTACTACGTCAAGGAAGGCTTCCGCCTCGCCGGCACGTTCGAAAGCCATGGCATCCCCACGAATGTCTACGTACAGAACCTCGAAACGCACACCGACTGAGCGCAGTCCCGTATTCCGCCGGTCGCTCGTTCACTTGGTCCAGGGCGCCGCATCCGATATCCACAACCACCTCATACCCTCGATCCTGCCTCGCACGGGTCCCAACGGCGCCGTACCCCCGAACTGTCCCGATGCCGTCTCGGATCAGAGAGTTTTGTCCTCGTCCGGCCCCGTGGAGAGTCTCGTACGCCCCCAGCCCCGCCGGGGCGACGGACAGTAGCCCATGTCGTCAGCCCTGGATGACGGGCAGAAGCGAACACAAAGCCCCGCCGGTATGACAGGACCTCGCGCGACGGCGCACGGAATTCGTCACTGTCCAACCGAAAACGGCACTCGTACGCCCCGGACGTAGCCCGGCGCAGCGGCATGTGTCGCCAAGGCGCTCCATCGGGCGCCGCAGCCCCGCCGACCCGGCGCCCCACGGCATCGGGAAGGCGTCGCCGAGGCCGCCGAGCGTGCGCAGCGACGGTCGCTCGGGGCGGTGACGAATCAGACGGCCGAGTTTCGCTGCTCGCGGCGCGGGCGCGCGCCCTGCCCGGCTTGTGTAGAATAACAAGGGAGTAATCCCCCGGGCGACCCGGCTTTTTCCGCCTTGTTGGTCCCTGGCCGCCTGCATGGTACGATCAGGGGTGCGGGGACACGGCTTCGCCGCCTCGGCGGAGGAGACTGCATGGGAAGGCAGCTATCGTCCGTGACGCGATGGATGGTGGGGGTGTCCCTGGTCGCCGCCGCTGCCTGCCGTGCGGCCGAGAACCCGTACCTCTACGGCATTCACGACACCGATCCCCAGCCGACCGAGTTTCTCAACCACGTCAAGGCCCAGGTCAGCGGCAGTTGGCTCACCGCGACCGTGGCGGTCGGCCACAATCCGAATGACAACAGCGGTGTGGATTTCTCCGCGTACGCCAATCAGGGCCACACCGTCATCTGCCGGATCAACAACGGATACTGCGGCAGCGGCGGGACCATTCCTCTGCCGGATCAGTACGCCAACTTCGCGCAGCGCTGTGCCAACTTCGTCGCACACTCGCCGGGCTGCACGATCTGGGTGATCGGCAACGAGACCAACCTCGCCTCGGAGTGGCCGCCGTCCGGCAACCATCTGCCTTATGTCTCGCCGCAGAGCTACGCCGAGTGCTTTCGCGCATGTTACAACGCGATCAAGGCCGTCCGCCCGACCCACCGGGTCGTCAGTCAGGCCCTCGCTCCGTGGGGCGGGCCGTACGGCGCCGGCACCGTGTGCGGCTGCACGCACGATGCGATGCCCCTGAACTGGGTTCAGTACCTCAACCAGATGCTCACCGCCATCCGCAACAGCGGCGGCATCGACGGCATCGCCCTGCACGTGCCGTCGCGCGGCTACGGCTACGCCGACATCCACAGCGAGCAGAAGATCAACGCCGGCGGGCAGTACCTGTATTGGAGCTTCTACTGTTACAAGGACTGGGTCGATCTGGGCATCCCGCCGGAGCTGTATCACCTGCCGGTCTACATCACCGAGTGCAACGGGAATTACTACTGGAAGGGCGGCCACCCGGAAGACCCGGCCAGACATTACGAGGCCGGCTGGGTTCAGGAAGTGCTTCGCGAGCTCAACGCCTACAACCAATACGCCACCACGGTCGGCAAGCCGATCTTCCGCTGCGTGAACTTCTATCGGTGGTGTTCCTGGTGCGACGGCTGGAACATCGACGGCGCCGACAACCCGTACAAATCGCAGATTCTCAGCGACCTCGACGCGGCCCTGGCGTTCCGGTACACGTGGCCCGTGACGGCGTTCACGACAGACCCGCCGGTCGGCGTCAACCTCGCACCGGGCGCGGCGGCCGTGCAGACCGACTCGTACCTGGGAACGCAGACGGGGTGGAAGGCGATTGACGGGATAGTCTCCGAATCCAGCAAGTGGGTGAGCAGTTCGGACCCGCCGCCCCACTGGCTCGCCCTTGATCTGGGCCCCGGGCGGACGGTAACCGGCTTCATCGTGCGAATGCCCGGCGCGGCCGGCGAGCCCGTGGATTTCAACGCGACGGCCTTCGATTTCCAGATCGCCGCCTCGCTTGACGGGCCTTGGACGACGGAAATCTCCATCGACAACGGCGCGCGGGCGAACGTGGTCGCGCGAAGCTATGTGACGCCGAAGGCGCTGCGGTACGCGCGGCTCCGGATCACGAACCCCGGCATCGACAACCATGCCCGCATCCCCGAGTTCGAGATCTGGGGCGCGCAACCCCCCGTCGCGGACTTCATCGCCGACAAGACGGGCGGCACCTCGCCGTTGACCGTCCAGTTTACCGATCAGTCCGCCGGCACGATCACGTCGCGCCTCTGGGACTTCGGCGACGGCGATCAGAGCACGGCCGCCTGTCCCTCGCACGTCTACGAGACGCCCGGTACGTATTCCGTGTCGCTTACCGTCACCGGCCCGGCGGGTTCCGATACGAAGACGAAGACGGACTACATCGCCGTCCGCTTCACCCCCGGGGCCTCGCTGCTCCGCAACGCGGACTTCAGCGAGGGCCTGGCACACTGGACCCGGTGGACGGAGCGCGACGCCGCCGGGAACTTCACGGCCGTCGCGGTGAACGGCCGCCTCCAATGCACGGGTTCGAATTACAACGGCGGGGCGTATCAGCAGTTCAGCACGGGGGGCGCCGGCCAGCCGATCGTCATCTCCGGATACTGGAAGAGCCAGCCGGTCATCGCGGGTTCGCAGTGGGGCGAGGTCATCATCATCAACAGCACCAGGCTTCCCTCCGACGGCGTGGACGAAACGCCCGCGAACCGCCCCGATGACGTGCTGATCTTCAAGAACGACACATGGGCTTCGCCGGGTGGATGGGACGGTGCGATGAGCGACACCGCGCCCGTGGTCAATGTCGGCAGGTTCATCGCCGCCGCCGACAAGGCGACGATCCTCATCAAGTCGGGCAACATCGGTGCGGGCCTCACGGGCCTCGTCGCCGACAACCTCGACGTCCGCCTTCGGGTCACCGCAAGCGACCTCGACCGCGATACCGACGTGGATCTGACGGACTTTTCATTCTTACAGATGTGTTTCGGCGGCCCGAACCGCCCGCCCGCTCTCAGCGAATGCGTTCCGGCGGACCTGGATGGCGACGTGGACGTGGACCTCGCGGACTTCGGCGTTTTCCAGAGCTGTTTCAACGGTCCGAATCGCCCGCCCCGGTGCCTGTAAGCCATTGAAACCGGATACGCCTCCTCCCGCGCCAATGACCTTCCCGCCGCCGATGTCTTGCGTGCGATTGTGCGTGGCGGATCACGCGAGCCGGTCGGACATCCCGGCGGCCCGCGCGGCGTGACGAATCCGCGCGTTGAGTTCGCACTCGTATGCCCGCCGCGAGACGGGTTCGAAGAGGATCCGGCGGTACAGCTCGCCGAGGCGCGGGGCGTGCCGTCGCAACACCTCCTGGACGCCGGGCCACACACGCGGGCGCGGATTCAGCACGTCCGTCCAGATCCGATCGACGCCGACGTCGGCCGCCAGCGCGAAGAGCCGCTTCAGCGCCTCGGCGGTGTCGCTGATTCCCGGCAGCAGCGGCCCGAACATCACGACGGTGCGGAACCCCGCGGCACGTGCCGCCCGCAGGACCTCCGCCCGCTCCGCCACGGATGACGCCCCCGGCTCCCAGATGCGCGCCCACGACTCGTCCGGTGTCGTGATCGTTACGCCTACGCGGACGTCGCGCCCCGCGAAGATGTCGAAGTCCCGCCGCACCAGCCCGCTCTTGGTGAGAATGTTCAGGCGAAAGCCCGCCTCCAGCAGCCGGCGGCAGCATTCGCGCGTCAGCCGATACCCCGCCTCGACGGGCTGCCAGCCGTCGCAGGCGCTGCACGTGAAGACGCTCCCCGGCGGCAGCCTGCGAATCTGCCGCGCGAGGACCTCCGGCGCGTTGATCTTCGCGTCCACGAAGCCGCCCCACGGCTCCGGGTGCGGATGAAACCGCTGCATGTAGCGGGCGTAGCAGTATCCGCAACCGTGGGCGCACCCCACGTACGCATTGAACGAGTACTCGTCGATGCCGCAGCGGTTGAGGACGCTTCGGCAGCGCACCTCGCGCACCACGACGCCGCACTCGGTCATCCGCGGCGACACCGCCGCGTCCGGATCAAACAACAGGGCCTGTTTCTCCTGCGCCATCATGAGAAATCGTAACCGATCCGCCCCGCCGGATCACAACGGTCGGCGTCGCCGGATTACGAGTGCGCTCCCCGGCGACAATACCGACATACGCCGTCGCCGGCGCCCCGTGCCGTGGCCGGATACGGCCCTGCGCTCCCCCGCGGGGCACACACTCCGCCCCTGCGCCGGCAGCGGAATCCTCCGCTCCGCGGAAAAGTCGGCTTGCGGCGCCCCGGCGTTCGGGTTCTAATCCGAGCGGCGACGAAGGCCCGACCGGAACGGGCCGCAACGACCAACGTATTCCGGATATGGGAGCACATCGCATGCCTGGCCAGCCGGAGCCCGACCCCGCCGTATCTGCGACTCCGGATGACGGCCGGCCCGCCCCCGGATGGCTCGCGGGTCTGGCGCGATTCGACCCCCGCGCCCCGCGGGACCTCGTCCGCGCGCTGCTCTTCGTCCTGCTGCTCTTCGTCCTGGCGGCTCTGCTTTTCCGCTTCGCCGGCTACGCCCGCGCCCTGTTGGCGTACCCGTACGACTGGGACGAGGACGAGGGCCTCTACGTCGGCTACGCGCAGCGTCTCGCCGAAGGCCGGCCCATCTACGTGGACTTCAACAGGTTGCCGATGACCAGCGCGTGTTATCCGCCCGGCTTCATCGCGGCGGTCGCCTTGCTGGTGCCCCGGCTGGGGCCGACACTGGCGGCGGGGCGGATCGTTTCGCTCGCCGCCCTGTTGGCAAGCGCCGTCGTCGTCATTCTGGCCGTCCGGCAGGAGACGAGGCGATGGTCGCTCGGCCTGCTCGGCGCCGCGATCCTCCTCGCCGGTCCCTACGTGACCACGTGGGGGCCGCTCAGTCGCGTGGACTCCTTCGCTCTGTTCCTGGTACTCCTGGGGCTCCTGCTGGTACGCCAGTACCCGCGCTGGCGCGCGGCGATGCCCGTAGGGTTGCTCCTGCTGCTGCTGGCCTGTTTCACCCGCTATCAATCGGCTCTGCTGGTGCCGGCGGCGTTCTGGCACCTCTGGCGGACGGGACGGCGCACGGGCGTTGTCAGCCTGGCGGTCTTTGCCGTCGCCGGCCTCGCCTCGGTGATCTGGCTCCAGCACTGGTCCGGCGGGTGGTTCTGGCGGAGCACCATCACGGCACAGGCGACGGAGTACATCTGGGGCTTCTTCACGCAGCGCACGCGCGAGTTCCTGCAGGAGCACGCGATTCTGACGGCGGGCGCCCTGGCGTGGCTCGTGTACCAGATCGCCCGGCGCGAGGTGGACGTGTGGGGCGCCCTGGCGATTCTCTCCGTGCTCAACATCCTCCTGACGGGCAAGCAGGGCGCGGCGATCAACTACTACATGCCCTTCATCGCCGCGGCCGCGATCGGCTGCGCAATCGCGATCGACCGTCTCCTGCGTTCCGTACCGGCGGGGTGGTCCGCGGCGGTCGGCAGCGGCCTGATGCTCATCCTGACGCTACAGGGCGTGATCTGGTGGCTGCACCCGATCGGCACCCCCACGGAGGCCGATCGCAAGGCCGGCGACCGGATTGTGAACCTCATCCGCGGCACGCAGGGCGACGTCCTCACGGAGCGGCGGGTGACCTTCGCGATGCTTGCCGGCCGCCGCCCGGAGATCGATATCTGTACGCTCCGTTTCGCGTATCAGATCGGCCGTTCGGACGACCCGCAGGCGCCCCGGGTCACCGGGGCCGTCTGCTGGGATCCGGCCGAGCTGGTCACGGCACTGAACGAGAAGCGCTTCGGGCTGATCCTCGTCGCCGGAGAGTTCTTCCCGCCGGAGGCCATGACCGCGATCATGCTGCACTACCGGGAGCTCAAAGGCGAGCGGTTCACGATCGGCAACTGGCACGGCTCCAACAGATACTTCGTGATGGTACCGAAGTAGCGCCGGTTCCCCGGGGCTGAGCACGTGAAATACCGTCCGGCCGGGGGCCGACGTACCAGCGACGGGCGTGCGCGCGGTTTGACGATCCCGGCGGGGCGACATAACGTATGGAGGCACGTGCGGCGTCATGCTCGAAGCGCGGAATGGACGTGGAACCGGCCGGCGGTGACTCATGCCGACGAAACCCCCGCCAGTTGTGCTGGCGATTGTCATCTGCGATCTGATTATTCGCGATGAGCTGACCAAGAAGCTGACCCTCGTCGGCGTCTTCAGTGCGATCTACGGGGTCAAGCTGCCGGTCGTGCTCTCGGGAAGCATGCACCTGTACGCCGCGCTCACCGACGGCCGGGGGGAATACAAGAGCCGCATCATGATCCGGCACCTGGAGACGGAGGCGGTCATCTTCCAGGCGGAGGGGCCGCTCGTGTTCCAGGACCCGCAGCAGGTCGTGGAGTTGAACATCAAGCTGCCGCAGGTCTCGTTCCCACACTGGGGCCGGTACGAAATCGCGCTCTTTGCGGAGGAGCAACTGCTCGGGAGCCGCACTTTCACGGTGCGGCCCGCGGGGGGAAATCCGCCGGAACCGGCACCCTGACGACCGTAGCGCCCGGCAGCGGCCGGCGGTCGCGACCGTTGCGCGGGTTCACCGCGGGCGCCTGCCGGGCGATCGCCTCCGTAAGCACATGCGGGTACAGGATGCCGATCCGGGCCATCTGGCGGAACTGCCGGCGTCGCGCCCGCGTGTAGCCGAAGGCCGTCGTGCCGTTCGGGTCGTCCCGCACGACGGGCGAGGCCTGCATCCGGTTGAGCACATCCAGGGCGCGGTCGACGCACTCGTTGCGGTAATCGGCCAGCACGTCGTCGGGCAGCTCCCACCGCGAGCGGTGATACCAGGCATCCATCGCCCGGATCCAGCCGTTGCGGCTTATCATGTTGTTGAGCCGGTAGAAGATCGCCCGGTTCCACTGGAAGGGCAGCAGCGTGTCGGTGAGCTTCTGCGCGAGAACCGTCTCGTGCTGCTCGAAGTGATCGTCAAGCACGTCGCGAAGCCGGTTCCAGTAATGCGTGCCGATGGCGGAGTCCGCGCGGAGCTCCCAATACAGGTGCCCGAACGACACGGTCGATCGCGTCAGGGTCATCTGCCGGGGCAGGAACTTGTTGTGTGCGACCGTGTCCGCCGCCAGGTGCGTGAGGTAGCCGCAGGCGAAGGCGCGCGTCGGTTCAGTCCGCGCCGAATCGAGGATCGCGAACGCCGTGCTCCACTGATGGCAGAACTGCTTGACCCGGCTGAGCTTCTTGGCGAAGACCACGTCGGCGGCGATGTTACCGAAGATGAAATCGCGGGCGTGTCGGGCCAGCAGGGCGGCCATCGCGGGGGCCAGGACGCCGAGCTGCTCAAGGACATCGCTGGCGAGCTTGATGTGTGTGGCCGGTCCCCACGCCAGGCACACATGCGGGGCCAGGAGCAGGAAGGCCGGTACCAGAAGAACAACCATCAGGCAAGGTCGGGGGCGCATATTCGCTGTTTTCCACTCGCTCCGAAGGCGGGCGGTGTACGGATATTCTAAGCCGGCGCGGTGCGAAAACCAAATAATCGGGGAGCCACGCGCGCAAGTTGTTGACTTCACGAGGGTAGGACGCTTAAATGCCTCTGGACGCCCACAGGACCAGGAGCAACGAAGCCATGGCCGAGACGAAGGCAAACCTGAAGATCACCAAAGAGGGGGACGTGTACATGGTCGAGTTCGAGGATCGCAAGATCCTGGACGAACTGGCCATTACGCAGATCGGGGAGCAACTCAGCGAGCTGGTGGCCTCGGAGCCGGGCATTCGCCTGCTGCTGAACTTCAAGAACGTCGAGCACCTCTCCAGCGCGGCGCTGGGCATGCTGATCACGCTGGAGAAGCAGGTGAAAGAGGAGCGGGGGCGGCTGAAGCTCTCGAACATCCGGCCGCAGATCTTCGAGGTGTTCAAGATCACGCGACTGAATCGGCTGTTCGAGATCCACGATACGGCGGAGGCGGCGCTTCAGGCGTTTTGATGCATCGGCTGCCATGGCGGAACCGAACCCGGATTTGCCGATGACCGAGGTGGTGATTCCCAGCCGGCTGGATGCGGCACGCGCCGTCGAGGAAGACATACTCCGGGAGGTGGAGAGGCACGGCTATCAGCCGGAGGAGGCGTTCGCCATCCGGCTGTCGCTTGAAGAGGCCATCACGAACGCCGTCAAGCACGGAAACGCGAACGACCCCTCCAAGCACATCCGCATCCGCTACGCGATCGACGGCGCCAAGGTGGAGATTCACGTTGCGGACGACGGTCCCGGGTTCGATCCCCGTTGCGTGCCGGACCCGACGTCGCCTTCGCGGCTTTCCCTGCCCAACGGGCGGGGCATCATGCTGATGCGCGCCTACATGGACGAGGTAACCTACAATGACAAGGGCAACGAGATCCGCCTCGTTAAGCGAAAGGCGTAGCGCCGTTTCCGGTAAGACGGTTTCGCGTGCGGCGTGCGGCGCCGCCGGCGGCATCCGGGAGTGGAGGATCGACCCATGACGGCACCCCGAGAGCCGGCCGCGAACCGATTGCAGGTGGTGCTCGATTGCGGTTCTGAAGGAGCCGTAGTGCGCCTGAAGGGGGCCGCGACGCTGGACGAGGCGGATTCCCTGCGCGACCACCTTCTCGCGCTGGCCGGCTCGCTGCAGGGGCGCCTCGTGCTGGACCTGGGGGGGCTCGAGTTCATCAACTCCGTGGGGCTCGGTGCCCTCGTCACGGCGCACGTGCGGTGCCACCGGCTCGGGGGCTGGATGCGGATCGCCAATCCCTCGCCCGAGATCCGCCACCTGCTTACGCTGACGAGCCTCACAAGACTCTTCGAGGTCTACGACTCGGTGGCCGACGCCCTGCACGCGCCGGGCCCCGCAGGTACCCGCTGACCACAGGCAGGGCGTGCGATGACCGGGCGGATTCGGCGGTCAGTCTGGTTTGAGGGCCGGGTTCAGGGGGTGGGCTTCCGTTTCACCGCGTGCGAAGTGGCGGAGCGCTTCGCCGTCACGGGCTACGTGCGGAACCTCCGCGACGGGCGCGTCGAGCTTGTCGCCGAAGGCGACGCCGATGAGGTCGACCGCTTCGTCCGGGCGGTCAACGAGGCCATGCACGGCTACATCCGCAGCGCGGAACAGACCGACTCGCCCGCGACGGGTGAGTTTACGGACTTCGGCGTGCGGTATTGAGCCAGGCAGGGCGCACCGTTGCGTGCCGACTCGCCGGCTGCAGCCCTGTTTCTCACCCCTTTACCTCGATCTTCTCCCTTCGCTGCCGTGCCGTTACCACGAACAGGCGTCGCGAATCACTGTCGGACAAGCCGACTATGGCGCGGTTTCGCGTGCCCCGGCACGAAGCCATCGGATCATCGCTGCGCGCAGACCCTGTGGCGCGCCGTATTGCTTCTGCCCCCCTGCGAGGCGCTTGGCCCTGTTGGCGCCGCCCGGAACGCTACGCTTCATCAACTCTTCCCCGCCGCGTAAGATGCTCGTACGCCGACAAGAATCTTGGCCATAACAGTGTAGGGACGACTGAGAGTAGCCCAGAGCGTAAGCCCTGGGTTCCCGGCGTCAACACGCGCAAAGCCCCCCAGCGCGGGCGTGGCCCGCAGCC
>CAZZFA010000001.1:101757-144973 GCA_964653435.1 uncultured Planctomycetales bacterium | reverse complement strand
CCGAAAACGCGATCTCGGCGACTGCCTCGACACTATTTCAACCGGCTGCCAAGCCGGAAGGCGGTGGCAAACCCGCGCCGGCTGGAGCCGACGGTATGCCGCGCACACAACGCCGTTTCCAACCGGCCTGCCTTTGGCCGCCGCCTTCGGCCGGTGGAGGCACCGGCTCCCTCCTCGTCCACGCTTGCCGCCCAGCGGGCTTGAGCCGGGCTTGGTGAATGCCCGCCGCCCACCGTCTGCAACTACGGCCATGCACCCGGGAAGGATTCGCCGCTTGTGTTTCGCGCGCGCCTTGCGCACAATGATACGGTTGCCTGAAGGTGAGGCGGTAACGTGGATATCGAGGACGAAGACGAACCTCTGGAACGGCGTGGGGATGAAGGCGGCGAGCCCCTGCGGCCTCTGTTCGCCGGTCATCCCCCGAGTCGGTTGCGCAAATCGGCGGCGCGAGCGTTACGCTTCCGCCGCATATGGCTTGATCATCATCTCGCGAACCCCGCGAAGAAAACCCGCCTGAACCCTCGTAATAAAACGTCCATACGTTCGTCATCCTCCCGCGGCCTCTACAGGGTCGATGCCTCGCTGGGCCGGCGTGTTGTGTTCGCCGCACGTCTGCGGCCGGGGTGCCCGCGCGCATCGGGGCGGCCGCAGTCGCCGGCCGACGTCCGGGCGACCACAGGATGCTGAGACACACCCGGGGACAGGTTTATGCCGCTCTTGATCGTTGTGAACAATCCGGACGACTGGCCCTTGCAGATTCCCGGCGTGTCGCTGGTCTCCGCGCGGTCGTATCTGGCCGACTCGGCCTACAGCGACATGCGCAACGCGAAGGTCTTCAACCTCTGCCGGTCGTACCGCTACCAGAGCACGGGCTACTACGTGTCGCTGCTCGCCTCGGCCCGCGGCCACAAGCCCCTGCCGAGCATTACGACGATCCAGGACATGAAGTCGGCGACGATCATCCGCTTCGCCTCCGACGACCTCGACGCCCTGATTCAGAGGAGCCTTGCGCCGATCCAGTCGAACGCGTTCACGCTGAGCATCTACTTCGGCCGCAATCTGGCGCGGCGGTATGATCGCCTCGCGATGCACCTCTTCAACCTGTTCCAGGCGCCGCTGTTGCGGGCGCACTTCTCGTACAACCGCAAGTGGCAGCTTCAGGCCATCGGGCCGATCGCCGCGAGCGAGATCCCGCCGGAGCACCGGTCCTTCGTCGTCCAGGTGGCCACGGAGTACTTCGCCGGTCGCCGGGGCAGTGTCCGCCGCCGCGCCTCCGCGAGATACGACCTGGCGATCCTCGTGAATCCGCAGGAGAAGGAACCCCCGTCCAATGAGCGCGCCCTGCGCCGCTTCGTGAAGGCGGCCGAGGCCCTGAATCTTCGCGCCGAGTTCATCGACCGCGACGACTACGGCCGGCTCGGCGAATTCGACGCCCTCTTCATCCGTGAGACCACCGCCGTCAACCACCACACGTATCGCTTCGCCCGCCGGGCGCTGGCCGAGGGGCTCGTCGTCGTCGACGACCCCGACTCGATCGTCAAATGCACGAACAAGGTCTATCTTGCCGAGTTGCTCGACCGCTGCGGAGTACCAACGCCCAGGACGCTCGTGATCCACCGCGACAACGCAAATACGATCCGGACCGAACTGGGCCTGCCTTGCATTCTCAAGCAGCCGGACAGTTCGTTCTCGCAGGGCGTTGTGAAGGTGGACGACGAGCAGACCCTCGCCACCGGGCTCGATCGGATGCTCGACAGCTCCGATCTGGTGATCGCGCAGGAGTTTCTGCCCACGGAGTTCGACTGGCGTGTCGGGGTGTTCGATCGGCAGCCGCTCTTTGCGTGCAAATACCACATGGCCGGCAACCACTGGCAGATCATCAACCGCAATCACAACGGAAGCCGGCGGTACGGCAAGGTGGAGGCGGTTCCGCTCGACGGCGTGCCCCGACGGGTGCTGCGGACGGCCCTGCGTGCGGCGAACCTCATCGGCGACGGGCTCTACGGCGTTGACATCAAGCAGTGCCGCGGCAAGTGCTATGTCATGGAGGTCAACGACAATCCGAATATCGACGCGGGCGCGGAGGACGCCGTCCTGAAGGACGAGCTGTACCGCCGGATCATGAGCGTCTTTCTTCAGCGGATCGAGCGGCTGAAACGGGGTACCGCCGGACCGTGAACGACTCTTCGCCGCTACATCTGTTCCGGGGCGTCGGCATCGAGCTGGAGTACATGATCGTCGCCCGCGACACGCTCGACGTGCTGCCCGTGGCGGACAAGGTACTGCGCACGGCCGGCTCCTCTGCCCCCCTCTATACGGGACGGCCGGCGGGGGCGGGAGACGAAGAACCGGGTTCCGGGGGCCGGGTTCCGGAGGCCGGAGGGGACACACCTGCGATGAACGATCGCGCGGCATCCCCGCAGCGCCAAGCCGGAGATTCGATACCGCCGCCAGCCTTCCGAGACCCCGGCTCTCGATCCCCGGACCCCGATGCTCCCGGAGAATACCCCTGCGAAGTCGAACTGGGCGATCTCTGCTGGTCGAATGAACTCGTCCTGCACGTGATCGAGCTCAAGACGAACGGCCCCGCGACATCGCTCGACCGGCTGTCGAAAACGTTCCATCGCGACGTAACTCGCATCAACGACATCCTCGCGCCGATGGGCGGCTGCCTGATGTCGTCCGCCGCGCACCCGTGGATGAACCCCGATCTCGACACGAAGCTCTGGCCGCACGACTACGGCGAGATCTACCGTGCCTTCGACAAGATCTTCGGCTGCCGCGGGCACGGCTGGTCGAACCTGCAGAGCATGCACATCAACCTCCCCTTCGCCGACGACGCCGAATTCGCGCGGCTACACGCCGCCATCCGCCTCGTGCTGCCGATCATCCCTGCGTTGGCGGCAAGCTCGCCGATCATCGACGGCCGCCTCACGGGCCTGCTCGACAGCCGCCTCGCGTTCTACCGCACGAACTGCCGCCGGATCCCCTCGGTGACCGGCTGCGTGATCCCGGAAGCCGTGTTCACGCAGCGGGACTACGAGGAGCAGATCCTGCAGCGGATCTACCGCGATATCGCACCGCACGATCCCGACGAGACGCTGCGCGACGAGTGGGTCAACGCCCGCGGGGCCATCGCCCGCTTCTGCCGCAATACGATCGAGATCCGCGTCATCGACATGCAGGAGTGTCCGTCGGCCGACGTTGCGATCGCCGCCACGATCGTAGCCGTCCTCAAGGCGATGGTCGCCGAGCGTTGGACCGACCTCGCGCGACAGCGGGCCTGGGCGGTCGAACCACTCGATTCGATCCTTCAGGCGACGACGAAGGCCGCGGAGTCGGCGATAATCTCCGACCGCGCGTACCTGGAAGCCTTCGGCTTCCCCCATGCCGCACCATGCACGGCCGGCGAACTCTGGCACTACCTTGTTGAAACTCTCGAACCGGGAACCGTCACTCCCCTTGTCAAGAGGGGGCCAGGCGGAGTCGAAGACGAAGAATCGGGGTCCGGCATCCGGCATCCGGGATCCGGGATCGCAGCATCCGGGGCGGACACGCACGCGACCTGGGGTCAAGCCTCTCCCCCGCTTGCGAGCGGGCGGGTGGAGGAGCGGAACTCGGCAACCGTCTGTCCCTCGCTGAACGAAGGAGCGACGAAGGAGCCGCCCCGGTCCGCCGCAGACGTCCTGGCGCCCCTCCGCACCATCCTTGACAAGGGCACGCTCGCCCGCCGTATCATCGACGCGCTCGGCAACGACACCTCGCCCGCCCACATCATCGCCGTATACCGCGAGATATGCCGATGCCTCGCCGACGACCGCCTTTTCGCCTGACGTGCCGGCTTCCTGTTTCACTCGCCGGCTGTAGCAGGCAGGTGGGGCGCTTGCGTACCCTTGAAGTGCTCACACCTCGCTCCGCACAAACTGCTCATACAGCCGGGCGTACTTCCCGCCCGCTGCGAGCAGCTCGCGGTGCGTGCCGCGTTCGACGATCCGGCCCTCGTCGATCACGAGGATCGTGTCCGCGCGCAGGATCGTGCTCAGGCGATGCGCGACGATGAACGTCGTCCGGCCCTCGAGCAGCTTTTCCAGGGAGCGCTGCACGAGCAGCTCCGTCACCGTGTCCACGCTGCTGGTGGCCTCGTCCAGCATGAGGATCCGCGGATCAGCCAGGAATGCCCGCGTGAAACAGATGAGCTGCCGCTGGCCGAATGACATGTTCGCACCGCGCTCGCCGACCTCCGTCTGGAAGCCGTTCTGAAGCGACTGGATCACATCGTAGGAGCCGATCGCCCTGGCCGCCCGGACGACCTCTTCGTCGCTGGCCTCCGGCCGGGGGTAGCGGATGTTGTCCATGACCGTGCCGGTGAACAGGTAGTTGACCTGCAGCACGAGGCCCATCTGCCGGTGCAGCGATTCGCCCGTCACGTGGCGGATGTCGTGGCCGTCCACGAGGATGCGGCCCGCCTGCGGCTGATAGAACCGCGCGAGCAGCGCGATGATGCTGCTCTTGCCGCTGCCTGTGGCGCCGACGAGCGCGATCATCTCGCCCGGGTGGCCCTCGAACGTGATGTCGTGCAGCACCGGCCGATCCGGCTTGTAACCGAACGTGACATGCTCAAACGCCACATGGCCGGCGATCGGCGGCAGCGGCCTGGCCCCGGGCAGGTCGCAGACGTCGGGTTTTGTGTCGAGGAGGTTGAAGATCCGTTCGGCCCCGGCCATGGCCATCATGAGCTGGCTGTAGAAGTTTCCGAAGTTGACGATCGGCCCCATGAACCAGTCCCAGTAGAGGAAGGCCGTCACGACCGAGCCGACTCCCCTCGACACGGGGATGCCGCCGCCGGCCACCAGGTAGCCGCCGTAGAGCAGGATGATGACCTTGCCCATCAGGCCGATGAAGTGGAGCAGTGGCTGATAGAGGCCGTTGATCCGGGCCGCGCTGACGTTGTTCGCCGTGTTGATCTCCTGCAGCGCATCGAAGACGCTCAGGTTGCGCGCCTGCCGGTGGAACGCGGTGACGACCCGTACGCCCGTGATATTCTCCGCGAGGTTTGTCGAGACGCGGGTGTAGCCCTCGCGGACGATCTGCTGCGCACGGCCGGCCTTCGTGCGGTACACGCGGTTCACGATGAAGAGGATCGGGCCGAGCCACGCCACGGATGCGAACAGCCGCGGCTCCGTCCTCAGAAGCATGACCGCCGCCACGCACATCATCAGCATGTTCTTGACGACCGTGTCGATGCCCCAGACGTTCACCTCGCGGAGGCTGTTCACGTCGCTCGTGCACCGGCTGATGATCCGCCCGAGCTTCGTGCGGTCGTAATAGCTCATCGAGAGCGACTGAAGATGCGAGAAGAGCCGGCGTCGGATATCGAACTGCACGCGCTCGCCGGCGTCCACCATGATGAGAATCGTCTTGCGATGAATGAGAATCGCGACGCCGAGCACGCATGCCCACAGACCCACGAGCTGCGCCACGTGTGCGATCGCGCGCGCCTCCGTCGGCATCGGGGAGAGCGTCCCGCGGGCGTATCCGGTTGCCCAGTTGACGATCGCGCCCATGAACAGCGGGCCCTGCATCTCGAGCACGACCATGACCATGCCCAGCGCGATGCCCAGGGCATAGCGCCGCCGGTACGGCCGAAGGAAGCCGAACAACCGGCGGATCAACGACCAGTCGATCGGCCGGTAGCGCGGTTCGTCCTCTTCCGCGCCGGGCGCGCGCACGACCGCCGCCGCGGGTGCCTTCTTCCTCAGACGGATTGTCGCAGTCGCCGCCACCGGCCGCTCACCTCGCCCGTTGTTGCTCCTCGTCCCCGGTCGTCTCCGCGTTACCGACCGCCGCGGACGGCGCCGCCGCCTCGCACGCCGCACGCGGCCGGTTTCCGGCGGAAGGCAACTCGGAATCGTCGTTGCCGTCGAACTGGTCGCCGTACAATTGCACCGCCGCAATATCCCGGTAATGACCGTCGCGCCGCATCAGCTCCTCGTGCGTGCCTTTCTGCGTGACGCGGCCGTTCTCCAGAACGACCACCAGGTCGGCCCGCTGGACCGTGCTGATACGATGGGCAATTACCAGCGTCGTCCGGTCATGGAGGACGTGATCGAGGCCACGGCGGATCAGGTCCTCCGTCTCCGGGTCGATCGCCGCCGTCGCGTCGTCCAGGATGAGAATCCGCGGATTCGAGAGGATCGCCCGCGCAATCGCCAGCCGCTGCCGTTGTCCGCCCGACAGCGACGCCCCTCGCTCTCCGAGCACCGTCTCGTATCCCCGCGGCAGCGCCTCGACGAATTCATGCGCTTGCGCCAGCCGAACCGCAGCCTCGACGGCCCCTCCCCGCAGGTGCGGCCGGCCGTATGCCACGTTCGCCTCAACCGTGTCGCTGAACAGGTACGTGTCCTGGAATACGTACGCGATTTCCTTCCGCAGGCTTTCCAGGGTGACATCCCGGACATCCACGCCGTCGATCCGGATCCGTCCTTCCTGCGGATCGTAGAACCGCGCGATCAGATTGACGAGCGTCGTCTTTCCCGCACCGGTCGGGCCGACAATCGCGACCACGGAGCCCGCCGGGACCTCGAAGCTCACGTCGCGAAGCACCGGCTTGGCGGGGTCGTAACCGAACGTAACGTGTTCCACCTCGAGCTTCCCCGGCCCGGGGGGAAGCGGGCGTGCGTCGTGCCGCTCCTGTACGGTCGGGGCGGCCGACAGGACTTCGTGCAACCGCCGGGCGGAGACGATCGCGTTCTGGTACTGGTCGTTGATCGCGGCCACCTGCTGAAGCCGGCCGAGGATCGCCCCCATCGCCCACCCCAGCATGAGGATGTCGCCGGGGTCGAGCCTTCCTTTGATCATCAGCACGCCCACGGCCAGAAACAGCGACAGGTGCGAGGCGATCGCGATTCCGCGGACCACGGGCGTGAAATCCGCGAAGAGGCGTATCCGCTTCATCACCCGGGAGAAGAACAGGTCGCAGTTCTCCGCGTACTTGCGGATCTCGTACTTCTCCGTACCGAATGCCTTGACGACGTGCACGCCGGCGATGTTCTCGGTGATGATGGATACGTTTCGATCCCCCGCCTCCATCACGGCGGCCAGCGTCGGCTGGGCCTTGCGGCTGAACCGCAGGATGTACCACGTCCAGATCGGCAACGGAACCAGGGCCAGCGCTGCAACCCATACCGAGCGTGTCAGAAACAGCGCGATGCACCCCCCCACGATCAGAACGATGTCGAGCGTGACCAGTACGGCCGAGTTGACGAACACGCGGACGTTCTGCAGGTCGCTGAGCGACCGGTTGATCAGTTCGCCGGTCGAGATGGTGTCATGGAACCCGAAGCCGACTCTCTGGAGTTTGTCGTAGACCGCCTCGCGGAGGTAGAAGACCATCTCCATACTGAGTTTCGCGCCGGCGACCTCGCGCAGGTACGTGAAGATCCCCAGTGCCAACGTGCACGCGACGAGCAGCCCGATGATCCGCCGCAGTCCCACGGCGTCCGCGCTCTCGCTGCCGATCCACGCCCAGAAGCCCAGCCTTGCTACCGTATCGCTGAATTGGACCACCTTGATCTGCGTTATCGCCTGAGCCGTCGCGTATACCGCGAGGATCTCCGCCCCGGTCCTCAGGGCGAGGTACAGACATGCGGCCGCAACCCGGGACTTCACCGGCGATAGGAAGCCGAACATCCAGCGCAGCAAGCTGCGGGTACCCGGCTGGCGAATGCCCGCCCCTGCAGTCTGCTTCGATGTACCTTCGCTACCCATAGTCCCAGGGGGAACGGTTTTCCGGAGGAAATCCCCGTCGAGGCCGCCCCCGTCCGCTCCGGGAGCACCCAAACTGCGTTATGATACCTCTACGTGCCCTTGGCCTCCAGATGCGTATCCCTGACCCCATAACGTGCCCCAGCCCATCGCCGCGCCCCACCGGGGTGGCATGGCCTCGTTGCGGCATTACAATATGGCACTGGCACACGCCGCGCGACCGGTGTGTGTCGCTTTGAGAACGGTCCACGCGATGAGGGTGATATGCTGTCGGTCAACCTGCCGTCGTATCCGAATGACCGTCTTGACCGTCCGCGATGCCGTTTCCCTTCGGTGTGAGGAGGCCGTCCGGTGATACCGGAGAGAACCGTAGAACGTCTCAGCATCTACCGACGTCTGCTCAGCGCGCTGCTCGCCGAGGGGACTCAGAGCGTCTTTTCGCACGAGCTGGCCGCTATGGCAGGCAGCACCCCGGCGCAGGTCCGCCGGGATATCATGTCCATCGGCTACACCGGAACCCCATCGCGCGGCTACGATGTATCCGGTCTCATCGCGCGGATCGGCGAATTCCTGGATGCCCCCGAGGGCCAGGGTGTGGCGCTGGCGGGCGTCGGCCACCTTGGGCAAGCCATCATGGCCTATTTCGCGGGCCGACGTCCCCATCTCGCAATTGTTGCCGCCTTCGACAAGGATCCGCAGAAGGTGGACCGCGTGATCCACGGCTGCCCCTGCTACCCCGTGGAACGTATGGAGGACATCGTTCGCGAGCAGCGAATACGGGTTGGAATCATCGCCGTCCCGGCCCCAGCTGCACAGGCCGTCGCGAATACGTTGGTCCGCGCAGGTGTCCGCGGGCTTTTGAACTTCGCCCCCACCCGCCTTCACGTGCCTGTGGACACATATGTTCAGGACGCCGACATCGCGGTCTTCCTCGAAAAGGTCGCTTTCTTTGCCCGACACGGGACCCGGGTGCCCGCCACCCTGGGTGAGCCTGTTGGCAGCCCAAGCGACGAGAGCAATCAAGATCGCGACTAGATTCGGCTCAGGCTCGGTAACCGAAAACAGTGCGGATAGCCATCAATCGCGGTATCTTTCGCTCCTAACGGAGATTATGCACGCGCCCATCCGTATGGCCCAGAAACAGGGGGCTTCCGAACCCCAGAATGTCGGGAGAGGGTCGTTGCGGACCGAAAACAGGTGCGAAAACAGCCTGTACATGCGGCTGCGGTTCATGGCTGTGGTCCAAGTCCCGCATCGGTCTTAAGCCGTAAAACGTTGTCCGGCATGGTCTTATAGCATTTATTGTGCTGGGATTCCATCGACATAGGATCGTTATCCGTCATCTCGTGATCGAAAAGATGCATTGTTTGGCGGCTTGACAGGTCAAGGTCCGTGGTGTATATTGTGAATTGTATCACAGTGTGATGGCGCTCACAGCGTTTGCCGGAGCGCGGGCTTGCGAAGCTCATGGCAACTGCACCACAAAAGACCGTGGAACGCCTCAGCGTCTACCGAAGGCTGCTTGTCGCGCTTGCTCGCGACGGCAGGCGCTATCTTCACTCGCAGGACTTGGCGACCTTGTCCGGATTCAGCGCCTCACAGGTACGTCGCGACCTTATGCTCGTCGGCTACACCGGGATTCCGGCGCGCGGTTACAGCGCGGAGGGCCTGGCCGAGGCGATTGGTGCGCTATTGGACGGGCCTGAGCCCGAGGCGGCGGCTCTGGTGGGTGTCGGGAACCTGGGACGGGCGATCCTGGCTTACTTCCTCGGACGCCGTCCGAAGGCCCGGCTCGTCGCGGCATTCGACACGGACCCGGCGAAGGTCGGGCGAGTCATTCAGGGTTGTCGCTGTTATTCGATCGAGGAAACACAGCGGCGTGTCCGCGAACATGGGATACGCGTGGGATTGATCGCGGTGCCGGCCGTTGCCGCTATCAGTGTTGCCGACCGCCTGGTGCGAGCCGGGGTACGAGGCTTGCTGAATTTCGCACCGGTGCCCTTGCACGTGCCGGCGGGCGTGTATGTGGAGCAGATGGATATGACGACGTGGCTGGAGAAGGTCGCCTGCTTCGCTCGAAACGGGGCGGCCGGGAAGGACGGGAATCAATGAGTGCCGTGGCGGATGTGGAAGCGATTCTCAAGCAGTATGCCGGCGGAGGACGGGATGCGCTCATTCCGATCCTCCAGGCCGTGCAGGAGCGTCAGGGCTATCTGTCCCGCGAGGCGATCATTCAGATTGGCCGTCATCTGAAGCTACCGGTGAGCAAGATCTACGGCGTCGCGACGTTCTACAACCAGTTCCGTTTTCAACCGCAGGGTACCTTTCACATTCAGGTATGCCGCGGAACGGCGTGTCACGTGAAGGGTTCCGCAGCGGTGCTGCGGGCGTGCCAGCAGGCGCTGAAGATCGAGCCGGGACAGACCACGAAGGACGGCGCGTTCAGCCTCGAGGTGGTGGCGTGCATGGGGGCATGCGGTCTCGCGCCGGTTATCAACGTGAACGGCGAGTTCCATGCGGCCGTGACCCCGGACAAGGTGAAGGCAATCATCAATACCTATCGTGGAAAGGTCGCCCAAGATGCCGCGACTCATTGACGAAAAGTGCTGTGGACAATGCTGGCACAGTGTCGAACGACCGTGCCCTGACCTGATCACGTGTCTCGTCGAGGGGCCCGTGTGCCATGACAGCGAGGCATGCCGGCGGCGTATCGCGACGCGCACCGCTGTTCTGCGACGTGACTGCCTCGAACGCCCCGTGGTCTTCGTCGGCACCGGCACGTGCGGGCTCGGCGCGGGCGCGGGCAAGACGCTGGCGGCCGTGAAGCGTTACCTGGTGGACCACCAACGGGAGGCCGACGTCGTCGAAGTCGGTTGCATCGGCCTCTGCTCCGCCGAGCCGATGCTTGACGTACAGTTGCCCGGGCGGACGCGGGTGTCCTTCCAGGGCGTGACGGAGGACAAGGTCGCGGGCCTCCTGGACGCGGTGTTTGCGGGGGACATCCCCGCGGATGCGGTCATCGGTCAGTTCCGCAGCGCGGTGGCACGGCCGTGGCCGGGTGTGTCGTATGTGGATGAACATCCGTTCTTCGCGCCGCAGACCCGCTGGGTGCTGGCGAACTGCGGCATGATCGACGCGGATCAGATTGACGAATACCTCGTCCGGGGCGGGTATCGGGCCTTCGCCGACACCATCCGCACGAAAACCCCCGCCGAGGTGTGCGACATGGTCGAGGCCAGCGGGCTTCGCGGCCGCGGGGGCGGCGGCTTTCCCACGGGCACGAAGTGGAAATACGCCCTGAACACCCCCGCCGAACAGAAGTACCTGATCTGCAACGCCGACGAGGGCGATCCGGGTGCGTTCATGGACCGAGCCGTCATCGAGGGCGACCCGCACCGGCTGCTCGAGGGCATGGCCATCGCCGCGTACGCGATCGGCGCGAGCAAGGCCTACGTCTACATCCGCGCGGAATACCCGCTGGCCGTCCGCCGCCTCGTTCGCGCAATCGCCGACGCGAAGGCTTACGGGCTCCTCGGCGACAACATCCTGGACAGCGGTTTTGACCTGGACATCGTCATCAAGCAGGGAGCGGGTGCGTTCGTCTGCGGCGAGGAGACCGCGCTGATTCACAGCATCGAGGGCAGGCGGGGCATGCCGCGTCCGCGGCCGCCGTTTCCTGCGGTGCAGGGGCTTTTCGGCAAGCCGACGGTAATCAACAACGTCGAGACGCTCGCCAATCTGCCGGAGATCGCGGCCAGGGGACACGAATGGTTCCGTGCCGTCGGCACGAAAACCAGCAAGGGCACGAAAGTCTTCGCGCTGTCCGGCAAGGTCGCGCGGACCGGTCTGGTCGAGGTCGCGATGGGCACGAGGATGCGGCAGATTATTTTCGAGATCGGCGGCGGCATCCCGAACGGGAAAGCGTACAAGGCGGCCCAGATCGGCGGCCCCTCCGGCGGGTGCATTCCGGCCCAGCACCTCGACATCGAGATCGACTACGAATCGCTCAAGACCGTCGGCGCGATGATGGGCTCGGGCGGACTCGTCGTGATGGACGAAGACACCTGCATGGTGGATGTGGCGAAGTTCTTCATGGACTTCATTCAGCGCGAGAGCTGCGGCAAGTGCATTCCCTGCCGGGAAGGCACCCGGCGGATGCTGGAGATCCTCCAGCGGATCACGCGCGGCCGGCGGAACGAAACGGGCCAGGAGGCGCTGGAGCGTTTCAAGGGAGTGATGCACCTCAACCGCCTGGCGGAGGTGATCAAGGATACGAGCCTGTGCGGCCTCGGGCAGACCGCGCCGAACCCCGTCCTGAGCACGCTGCGGTACTTCCGCGACGAGTACGAGGCGCACATCTTCGAGCGGCGCTGTCCCGCGGGCGTCTGCACGGAGCTTCTGACGTATCGGATCGACGCGGAAAAGTGCAAGGGCTGCACCCTGTGCGCGAAGAAGTGTCCGGCCGAGGCGATCATGGGGACGCCCCGGAGCCCCCATTACATCATCCCGGACAAGTGCATCGGTTGCGGCACGTGCGTGGATGTCTGTCGGCTGCATGCGGTCGTTGTGGAATAGCGCGAGGGCAGGACTGTGATAACCATTGAAGTGAACAACAGGCCGATCGAGGCCAAGCGCGGCGAGATGCTCCTGAGCGCCCTCAAGCGGGCGGGCATCACCGTTCCGACGCTCTGTCACCTGGAGCACCTCTTCCCGAGCGGCGCGTGCCGCATGTGCGTCGTGGAGGTCGAGGGCCAGCGGAACCTCGTTCCGAGCTGCGCGTTCCCCGTCGTGGAGGGAATGAAGGTTCAGACCCATTCCCCGCGCGCCGTGCGGGCCCGCAAGACGATCATCGAGCTGCTCCTCGCGAGCCACCCGGATGACTGCCTCTACTGTACTCGCAACCGCAACTGCCAGCTGCAGGCGCTGGCCGGCGAGCTGGGCGTCCGCGAGCGGTCCTACACGGGCGAGAAGAACAACTACAAGATCGACACCTCCAGCGCGTCGATCGTCCGCGATCCGGCCAAGTGCATCCTCTGCGGCCGGTGCGTCCGCGTCTGTGAGGAAGTCCAGGGCGTCTCCGCGATCGATTTCATCAACCGGGGCAGCAGGGCCCGCGTGGGCACGGCCTTCGACCAGGGGCTCAACGTATCGAGCTGCGTAAACTGCGGCCAGTGCGTCGTGGTCTGCCCGACCGGCGCGCTCCGCGAGCAGAGCCACATCAAGAAGGTGCTCGATGCCCTCGCCGACCCGAACCGCTATGTGGTCGTCCAGCACGCCCCGAGCGTTTCCGTGACGCTCGCCGAGGCGTTCGGCATGAAGCCCGGCGTGGACATCTGCGGCGTGATGACCTCCGCCCTCCGCGCGCTCGGCTTCCGGCGCGTGTTCGACACCGCTTTCAGCGCCGACCTGACGATCATGGAGGAGGCCTCCGAACTGGCCGCCCGCATCGCCCACGGCGGAACGCTGCCCATGATGACGAGCTGCTCGCCCGGCTGGATCAAGTTCGTGGAGGAGTTCTACCCGGATTTCATCGGGAACCTGTCCACGTGCAAGAGCCCCCAGCAGATGCTCGGTGCCGTAATCAAAAGCTACTTTGCCGAGCGCGAGAAGATCGATCCGGCGCGGCTGTTCAGCGTCTCGATCATGCCGTGTACGGCCAAGAAGTTCGAGGCGGAACGCCCCGAGATGGTCGCCCACGGCGAACCCGACATCGATGCCGTGCTGACCACGCGGGAGCTCGCGCAGATGATCCGCATGAAGGGGCTCGACCTCCACTCGCTGCCGCCGGACACGGCCGATACGCCGTTCGGGCGGCGAAGCACGGCGGGCAAGCTCTTCGGGGCCACCGGGGGCGTCATGGAGGCCGCGTTGCGGACCGCTCACTATCTCCTGACGGGCCGGGACATGGAAAACCCGAAGATCCAGGTCCTTCGCGGCCTTCAGGGAATCAAGGAGGCGCGGATCCGGATCGGCGAACTGGACGTCGGTGCCGCCGTCGTGAGCGGGCTGGGCAATGCCCGGAAGCTGCTTGACGCGATCCGGGCCGGCCGCAACGACCTGCACTTCATCGAGGTGATGACGTGCCCGGGCGGCTGCATCGCCGGCGGCGGACAGCCCTACGGCACGGATCTCGATGCCGTCCGCGAACGGATGCAGGCCCTCTACCGCATCGACCGGGACGAACTCGTCCGCTTTTCGCACCGGAACGAGGAGGTCGAGCGGCTGTACGCCGACTTCCTGGGCAAGCCGCTGAGCGAAAAGAGTCACCACCTTCTGCACACCCGCTATGCGCCGCGCGAGGTGGTCGTCTGAGGAGACGCGATTGGAACCGCCGGAACACATCCCGCTGGTGACGACGATCAAGGAGCGCTGCCGCGTCTGCTACACGTGTGTGCGCGAATGCCCGGTGAAGGCCATTCGGATCGCGGAAGGCCAGGCGGAGGTCATTCCCGAGCGGTGCATCGGCTGCGGGAATTGCGTCCGCGTCTGCAGCCAGCATGCCAAGCGGGTGCTCCGCTCGATTGAACGGGTCGAACAGCTTCTGGGGTCCGGAGCAAGGGTGGCCGCCTGCATCGCCCCGAGCTTCCCCGCCGAATTCGCCGACATGGATTACCGCCAACTGGTCGGGATGATCCGGTCGCTCGGATTCGCTCTGGTCAACGAAGTCGGCTTCGGGGCGGACCTGGTGGCCCGGCAGTATCGGCGACTGTCCGCCGAGGCAGGCGGCAAGCGGTATGTGGCGACGAATTGCCCCGCGATTATCGCCTACGTCGAGCGGTATCATCCGCGGCTGGTCGATTCCCTGGCCCCGATCGTCTCGCCGATGGTTGCCACCGCCCGTGTGCTGCGGCGTCTGCACGGCGACGATCTCAAGGTCGTCTTCATCGGGCCGTGCATCGCGAAGAAGGGCGAGATCGCTTCCGACCAGCTCCCGGACGAAGTCGATGCGGCCCTGACGTTCGCGGAGCTCCGGGAGATGTTTCAGGCCAGGGGGCTGGCGCCTCAGGCCGTCAGCGCGTGCGAGTTCGATCCGCCGCACGCCGGTGCCGGGGCCCTGTTTCCGATCAGCCGGGGTATGCTCCAGGCCGCCGATATCCCCGAGGACCTGATGGCGGGCGAAGTCGTTTCCGCCGAGGGCCGCACCGACTTCGTCGAAGCGATCCGCGAATTCGAGGCGGGCGATCTCGACGCCAGGCTTCTCGAAGTGCTCTGCTGCAACGGCTGCATCATGGGGCCGGGTATTCAATGCCAGGCGCCGCTGTTCAGCCGGCGCTCCCGCGTCAGCCAGTATGTCCGCCGCCGCCGGGACGTCGTCGACGCCCGGCAGTGGGCGGAAAACGTGGCCCGCTTCGCCGACCTCGACCTGAGCCGCCGCTTCGCGCCGAACGATCGGAGGATCAGGCCCCCGTCGGAGGGCGAGATCAGCCTCATCATGGCCGAGATGGGCAAGGTCAGGCCCGAAGACGAGTTGAACTGCGGCGCCTGCGGCTATGAAACGTGCCGGGAACATGCCGTCGCTATTTACGAGGGGCTCGCCGAGTGCGAGATGTGCCTCCCCTACACGATCGATCAGCTTCGCAAGACGGTCAAGGAACTCGCCGTCTCCAACAGACAGCTCGCCACCACGCAGGAGCAGTTGATGCAGTCGGAGAAGCTCGCCAGCATGGGCCAGCTTGCCGCCGGCATCGCGCACGAGGTGAACAACCCCCTGGGGGTCGTCCTGATGTACGCGCACCTGCTGCTCGAGGAATGGGGCTCCAATCCGAAGCTCCGCGAGGATCTCGCCACGATCGTGGACGAGGCCGACCGGTGCAAGAAGATCGTCTCCGGCCTTCTCCATTTCGCCCGGCAGAACAAGGTTGCGCTGCGGCCGACCGACCTGCGCGAGCTGGTGGACCGGGTGATGAAGACGATGCATACGCCGGCCAGCATCACCGTGCGCGTCGAGCATGGGACGGCGGACGCGGTGGCGGACATTGATCCGGATCAGATCGTGCAGGTCCTGACGAACCTTATCACGAACGCGCAGGCCGCGATGCCCGACGGCGGAACGCTTACCGTCCGGACGGACGGGGACGACACGCACGTGCGTTTGATCGTCACGGATACGGGCGTGGGCATTCCGAAGGAGAATCTGCCGAAGCTCTTCGAGCCGTTCTTCACCACGAAGCAGATCGGCAAAGGAACCGGCTTGGGCCTGGCTGTGACCTATGGTATCGTGAAAATGCACCGGGGCGACATTCAGGTGCAGTCCAACGCCGACCCGGCCGCCGGGCCGACGGGCACGACGTTTACAGTGTCCCTGCCGCGTCGGGGACAGGCGGCATGACGCAACGACAAAGGACGTGGGTTATGGCCAGAATCCTGCTGGTGGACGATGACGTGGATCTTGTGGAGATGAACCAGCTCGTCCTGACCCGTCGGGGGCACGAGGTGACGTGCGCGTATTCCGCTGCGGAGGCGCGAAGTCTTCTGGCGGAGGCACGCCCCGACCTGGTGGTGCTCGATGTGATGATGGAATCGGACACGGCGGGCTTCGAACTGGCACGGGAGATTCACGACGGGAAGCCCGACCTGCCCGTACTGATGCTTTCCTCGATCCGCTCGGGGCTCAAGACGCCGCCCGGCTTTTCGCCGGAGGAAATGAAGCTGCCGGTTGTGAACTTCATGGACAAGCCGGCGTCGCCGGAGCGCCTGGCGGACGCAATCGACGCGATTCTCGCCGGATGACGGGCACAGGAAGGACGGTTATGGCAAAGAAGATTCTCGCAGTAGACGACGATCCGGATTACCTCGCACAGTTGCGGATCGAGCTGGAGGCGGCGGGCTACGAAGTCCTCGCCGCCGAAAGCTCCGCCGCCGCGGAGGAGATCCTCCGGCAGCAGAAGCCGGACCTGGCCATCTGCGATCTCATGATGGAGCACACGGACGGGGGCTTCACGCTGTGTCATCACATCAAGAAGCTCGATCCGAAGATTCCGGTGCTCCTTGTGACGGCCGTTGCGAGCGAGACGGGGATGGACTTCGACGCCGCCACGAGCGAAGAGCGATCCTGGGTCAAGGCCGACGCCGTGCTCGCCAAGCCCGTCCGCTTCGAGCAGCTCCGGCGGGAAATCGGCCGGCTGCTGAAGGACTGACGCGAATGGAGACGCTGCGGATCCTCGTCGTGGACGATGAACCGGGGATGCGCCGGGGGGTCGCCCGCGCGCTGCAGGACTTCCGCGTGCGGCTGCCGGATCTCAACGGCGAGGTCTCGTTCGCGGTGGACCAGGCCGAAAGCGGCGAGGAGGCTCTCGAGAGGATCGCCGCCTCCTGTCCCGACATCCTGCTGCTCGATCACAAACTCCCCGGCATATCCGGGCTGGATGTGCTCGACCGGATCGCCGAGCAGCAGTGTGACATCCTGACGGTGATGATCACGGCGTACGCCTCGCTCGAAACGGCCGTCAGCGCCACGAAACGCGGCGCCTATGACTTCCTCGCCAAGCCGTTCACCCCGGAGGAGCTCAAGACCACCATCCGCAAGGCCGCGGGCCACCTGATCGTACAGCGCCAGGCCCGCCAGCTCGCCCGCGAAAAACGCCAACTGCGATTCGAGTTCATCTCGGTGCTCGCCCACGAGCTGAAGGCCCCGCTCGGCGCGATCGAGGGGTATCTGAACCTCCTGAAGAACCGCTCGGCAGGCGACGACCCTGCGGTCTATGATCGGATGATCGAACGCGCCCTCATTCGCGCCGAGGGGATGCGCAAGATGATCATGGACCTTCTCGATCTCACGCGAATCGAGTCCGGAAAGAAGAAGCGCGAGCTGACCGAGGTGAGTGTACGCGAGGTCGCCCGGAACTCCATCGAGACCTTCCGGCCGGATGCGATGAAACGAAACATCAGCATCCACCTCCGGGCCGACGACCCGGTGATGATGACGGCCGACCGGGGCGAGATCGAGATCATCCTGAACAACCTGATCTCGAATGCCGTGAAGTACAACCGCGACGGGGGCAACGTCGATGTCGCCCTCTCCCGAAACGACGAAACGGTGACCATTACCGTGGCCGACACCGGCATCGGCATGACCCGCGAGGAGGCGGCGAAGCTGTTCGGAGACTTCGTCCGCATCAAGAACGCCAAGACTCGCAACATCCTCGGCAGCGGACTGGGCCTGTCGATCGTGAGGAAGCTCGCGAACATGTACGGCGGGGATGCTTCCGTAACGAGCGAGCCGGACAAGGGAAGCACCTTCACCGTGACGCTCCGGACGCACGCACAGGCACAAGCGGATTCCCATGCACCGCCGCGAGATCCTTGACTGGCTGCGGGTGGAGGACGAACGGCGCCTGGACGAGCTCTGGCGCCGGGCCGACGAGGTGCGCCGGCTCCACGTCGGCGAGGAGGTGCACCTGCGCGGGCTGATCGAGTTCTCGAATTACTGTGTGCGCCGGTGCGCCTACTGCGGGCTGCGCGCGGAAAACCGGCGGATCGCGCGCTACCGCATGACGGCGGACGAAATCCTTGACTGCGCACGCCAGGCGGTGGCGTACGGCTACGGTACGGTCGTGCTGCAATCGGGCGAGGATCCCGGCACGCAAGCCGACTGGCTCGCCGACGTCATCCGCCGTATCAAGGCGGAAACGCCGCTCGCCGTCACGCTCAGCCTCGGTGAACGCGAGGATCACGAGCTGGCCCTCTGGCGAAAAGCCGGGGCCGACCGGTACCTGTTGCGGTTCGAGACCTCCAACCGCCGGCTCTACGAGCGAATTCACCCCCCGAGGCCCGGCACGCGATCCGATCGTTTCGCCATCCTTGGGCGGCTGCGGGAACTCGGCTACGAAGTCGGCAGCGGCGTGATGATCGGCATCCCGGGACAGACCTGGGAGGATCTCGCCGAGGACATCGATACGTTCCGCCGGCTTCGCCTGGACATGATCGGCGTAGGGCCGTACATCGCACACCCCGACACGCCTCTCGGACAGCCGCGGCAGGACAGGCCGCCGGATACCCATGCCGTTCCGGGCGTGCATCCGGGGGACATCGCGTCTGTCTGTACGGCCGACACGGCAGCGACACACGAGCAGGTGCCCGGTACGGAACTGATGACCTACAAGACGATCGCCCTCGCGCGGATCGTATGCCCACAGGCGAACATTCCAAGCACTACGGCACTGGCGACACTGAACCGGGCAAACGGGCGCGAGCTGGGGCTCTCGCGCGGGGCCAACGTGATCATGCCGAACCTTACGCCTCCGCGATACCGCTGCCTGTACGAGATTTACCCGGCGAAGGCCTGCCTGAACGAAACCGCGGCCGAGTGCGACGCCTGCCTGAAGCATCGGCTGCGGGCGATGGGGCGCAAGGTCGGCACGGGTCGGGGCGATTCGCCGGGGCACAGACCGGTTACTACAATCCCCTGAGGTGCGGGGGAGGGTTTGATATGTATGCAACGTCGGCACTGCCGCGGATGAGCTTGAGCGAGGGGGCAACGGACTTCATCAATGACGCTCTGTTGACGGAGCTCCTGCAGGCCCCCCCGCCGGATGCGCCGCGGGTCCGTGACATTATCAGCAAGAGTCTTGCCAAGACGCCGCTGAGCGTCGAGGAGACGGCCGCGCTTCTGACCGTGACGGACCCCGCGATCATCGAGGAGATCTTTGAAACCGCGCGCCGGCTCAAACGCGACGTGTATGGCAACCGGATCGTGCTCTTCGCCCCGCTGTACATCGGTAACGATTGTGTGAATGATTGCGCCTATTGCGCATTCAAGCGGTCCAACCGTGCGGTCGTCCGGCGTACGCTCGACGAGGCCGGGATCCGCCGGCAGGTCGAGGCGCTGGAGAACCGCGGCCACAAGCGTCTCATCCTTGTCTTCGGCGAACATCCGCGCTACAACGCCGGGTTCATCGCGGATTCCGTGCGAACGGTGTACGGCGTACGGACCGGCCGAGGCGAGATCCGCCGCGTGAACATCAACGCCGCCCCCTTTGACATCGAGGGCTTCCGCACGATCAAAGCGGCCGGGATCGGCACGTTTCAGATCTTCCAGGAAACGTACCATCACGACACGTACGCCGCGCTGCATCCCCGCCATACGCGCAAAGGCGACTACCTGTACCGGCTGGATGGCCTGAGCCGCGCCATGGAGGCCGGCATCGACGACGTCGGCATCGGCGCCCTTTTCGGACTGTACGACTGGCGGTTCGAGGTCCTCGGGCTCGTCTCTCATGCACTCCATCTTCAGCATCGCTACGGCGTCGGGCCGCACACGATCAGCTTTCCGCGGCTGCGGCCGGCGGCGGGCGTCCGGTTCGACTCGCGCTACGCGGTCGGCGACTTCGACTTCAAGCGCATCATCGCGACGCTCCGGCTCGCCGTGCCCTACACGGGGCTGATCCTTACGGCACGCGAGAGCGCCGCGCTGCGACGCGAGGTCATGGCCTTCGGCGTTTCGCAGATCGACGCGGGAAGCCGCATCGAGATCGGCGGCTACACCGAGGCCGGCGACGCCCAGGTCATGGAGCGCGAGCAATTCGAACTCGGCGACATCCGGCCGCTCGACCAGGTCATGCGCGAACTGCTCCTTGACGGCTACATCCCGAGTTTCTGCACGGCCTGCTACCGGCTCGGACGCACGGGCGAGCACTTCATGGAGTTTGCGATCCCGGGCTTCATTCAACGGTTCTGCACGCCGAACGCCCTGACGACGCTGATGGAATACCTGACGGACTATGCCTCGCCGGAGACCCGGGCGGAGGGAGAAAAGCGGATCGCCGAGGAGATCGACAAGCTGGCAGACGGTCCCCGCAAGACGGAACTGCTGGATCGCCTGCAGAGAATCCGGTGTACGGACGAAAGAGATTTGTATTTCTAGTGTCGTTTTCGGTAAGACAGTTTCGCATGGGGCGAGCAGCGCCGCGAAGGCTCAATCGCCCCTACGGGGCTTTTTGATTGATGAGGCCTGGAACCCAGGGCTGCGCCTTGGGCTACTCTCAATCGCCCCTACGGGGCCGACGTCGGTCGCTGCGGGGCCGACGTCGGTTGCCCCTGCGGGGTTGACGTCGGTCGCTGCGGGGCCGATGTCGGTTGCCCGTTCGGCGCTGAAGTTGGTTGCCCCTGTGGGGCTGGAAACGAACGAAGCGGTCGAACCCGGGGCGGCACCAAGGACGACGGCGATCGGGCGGACGGTGGCGCGCACATGAGCGACTATCGAAGGGAGCACGACCTCCTCGGCGAACGCGACGTTCCCGCCGCTGCGTTGCACGGCATCTACACGGAGCGTGCCATCGAGAACTTTCCTCTGAGCGGGCGGAGGGTTAACCCCGCTCTGGTGCACGGGTACGGTGCCGTCAAGCTTGCCTGCGCGCGGACGAATCACGAGCTCGGCTGGTGGGACGAAGACAAAGCCCGTGCCATCGAAGCTGCCTGCACGGAAATGATGGATGGCCGGCTCGACGCCCATATCCTCGTTGACGCCCTGCAAGGCGGCGCGGGAACCTCCACGAACATGAATGTCAACGAGGTCCTCGCGAATCGCGCGTTGCAGATCCTCGGCCGGCCTCTCGGCGACTACCACACGATCAGCCCCCTGGACGACATCAACCTTCACCAGTCCACGAACGACACGTACCCCACGGCGCTCAAGATCGCCGCCATTCAGCTCCTCCGCCGGCTGGAGCGTCATGTCGTCTGCCTGATCGAGGAGTTCCAGCGGAAGGAGAAGGAGACCGCCGCCGTCGTCAAGATCGGCCGCACGGAACTGCAGGATGCCGTGCTGACCACGCTCGGGCGGGAGATGTCGGCTTATGCCGAGGCGTTCGGCCGCGACCGCTGGCGGATCTACAAGTGCGAGGAGCGCCTCCGCGTCGTGAATCTCGGCGGCACCGCCATCGGCACCGGCATATCCGCTCCCCGGCAATACATCTTCCGCGTGGTCGAGCACCTCCGGGACATTACGGGTTTAGGCCTCGCCCGCGCCGAGAATCTCGTCGATGCCACGCAGAACATGGATGTCTTCGTTGAAGTCAGCGGCATCCTCAAGGCCCTCGCGGGCAATCTGCTCAAGATTGCCGGCGACCTGCGGCTGCTGTCGTCCGGCCCCGACGGCGGCATCGGCGAGATCCGCATCCCCGCGCGACAGGCCGGCTCCTCGATCATGCCCGGCAAGGTGAACCCCGTCATTCCCGAGGCCGTTTCGCAGGTCGCGATGGCCGTCATGGCCAACGATCAGGCCATTACCCAGGCATGCTCGCTGGGCAACCTCGAACTTAACGCGTTCATGCCGCTCATTGCGGACGCCCTGCTCGGCAGCCTCGACCTGCTCCGCAACGGGTGCATGATCTTCTGCCGCTACTGCGTCTCGGGCATCGAGGCGAACGAGGTGCGATGCCGCCTCCACGTCGAGAACGCCACGGCCAGCGCTACCGCCCTCGTCGAGGTCCTCGGGTACGAGGCCGCCCAGGAAATCGCCGCCGCCGCCCGGTCGGACGGCAAGAGCGTCCGGCAGATCGTCATCGAGCGCGGCCTGCTCACGGCCGAGAAGTTCGACGAACTCGTCTCGGCCGAATGGGCCACGCGCCTCGGCTCACCGCTCGGAAAGGCCCGCAAATGAAAGCGACGCCCAGGGGCCTGCGACTTCACATCGGCCTGTTCGGCCGGCGAAACGTCGGCAAGTCGTCGCTGCTCAACGCGCTGACGCGGCAGGCGGTCTCGATCGTCTCGGATGTTGCCGGCACGACGACCGACCCCGTCGAGAAGCCGATGGAACTGCTGCCCATCGGCCCGGTGCTCTTCATCGACACGGCCGGCATCGACGACGTCGGTGCACTCGGCGAGCTCCGCGTGCAGCGCACGCGCGGGGTTTTCGATCGGACCGACGTCGGCATCGTCGTCGCCGAGGCGGACCGCTGGGGACCGTTTGAAGAGGAGATCGTAGCGGAACTGCAACGGCGAAAGATCCCCGCGGTGGCCGTCTTCAACAAGGCCGACCTCGGCCGCCCGGACGAGGCAACGCTCACTCGATTGCGGGGCAACGGGATCCTCTGTGTCGAAACCGTGGCCGCCCGCGGCGAGGGTGTGCTCACGCTCCGCGAGGCGATCGTTCGCTGTGCGCCCGACGAGTTCATCAACGCCCCGTCCATTGTCGGGGATCTTGTGCCGCCCGGCGAGCTGGCGGTCCTCGTGGTGCCGATCGACCTCGAGGCGCCCAGGGGCCGTCTGATCCTGCCGCAGGTGCAGACGATCCGCGACCTCCTTGACAACGACGCCTGCTGCATGATTGTGAAGGAGCGGGAGCTGCGCGACGCCCTCGATCGCCTGAAGAAGCCGCCGGCCCTCGTCGTCACCGACTCGCAGGCCTTCCTCAAGGTCGCCGCCGACACGCCGAACGACGTGAAGCTCACTTCGTTCTCGATCCTCTTCGCGCGATTCAAGGGCGATCTGGGCGAGTTCACACGCGGCGCCGTCGCGATCGACAGTCTCCGCCCCGGCGACCGCGTGCTCATCGCCGAGGCGTGCTCGCATCACCCGATCGGCGAGGACATCGGTCGCGTGAAGATCCCCCGCTGGCTCACGCAGTACGTCGGCGGCAGGCTGGAGTTCACCACGACGCAGGGCCACGACTTCCCCGCCGACCTGAGTTCCTATCAGCTCGTCGTGCACTGCGGCAGTTGCATGACCAACCGCCGCGAGGTCCTCTCCCGAATCCTGGAGTGCCGCCGGGCCGGCGTGCCGATCACGAACTACGGCATGACCATCGCCTATTCCCTCGGGATCTTCGAGCGCGCCCTGGCCCCGTTTCCCGACGCGATGGAAACCTACCGCCAGCTCCGTTCCGGCCGGTCCGCCTGACGCACCTGCCCGCGGAAGACGGCGGAAATACGGCCGTTTTCGC
This sequence comes from uncultured Planctomycetales bacterium, assembly GCA_964653435.1. Lineage (GTDB taxonomy): Bacteria > Planctomycetota > Phycisphaerae > UBA1845 > PWPN01 > CAZMVY01. The sequence goes on along the minus strand of CAZZFA010000001.1, from coordinate 121,329 downwards.
CCGCCCGCCTTTGACGTGCAGCAGCCCCTGGCATCCCGCCCTGCATACCGGTAGAATGTCGGCACGCTGGGTTATGGCGAGGTGGAACCACGCCTCAGGCTCAAGGAGGAGCTGCCATGTTCGAGTACCGCGTTCGTCTCAATCTGGCCAGCACGGCCGTCATCGTCATGCTGGGCATCGCCGTGAGCGTCATCACGAGCACGGTGGTGGCGGCGCGCGCCTACCGGTCGCGCGGAGAACAGATCAAACGCCAGGAACAGACCATCGTCGTAAAGGGCTCGACCCGTAAACGCATCCGCTCCGATCGCGCCGTCTGGCAGATCCGCGTCGAGGGCGAGAACAAGCAGATGCAGGAGGCGTACAAGGCGGTGGACGCCGGCGTCCAGCGGGTAAAGGCCTTCCTCGAACAGCAGGGCTTCCCCGCCGCGGAGACCGGCCTGGGAGCCATCGAGACCACCGTACACTACGTCCGCGCCGGGAAGGGACAGGAGACGCGCGATGTCGCCTCCTACACGCTCTCACGAACGTTCTTCATTTCGACGCGGGATGTGGATCGCGTCGCGCAGACCGCCGGCCAGGTCACCCAACTGATCCAGGAGGGCATCCTGGTCGTCTCGCAGGCGCCCGAGTACTACTACAGCGACCCGTCCGCGCTCAAGCTCGAACTCATGGGAGCGGCATCGAAGGACGCCCGCGCCCGCGCGGAGGAAATCGCCCGCGCCGCCGGCTGCCGCCTTACCGGCGTGCGGGCCGCGACGATGGGTGTGGTCCAGATCACGCGGCCCTTCTCGACCGCCGTGAGCGCCGAGGGAATCTACGACACCTCGACCATCGACAAGGACGCCCAGGCAGTGGTGACGGTAACCTTCCAGATCGAACCGACGTAGCCCGTTCGCGCCTGTGTGCGCCCACGCCGCGAGAACGAACGGACGCCTCGCGAGCCTGGTACGATCCTCTCGTCGTTCACACGATCTGTCGTGATCGGAATGGATGCGCGCCGCGCAGCCGGCCGGCCGTTATCGCGGCGAACGCCCCTTCTTCATCAGGTTCGTCGGGATAACCGCCCCGCCCGTGCCGAAGTTGCCCTCCGGCCGGTCCCGCACACCCGGCGTGAGCGGAATCGTCGGCAACGGCCCGAACGAGGTCCCAGCGCCCTGCCGCTGGCTGACGATCTCCGCCGCATTCAGACCGGCGCCGGGCTGGACGGCATTGAGCGTGTCCGCCCCGCCTCCGGCATTTACGACCCCGCGGCCCGTGCCGTAGTACACCTCGAACAGCCGGTCGCCCCGCGTAAGCCCGAACGCGTCCTGGATGGGCACGTACCGGTCGAACTTGGCTGTCTCGATCCACCGGATCATCGCCTGCGTAACGTATTCCGGGGCGATCAGTGTGCGTCGTTGCCTCGTCAACTGGTCCAGCGCATCGACGACGCCGTGATCCTCGACGAAGATGCGGAACCGCCCGCTCACCGCCTCGTATTCGATACCGAAGTTCCACGTGCCGCGCCGCGTAAGCGTCGCCACAGGCGTCTCGATGGTCATGTCGCTCTGGATCGCCCCTTCCGCTACGCCCGCGCGAACGGCCCCGTATCCGAGGTCGAGCTTGATCCGCTGTTCCTGCGCCGAACGGTAGAACTGCGCCACCGTCATTGACGTGGCTCGGTCGATCTTCACGATCACGTTGTCACCGAACTGCAGGAGCAGAGCGGAACGCAGTCCGGTGCGGATGAGCGTCCCGGAGGCCAGGTGATCACCCGCCGCCACGGGCCGCCACGACAGCTTCTCACCCGGCTCACCCAGCGATGCTGCCCGCACGTCGCCGGTAACCTTGACCGCTATGGCGCTCGGTGTCCGGGCGCCCGCCGGTTGCGTCGCGGTCGGCGCGCTCGCCGGTTGTGCGCCGGCAAAGGAAGCCGATGCGACCAGTACCAGGGCCGTCACCACTGCAAGGTCGCCCGCCCCCCGCCGCCACGACGCATTGTGCTGCTGAAAAGCCATCTTCGCACCTCGCCCGGAGCACTCGACAAACAACGCTTCGCCCACCGGATTCTATGCGCGCCCGGGTACGCCGGCGAACGTAATCGCACCCCGCGAGGGTCGCGGCCCGGCGTCGGTCGCCTCAGGCGGCTTCGTGCTCATCGGGGGCCTGCCGGGCTGCCCGCGGGCGGCTCCGTGCCGATCTCGACGCTTTCGGCCTCGTATTCGTGATGCTTCTGCATGTATGCGTCCGCCTTGCCCAGCAGGGCGACGAGCTCGGCCCCCGTGATGTACCGGTACGCCGGCGAGTCGGCCATCATCTCCCGATAGACCAGCTCGCGCAACGCATATCGGCGGTCGCCAGGCCCCCAGCTTCCGAAGATGACCCGGTTTACCCCGCCGCGGATCTTCATGATGACGCACGCCATGTAGGCTACGGTGCCTTTGTCCAGCTTCTGGTCCGGCCGGAGGTTCCACGCCGGCCGCGCGATCCCCCGTTGCTCCAGCGCCGCCTCGCGCTGCTCGAAGGTCCTGGCATCACAGCGCCCGTTGGCCAGGATCAGCATGGCTCGATAGCCGTCGTCCACGGTTACGGTAGGTCGCTTGACGAGGTAGTCGTGCAGGAAACTCATATCGTCCAGGTCGGACGGATCCACCCGCGACTCGACCGCCGCCGGCCTCGTTTCGGCCATGCCGCCGGTGGTTGACGGCGTGCTTTCGCAGCCGGCCGCGAGCGCGACGGCCAGCACCATCGCCCACAACCGCCCCGCCCCCGTCGCGAGGGGAGGATGCGCGGGGCCGATTGTGCCGTTTCTGCATCCTGGTGTCGGCGGTTGCATCAGAAGCTCCATGCCATTCCGGTCATGAAAAACGTCCGCGTCGATTCGTCGCTGAACGCGTGGCCCGGGAAAAAGATGCCGTACCGTACGGTCCACGACAGGTCCGACGTCAGCCGCCAGTTTGCGAAGTAATCCATCTCCCATCCGAGGTAGCCGGACCGCTCGTCCGCCGTCGGGTCCGAGACCGCGCCCGTGCGGCGTTGCTTCCAGTACAGGAACCAGTCGGTGCCCAGTTCCAGCTTGCTGAGCGGCTCGACCTGCTCGAACGGGAAGAAGGAGGCCCCCAGCCGCCAGATGTGAATGTTGCTCAACGACGGGGCGAACGATAACCCCGTGTCGCGATAGCCGAAGCCGTTGAAGCTCGTATCGTCGCCCCGCGTGTTGCCGCCCACGGCATTGGTCGGGCTGCCGTACCGGTCCGGGTCGCCGCTGGCGAACATGTACTCGCCGACGAAGCGAGGCCTGCTCCGCCATTGCGTGAGATACTCCAGCAGCACGTCGAACGCCCAGGCGTCGATCCGGTCCCGATCGAGGAACCGCCGATTGCCGTAGTCGCTGCCGTGCTCGAAAACCCACTCCGTCCCGTAACGCAGGTTTCTGATCAACTCTCCCCGCGACCCGAAGCCCGCGTAGAACGAATCGTAATCCCAGTTCTGCCGGTAACGCCACGGATGTTCGCGGCGCTGGTTGTCCTGCCACAGGACATAGGCGAACGGCTCGTGCTTCGCGAGGCCGAGGTACTTCGCCTGGATGCCCCAGAAGGTGCGGTAGCTTTCACCGCTGTGATGGGCGCTGCGGTCCATGTCGTCCATGCTGTGGATCGTCTGCGCCATCAGGCCCGTAATCTGGAACTTCGCCACCTCCGCCGTCATCGTCACCTGGTCCAGCGGCATCGACAGCGCGTACCCCGTGCCGAACTCGACGTAGTCGCGCCCGATCTTGAACGTAAGGTCGTTCTCCGTGTACCGGTGTCCGTACGCCTTCATGGCGTTGCGCAGGTCAAACTGATAGTAGCCGCGCTCGAGATTGGGCTCCTGCACGTCGTGGTCGTCGCAGTCGTACGAGTCGCCGTGGCTCCAGTCGATGAAGCTCCATCGCCCGCGAACGTACATCTCGTGCGCGCCCTGGTCGAGCGTCGCCCCGGTCCACAGCCGGAAGTCGTTGCGGACCATCGTGCGCGTCTTGATACCGTCGTCGTAGTGAAACGCCCAGACGTTGTACCAGCCGCCCCAGTCCCAATCGATCTTCTGCCCCACGGGCAGCTCGCGGTCGAGCTCCGAGCGGATCTGCTCCTCGATGGTACGCTGCTGGTTGAGGAATGTGTCCGGCGTGCGGCCTTGTCCCAGGACCGGCGAGGCGATGGCCAGCAGGCAGGCAACCCCTGCCATCGAGGCCCCAAGTCCTCGTCGCTGTGTTCGTGTCTGTATCACGGGATCGCTCACGGTTCGCTTATGAGGCGTCGCACGATACTGCCCGCGTCCCGCCGCACCGCGCCGTGCCGCAAAAACGCGGGGCAATACTCAGCAAACGGACCTGACGCGTCCCATTATGCGCCGCAGGCGGAGAAAAGCAAGTGCCAAGCGCGAAAAACTTTCCTCCCCCTTCCCACGCTTCGAGCATCGGAAGGAAAGCCCCGAGCTCTGCCGCCGTGCCTGTGGTTGACGCCGTCGCTCGTCGCCTCTAAGGTACGGCCCGACCTTCATTGGAGAGCCATACGGCAATGAACCTGGTAACCGGCGGAACGGGTCTTCTGGGCAGCCACATCGTCGAGCAATTGCGCAAGCGCAACCGGCCGGTTCGCGTCCTCGTACGGCCCGGCAGCGACATCACCTGGCTCAAGACGCAGGGAGTCGAGTTCGCCGAAGGCGACGTAACCGATCTCGAATCCCTCCGCCGGGCATGCCGCGGCGCGGACTGCATTTACCACGCCGCCGCCCGCGTCGGCGACTGGGGACCGTGGGAGGACTTCGTCCGCATCACGGTTCAGGGCACGGCGAACCTGATCGAGGCAGCGGCCGAGGTGCCGGGACGGCGCTTCATCCACATCAGCTCCATCAGCGCGTACGGCCACCCGAACGGAGACGGGCTGGTGCTGGATGAGACCGCGCCGCTCGGGCAGAAGCTGCATCGCTGGAGCTACTACAGCCGCGCGAAGGTCGAAGCCGAGCGGCTTGTGTGGGCCGCCCACCGCGAGGGCCGTATCCGCCTGACGGTCATCCGCCCGAGTTGGATCTACGGCGAGCGGGACCGGACGACGATCGGCCGACTCGTCGACGCCATCCGTGCGGGAAAAACCCGGCTCATCGGCGGAGGCGACAACCGCCTCAACGTCGTCTACGCCGGCAACGTCGCCCAGGCCGCGATCACCGCCGCGGACACGGAGCGGGCCGTCGGCGAGGCCTACAACTGCAGCAACGACGGCGTGCTGACGCAGAGACAGTATTTCAACATGATCGCCGAAGCGATCGGCTGCCCGCCGGTTACCCGCACCGTGCCGTACCGCGTCGCCTACGCTGCCGCGTTTCTGCTCGAATGCTTCGGGCACCTCTTCCGGACGAAAAGGCCGCCGCTGGTGACGCGTTACGCCGTCTGGCTCATCGGCCGACGCAGCTTCTTCGAGACAAAGAAGGCCCGCGAACAGCTCAATTGGCATCCCGCCGTCACCTACGAGGAAGGCATCCCGAGGACGGTACGCTGGTATCTCGAGCAGAAACGATGAACGCGGAATGGCAAGCTCCGACCACACCGCCCGTTTCGCCGCACGATCAGGACGCGAGGCCCGCCTGGCCCGATGGCGATTCCGGCTGACCGCATGGGCCATTGTGCTGGCGGCATTCGGTCTTTCGATCCGGTACGACCGCCGCCTCTCCGCGTGGGGGCAGGAACATCTTCGGGTGCTTCCCAATCACGTGCTCGTTTCCCTCCGCGACTTCGGCCAGATCACACCGGTCATTGCCGCTACCCTCGCGCTGGCCTGTTACGACCGCCGGCGTCGAGCCCTAGTCGGCGCAATGGTGGTTGCGACGTCGCTGGCGGGAGCTGCCCAGGGACTCGGCAAGCTCGTCATCCACCGCTACCGGCCGTCCGCCGCGCAGGTGGCCGATCTCGCTGCCGACGACTGGCGGTCGCTCTGGATCGGCCTGAGCTGGCACAAGGAGCCGATGTCCCTGGAATCGTTCCCGTCGGGGCATACCTGCCTGGCGTTTGCGTTCGCCGGGATCCTGAGCGGCTTCTACCCACGCGCCCGGTGGGTCTTCTGGACGCTCGCGTTCGGGTGCGGCTTCTCGCGATACATCGACCACGTACACTGGGTCAGCGATTGCATCGCGGGCGGCGCGATCGGCTATGTGGCGGCATGGCTGACCCTCGGGCCGCTGAGAAGACGCGGGACGATCTGACCGGGTTTCGATGCGAAACGGACGGTGCCCCGGTTCGGCGGAGGCTTCCGTGCGATGGGGGCTCCGTGCGCAACGGCCAGGACGCCCCGGTAACCGCGGCCTACGCGCTCAACGCCGGCGGCAACGGACGATGCGGCTGCGCCACGCCCGCGTCGCAGAGGGCGGTTCCCGGTGACGGAATGGCACCGCCCTTGCCCCTTTTGCAACGGGTGCCCGGGGCACCTGCCTCCGAGCCCCTGCGAATGTTTGCGGTTCGCGCTCAAGTTTTCCGGGGCCGTGTCCGGGTAGCCGACCCGCTTGAGAGGTCACGCGAGTTCGTGGCAGCTTCGCCTGCCGGCGGGTATACTGTCTCCGGCACGGAGCCCCGTGCGGCACGATACCTGTGCAGGGTGCCCCCATGAACGACGAACAGCGACGGGCCCTTCTGCGGATCGCCCGGGAGGCCATCACGGCCGACCTGACCGGGCGAGAGCCCCCGCCGATCGGATCGCTGGAGATTGAGTACCCCAACTTCGGCGGTGTGTTCGTCTCGCTGCACAAGGGGCGGTCGCTCCGCGGCTGCATCGGAACCTTTCAGCCTGACAAGCCGCTGCCGGAAATGGTCCAGACCATGGCGATCGAGGCCGCCCATGATCCCCGGTTCTTCGCCCGGCCGCTGACCGCCGCCGACCTGCCCGATCTGGATATCGAGATTTCGGTGCTGTCGCCCCTGCAGCGCACAAACGACCCGCTCTCGCTCGAGCTGGGCGTACACGGCATCTATGTCCGCCGGGGGTTCCGCGCGGGCTGTTTCCTGCCGCAGGTCGCTACCGAGTACGGGCCGTGGACGAAGGAGGAGTTCCTGAGTCGCTGCTGCGCGGATAAGGCCGGCCTGCCCGCCGACGCCTGGCGCGATCCGGAGACCGAAGTCATGCTGTTCACGGCGGAGGTCTTCAGCGAACACGAGTTGGCCGCCCGGCCGAAGGGTTGAACGTTATCCCGGCGGCAAGGTCGCACCCTCGCGCGCGAGTCTGCGCGCAGAAACCTGTCCGCCGGCCGCCCTTCGGAGCGGGCGTGTCGAGTCTATATGTGCAACCGCACCCGCAATCGCCCCAGCAGGCCCGTCAACGCAACCACAGCCAGTGCGAACACGAGCGATCGTGCGACGGCCGTAGCGCCCGCGTTCCAGTGTGTGCGGTGGTACGTGACCCCGACGGCCGCCAGGAATGAATAGAGGAGATCCGGCAGAATATACGCCAGCAGCGGGTTGGCCCCCGCCGGCTGGAGAAAGAACGCCCACGCCGTCGCACCGTGGAGGTCCACCAGCCAGTACAACACAATGTAGATCAGGCACGAGAACCCTGCGCTGTACAGGCACCATGTCGGCGTGGCATCGTTCTTCGAGATTCCGTAGAGCGGACGCAGCAGAAACCCGCCGGCGAAGAGCATCCCGGCAAACACGAGCACCCACACGATGCGTTTCCGCGGTGTCGCGGCCGGTGAGCCGTCGAGAAACAGCGATGCAACGATGACCCCCGCGACGGCGATGGCCGAGTGCCCCCCGACATGCCCGCCGAGCCAGACGTAATCGCGAATGTGAGCCATCGCCCCCGGCATGTGCAGCCGCTCGCCCAGCAGCGCGAATGCGCCGGCCCTGTCGCCGATCCACATGGCGACGAACAAGGCGAGGGCCCCGACCAGACCGGCCGTCTGTCGGCGGAATACCGAGCAGGTGATGCAGGCTACCAAATACGCCCATCCGATCAGGCCGAGAATGCCCCACCAGCTCGTCTGCATCCAGGTCGTCCCGTTTGCCTCGCTGCCCCGATAAACCGCAGCGAGGATTACGAGTCCGGCAGCCCCGGCCAGTCGCAGCGTGATGAACAGCCGCCGCCGCCATCCCTGGCACCGGGGATACGCATTCCACAGCAGGATCACGCTCAGGTAGACCAGCAACACCCAGAGCGACTTGCTGATTCCCGCCGCGTCGGGATCGAATCGGGGCATGTTCACCATGAACACGCCGATAATCAGCAGCGCGAGCGTGCGGACGACCACGTGCGCCCCAACCCGGAGGCGCGATTGCCCGCTCGAAAGCCGCCGGCCGAGCGCGAACGGGATGGACATGCCGACGATGAAGAGGAATGCAGGGAACACGAGGTCCACGAAGGTCATGGCGTCGGTGCCCGGTCGCGCGTGGCGCATCCACGACGGGATTTCGCGGAGCTTGCCAACGTCATTCACGAAGACCATCGTGAAGATCGTCAGCCCCCGAAACACATCGATGGACAGCACGCGATCCTTCGGAAAAGTGCTTCGAAGACCCGGCGTGGCGGCTGTCATCAACAACTCCAACAACTCCGTTCGTCCGGCGCAGCGCCGGCAGGTAGCCGAGCCTATCCGAACCGGCTATAACTCGCCACAGCGACCGGGACGACGTAATCCGAGGTAAGCCCCGGCGTCTATCCCCGTGGTCCCTTGTGAGCCGCCGGGTTTATCCCCGTGGCTCTCCCGGCCGGGATAGACCCGGCCCCTCACCGCAGTCGCTTTGCAGGAGGGCTCTCTGAGCCCGACTCCAACGCCCCTGTGGAAGAACACACAACGATGACTGCACGCATCACGCAGATCGTCCGCAGGTTACAGAAAACCTACGGCCCGTGCCCCTGGCGCCAACATGGCAAGCCGCTCGACGGCCTCATCGGCACGGTCCTCTCTCAGCACACGAGCGACGCGAACTCCGATGCGGCCTACGAAAACCTGCGTCACGCGTTCCCGACGTGGCGAGCCTGTATGAGCGCCCGGCCCGGCGAGGTCGAACGGGCCATACGCTGCGGCGGCCTCGCGCGGCAGAAGACCCGCAGCATCCAGGCGATCCTGCGCTTCCTCCAGGTCGATCGCGGCAGGCTCTCGCTCGATTTCCTGCGCCGCTGGCCGATGCGGCGCGCCCGCGAGTATCTGCTGGCGCTGCCGGGCGTCGGCCCGAAGACCGCCGCCTGCGTCCTGTTGTTCAACCTGCACAAGCCCGCCCTGCCGGTGGACACCCACGTCCACCGCCTCGCCCGCCGGCTGGGACTGATTCCGGATGACGCCTCCGCGGAGGATGCGCACGAACTGCTGGAGGCGGCCTGCCCGAAACGCCTCGTCTACCCGTTCCACATCCTGCTGATCCGGCACGGCCGAGAGGTTTGCCGGGCCCGAAAGCCACGATGCGATGAATGTGTGCTGGCGGAGATCTGCCCGTCGGCGTTCAAGTTGCGTGATATCGCCGGGTAATTGCCCGCACCGAGCGCCTATGCGAAGCAGGCGGGATACGCGCGCGGATGCTTCTTGCGTTTCTGATAGGCCCGCGCGAGATCGAGGAAGATCTCCACGTCCCGCTCGGCGCTGGTGTTCGTGCCGTCGAAGTAGAGCGACCGGATGGGGAAGTCGTCGTGGTCCGCGCTCAGCGCCGGGTACACTGCCTCGCACACCGTGCCGTTCATGCACGTGAACGGGCTGATGTCGATCACGCCGTCCGCCCCGCAGCGGTACATGTGGATCGACTGCCCGGCACTCAGCACCATCTCGCCCAGGCAGCCCTCCGGCGGCAGGTACGGCCGCGCCGCATCGAGCACGTGCTGCACGTCGTGCGCCTCTTCATACCCCCGGAGGTCCTCCGTCACCGGCGCCCGCAGCCCGCGCGAATAATGACGCTGGTAGGCCGCCTTGATCCGGAACTTCAGGTACGCCAGACTCAACCGCCCGTGCTCCTTGCGAATCGTGTTCGCCTGGCCCCAGTTGCTGTACCACACCCACTCCGAGAACTCCGACATCCAGCACTCGCCGCCGAGCCGCTCGATCGCCGAGAGCGTGTCCAGGTTGGCAAAGTCGTTCAGCCGGCAGAAGATCTCGCCGACGATCCCGATCAGCGGCCGGCCCTTTACATAATCCGCCGGGATTGCGCGGAACCGATCCCGCATCTGCTCGATGAGGCCCACGAGCTGCCTGTACCGCTGCCCCGGCGTCAGGTCCTGCCGCGCGATCACGTCCGCAAACTCGTGCACGGACTGCCGGTATGCGCTCTCCGCATCGCCCGGATTGACCTCGTACGGGCGCGTCTTGTAGAGGAACTTCACCGACAGGTCGCCGCACGTGACCGCCATCCACATGTTCCGCATCAGATCGGTCGCGTGTTCTCTCACCCCGTCGTAACCGTCGTCCGCCGAAGGCGAATACACGATCACGTCGCCGTAGCCGAGCCGGCGAAGCTCCTGCTTCAAGTACGGCGCATACTGGCCGAACCGGCAGGGTCCGTGCGTCGTCGCCATGAAGAAGGCCGCCTTGCCCGGATCGAAGCCGGGGCGGCGACAGATCTTGAGGAAGTTGCCGAGCGTGATCCGGTGCGGCAGGCATTCATCGCCGCTGCTGTGCAGCCCGCCCAGCGTAAGCGTATCCTGGTCGAAGTCCGGCGTGACGGTGGCATCAACCCCGACGGATCGGAACGCCGCCGCGATCAGCCGACCGCCCGCGTAGGCCATGTGCGGAATGTAGAGCGTACGGCCGCGGAGACCCTCACCGTTTCCGCCGGCTTCGGTGCTGTGCGTACCCGCCATCAACGATTCCCCGGCCGCCCTGCCCGCCCGCCGAATCCCGGGCCTTGCCTCCGCGGGCATACGGTCATAAGAATACCGCAACGGCCTGTATTGCTTCAAGGCGCCTCGGCGGCATCCCGGGGTCATGCTGCGATTCGCGGAGACGGCAACGCGTGGCATCTGCGATCGACCCGTTCGTGAATCAGGTTGTCTGCGGCGACGCCGAGAAGGTCATGAGCAGCCTTCCCGCCGGATCCGTCCACCTCATTGTGACCAGTCCGCCCTACTGGAACCTGGTCGATTACGGCACGCCCGGGCAGATCGGGCAATCCTCATACGACCGCTACCTGGAGGATCTTCTTCGCGTCTGGCGCCAGGCCTGCCGCGTGCTGATCCCGAACGGCAAACTCTGTATCAACACGCCGATCGTCCCCGTGCCGAAGAAGGCCATGAACGAGACGCACACGCGGCACCTGAAGAACATCAACAACGATATCGAGGCGGCCATCCTGCGCGACGCGGAGTGTTCGTTCGAGCGGTACAGCCTCTATATCTGGCAGAAGCAGACCTCGGTGAAGATGTTCGGCAGCTATCCGTATCCGCCGAACCTCTATGAGGACAACACGATCGAGTTCATCAATGTCTTCGTGAAGCCGGGGAAACCACGCAAGCTGCCGAAGGCGGTCAAGGAGGCGAGCAGACTCACGCAGGAGATGTGGCTCAATCTCACGATGCAGGTCTGGCCGATCTACCCGGAGGACGTTTCCCGTACCGGCGGCCACCCGGCGCCGTTTCCTGTGGTGCTGGCGCAGCGGCTTATTCTGATGTACACGTTTGCCGCAGTCCCGGAACACGGATTCCCGGGCGATATCGTGCTTGACCCGTTCAACGGCACCGGGGCCACGTGCGCGGCTGCCAGAGCCACCGGCCGTCGCTACATCGGCATCGACCTCAATCCGGAGTATTGCGCCTTCGCCCGACGCCGCCTCGATCCGCACGGATCCCCCGCGCCCGACGCCAAGGTCCCGCGCATCAGAATGAAAAGCGTGAAAGCCGACTTCCGCCAACCGCCGCTCTTCAAGGATTTGTAGCGCCGCCCGTCACCCGAAACAGGCCGGATACACCCGCGGATGCTTCTTCCGCTTCTGGTACGCCCGCGCCAGATCGAGGAAGATCTCCAGGTCGCGGTCGATGTTCGTGTTCACCCCGTCGAAGTAGCACGTCCGGATCGGCAGGTCATCGTGTTCCGCGCTGACCGCCGGGTACACCGCCTCGCAGATGATCCCGTTCATGCACGTGAACGGGCTGATGTCGATGATTCCGTCGGCCCCCTTGCGGTAGAGGTAGATCGCCTTGCCGACGCTCAGCACCATCTCCCCCAGGCAGCCCTGCGGCGGCAGATACGCCTCCGACTCCGCCAGCACCTCCGCCACGTCGTGCGGTTCCTCATAACCTGCGAAATCCTCCGCGACCGGCGCCAGCAGCGCATGCTCGTACCGCCGCTGCACGAACGTCTTGAGCTTGAGCCGCACGAAGTCCGGGTTGAGGCGCCCCCGGTCGCGCAGCAGGTTCGCCCGCTGGCACCAGTTCGTGTACCAGATCCACTCCGCGATGTCCGACAGCCAGCACTCACCCCCGTGCTTCTCGATGCGTCGCGCCACGTCGTCGTTGCTGAACGTGTTCAGCCGGCAGAAGATCTCCCCCACCAGCCCGATCAGCGGCCGCCCCTTCTCGTACCGCGCCGGGATTGCCCGGAACCGGTCGCGCGTCTGCGCGACGGCCTCCCGCAGTCTCGACAGCCGTTCCCGGTGCGCAAGTCCCGGCATCGCCAGCACGCGTCCGAATGCCTCGACGCCCCGCTCGAACTCCGCGTCGGCGTCGCCGGCTCGCGTCTCGTACGGCCGCGTCTTGAGCAGGAACTTCGTGACAATGTCGCCGCAGATCACGCCCATCCAGGCCGTGCGCATGAGCTCACGGGCGTGCAGCCCCACGCCCTCGTAGCCGTTCTCGCTCGATGGGGAGATCACGGGCACGTCGCCGTAACCCATCGCGGCAAGCTGATGCCGCAGGTACGGCGCATACTGACCGAACCGGCACGGCCCGTGGGCCGTCGGCATGAAGAACGCCGTCTTGCGCGGATCGAACCCGGGTGCGCGGCACACCTTCAGGAAGTCGCCCAGGGTGACCTTGTGCGGCAGGCATTCCTCGCCGCTGCTGTGCAGGCCGCCGAGTTCCAGCGTCTGGGCGTCCGAGTCCGGCGCGACGGTCGCGTCGATGCCGACCGACCGGAAGGCGGCCGCCATCAGCCGGGCGCCGGCGTATGCCATCTGCGGGATGTAGACCGTCCGGCCTCGAAGGCTTCCGCTTCCGGTCTGCTCTTCGACTTTCGCCACCATCGCAGGATTCCCTTGCTGTCCAGGTACGCCTCGCACCGCGTCATCATGCCGGCGTCGTTGGAGTGCCCGTCAAACTGGAGCGTCAGAAACGGCTTGCCCGATGCCGGACGGATGAACGCCTTCACGTACGAGTCGGGCCCGCACTTGAAGTTCGTGATGTAGATGATGTGCAGGTTCGGATGCTTCCCGACAATCTTCGCCGCCGCCAGGATTTTCCGCCCGTACTCCCAGTACATGTTCTCGTTCACGTCGCGCACGTCGATGTCCGCCAGCGGCAGCGCATCGAGCGGAAGGACGTTCACGCCGTAGTTGTCGCGCAGCTTGCGGGCGGCCGCCAGGCTTACGCCGGGGTCGTGGATGTTGTAGGGGCGCCCGACGATGACCATCCCGGCCTCGCCCGTCCGTTCGAGAATCGCCAGTGCGTCGCGCCCCGCCTGCTGGTACGCCGAGCGAAACTCCTGCAGCGCCCGATAGCCCGCCTCGAACGCCCGCTCGGCCACGCTTCGCGGAACGCCCAACTTCGCCACGACGTCGAGCAGAACGCTCCGCAGATGGTCCTTGCCCTCGCGCATGCGGATCGTCGGGCACAGGATCCGCTCCTGCCACGACCGGAACGCCGGCGCCTGTCGGATGACGAAAGGCAGCGTCTGGCCCCACGGGCAGACGTGGCTCTCGTTGTCCATGAACTTCGTCTCGGCCGACAGGATGTTCGGCAGCCAGATGTAGTTCACGTTGCGGCTGACCAGGTCCGCCACGTGCCCGTGCGCGACGATGATCGGGAAGCACGGTTCGGCCACGACGCTGTCCAGCCCGTGCTGCACGATCTGCCGGTTCGTCTCCGTCGAGAGCACGACGGAGAACCCGCAATCGCGGAAGAACCGGCGCCAGAGCGGCAGAAGATCCAGCGCGTACATCGTCAGCGGCACGCCGATGCGGATCGTGGCCCCGGGGGGGTCGCCCTTGTCGTCCGCGTACAGCAGTTGCCGCCGCAGCGCGACGAGATCCGGGATGATCGGCTTGCGATCCGTCTTGGCCCGCTTCCGGTACCGGTCGGAGCACTTGTCGCCCCAGTACGTCTTTTCCCCCTCGACGTTGAACTCCTGTACCGCGCACTGGTTTCCGCACGCCTTGCACTGAAACTCGCGGATCGAATAGCGGATCCGGCTGGTATCGAAGCCGCGGAACCGCGTCCCGCCGCCGACGGCCGCCGTCTTCTCCTTCGCCACCAGCGCCGCGCCGATCGCTCCGAGGACCGCGTTGTGCGGCGGTACGATGATCTCCTTGCCGGTTACCGCGCTGAACGCCGCCGCGACCGCGTCGTTGTACGCCGTTCCGCCCTGAAAGAAGATGCAGTCGCCGATCCGCCTCCCGCGCACCACGCGGTTGACGTAGTTGTAAACCACCGAGTACGCCAGCCCCGCGATCACGTCCTCGATCTTCGCTCCGCGCTGCATGTACGTGTTCACGTCGCGCTCCATGAACACCGTGCATCGCTCGCCGAGCCGGATCGGCGCCTTCGAGGACAGCGCCAGGCGCGAGAACTCGCCCTTGATCGCCACGCCCAGCTCTTCCGCTCGCTCCTCGAGGAAGCTGCCGGTGCCCGCCGCGCACGCCTCATTCATCGTGAAGTCCACGACGACCGTGTCGCGCGAGTCGCGCCCCTCCGGCTGGAGGCTGATGTACTTGCTGTCCTGCCCGCCGATCTCGAAGATCGTATCCGGCCGCTCGCCGAGAAGCCGGTCGCCCACGAACGTTGCCCCGGTCTTGTGGCAGGTGATCTCGTCCGTGATCGCGTCCGCGCCGACCAGCTCGCCGATCAGCTCGCGCCCGCTGCCTGTCGTGCCGACGCCGCGTATCCGCACGCGCGAGCCGACGGCCTCGTCCAGCTCCCGCAGGCACCGCGAAACCACCTCGATGGGGCGCCCCTCGGTTCGCGTGAAGATGTCGCGCACCACATTCCCGTGCGTGTCGATGATGACCAGCTTCGTCCCCACCGAGCCCACGTCGATGCCCAGGTAGGCGTCGATTACCGAATACTCGTCGGGAAACGCATAGGGCTTGACGCGGTCGCGCAGGAGGACGACGCGGTCCAGCGTCAGCGGCGGCGAAGTCGGAAATGCCGGCTCCGTACCCGCACCCCCGCCGCCCCGGCCCTCCTGCATAACATCGGTCCCCCCCTTCAGAGAAAGGGGTCGGCAGGGCTGGCCCGGGCAGGATGTCCCCCCGGTCCCTGCCGGATGCCCGGCCCCCTGGGATCGCGGCGTCCGGGCCGTATTCGCTGCAACAATCGCCGCCCCCACGGCCGCCATCGACTCCGCCGCCTCCGGCACGAACAGCGCGCCGTTATCCAGCTCAAAAACCTCGCGGAGCCCCCGCACCACGGCCGTATTCGCGGACACCCCGCCGACCAGCGCAATCGGCGGCACGGGCGTGCGGCCCTTCACTACGGCCGACTTGTAGTTCGTCGCGACGGCGTTGCACAACCCGCGGAGCACCTCCGCCGGGGTAAACCCCTTCTGCTGGGCGTGGATCATGTCGCTCTTGGCGAACACGCTGCATCGCCCGGCGATCTGCGCGGCCCGCTCGGCCGTATCCACGATCCGGCCGATGTCCTCCACCGCGTATTTCAGCCGCCCCGCCTGTTGGTCGAGGAAGGCTCCGGTCCCGGCGGCGCAGTCGCCGTTGGTGCTGTAGTCAAGGATGCTCAGCGTCCCGCTGCCGGGGTCGGGCTCAAGGCGAAGATACTTGCTGGTCTCGCCGCCGAGTTCGAAGACGGTCCGCACATGCGGATACAGCAGGTCGATTGCCCGCGCAAGGGCTTGAAACTCGTTGCATCGCGACACGCCGAGTGCCGCCGCCACAAGCGTACTGCCCGATCCGGTAAGCGTAATGCCTGCGATTCCGTCCGGTCCGACGCAGGCGAGGAGCTCGGCAAGCATCGCCCGCGTAGTCTCCAGCGGCTGGCCCCGCGTCCGCCGGTAATTTGCGACAAGCACGCAGGTCCCCCCCTCGTCGCCGGCCTGCGCGCGGGACGCCCCCGGCACATCAAGCCGACGCAACGCCGGCCGTGTGCCGTTACCCGCGAGAATGCCCTCGGCCCGATCCCGCGGGACAAGCAGCGCTGCCTTGACGCCGACCGCGCCGACATCAACTCCTGCGTAGATGCTCATAGAAGTCTCGTACCTCGTACCGCCGCGCCGCGGTTAAGGCGCGAATCAAGGGCCCCGGAGTCGTAAGCCAAGTATTGTAACCACTAACATAGCCCGGTCAAGTCCGCGCCAATACAGTGCCGATGATTCTCGAATGGCGCCGAATGCCGCCGCTTGGCCATTGCCAAAGCTCAGCCGATCGTATCAATCCACCTCCACGGAGAAAGCGGGACGATGGCTTCTAACCTCACGCTGACACGAGCATTAGGTCGCGTACTCCTGGCCGCTATGCCGTTGGTGCCCGCAGCCGCTTACGGCCAAGCCAGGCCACCCGGCACGCCGGCCGCACCGCTGCCCCGACCGACCGGCGCCGCTTCACCTGGACCATCGACCCATCCGTGGACACCGGGCGCGACTTCACAATCCGCCTCGACGCCCAGGATGCGTGCGGATACTCCGTTTACGACAGCAGCGACCGGGCCTTCACGATCGCGCCGCGCGTTCGCGGCGATCTGGACCAGGACGCCGATACGGATCTGCAGGACTTCCAGTACTTCCGCGCGTGCTTCAACGGCCCGAATCGGCCCCCCAAGGCGGGTACTTGTGCCGAAGCGGACCTCGACGGAGACGCCGATGACGATCTGGCGGACTTCCTCGCATTCCAGAACTGTTTCAACGGCCCGGACCGCCCGCCGAAGTGCGGGGTGAGTCCGGAGTTGCCGACGGCACGTTGCGAGTAACGACCCGCAGCTTGCTCTGTGCAGGGCTCGCCCCGGGCTTGACGACCTCGCCTTTTCTCTCCCGTCCGCGATGACCTACACTATAGTGATACGTGTGGTCGCGGGTGCGACATTCCCGCCTCCGCGCAATGTCGTGCGGCGATGTCCGGGACCTCGCCCCCGCGTCGGGAGTATCTCTTTCCGTGCCGCGCTGCGCGACGGGATCGCGCGCGGACGCATCGTGAAGGACAACGGCATCGGACGGTTCCCGGAGGAGAAACACCCGTGTCGGGTTTTCAGATCGTCAGTCCGTACGAGCCTCGGGGCGATCAGCCCGAGGCGATCGAGAAGCTCACCCGTGCGTTCCGGCAGGGCGCCAAGCGCCAGTGCCTGCTCGGCGTCACCGGCAGCGGCAAGACGTTTACGATGGCGCACGTCATCCAGAACCTCCAGCGGCCCACGCTGGTCATCTCTCACAATAAGACGCTTGCTGCCCAGCTCTACGAAGAGTTCCGCCAGCTCTTCCCCCACAACGCCGTCGAATACTTCGTCAGCTATTACGACTACTACCAGCCCGAGGCGTATATTCCGCAGCGCGACATCTACATTGAGAAGGACGCCGCCCGCAACGACGACCTTGACCGCCTCCGCCTCAGCGCCACCAGCTCGCTCGTCTCGCGGCGCGATGTGATCATCGTCGCGAGCGTCTCCTGCATCTTCGGCCTCGGTTCGCCGGAGGACTACAAGGCCAGCGTGATCTCGCTGCGTCGCGGGGAACAGGTCGAGCGCGACGAGCTGCTCCGGCGCTTCGTGGACTTGCAGTATCAGCGGAACGACGTGGCGTTCAAGCGAGGCACCTTCCGCGTCCGCGGCGATGTGATCGAGATCCACCCCGCCTACGAGGAGTGCGCCTACCGCATCGAGCTTTTCGGCGACGAGGTGGACCGCATCGAGATGATCAACCCGCTCACGGGCGAAACCCTCGCCCAGGACAACCACTTCTTCCTCTACCCGGCCGTCCACTACGTCATGCCGGAAGAGCGGATCCAGCGGGCCGTCCAGTCCATCCGCGAGGAACTGGAGCAGCGGCTCATGGAACTCCGCCGCCACGGCAAGCTCCTCGAGGCCCAGCGCCTCGCCGCCCGCACGAAATACGACATCGAGATGATCCTCGAGGTCGGCTACTGCAGCGGCATCGAAAACTACTCGCGCCACCTCGCCGGAACGCCCCCGGGCGCCAAGCCCTACACGCTCGTCGATTACTTCCCGAAGGACTTCCTGCTGATCCTGGACGAGTCGCACGTGACGATCCCGCAACTCAACGCCATGTACGCCGGCGACCGCAGCCGCAAGGAGGTCCTCGTCGAGCACGGCTTCCGCCTGCCGAGCTGCCTCGACAACCGCCCGATGCGTTTCGAGGAGTTCGAGAGCATGTGGAATCAGGTTCTCTTCACCTCGGCCACGCCCGGCCCGTACGAGCTGAAGGCCTGCGGCGGTGAGGTGGTCGAGCAGATCATCCGCCCGACGGGCCTCGTGGACCCGAAGATCGAGGTCTGCCCCGCCCGCGGCCAGGTGCCCGACCTTCTCCGCCGCATCAGCGAGCGGGCGGCGGCCGGCGAACGCGTCCTCGTCACGACGCTCACGAAGCGCCTCGCCGAGGACCTGTCGAACTACATCCAGCAGGAGGGCCTCCGCGGCCGCTACCTCCACAGCGAGATCGATACGCTGGAGCGCGTGGAGATCCTCAAGGCCCTGCGGAGCGGCGAGTTCGACGTGCTCGTCGGCGTAAACCTCCTCCGGGAGGGGCTCGATCTGCCGGAAGTGTCGCTCGTGGCGATCATGGACGCCGACAAGGAGGGCTTCCTGCGGAGCGAAACCTCGCTCATTCAGACGATCGGCCGCACGGCCCGCAACGTGAACGCCGAGGTTATCCTCTACGCCGACAAGATCACGCCGAGTATGCAGCGGGCCATCGACGAGACGAATCGTCGCCGTGCCATCCAGCTCGCATACAACGAGGAGCACGGCATCACGCCTGAGACGATCAAGAAGGAAATCCGCGCGGGCCTGGAGACCCAGATTGCCGCCCGCCGTGTCGCGATGGAGGCGATCCACGCCAGCGAGGAGGAGATGGACCGCACCGAACTCCTCGCCGCCCTGGAGAAGGAGATGCTCGAAGCCGCCGAGATGCTCGAGTTCGAGAAGGCCGCCGCCCTCCGCGACCGGATCAAGCAGCTCAAGGAGATGCCGGAGCTGGCAACGGTAGGCGGTGGCGACGGCACCGCCGGTAGCGACGGCACCGCCGGTAGCGACGGCAACGCCCGCGCGCACGGCCACAGCAAGGGCGCGGCAACGCAGTCCGCTCATCCCGCCCCGGCGAAGAAAGACACCGGCACGTGGAAGCCCAAACGCCAGCACCGCCGGAAGAACTGACGGCACCTGCGGCAGGCATCGCCCAACAGAACGCGAAGCGCAAGCGAGCGCCCTCGATCCGAACGCGAAGCGCAAGCGAGCGCCCCGTCCGAACGCGAAGCGCAAGCGAGCG
>CAZZFA010000001.1:0-101657 GCA_964653435.1 uncultured Planctomycetales bacterium | reverse complement strand
ACGCGAAGCGCAAGCGAGCGCCCCGTCCGAACGCGAAGCGCAAGCGAGCGCCCCGCACGTTTGGACACAAAGCCGGCGGGCACCTGTTTACCACACGATCGCCTGCCCGATACAATGGGTGCACGAATCACGGCGGGAGCTTTGCAGCAATGAACACCACGGAGAAGGTCGTCCTGGATCGGTTCAAGGTGTTGCTGTCCAAGCGGGTTCACGTGTACCGGATTATTCTCTTCGGTTCGCGGGCGCGTGGCGACGCCGACCCGCAATCGGATATGGATGTGGCGGTCATTCTCGATGGAGCCGCGGACGATCAGGCCAGGGATGCGGTGAGTGACTGTGCCTGGGAGGCGGGCTTCGACCAGGCAATCGTGGTCGTGCCGGTGGTTTTTGGTCGAGAGGAATGGGAAAACGGTCCCGAGCGGTACTCCCTGCTGGCGCAGGCTGTGCAGGCGGAGGGGCTGGAGGTATGACCAACGACGAAACTGCCGTCCTGATCCGCCATCGCCTCGATCAGGCACAGATCGCACTCGACGACGCGAAGTTTCTCCTCGACGCAAGCCGCAGCACATACAGCGTGGTCAACCGTGCGTACTACGCCATGTTCTATGCCGTACTCGCACTCCTGCAGAGCATCGGACGCGTGCCATCGAAACACGCAGGCGCCATCAGCCTGTTCGACACGGAGTTCGCGTCGAAAGGGATCTTGCCACTCGAACTCTCGAAGGACCTCCATAAAGCGTTCGAGGTCCGCCAGCTATCCGATTACAGAGCAGTCGAGCCGGTATCGCCAGAGAAGGCGGAGGAAATACTCAACAAATCCGTCCGCTTCGTGCATGCGGTGAGGACGTATCTCCTTGGCCCGCATGCCCCGGGAAAGTCATAGGCAGGATCACAGCGGCCTCGGCGGAACCGGCTGCAGTGTGCCGCAGGCATCTCTCCCCGCCCAACAGAACGCGAAGCGCAAGCGAGCGCCCCGTCCGAACGCGAAGCGCAAGCAAGCGCCCCGTCCGAACGCGAAGCGCAAGCGAGCGCCCCGTGCGAACGCGAAGCGCAAGCAAGCGCCCCGTCCGAACGCGAAGCGCAAGCGAGCGCCCCGTCCGAACGCGAAGCGCAAGCGAGCGCCCCGTGCGAACGCGAAGCGCAAGCAAGCGCCCCGTGCGAACGCGAAACGCAAGCGAGCGCCCCGTGCGAACGCGAAGCGCAAGCAAGCGCCCCGTCCGAACGCGAAGTGCAAGCAAGCGCCCCATCCGGACGCGAAGCGCAAGCGAGCGCCTCGTCTCGGCGCGGACGTCCGCTTGTCCGGCCGTCCGCGTTCCGCTATAACCGTGCGCGTACCAGCAAGGAGCCACGAACGTGCAGCACGAAGACCCCGCCGGCACACTGAAGGACCTTTCGGCCCGGATCATCGCCATCCGGGACTCTCTTTGACTTGCCCGCCAAGCTGGCCCGTCTGGGCGAACTCGAACTCAAAATGGCGGCGCCCGGTTTCTGGGACAATCCGGATGCCTCGCAGGCCGTCATCAAGGAGGTCAAGTCCCTCAAGGCGACCACGGAACCCGTCCAGGCCCTTCTCAAACGACTCGAAGACGCCCAGGTCATGCTCGAACTCGGCCAGAGCGAGAACGACGCCGCCACGCTCGAGGAACTCGACAAGGAACTGACCGCGCTCGCCCGCGAAACGGAGCGCGTCGAGCTGATGACGCTGCTGTCCGGCCCGAACGACGACCGCGACTGCTTCTTCTCGATTCAGGCCGGTGCCGGCGGCACCGAGGCCTGCGACTGGGCCGAGATGCTCCTTCGCATGTACCTTCGCTACTTCGAGCGCAACGGCTACGAGGTCGAGGAACTCGCCCGCACGGACGGCGAGGGCGCCGGCATTCGCAGCATCACGCTCCGCGTCAAGGGCCCCTACGCCACGGGCTACCTTTCCTGCGAACGCGGCGTGCACCGCCTCGTGCGGATCAGCCCGTTCGACGCAAACGCCCGGCGACACACCAGCTTTGCCGCCGTCGACGTGCTGCCCGAGCTGCCCGAGGCCGACACCGACCTGAAGGAGAACGACCTCGACATCGTGTTCTTCCGCCGCTCCGCCGGCGCCGGTGGCCAGAACGTCAACAAGCTCTCGACCGCCGTGCGCGTCAAACATATTCCGACGGGTATCGTCGTGGAGTGCGTCAATGAGCGGAGCCAGCAGCAGAACAAGAAGATGGCCCTCTCCATCCTCCAGGCCAAAATCGACCGACTGGAGCAGGAGAAGCGCGACAAGGAACTCGCCAAGCTCTACGGCGACAAGGGCGAGATCGCCTGGGGCCACCAGATCCGCAGCTACGTCCTCCAGCCGTACCAGCTCGTCAAGGACCTCCGCACCGGCTACGAGACCGGGAATCCGCAGGCGGTTCTGGACGGCGACATTCAGCCGTTCATCGAGGCGGAGCTGCGGCGAAGGCGAAAGAACGCGGGGTGAGCGAACGGGTTCCGGGGTTCGGGGATCGGGGTTCGGGCCTCGGATGGGCGGCGCGGTCTGGCGTCGTACTCGAAGACGGGCCGCGGCATGCGAACCCCGTGTTCAATGCTGCCAGGCGCTGATTCTGAGGAATCGCTGCTTGGCGGCGCCATTCACCCCCTGGATGAGGTACGCTCACGAGAAATGACCGCGCTACGCAAGCTAACCTGGATCGTGCTAGTGACCTGCATCGGCTGCCATCGCCCGCACGCCGAGCCCGCTCCGTCCCAAGCAGCCACAGCGGCCAGACCCGAAGCCCGAGAGGCGAAACCCGAAACCCGGAACCCGGAACCCGGAACCCGGACCCCGACCTCCCAGCCCGCCCTGTCCGCCGAACTCCAGCAGTTCCGCAACGAGGCCGAGAACACACCGCCGGCCCGCCTCGACGGCGCCTACCTCTACTTCGCCGCCGCCCTGCCGGAGAACGTGTCGGAGGCCGACTATCACGATTTCGTCCGTCAGATGTCCGACAACGACCCCAACACGCGGGCCAACGGGATCTGCGGCGTTGCCGCGGCGAAGCGGCCGGCCTCGCTTGACCACCTGCTCCGGGCCCTCCGCACGGAGACCGACCCGTTCAACCGCACGATGATCGTCTGGTGTATCCGCGGCTACAAGGACGACCCGCGTACCGCGCCCGCCCTCGAAAAGTTCCTACGCACGGCGAAGGACATCGACTTCCAGCGCTGCCTCCTGCCCAACGGCCAGATCGTCTACGTCCGCTTCCCGCCGCCCATGGCCGGCGCCGCCTTCGAGGCGTTCAAGGCCCTCCTCGCGATCAAGGGCAAGGACTACATGGTCCACGGCGAGGGCTGGCGTCAGTTCGCCGAACGTTTCGAAAAGAACATCGACCCTCGCCCCTGCGGCGAGATCGACATGTCCCGCTTTCAGAGCAAGCCCGGTGCGTCCGACTTCGATGTGAACAGGGAAGCCCAGCGACTCATCGACGAGTTTCGCAGGGAGAAGTGACGGTCAGTACTTCTTGCGTTGCCTTGCCGGCGGGATGTTCAATTGCTGCCGGTACTTTGCAATCGTCCGGCGCGAGACGGTCAGCCCTTCGGCCTGAAGCTTCTCGACTACGGCGTCATCGCTCAGCGGCTCGTTCGGATCCTCGTTGTCAATGATCTCCTTCACCCGCGCGCGGACGCTGTCCCAGCTCGTCGATTCGCCGTCCGCACTCTCCGTCCCGCCCGTGAAGAAGTAGCGCAGAGGGTAGATCCCCCGCGGCGTCTGCACATACTTGTCGGCCACCGTCCGGCTGATCGTCGATGGGTCGCAGCCGAACTCCTCCGCCAGCGTACTCATCCGCAGTACCTTCAGCGCCTGCGGCCCCTGTTCGAGGAAGTCCCGCTGCCGCTCGGCCACCACCTTCGTCAGCTCCAGGAGCCGGTCGCGCCGGTACGTGATCGCGTCGATCAGCGCTCGCGCCGACTCCAGGTTCTTCCGGAGAAACTCCCGCTCCGCCTTGTCCGCGTGCTCCCGGAGCATCTTCGAGTACACCGGCGACAACCGCAGCCGCGGCGAGTTTCCCCGCGCGAGCCGGACCACGTAGCCGTCCCCGTCTTCGGCGTAATCAATGATCACATCCGGGATGATCGGCGGCGCCTCACGGTCCACCACCAGGTACCCCGGCTTCGGGTGCAGCCGGCTGATGCGCCCCACGGCCGCCTTGACTTCCTCGATCGTCTTGCCCGTCGCCTTGGCGATCGCCGGATAGCGGTTCTTCTGAATGTCCTCCAGGTGACGCTCGATCAGCACCCTCTCCAGCTCGTGATTTCCACCCTGTGCGTCGAGCTGTATGAGAAGGCACTCCTGCAGGCTCCGCCCGCCGATCCCTGCCGGCTCCAGCCCCTGAACCCGGCGCAACGCCCGCTCCATCACCTCCATCGAGACCGGCGGGTCCGCCTGACGGGCGATCTCCGCGAGGTCCGTCCGCAGCCACCCGTCGTCATCGATGTAGTTGATGATCAGCTCCCCGGCCCGGCGAACATCCTCGTCCACCTCCTCCAGGGCCCACTGTTGGAGCAGATACTCCTGAAGTGAGATCGGACGGCTGGCCGTGTTGGCCATCGCGTCCATCTTTGCGTCACGCTCCCCCGCGTCCCGGTACGGACGCCCGTACCCCTGATCGCCTTCGTCCAGGCCGTACTCGCGGGAAAGCCGGTCCAACCGGGTGAACGCCTCGGCCTCCGCGGCCACCTCCTTCGTTGCGGGTTCCGGCGGAGCCGGTTCAGCCGCCGGCACGTGGTCGTTCTCCACCCGCTCCAGCATGGGATTGCGGTCCAGTTCCTCGTTGATGCGTGCCTCCAGGGCCGCCAGCGGCAACTGAAGGATATCCATCGACTGGATGAGCTGCGGCGTGAGACGCTGCTCCTGCCTCATCATCTGCGACGGAATCTGTGACAGAAACTGTGACATCGCAATCCATTATAACCGGCTCGGGCCCCGCGTCCGCAAACGCGCGGTTTCCGGGTCGACCCGCCCCGGCCCGACATGCCGCCAGGACGGCCGACGGACCGGTCTCATCTGACTTTTCGACCGGCGTCGGAGGGGATATTAGCCGGATTCGCCGGATTTCACACGTCCGCACCAGGCTGATCCGCGGGGAAAAAAGCAACTGCGAAGAAAAGAGCTAAACCCGCCGGTCACATGGATGTACGCCCCAGGATCGCCGCCTCGAGCATCGCCCGGGTGGCATACTCGACCTGCGAACCGACCGCCAGCCCTCTGGCCAGCCGCGTGACCTTCACCGGAAGCGACCGAAGCAGGCTGTGCAGATGCAGCGCCGTGCCGTCGCCCTCCACCGTCGGATTGGTCGCCAGCACCACCTCTTTGACTCCCCCGCGGCGGACCCGTTCGAGCAACGGCTCGATCGTCAGATCGCCCGGCCCCACCCCCTCCAGCGGTGCAATATGCCCCAGAAGGACGTGATAGACCCCCCGCACCACGCCCGTCGCCTCCAGGGCCAGTACATCCTTCGGCTGCTCGACCACGTAGATGATCGAGGCGTCCCGCCTCGGGTCCGAGCAGATCGCGCACGGATCCTTGTCCGTGAGGTTAAAGCATTGCGAGCAGTGCCGGAGTTTCTCCTTCACGTCGCGAATCGCATCCGCGAGGGCAAGGGCCTCTTCCCTGCCCGCGCGCAGGAGATGAAACGCGATCCGCTCCGCGCTCCTCGGCCCGATCCCCGGCAGGGCTCCGAGCTGCGTCATCAGACGCTCCAGCGGTTCCGGAAGGGCCTGCCCCATCGCTTTCGACACTCCGCGCTCCAACCCCGCTGCCCGACACCGTACACGTACCGGTCAGCCCCCAAGCATCTCGGACAGCCCCGGCAGATTCAGCCCGCCCGTAAGCCTGGTCATCTCCTCTTTCATTGCGTCGCGGGCCTTTGCGCCGGCCGCGCCGACCGCCGCCTTGATCAGGTCCTCAAGCATCTCGACATCCTCCACCGCCTTCGGGTCGATTCGGATGTCCGTCAGCTCGCCTTTGCCGTTCACCGTCGCTACGACCAGCCCCGCGCCCGAATCCGCAGTGTATGTCCGGCGCTCCAGCTCCGCCTGGAGCTGGTCCATATTCTCCTTCATCTGCCTGGCCTGCTTGATCAATCCCGCCAGATTCCCGAGTCCGCCCAGCATCCGTGATTCCTTTCTGCAAAGAAGCAATGTTCCCACTGGGCTGCCGACCTGTCAATCGTGTAGAATGCCCGCCTCCGGGGCGAGCGGACGTCGGGTGCCTGCGTGAGCGGCCGGGCCCTGACGCCCCGGCGACAGTGGCCCAAGCCGGGTTGCGTCGGCAAGCCCGGCACGGCCGGCGAGTGTTCCGCCTGAGTCGGGCTTCCGGCTTGTCGCGGGGGTTCTGCTCATGACCGGTACAGGAGTGATTCATGGCCAACGCTGCGGCAGCACGATATGTGATCAAGCGTCGTACGGACCGCATCATCATCGACGGCCGGCTTGATGAGGCCGACTGGCAGGCCGCCCAACCCCTCTCGGTCGATAAGTTCCTCGACATCGCCGGCAATCGCGACGTGCACACCACCGTCCGGCTGCTCTGGGACGACTGGAATCTCTACCTCGCCTTCGCCAGCCGGGACCGCCATATCCGCGCCAAGGTGACCGAACACAACGGCATGGTCTGGGAGGACACGTGCGTCGAGTTTTTCGTCGCCCCCGATACCAAGAAGCCGGACAATTACTACACCTGGGAGATCAACTGCGTCGGCGTCACGCTCAACGCCGCCAAATGCGACTTCTGGACGGGCGATCCGGGCACATGGCGCCCGACCGACGCCATCGCCACAAGCGTGAAGGGCCCCGTCAAGGAACCATCGCCCGACGACCAGGAGTGGTTTTGCGAAGTGGTGATCCCCTTTTCCAACTTCGTCGACTCCGCCATTGCCATCCCGCCCCGCCCCGGCGACATCTGGCGGGCAAACTTCCAGCAATGTGCCGGTTGGGGCTCGCACCTTGCGACATGGTCCCCGCTGCCTCCCGGATGCAGAACCTTCCACAGCCCCCAGGCGTTCGGCGAGCTGATTTTCGTAAACGAACCGGTGCGGTGAGGCGATGATGAACCTCAATAGCGACTCGATGCGTACGATTTGCCACTCATCCGCGAAGGAGCGACGGTCCGTAGCCCAAAGCGTGAGCCCCGGCCGGCGTCCGTACGCGCCCGCACGGCCCGGGGGAAGCAACAGAGTCCCGGATGTCTGGCGACCTGCCACCCGCCGGATCCATCCTGCCCCTTCGCTGACGCGACGGACGTGGGCCGCGCCCCTGCTGCTGCTGGCCGCTGCCGGATGTGCCGCCCCTCGCGCCGGCGCTGACAGACCCATGACAACGCCCTCCGGTCCCGCCGCCGCAACCGCCCCGGTTGGCCGCACCGGGCTGCGCAATGCCCTCGTGAGCAACCCCGACTTCATCGTCTATTGCCCCGCCGCCAAGACCGGTCCCGACGCCGCCAACCAGCACCTCCTCGTCGTCCCGACACCGCGCGGAACCTTCCTCGCCTTCTGGACGCAGGCGAGTGAGGAAAACGCTCCCGATCAGCGAATCGTTCTCGCCCGCAGCGAAGACCGTGGGAAGACCTGGAGCCGGCCGATGGTCCTCGCCGGCGATCCGGCCGGGCGAAAGGGACACTGGGCCTCGTGGGCGTTTCCGTTCGTCGTCCCCTACAGCGGCCGCGTCTATGTCTTCTGGAACCAGTACGCCGGTGTGACCGACGCCCGTGAGGACACCACCGGCGTGCTCGCCTACCGCTGGTCCCACGACGACGGCCGCACCTGGTCGCAAACGCGAACGCTTCCCATCCGCAAGACCGCCATCTCCAACCCGGAGCCCGGCAGCCCCGAGAACTGGGTCACGTATCAGTGCCCGATCATCACTCCCGCCGGCGACGTGCTCGTCGGCTTCACGCGATGGGCCAGCCGCAAGGTCCAGCCCGCCGGCGGTCTCTTCGACCGCGACTCGGAGATCGGCTTTCTCCGCTTCGACAATATCCTGAGCGAGACCGATCCGACGAAGCTCCGGGTCACCACGCTGCCGGACGGCGAGCACGGCCTGCGTGTCCCGCGCCCCGACGCACCGCAAATCAGCGTCGCCCAGGAACCCTCGATCCAGCCGCTCAGCGGTAATCGGCTGATCTGCGTCATGCGAACGCGGACCGGCTGCATCTACTTCGCCCTCTCACACGACGGCGCACACACATGGGATCGGCCCCGCCCGCTGCGCTTTGCCCCCGGCGGCGAAAAGATCCCCCACCCGCTGGCCCCGTGCCCGCTCTACAAGCTCCACGACGGCCGCTTCATCCTGCTCTTCTTCAACAACGACGGCAGCGCCAACGGCGGCAAGGGTCCGTCGGACTCCAAGAAGAACCGCCGCCCCGCTTTCATCGCCATCGGCCGCGAGATCGACAACCCGGACCAGCCGATCGCCTTCACGTCGCCGCGACAGCTCGTTGACAACGGCGGCATCCCCGACGGCCCGAGCAACCAGACCGGCATCGCCACCTACACCAGCCTTTTTGAATACGACGGCCGGGTCTACTTCTGGTATCCCGATCGCAAGCACTACCTGCTCGGTAAGGTGCTGTCCGATGAACTCCTGAGCGACGCCGGACTGCCACGGCAGGAATCCGACGGAGTTACGCGGCCGCCGGGGTGATTCCGATCGCCGGCGCCGCGAAACGGTGTGGTATCCGGCGGCCGTGCGCTGTACGATTCCCGCGAGTAACATGGAGGTTTACGTATGAAGCTCGTGACTGCCCTGTTGTCCGTCGTACTCGGCGCGTCGATCGCGGCCGCCGCCGACCGTCCGAACATCCTTTTCATCCTCGCCGACGATGTGGGCCAGGAGTGGCTGAGTTGTTACGGCGGAGAGCACAAGACGCCGAACCTCGATTCGCTCGCCGCGGGTGGCGTGCGGTTTGAAACGGCATGGGCGACCCCGCTCTGCACGCCGACGCGGCATGAGCTGCTCACCGGCCGTTATCCGTTCCGCACCGGCTGGACCACGCACTGGGATACGCCCCGCTGGGGCGGCCAGTACTTCGACTGGAAACGGGAGGTCACCTTCGCCCGCATGCTCCGCGACGCGGGTTACGCCACGGCCATCGCCGGCAAGTGGCAGATCAACGACCTCCGCGCGCAGCCGGACGCCCTCGATCGGCACGGTTTTGACGAGCACTGCGTCTGGACCGGCGTCGAGGCGGGCAACCCGCAGAGCGAGGCGCGATACTTTGATCCGTTCATGCAGATCAACGGCAAGCGCGGGATTCAGAAGGGCCGATTCGGTCCCGACGTGTGCCGCGAGTTTCTCATCGACTTCATGAAGCGGAATCGGAGCCGGCCCTTCCTTGCGTACTATCCGATGCTGCTGGCGCACAGCCCCATGACGAAGACGCCGCACAACCTCGACACCGGCGCCAAGGGTGCCGCCCTGTTTCCGGGGATGATCGACTACATCGACTTCGAGGTGGGCGATCTGGTCAAGGCCCTCGACGACCTGAAGATTCGCGGCAATACGATCATCTTCTTTGCCGGAGACAACGGCTCGCCGGGCCTGACCGTACGGATGAAGGGCCGCGAAGTCACCGGCGGCAAGAGCAAGCTCACCGAAGCGGGTATCTGCATGCCGTTCATCGTGAACGGCCCGGGCCGCATTCTCGCCGGCCGGACGACCGACGAGCTCATCGATTTCAGCGACGTCTTTCCTACCCTTGCGGACCTGACCGGCAGCAGACTGCCGAAGGGCGTGATCCTCGATGGCCGGTCGTTCATCTCCGTCATCACGGACAAGCCGCGCACCGGGCCGGCACGTGCCTGGATCTACTCGCAATACGGACCGGCCCGTGTGATCCGCGACAAGCGGTACAAGCTCTACTCCGACGGCCGGTTCTATGATCTGCAAATGGATCCCGGCGAGCGGTTCGACCTGGCCGACAGCGACAACCCGGATGTGATCTCGAGTTCGCAGAGGCTGCTGAAGATCCTGAAATCCCTGCCGCCCGATGCGAAACTCCCGTTCGAACCTCGCAAGCCGCCGGAGCCGGAGCGCAAAGGCCGGCGCGAGCGGACGAGTGAGACGCCCATGGGCGAGATCAAGGATCCCGGCGACCTGCGGTAGGTCACGCTCCGGGAGAACGCCAGGCGGACGAAGTGTTTGCCGCCCCGGGCTGCGACATTCGTCGGACAACCGACGCGAGACGCTCTACGGGAGACCGTTGCCATGTGTGAATCGTGTGCCTCACCCCTTCTGGATCGCCGGGAGTTCCTGGCCGCCGCCGGCGCGCTCGGGACGGCGGCGGCGCTCGGCGCGCGAGCGACGGCCGGGCAGCCGGAAACGATGCCCGCGCCTCCGTTGCCGGGGCGCGAGAAAAAGCCCGCGAGGGTTCTCGTCGCCTTTCTGTATCCGCCGGCCGACGTCGTGAACGAAGGCCGGATGGAAGACTCGTGGCGGAAGTACAACTGGTTCACCTGGCCGGGCAATCAGTTTGAGCCGGAGCAGCAGGAGCGGAAGTTCACGGCGAAGATCCGGGAGATCGCCGACAGGCTCGGCGTCGTCGTCGAGTTCCAGCCCCGGGCCATTTACCAGGAAGCGAAGGTCAGGGAGTTCATCGCGACGGCCCGGGCCGCGAAGCCGGACGCGGTGCTGATCGTCAACTACTGGAATACGTTCTCCAGGTGGTCGCACACGATGGCGACGGAGTCCGGCGCGCCGACGGCGATTGTCTATCACTCGCTCGGCTCGAACCACCAATTGCCGCCGGATTACCTGCGAAACGCCGAGGGGCTCTATTACATCCACTCCGTCGAGAACTGGGGGGAGATCGAACGCGGCCTGTACGCCGTCCGGGCGAAGAAGATGCTGGCGCAGAGCCGGCTGCTGCGCGTGTCGGGACGGGTGAACTCACCGACGCGAGAGCAGGAGAAACGGCTCGATACGGAGATCATCGAGGTGCCCGCCGGGGAGTTCAACGCGACGTTCGACGGCATCGCCGACGACCCGGCGCTTGTCCGCGCCGCGATGGAGTTCAAGGGGAACGCCGCACGGGTGACGGACGTGGCCGACCAGTACTTCGTCGACGGGATGCGCGCGCATCGCGCCGTCGGGGAGATCATGAGGCGATACGGCGCCGACGCGATCACGATCGAGTGCCTCCAGCTCAAGCACCGCAAGCCGTGCCTGAGCTTCGCAACGAACAACGGCGCGCTCGTCCCATCCGGCTGCGAGAACGACCTGAACGCATCGCTCACGCTCATGCTGGGGCGCTGGCTGCTGGATCGCGGCGGCTTTCAGCACAATCCGGAGTTCGACACGAGCGAGAACCGATACTTCGGCGCGCACTGCACGTGCGCGTGGAAGCTCCACGGCCCCGATGGGCCGTCGCAGGAGTACTTCGTGCGGCCGTTCTTCCATCAGTTGCCGAAAACGGCGGCGCTCGATGTGCAGTGGACGCCCGGTGAGAAGATCATCCTTGCAAAGTATCGAACGGAAGAGGGCATACTCTCGTGCTGGACCGGCACGGTGATCGAATCGCCGGCCTCGCCGCCGACGGGCGGCTGCGCAACGCGGGTGCTGATGAACATCGACGGGGTGGACGATGTGTGCCGGATCTACGCCGGCCCCCACCCGGTGCTCTTCTGCGGCGAGCGCGGGGACGCGCGGCGGTTCAAGGCCTTCGCGCGGATGTACCGGCTGACGCTCCAGGGCAACGTGTAGTGCCGCTTTCGGTTTGAGAGTTTCGTTCGTTTCCAGCCCCGCAGGGGCGACCGAGAGTAGCCCAGGGCGTAAGCCCTGGGTTCCCGGCGTCAACACGCGCAAAGCCCCACAGGGGCGACTGAACCTTCGCGGCGCTGCTCGCCGCATGCGAAACTGTCTTACCGAAAACGGCAGTAGAGTCTTCCGTCGCAGCTCTTGCGCGCATGGATCGCGCTGCGGCGGCAGCGCCAGCCGTCATTCTGAGGAGCGCAGCGACGAAGAATCCGGCCGATTGGCGCAGACAAGCCGGATGCTTCGCTTCGCTCCGCATGACGGGGGCCGGCGCGCCCGTGTCCGGTTGCGGCCGAAGGCCGCCTTGGGGATCCCCGGCGCCCGTCCGGGATGCGCGCTCCGCGAAACGGCTTCGGCAAAGGAAGCATCCTCCTGCCGACAACGGCACTGGAACAATCCCTGCCAATCCGGTACAAGTGTCGCCGGCGCGGCGCGGTGCCCGCAGCAAGGTGGCTTGAAGATGGAGGATTAGTCTGTGGCCAGACTCACGAAATACCGCTTTTCATTCGGTCCATGGAACATCCACGAAGGCGCGGACCCGTTCGGTCCGACGGTCCGCCAGCCGGTCAGCTTTGCGAAGAAGCTCAAGGTCTACAAGAAGCTCGGCTTTGACGGCGTGCAGTTCCACGACGATGACGCCGTGCCCGACATCGACACGAAGTCGCCCAGGCAGGTGTGCAACGAGGCCCGCCGGGTCCGCCGGATGCTCGACAACGAGGGCCTCGAGGCCGAATTCGTCGCCCCGCGACTCTGGGAAAGCCCCATGACGATCGACGGCGGCTATACGAACAATGATCCGAAGTGCCGGAAGTACGCGATCGCCCGCTCGCTCCAGACGATCGACATCGCCAACGAGCTCGGCACGCACAAGATCGTCCTCTGGCTTGCCCGCGAAGGGACGTACATCCGCGAGTCGAAGAACGCCCGAGAGGCCTATCAGCGGCTGCTCGATGCCATCAATACCATGCTCGACCACGACCCGCAGGTGCTCATCCTCATCGAGCCCAAGCCCAACGAGCCCATGGACCACGCCTACGTTCCCACGATCGGTCATGCGATCGCCATGGCGTATGAGACGAAGGATCCAAGCCGTGTCGGCGGGCTTATCGAGACGGCCCACGCTCTGCTGGCCGGCCTCGACCCGTCCGACGAGATGGCCTTCGCCCTTCAGCACAGGAAGCTCTGGAGCGTCCACCTGAACGATCAGAACGGCCTGAAGTTCGACCAGGACAAGAGCTTCGGCGCCGCGAATCTCCGTGCGGCGTTCAATCAGGTCCGCGTGCTCGAGGAGGGCGGCTTCGGGCGCAACGGCGAGTTCGTCGGCCTGGATGTCAAGGTCATGCGGACGCAGAAGCAGGCGAACAACACGGCCCACCTGGCCAACAGCAAGCGGTTCTTTGAGCTGCTGCTGCACAAGGTGCGGACGTTCGACCGCCGTGCCGAGGCGAAGCTCATCGCCGCCCGCGACTACGAAGGCCTCGAACGCCTCGTGATCGAGCACCTGCTCGGGGCGTGACGCGTACGGTCGCATCGGACACGGGACGGGCGGCGGGCGGCGATCATACACCGAGCATGCGCCGGGCGTTGCCGACAGAGACCGCCTCGCGCACGGCCTCGCTCACCTTCGCCGAGGTCAGCTTGGCGACATTGCACGCCGGGTAGTGCAGCGGCATCCCCGTGCCGAACAGCACGCGATGGGCGCCGACCGCCTCGACCGTCCGCCGCAACGCCTCGAGCCCCTGCATGCAGGTGATCTCGATCGCAACGTTCGCGCACGTGTGCATGACCAGCACCGCCGCCCGGAACTCCGTGAGGTAATTCGGCCCGCTGAGGATGAATTGCGTCGCCGGATGCCGCCCGGCGAGCGCGCCGACCTCCTCGATCGGGTATGCGGCAAAGCGGAAGTTCATCATCGGCCGCGTGCAGATGATCACCGGAACGTGACGCTCCGCAGCCGCCTCGCATACCTCGTCGGCAAATGGATCGTACAGCCGGTAGGCGTGCAGCAGCGGGTACAGGCGAATCGCGCGGAATCCTTCCTCCACGAGCGCCCGAAGCTCCGCCGCTCCGCCGCCGCGCATCGGGCTCAGCACGGCAAGGGGCGTCAGCCGATCGCCGTGCGCCCGGGCCGCCGCCAGCGTCTCCGTGTTCGCCTCGTGCCGCTCGCCGTACATCCCGCGAAGCGACGTGATTGCCGCGCGATCGATCCCATACCGATCCATCAGGCGCAGCACATCCTCCATGCCCGGGTGCCGCAACGGCCAGAACTGCCACGGTCCGAAGAATGCGTTGATGTCGAACCGCATCGCCTACAACCCCAGCAGCCGCTGCAGATTGCCGCCCAGAATCAGCCGCTTCGCTTCGTCGGAGATCGCCGCCCCCTCCACCTTCGCACGCTGTACCCAGGGATCGAGCAACGGCATATCCGACCCGAACAGAATCCTTCCGGCACCGAGCCGCTCGACAGCATGCTCCAGCATGCCGTCATCCATCTGCGACGTAGCCGTATCGAGATACAGGTTCGGGTGTCGCTCTGCCACCTCGACGGCCAGGTGCCAGTTCCCGAATGCGTACGGTTGCCCCGCCATGTGCGCCATCACCAGCCGCACATCCGGCACATGCCGCAGGAGCCCGTCGCACTCGGCCGGCGTGAGGTGCCCGAGGACGACCAGCCCCAGCTCTGCCGCCGTTTCCAGTACGGGGTATGTCCACGCCTCCGTGATGGGCGCCTCCGGATGCGAATACAGCTTGACGCCCCGTACTCCGTACCTCTCGACGCAACGCCGAACCTCGTCCACGGCCGCCGCTCCGTACCGCGGCGAGGGGATCGTCGCATAACCGAGCAGCCGGTCGCCGTGCCGCGCCAACTCCGCGCCGAGCCGGTCGTTGCCCTCGCGCATCTCATGCCAAAGCGCTGTCACGTGCGTCACGAAGAGACGATCGGCGCCGACCTCATCCGCCAGGGCGATCACCATCTCCGCCGTTGCGTCGATCTGAAGGAACTGCGACGTCCCGATATGTACGTGTCCGTCAATGACCATCGGCACTCACAGTACGCCGGTCCGCCCTGCCGGCACGGAATTGCCGCCTCAATGGGCGGCCCCTTGCTCCGTAGTTTCCCCAGCCGGCTTCGCCGCCTTCGGCGGCATGACTTCCACCTCAATCGGATTCCGCCACGAGAGTGCGAGCCGCTTCAATTCTCCGTACCAGTTCTCGATTGTCGGGCATCGCGGATACTGCCGCCCGCGAAGCCAGTCCGCCTGAATCACGTAAGCCAGTTCGCGGCCCACCTGCGTCCGTAACCGGACCCTGCGCTCACCGGGCAACTCAACCACGCCGCCGAATGCATCCGGGTCGAAGACCAGCCCCATTCCAATCGTGCCGATCACCACCGTCTGTCGCCCCCAGGTCGCAAAGACGCCCGCGTTGTCGTCCACGATCATCCGCTCGTCGCTCAACCGGGTGAAGCCCGGCGCCAGGTACACGGGCTCCGCCGTCGCCGGCCCGCTCACGAGGACACGGACGGGCGATTCCTGCCGTCCTGCCACGGCCATGCAGCGGACCCGCACCTTGTACGGTCCAACCTTGTCCGCCGT
The DNA here is from genome assembly GCA_964653435.1 of uncultured Planctomycetales bacterium. Lineage (GTDB taxonomy): Bacteria > Planctomycetota > Phycisphaerae > UBA1845 > PWPN01 > CAZMVY01. The sequence continues at coordinate 86,289 of CAZZFA010000001.1, read as the reverse complement.
AAACTCGACCACCGCGCGCACGGGGCCTTCGGCGAGGACCCTCTTCGTGAACTCGACGGTCCCTTTGCCCTCCGGGTTCTGCACGGGGTACGCCCGTTCGCCGACGTACAGCGTCAGGCCGCCCAGGCCCGGAGTCGCTCCCACGTTCAGCGCGTCGATGCCCCACTCCGTCTCGTCGTGGTAGCTCTGGTGGCCGATCGTCGGCAGAATCAGTCGATCGACCTTCTTTCCGAAGAAATCAAACTGCCCCCAGTAGGCCCGGTAGCAGATTCGCTCGGACTCCCATCCGATGTTCGGCGGGACCCAGTCCTGCGCCGTCGCCGTCCGGTTCGCAAACGGTGGCCGGGCTTCGCCCTTGGGCGCGCGGCCGAGCTGGAACGTTTCGCTTGCTCCGGGATCCAGCGAGACCGTGAAGCACAGCTCCTCGCGATCGTCCGGCCCGGCACGGTCCACCTGATGCGGGATCCGCCGCCAGTCCAGCCAGCGATCCCCTGCCAGCACGGCCGCGTCACCTGGATTGAAGTCCGGCGCCGCCTTGCGTATCGCCTCCGTGCTCACCATCACCAGCTCACCCTCCCGCAGAATGTCCGCCGGATTGACCAGCCGGATCGCGAGCCCCTGAACGAGTCTCTCGCCCGGCCCCTCCGGCCCGACGGGCGCCTGGGGCGCAACCGCGGGGAAGGTCTCCCGGATCCACCGCGCCGCAGCGGTGAAGTCGCCCGCGGCATAGAGCTTCCGAAGCTTCGCAATCTGTCCCGTGTCGGACAGCAGCTTCTCCAGCCGGATGTAATACCGATCGCGCACAAGGTCCTGATAGTATCGGGCGGTGTTCCGGCTCGCCCGCATCCGCTCGCCGACACGCTGCTCCGGCAGAAAGCCCGCGAGCTTCTCCAGGTAAAACTGTTCGACGGCGTCCGGCGTGAAGGCCGGCTCCCTGGCACGCAGCACGGCCTTCATCAGATCGATGAGCATCTGGTTGTCCGACAGCGCCTCCGCCAGAGCCGTGCGGTACGTATCGGCGATGCAGCCCTCCTCCAGCGGCACATCGTCCACCTTCGGCCGCTCCCGGTACAGGATCAGTTCCGGCTCGCCGGTGGCATCCGTGTCGATCTCCCGGACCTCGAGGACACCATCCGCATCAACATCGCGCAATGTGTATCGCATGTCGATCCTGTGATCGAGATCGTAGTCCACATCGATCCATGCCTCATCGGCCCCGCGGAGGTGAATGCGACGATCCGCCGGATCGTAGTAGAGCCGCGTCGGCCCGTCCGGAACCAGGTCCAATTCATTTCGCTTGTTGGTCGGGCCGCAGGTTGGCCCGCCGACCCGCGGAAAGTCCTTCGAGGGGTGCGCAATGACGCCCTCCCATCGCAGATGCGGGTCGCGCTCATAATCCCCGTCGGTGTTCAGATCGTTCTCATCCCACGTCAGCAGCGTCCGTGCCCACTGCGTCCGGTTGACGAATTGCCGGGCCCGGTCGTGCGCGAGGTACGGGCCGGTCGGAATCCCTCGGATCCGTGTTGCCGCGCACCACATCGGATCCGGCCGAAGGTTCGACTTGCCGGGCGTGGGCGACTTCTCGCCGAGCGTGTGGCCCGGCCCCAGCGAGGTCAGCGAGAAATCGTAATGGTGCGGCATCGTCGGACGGCTCGCGTTATCCGCATCGAAGCTGTACCGGATCGACTCGATCTGCTCCGCCTTACCGCTGATCCGGAGAACAACCTCCGACTCCCCGTCGCCGTCCGTGTCGTAAAAGAGAAACGGATTCTCGAAGATCGGCTCCCATCGTACGCCGTCCGGCGTCAGCGCAAACAGGCAGAACATCTCGTCGCCGCCGAAGTGCGTCCGCCACTGACAGTCCGGCTGCCGGTACGTGAAATTCACGTCGTACCAGACCAGGTTGCGGTCGGCGAGGTCCCAGTCCCACCAGACGCGCAGCGCATCGGCGCCCAGGTAACGGTCGTTGGGCGAGAAGAAGAAGATCCCCATCTCGTCCACGTCCCCGTCGCCGTCGTCGTCCTGGTACGAGACCACGGAATCCACCGTGCCGTCGGCGTGCCAGTCGGCGAGATAGAGGTCGCCATCCTGGTCCGGTTCGCCCCCCTTCACGAGATCCCCGTCCTCGTCGATCACCCGGACGAGAATCGGCCGGCAGTGCTCCTGATGCCGCGAGTCGGTGTCGATGAACCAGACCTCGGCCGGATGCTCCGGCGTACGATCCACGTAGTATCGCGTTCCCGGCGTGAGCGACTTCACCTTTGCCACCGTCGCCGGGTCGAGTCTCGCATAGTCGCCGAAGACCCGTTCGAACAGCGCCTGTTTCGACGGCGGATCAGCCGCCGCCCCCAGGGCCGCCTCGGCCGCAACGAAGCCCAGCCAGATCAGTCCCACGTATGATGCAACAATGCGTCTCATGTCTGCCCCTGGGTGCGGGTTCTGTGCAGTCAACCTCTCTCGTTCGTGAGCGTCCGTACAAGGACGTTCCACCTCGTCATCCCTGCGTTTCCGCGTCGCTCACCGCACCGCGTGCCATGTCTTTACGCGAACCACGTACTCATGGGTCGCGGGTAGCCATTCCTCCTGCGCATTCCGTATTCATCATTCCGCATTCCGTATTTCTTTCGCCGCCTCCGCCACCGCCGCCAGCGTCCGCTCCACATCCTCATCCGTATGCGCCGTAGACACGAACCATATCCCCTCCGGCACCACGCGGATGCCGCGATCCTGCAGAGCCACGGCAAAACGTTTGTACTTCTCCGCGTCGCGTGGCAGGTACGTGCGGTAGTCGCGGGCATCCGGATTGCCGCCGAACGACACGTGGAACACGGCCGGCACGCCTCGCACCACCGCCGCCGGTGCCGTTCGCCGGATCCCTTCCATCAGCTTCGTGCCCCGCATCCTCAACCGCTCGTAGACGGCCCCGTCGTCCGCGCTGAGTTCCTCCAGGGCCGCCAGCGCCGCCGCCATGCACGGCGCGCCCGCGTTGTACGTCCCCGCGTGCGACACGCTCAGATCGCCGAAATGTTTCATGAGCTCGCGCTTCCCCGCGATCGCGCTCACCGGGAACCCCGCCGCCAGTCCCTTCGCGAACGTGGCCAGGTCCGGCGTCACGCCGCAGTACGCCTGTGCCCCGCCCGGCGCGAGCCGGAACCCTGTGATCACTTCGTCGAAGATCAGCACGGCCCCGTGCTTCGTGCACAACTCGCGCATGCCCTGCAGATACCCCCGTTGCGGCATGAGCGCCCCCATGTTGCACATCATCGGCTCCGTGATGACCGCCGCGATCTCGCCCGCGTGCGCATCCATCGTTTTGCGGAGCAGGTCGAGGTCGTTCCACGGCAGCACAATGATGTTGGCCGCGTCGCTGGCCGGCTGGCCCTTTGTGGCTGGCACGGGCACCGGCGCCTCGCGCGGCCCGGCGGCATCCAGCGGCGGCGCGTAGCTCCACATGTGGCTGTCGAACCACCCGTGGTAATGGCCCTCGAAACGCACGACCTTCGTACGCCCCGTCACCGCCCGCGCCAGCCGGATCGCTCCGTGGATCGCCTCGGAGCCGCTGTTTGAGAATCGCACCATCTCCGCGCACGGTACCATCTCGGCCATCTTCTCCGCGACGCGGACCTCCAGCTCGGTCTGCCCTGCGTACATCAGGCCCGTGTCGATCTGCCGGTGCACGGCCTCGAGCACGCGCCTCGGCGAATGCCCCAGCAGCAGCGGCCCCCTTGCCAGAACATAGTCGATGAACTCGTTGCCGTCTGCGTCCCAGACGTGCGATCCTTCGCCCCGCTCGTAGAACATCGGATGCGGTTGCCAGCTCGCGCGGACGTTGCTCGATATCCCGCCGGGAATCACCTTGCACGCCCGCTCGTAGAGCGCCTTCGATCGGTCAAATCTCATGTCCGTCCCGTTCCCTGCGGCGCAAACCCGGTCGGAATCCGCGACGGCCGGAAGGGACTCGTGCGACGCGTGCGCACGCGCCCGGAACCCGCGGACGCCGATCCTCACGCCGGCCGCACCTCGGCCCGCTTCCGCGACGACTCGTACGCCGCCAGCGCCACGGCGACCGACTGCCGCCCATCGACGCCCGTCGCGCACGGCGGGCGCCGCTCGCGGATGCTCGCGAGGAAGTCGTTCATGTGGTCGCGATACGACTGCATTCGCACCGGGTCAAGCTTGCCCTTGCCCGCCCAGTCGATCGGGGCCTGCGTCTCGACGACCTCCCACGGTCCGCCGTCCGTCGAAACGCGAAGCTCGCCGTAGGCATCCAGGTCGATCAGCCCGCGCTCGCCGACGATCCACGCGGCGAACGCCGACCGCGGGAACCCGGGTCTGGGGATCTGGAACGACTCCCACAGGCTCGCCGTCGTCCCGTCGACCAGCTCCATCAGCAGCATGCTGGTGCCCTCGACCTTCACCCCGGGCTCGATGCTCCCGCACCGGGCGTAGACGGTCCGAATCTCGCTGCCGGTGAACCAGCGGATGCGGTCGATGCCGTGCACTCCGTGGCCGAAGAGCGTGCCGAGGTTCTCCGGCGTATTCTGCCAGGGTGGCAGTGTGCCCATTCCGCCCGGGTTGAGCGCCAGCTCCTTGATCAGCAGGATGCGCCCGATCCGGCCCTCGTCAATGAGCTTCTTCGCAACCACGTTGCACCGGCGGAACCGCTGCGTGAACGCGATGGCGCAGTTCACGCCCGCCTTTTCGCATGCCGCATTGATCGCGTCGCACTCGGCGACGGTCGAGGCCATCGGCTTTTCGATAAGCAGGTGCTTACCCGCCTTCGCCGCCGCCAACGCATATTCAGCATGCGTCGCGTGCGGCGTCGCGACGATGACCGCCTCGATGTCGTCTCGGTCGATGAGCGTCGCGGCGCTCGCCTCGCAGGCCACGCCGTATTGCTTTGCCAGATCCGCGGCCCGCGAGCCGCCGGTGATCGCCACGAGCCTGCCCTGCTCCGCGCAGTACTTCGTGAGCGTCTCCGAATACGTCAGCCCCATGAACCCCGACCCGATAATGCCGATGCCGATGGTACTCATGCGCGCCGCTCCGCGACCTGCCTGCGATCCGCCGGCGACACGGACGGCCGGCTGCGTCGGAACATCACAACCCCCGCCACGGCGAGGAACAGGCCGATCGCCGCATCCAGTCCCATTGCGATCGGCTCCCGTGCCCACGGAAGGATACCGAGAATCAGCACGCCGATCAGAAACGTGCAGATCCCGGTCACACGGAACGGCGAAATCTCCGTCCGGCCAGGCCCCGTTCGGGCGACCTGATCCTGCTCCAGTTGGCCGATCGGGACTCGGATGCGGGCCAGAAACTTTTCCGCCCGCTCAAGGTCCGCCGCTGCCTGCGGGAACAGAACATTGCCCGCCAGGACGCCCAGCAGGGTTACGGCGGCGGAAAGCCAGAAGATGGCGTTCTCCCGTTCCAGTACCACCGCGCCGATGCTGAGCCGCCCCTTCTCCAGCAGAAACCCCGCAAGGCGCCGTGATTCCCCGTCCGGAATCCCCGCCATGCCCACGAGAAGCCCGATACCGGCGCAAAGACCGACCACGAATCCCAGCAGGGCACCCCGGCTGCTCAGACGGCTTGAGACCAGGCCCCACAGCATGGGAATGGCGACCGGCGGGACGGCGGCGCTGAACAGGGTGACCATATTCTTGAACATGGCGGCGTCCTTCCCGCTGCTCAGCAGGAAGGCCACGCCGATGCTCAGCGCCCCGACCAGCAGCGTCGTCAGCCGCCCGACGAAGACCAGCTCCCGATGGCCGGCCTTCGGACGGAGCAGGCGGTTGTAGATGTCGTTGGTCAGCACGCTCGCGCAGACGTTGTAGTCGCTGCTCAACATGGACATGGTCGCGGAGAACATCGCGGCGAGCATGAGCCCCATCATGCCGACCGGCAGGATCGCCAGGCACATCTTCGGATACACCCATGTGCTGTCCGCCAGGGGCGGAAGGAAGTGCCGCGCAGCCATCGCGGGCAGAAACATGACCGGCGTGGTTACGAGGTTGAGCACGACGACCAGCCAGCCGACCTTGAGTGCGTCGCGTTCCTTCGGCACGCAATAGAACTTCTGGACCAGCCCCCAGTTGATACTCCAGGACAGCGTGTACAGGAAGATCAGCGAGCCCAGGTAGAGCCAGGTGAACTCGCCGCCCGTCAGACGGAAGAACCCTTCCGGCGAGTTGTGGATGAACGCATGGAGGCCCCCGGCATGGCTGATCGACAGCGGCAGGATGATGATCACGGCGGCGAGCAGGACGACGAACTGCACGAAGTCGGTGACGGCGGCAGCCCAGAGCCCGCCCATGAACGTGTACGCGAGCATGATGACGGAAGACCAGAACATGCCCTGCTTCGGGCTTTCCAGGCCCAGCCCCAGCGACAGGAGTGTCCCGATGGCGACGATCTTGAGGGCGTCGTCGATGATCTTGACCGGGACACCCTGCCAGGCGAAGAGCTGGCGGACCGCGGAGTTGTAGCGTGCCTCGAGGTACTCCACCGGGCTGACCACGCGGGCGCGGCGCCAGCGGGTCGCAAAGAACAGGACGCTGAACAGGGCGGCCGGCACCGTGACCCAGTACATGCTCAACGCGACGCCCCCGTACCGGTATGCGATCGCCGAGTAGTTCACGAAGGCAAAGGCACTGAAGCTCGCCATGTAATACGACACGCCGCTCAGCCACCAGGGGATACGGTTCCCGCCGGTGAAGTAGTCCTTCATGCCCTTCATGTGGCGGTAGAAGTACGCGCCGATGCCGAGCATCAGGGCGAAGTAGCTGACGAGAATGAAGTAGTCCGGCCCCCGCAGGTGCGTCTGCGCCAACATCGTCATTGTGCCGATTCCTTGCCCTCGATGAGTCCTGCAAGCGAGGAGCAGACGGCGTCCAACCGCCCTTCTCCGTACGCCTGGTCCATGTCCGTCAGTCTCCTGGCCAGGTCCCAGCCCTGCGTCGATGCGGCCAGCCGCTCCCGGTGGCTGCGCAAATCGCCCGCGCCGGCGCGGTCGAATATCTCCTTCGCCCGCTTCAGCAGGGCTTCGCGGAGCGAAACGTAATGCAATTCGCGGATTACGTCCAGCACGTACCGTCGTTCCGTTGCGGAGGTCGCCGACGCGAGCGCTCTGCCCAGGCCGGTCGGCGGCGCGAACCGCTCGACCCGGTTCATCGTCGCGAGGAGCCTCTCGTTCGCGGCGATTGCCTCCGGAAGGATTCTCTCCGTGTAGAGGGCCTGCACCCGCCTCCAGTCGTCCGGCAATACCGTCGCCCGCGGATCGCGGACCGTGCAGACGCGTATGGGCGATGCTCCACTGCCGAGATACGTTTCCCAGCGGTCGAAGAAGCCGTCGTGATCCGTGTCGAACATCCGCACCTCGCCGATCGGCTCGCTGTCGCCCAGGCAGCCGATCTCGATCCAGCCCTCGGTGGCACCCTTCAGGTGAATCCGTTGATCGACCGCGCTGTAGTACAACTCGCGCCGCGTGGACGGCGTCGGGCGGAACTCGCGACGCATGTTCCACCGCTGCACCGGTCCGCCCGTATTGTGCATGATCCGCCGCCCCCAGATCCAGAATACGCCCTCCCATCGCCGGTCCTGATCCGCGTGCGGCGGGTTGCCGATCGCGATTGTGCCGTCCTCGAACTCCCGCCAGGAGAAACCCGTCTGCCCGGCCGGATACGTCTCGGCGATCCGCCGGCAGTCGGCGTGCGGGGCGCAGATCGTCGTCTTCGGCGAGCGCCGCAACGGATTCGTGTGCCGCATGCCGGCAAACTCGTACGGCAGCCTGCCGATCATATTGAAGCCCATGTCGTAGTGCAGCGGCGTCTCCGCCGAGTTCATGTTGTCGATGTCGATGCTGTAGCGAACGTTGACCACGCCGATGGTCCGCAACTCCGGATAGAACGGCCCTTCGTACCGGGCGGAGTCGTTCGCGAAGTCGGCGTCCGTATTCGGGTCGAAGCGGAGCGGCGCGGCACTGAACCGCACGACGGCCCCGCTCTGCCCGTTACCCTTCGTGTCGTGAAACGAGAACGGGCACTCGCTGATCGGCCACCAGCACCGCTGCTCCGGATCGTAGCGGTTCATGTAGAGCATGTTGTTGCCGTACGGGTCGCTCGTGAAACAGTTCGCCGAGTACTCATAGTTCGACAGGCTCCACATCACACCGTCGCCGTCCAGGTCCTCCCAGAACCATGCCCGCCGAAGCTCCCCCTTCACGAAGTAGCGGATCTCCATCTCGTCGGCCGTGCCGTCATGATCGTTGTCGATGTAGTCCACCATCCGATCGACCAGCCCGTCGGCGTCGTAGTCCACGACGTAGCAATCGGAATCGTGATCGCACTCCGGCCCGCGCACGCGGAGGGCCACGCCGGGCGCGACCTCCGGCGTCGCCATCATGTCACCGTCGTCGTCGAGGACCCAGACGATCGCCGACTGCTTCGCACGCTTGCCCGTGAGCCGCTCGCGCTTCACGTGCATCCAGCCGCCGCCGGGCTCCGATGACCGGACGGTGAACTCCTGGCCGTCGGCCAGTTGCTGTGCCTTCGGCCACCACGGCTTGGTCTTGAGGTCCAGCACGCCGTGCGGATCAAGCTGCGTCTCCCTTTCCCACCACGGCGTCGTCGCCTGACACCCTGCGGCCGCAAGGCCGACCAGGCACACGAGCAACGGTGCTCGTCCCCCACGCCCCCCGCCGTTTTCGATCGCTGGCACCACCATCGACCTCCTCACCAATGCCGTCGACTCCGGACGAGCCCCGAGTATCGCCCAACCTCGTTACGGCATCAACGCGCCGGACGCCACCTGTCCCGCGCCGGCACGGGTCCGCAGTCCGCAGGACACGCCGTTGCGTGCCGATTCGCGCTGATGGCGGCCACAGGCCGCTTTGGATTGATGGGCCCTCAGGCAGTGCGCAGTCGGAATTGTCGTCCCGCGCTGTTTTCCCTTATCCTCATTCAGCGGATCGTCGCATTCGCTTCGGTCCGGGTGAGAGCTCCACGATACCCGGGAGAACTATCCGGGAGAACGTGCGTACGAAGATGTCCGCCATGCCTGCGACAGATCGTCCGCCCGGACCGCGCGTGCCCTTCCGCGTGTACCTCGTGTGTTACGGCATCCTGGGCCTGCTCCTGGCTTACGCCCTTGTGTTCCGCTGGCTTCGGCCGGTTGTTCTCGAGGAGCCGATCCGCATTGAGCCCGCACGCATTGCCCAGGTGCAGCAGCGAATCGATCCGAACGGGGCCACATGGGCGGAGCTGGCGCGATTGCCCGGCATAGGCGAAGCACTCGCGAGGCGCATCGTCGAATATCGCACCGAGCGACGCCGCGCCGACGGCGAAAGCGCAGCGGGCAGGCCCGTCTTCCGCGCCCCCGAGGACCTGGGCGCCGTCAAAGGGATCAGTCGCAGCCTGATCGAGCGGGTCCGCCCGTACCTGATGTTTCCGCCGCCGGAGACGCCCTGAACCGGCGCGACGGCGCCTCACACCGAATCGGGATCGCTCGCGTACTGCCTCGCCGTCTCGCGAGTCACGCGGCCTGCGGAGACCAGCCGGCGAAGCGATTCATCGAGCGTCATCATGCCGTCGCGCTTGCCCGTCTGCAGCGCCGAGGCGATTGCCTCGATCTTGCCCGTCCGGATCGCGCTGGCCACGGCGTAGTTGTTGAACAGGACCTCCAGCGCGAGTGCCCGCCGCTCGCCCTCCCGCGCCGGCGCCAGCAGGTGCTGGCTCAACACACACCGCAGGCTCAGTGAGAGCTGTGAGCGCACGGCCTCCTGCGCCTCCGAGCCGAACAGGTCCGCGATCCGGCTGATCGCCCCCTTCGTGTCGAGCGTGTGTACCGTCGAGAGGATCAGGTGACCGGTCTCTGCCGCGCTCAACGCGATCTGTGCCGTGTCGCGGTCGCGGATCTCGCCGACCAGGATCACGTCCGGATCCTGCCGCAGGCCGTACTTCAGCCCGTCGTAGAAGCTCGCCACATCCACCCCGACCTCCCGCTGCGTGATCACCGAGCCGCCCGCGTGCGGGAACACGTACTCGATCGGCTCCTCGATCGTGATGATCCGCCGCGAGTGCCGCTGGGCCATCAGCTTCACGAGGATCGCCATCGACGTCGTCTTGCCTGACCCCGTCACGCCCGTGAACAGGATCAGCCCGTTGTGAAGCTGCAGGATCCGCTCCGCCACGTCCTCGGGAAAGCCCGCCCACTCCAGCGTGGGAATCTCGCTCGGGATATGCCGGAAGCAGACGCCGATCCGCTCCTGGTGCTGGAACAGGTTGACGCGGAATCGCTCCGACCGGCCCCGATGCTCCAAGGCGAACGAGAAGTCGCAGTTCTTCTGCTCCTCGAACCGCAACCACGCCGGTCCCGGGGTCACCGACCGCGCCATCGCGCGGATCGCTTCGCCGTCGAGTTGCGGCCGGTCCAGCGGCCGCAGCCGGCCGTGCACGCGCAGGATCGGCGGATAGCCGACCACCAGGTGCAGGTCCGACGCCTCCGTCGCGACGGCCGTCTGAAGAAGTCTGGTGATGTTCTCGCCGGCGGCGTCCGGCAGTGCGTCGGAATCGGGGCTCGGCATGAATGGCTCCGTCTGCAGAGAAACCCTCCCATGATTGTACACCCGGCCTGCACAAAAGATGCAACCGCCCATCCGCTTGCACGTGCCCCCGGAACCGGCGATACTCCCGGCACGCGGCGAAAACGTGAATCCTTCACACGTTTCGGAGACGGGGCGATGATTTCGATTCCGGTGTCACTGGTTGTCGTTCTTCACGCATCCGCGCTCGCGGGGGCCGAGGCACCGCCCCCGGCCGATCGGCCGAGCATCCTCTTCGCGATCGCCGACGACTGGTCGTGGCCGCACGCCGGCGTCTACGGCGACAAGGTCGTCAGGACGCCGACGTTCGACCGCCTCGCCCGCGACGGCGTCCTCTTCACGCACGCCTTCTGCGCCTCGCCGTCCTGCACGCCCTCGCGCGGCGGCATCCTCACCGGCCAGGCGATCCACCGCCTTGAGGCCGGCGGCAACCTCTGGAGCGCATTGCCGAACCGGTTCGAGGTCTACCCCGATCGGCTCGAGGCGGCGGGGTACGCCGTCGGCCTGACCGGCAAGGGTTGGGGTCCGGGCAACTTCAAGGACGGCGGCTGGACGCGAAACCCCGCCGGCCCCGCGTTCCCGAACTTTCAGAAGTTTCTGAAGACCGTGAAGCCCGATCAGCCGTTCTGTTTCTGGTTCGGAAGTCATGACCCGCATCGGCCGTACGAGAAGGGATCCGGCGCAAACGCCGGGATGAAGATCGAGGACGTGGTCGTCCCGCCGTTCCTCCCCGACACGCCCGAGGTCCGCAGCGACATCCTCGACTACTACTTCGAGGTCCAGCGCTTCGACCGCGAGGTCGGCGAGATCATCCGCGAACTGGAAGCGGTCGGGCGGCTTCAGAACACCCTTATCGTGATGACCAGCGACAACGGCATGCCGTTCCCGCGCGCGAAGGCGAACCTGTACGACGCCGGCGTGCGGATGCCCCTGGCGGTCTTCTGGCCGGCGAAGATCAGGGGCGGGCGCGTGGTGGAGGACTTCGTGAGCCTGACGGACCTCGCGCCGACGTTTCTGGAGGCGGCCGGCGTGAAGGTGCCGGCGGCGATGACCGGCCGCAGCCTGCTCGACCGGCTGTGTCCACCTCGCGACGAAGGCCGCGCGGAACCGAACGCGCAGCGCCGGCAAGCGCCCTCGGGCGTGCGTCCTCTCCGAAGCCGCGAGATGGTCTTCCTCGAGCGCGAGCGGCATGCGAACGTGCGGCGCGGGGACTTGAGTTATCCGGCGCGGGCCGTGCGAACGAAGGAGTTCCTCTACATCCGCAACCTGCGCCCCGATCGCTGGCCCGCCGGCGATCCCGAGATGTATGTGGCCGTCGGACCGTTCGGCGACATCGACGACTCACCGACGAAGCGACTGATCCTCGCCGGTCGCGAAGATGAGAAGATCGGCCGCTTCTTCCGGCTGGCCTGCGCGAAGCGCCCGGCGGAGGAGTTGTACGATCTGGCCAAGGACCCGTGGCAGCTCGACAACGTGGCCGAGAAGCCCGAGTACGCGGAGGCGAAGCAGAAGCTTCGGGCCGCGCTGGATCAATGGATGAAGGACACGGCCGACCCGATGCTCGACGCGAAAGACGACCCGTGGGACCACTATCGCTATTACGGCGGCGGTCCGCCAAAGGCCCGCTGAAGTTATGTAGCGCGGCCCCCGGCCGCAGGCCGACATCTGGGCGGGCGGGCGTCCCGCCCGCCGAGACAGGCGTGCAGGGTGCACGCCCCCCAAGAGGGCGCGAAGGGGAGGCAGATCCACTGGTGCGGGAATCCGCTCTCGCGCCTCTGCTCGCGGGAATCCTTTGCCGCGATGTGGCGTGCGATGGGAATCGCAGGACCATCGTGTCGAGAAGGGATTCTCGACACAGGGTGAAGGATCATCGTGTCGAGAAGGTATATTCGACACAGGGCGACGAAGACGCGATGAAGGACCCGTCGGGCAGGGCAGCGTCAAGCCCGCCGCGGGCGGGCACAACCTGCCGCCGGCGCGATCATCCGCTTCTCGAATCGAATCGCCACAGGCCGGCCTCGCGGGCGAAGCGGTAGGCCGTCGCGATTTCGTCCGCCGTCGGTCGGCGGCTGATCGCGGCGAACCGTTGCTCGTGCCGGCCGTCACGGACGAACCCGTCCGGCCTGTATTGGCCCATGATGTTGACAAACGTATCCCGCGAGAGGCCGGCGAGCCACTCGAAGATCCGCCGGCTCTCATCGAGCAGGCCGGGCATGACCAGGTGTCGGACCAGCACGCCACGGCAGGCCAGGCCGTCCGGCGTGAACTTCAGATCGCCCACCTGCCGGTGCATCTCCGCGATGGCCGCGCGGGTCCGCTCGCCGTAGTCCCGGGCAGTCAGGTAGAGCTCGCACGCCTCGGGCGACCACAGTTTGAAGTCGGGCATGTAGATGTCGATCAGGCCGTCGAGCAGGCGAAGCGATTCCACGGAGTCGTATCCGCCAGTGTTGTACACGATCGGCACGCGCAGCCCCCGCTCCACGGCGGCAGCGATGGCCTCGACGATCTGCGGCAGCACGTGCGTCGGCGTGACGAAGTTGATGTTGTGACAGCCCCGCTCCTGCAGATCGAGCATCATGCGGGCGATCGTCTCGGCGGAGCACGGCCGGCCCTCGTCGCCGTGGCTGATGTCCCAATTCTGGCAGAAGACGCAGCCGAGGTTGCACCCGGCGAAGAAGATCGTCCCGCTGCCGCGCCAGCCGCGGAGGCAATCCTCCTCGCCGAAGTGGGCGAACGCCGAGGCCACGCGGGCAAGCCGGCCGATCCGGCAGAACCCGGTTTCGTCGGCGAGACGGTTGACGCGGCACTCGCGGGGGCAGACCGTGCATGAGCGGAGCAATTCCGCCGCCGCCCCCGCGTGGGTGCGCAAGTCTTGCTGGTGCGAGAATCCGTTCTCGCACCTCTGCTCGCGGGAATCCCCTCCCGCGAAATCTCGTGCGATGGGAATCGCAGGATCGTCGTGTCGAGAAGGGATTCTCGACACAGGGGGCTCCGGGCGCTTCGGCTCTTTCAGGTATGCGGGCACGAACGACCCAATCGTGAACCGGTCCATGCATCTATCATAACGGCGCAGGCGGGTAGCGTGTCCTATTGCGTACCGTTCCTCTCCGGCGCCGCTCAGGGCGAACGGCACTACGTGCTGTTCGGGGTTCTACCCTCACCCCAGCCTTCGGCCGGACCTCTCCCTGCGAGGGAGAGGGGAGGCAAGCCGCGGGCGATTGATCGGGCTCGCAAAGCCCCCCTACATGTCAACCGCTACCGGGCGATTTCCTTGCGGAGCCACTCGAGGCTCTGCTCGATCTTGCCGGGGGCGGCCTCGGACTCGATCGAGAGGACGCCGTCCCAATTCATGTCCTTGAGGATCTCGATGCAGCCGGCGATGTTCTCCGCGTTGACGCCCTCGCCGATCGCGACGACCGAGGTACTGATGCCCGTGTCGTGGCCGCGGAGCCTCGCGGCCAGCTCCTTGCTCACATCCTTGATGTGCAGGTGGGCGACCTTGTGCCGGAAGCGCTTGAGGAACTTCACCGGGTCCTGGCCGGCGATGAACGTGTTGCCTGTGTCAAAGTTCATGCGGAGCCGCGGCGTGTCGTACATGGACAGGATACGTTCCATCGTGTCGGGGTTGGTCGTGTACGGCCCGTGCGGCTCGACGTTGATGATGATGTCGTGCGTCTCGGCCCACTCCAGGACGACGCGATAGTACTGCTTGATCAGCGCCATCACCTCTTCGTCGCTGTAGCCCGCGGGTTTGCGGGCGCCGTCGGTTGTGTCCACGCAGGGGCAGCCGACGGCCCTGGCGAACTTGATCGTCTTGATCGTGTAATTGATACCGCGGTACTGGCCCTCCGGGAACGAGATCGGGTAGGCCGCGTCGAGCTGCGACATCTTCAGGCCCATCGAGTCGAGGTACCGCTTGAGCTTGAGCGGATCGGAGTCGAGGGTGATGTGCGGGTTGTAGCCGAGGGCCTGGACGAAGTATTCGCCGTCGATCGTGCCGAACTCGATGTACTCCATCCCGTGCTTCTTCGCGAACTCGCAGGGGACCTCGTAGGTCGCGTCGAGGTGACGCCAGTTGTCCACGTGCATGCCGAGCTTCAACATGATGGGCCTCCTTATTGTGATGATCGTCGCCGCGGGAGAGGATAACGGCGGGGCGAGGGCGGGTCCAGGGATTGCGGAGTGCGAAGAGGGGCTCGGCGTGTGCGCGTCGGGGTCGTCGGGATGGGGGTTCGTTTGCGCTGCGCGTTCGGTTGGGCGCTTGCTGGCGCTGCGCGTTCCGTTGGGCGCTTGCTGGCGCTGCGCGTTCCGTTGGGCGATTGCTGGGGCTGCGCGTTCCGTTGGGCGCTTGCTTGCGCTGCGCGTTCCGTTGGGCGATTGCTGGGGCTGCGCGTTCGGTGCGGTCCGGCTCGTATCGGAACGATTACTACTCGCCCTTGCGTGCGAAGTCACGGTCGGTCAGGCCGACGTTGAACTTGACGTCGGTGGTGACGTACTTGCCGAGCAGTCTGTTCTTGGCGTCATCGGCATACGAAATACAGCACGTAGGCATCAGGTACTCCTGATCGATGTGGACCACGAGAACCCGATCCGGGTAGAGGCCCTCGTCGTTCGTGTAGGGCAGCCGCCGTTCCACCACCCACGTGGGACGGCCGCCGATCGAGCCTTCGCCGACGTACTTGACCTCGACTTCGTTTCGCTTCGCACCGATCTCGCAGTACTTCAGGATAAGCCGCAGGCTGTTCAGGAAGCCGAACTGATCGATCTGGCGACGGCCGGCCTTGCGGGCATCCGGACCGTCAATGGGCCGCATCACGTCGTCCACGAGGAGGCGGGCGATCGCACCGGCCGGTTCGACAACGGCAAGCTTCTCACCGGCCCGACCGATCCATTTGCCCTCGACATAGACCGCCCGCTGAGCCTTGTCGGCGTTCTTGATCCACAGCATGTTCACGCTGAAGGGCTTCTCGCGGAACTTCACCTGCGTGACCTGTTCCGCGCTCAGATGTCCGCCGACAAGCTCCTGCTTCGAGAACGTGCACACATAATCGTGCACGCTGCGCTCGTATCGCTCGATGGCGCCGCGGAAAAAGGCGACCGGATCCGTTTTGACCAGCGTCGCCAGCGGATCGATCAGCGGTTCCGGGGGCTTGATCGTGGCGTAGGCCGCGTTCGGGTTGGGCCTCGGTCTCGCCGCGGCGGCTTCGCGCGGGCTGATCTTGCCCGCGGAAAGCTTCTGGCACTGGATGCAGAAACCGACGAGCAGACACAAACCGACAACCGCGCGAAGTTTCCGCCCCGTCGTCCAGCGCCCCTGCTTGTTACCCATGCTATACGCCCTCAATGGCTTTCGAAACGACTACCCGCACCGTCGCCCCCTGGCCAACCCTGGCCCTCGACAGAGCGGGGCTCAACACATACAGGAGCCTGTCGTACCCGTCGCTCTCCAGAAACAGTATCGGCAGTTCATAAGAGGCCGCTTTGCCCGAAGTCCGGAGCCCGCGCCACCCCAGCAGACGGCCTCACAACCGGCACTCCGCACTACGTGTGCTCATGCCGACGTTCATTGCCTCCTGAGCACCGGGGTAGTATAGCTGACGCGGCTCCGTCCGGCAATTACCCATTTGCCCCCATCTTTCGCGAGCTTATACCATCGAAACCACTCGGCGGCTTCACCCCGACCGTATGGAGGCGCCACGCGGCGGTAACCTGCTGTCGGAGCGTGGATTATGAATCTATACGGCGGGGCGGATCAGTCAGGCGAGGCGACGGCGCCGGCAGGAAAACAAGACTCGGACGAATTTTGCAGCGGTCCGTACGCTCGCTGCGGCCTTACAAGCCGGTTGCCCAGGTTCGGCAAAGGATCGCACGACAAAGGGCGCCCGCCGAGAGGGAATGGAGGAGATGGAGGCCCCGCCTGCGATGCTTTCGCACCGGAGCCGTAAGCCGCCGTGGTGCCCCGGCGGGCCGTTTCTCACTACTGGCGAGGGCGATTCCGCGGCAAAACCGTTCCACTGGCCCAACGGGATACCAATCTGCCGGCATGAAGATATCGGTACTCGTTAAACCTTTGGCATCGCATAACCGATCGTGATGTTACGCGGTATAAGTGCGTGGCGAGAGGCAACAGGAGAACTATGATGACTAAGCTCCCGCGGCTGACGCGGCTCGGATGGAAGTTGGCGCTCGTGTTGGGCGGCGGCACAGCGTTCGCCCTGGATGGCTGCGACCCTACCGTGAAGGACACGGTACTTGGCGGCCTGCAGGACGCCAGCACAACCTTGGCGGACACGCTGATCCAGGCGTTCTTCACCAAACTCCAGACCGACGGCCAGACCATTACGAGCGGCACCACGACCACGCTGCTGCAGACGGCCCATGACCTGATGCGGATGCTGGTCTGAGGGCGTATGGACCGCGACGTTGCCCTCGGCAACGCCGTCGGTCGCCGTCGGCTTGCGCCTCATCCCATCCGCTCCCCGACGCCATTCGCGGGGCGGCCCGCCCTGTATACACATTGATCCCCCTGCTGATGATGCTCCGTGTTTCGGAACCGGCCCCCGTCGGATTGATGCCTGCGCGTGCTATTCCCCGGCCGGCTCACTATGATGAGCGGCTCGTATGAGTCGCGAGATCACCGTCGCCCGGATCGATTCCTCCGAGACGCGCCGTGAGCGGACGCTGCGCGCATCGACAATCCTTCTCTGCGCCGTGGCCTTCCTGGCGGATGTGGCCGCCGGCCTCGTGGTAGTCGCCCTTCCCTTCGCCGCCACCGGATTGGGTGCGGATCTGGGACCGGTGGGCCTGATCGGCGGGCTCTACATGGGCGCATACGCGCTGGCGTGCCTCACCGGCGGCCCTTTCATCGACCGGTTCCGGCCCCGTGGCGTGCTGATCGGTGGGCAGCTTCTCCAGGCCGCCGTCTCGATCGGCATCGCCCTGACCGGCCGGCTGTCGGTGCTGATTGTCCTGGTCGCCGCGTATGGCACGCTGATGGTCACGATCTGGCCGCCGTTGATGAGCTGGCTCGCGCACGGTCACGACGGCGCCGCGCTGAACCGGCGCATCGGCTGGTTCAACGTAAGCTGGTGCAGCGGGCTTGTGGCGGGTCCGATCCTTGGCGGCAGATTGTACGAACTCAGCCCCACTGCTCCGTTCATCGCGGCCGCCGTGGTGCTGGCTGCCGGTGCCCTGCTGACGACGGCCGTGAAACTACCCCAGCCGCCGGCTATCCGGCCGCGTGAGGCACCCTCTCCGACGTCGTCGGCGCCCGCGCCCCGTCCCGATGCCGCCATATTCCGCCTGATGGCCCGGGTCTCGGTCGTGGTATGCACGGCGATCGCGGGGATGCAGCGATTTCAGGTCTTCGGACTGGCCGAGGCGCTCGACGTGCGCAAAGCCACCTGGGGCCTTGTCATGGCCGCGATGAGCCTGGCGAACATGGCGGGCTTCCTGCTGCTCGGGCGGACGCATCGCTGGCATTACCGCCCCGCCGTGCTCTGGGGGGCCCAGATCATGCTGGCCGCGGCCACCATCTCGCTCGTCTTGGCCTGTGGCGCCTGGCACCTGGGCATCGTTGCCGTCATCACGGGACTCTGCGGAAGCGTCGCCTACTCATCGAGCCTATACTACGGTGTCTCGGGCGGACGGCGGCGCGGCGCACTCACGGCCATCCATGAGATGCTCCTTTCGGCCGGTTTCGTGATCGGCGCGATCGGGAGCGGGGCGCTGAGTCAGCGATTCGATCTCTGGACGCCGTACCCGATCGCGGCGGCGGTTCTGGGGTGCGCGGTGGTGGTGCAGGCAATCATCTATCGGGCCGCCCGGCTCCGAATGCCGAGCCCGACAAAGCCATTGGTCAGGGAGACGATGTGATGAAACCGTTTGGATGGCTTGCTCCGAGCATATTGCTGGCGGGCCTCTGGATGCTGACAGGCTGTAAAGAGGAAGGGCGAGAGACGCCGCCGCCGAAGCCGCCCCGCGCGACGCCGATTGCGCCGCCTTCCGCGGCAACCCGGCCTGTGGCGACGACTATGCCGTTCGCCATGGACGTTCACAGCGGAATGATGATGCCACCGGGCCACCCGCCTGTGGGTGAAGGGGCAGGCATGGTCACCACACAGCCTGCAGCGGGCAAGCCGCTCCATTTCACGGCCCCGGCCGCCTGGAAGGCCGAGCCGCCGGCATCCGCCTTGCGCGTGGCGCAATACCGGATTCCGCGCGCGGCGGGCGATTCGCAGGACGGACTCGTCGTCGTTTCAACGTTTCCGGAGATGCGGGGGATGACCCGGATGAACATCGACCGGTGGATCGACCAGTTCGGTCAACCGGACAGCCGGCCTTCGAGGGAGCGCGCCAAGGTGACGACGATCACCGTCAATGGGATGCCGGTCACCATTCTCCGGATCACGGGCACGTACGAGGGCCGTCCCGGGTGGGCAATGTGCGCCGCCGATATCGAAGCGCCCGACGGTCCCTGGTTCGTCAAGATGACGGGACCGGAAAACACGGTTCGGGAGAACGAGGCCGCGTTCGAAGCGTTCGTGAAGAGCGCGAAGCAGTAGTCTGCCCGCGCCGGACGCCCGCAGGACTCCGCTGCGATTGAAGCCGCTCTCGCACGGGATGCCGCAGGGGAACCGCGGGATCCCTCAGAGGATGCCGCTGCCGAAGTCGGAATCGGGCTCGGGCGCCTCGCTCTCGCGAGGCGGCGCTGTCGGCGGCGGTGGCGGCGGTGCAGCCGGCCTCTCGGATATCGGTTCCCGTGCTCGTGGCGGGCGCGGCTCCGCGGGACGCTCCGAAGAACGATCCCGGTCTCGATCCTGCCCGTTTCGGCCGTTACCCCGGCGATCCTCGCGGCGTTCCTCGCGACGTGCCTCCGGTTCGGGCTCGCTCGGAAACGGAAGCTCTTCCATCTCGTCGGCCTGCTCGCGGGCCTCGACGGGCACATCGGACTGCGCCTCGGATCGCGAGACCCTTCGCTTGGCGGCCTCGCGCTTGAGATCGGCAATGAGGTCGTCATAGTCGGAGTCGGCGAACTCATCGTCATCCACTGCGACCGGCTTGTAGTCCGGCGACTTCGCGCGTTCCAGTTCCTGTTCGTAAGCGGCCTTCACCGCCTTCTCGATCCGCTCGCGGCACTGGCTGTTGATCGGGTGAGCCACGTCCGCATGGTACTTCGGGCGGCCCTCCTGATCCTTGCGGACCCGCTCGCGGTTGAGCTTCGCGCCGCATTCATTGCAGAACCGGGCGCGTAGGTGGTTCTTGGCGTGGCAGCGCGGACACCGGTCGGCCAGCTTGCGCGACGGCATCGCCACGAAGATTCCATTGGCCCCATCGATCACCTTCAGATCGCGGATGACGAAATCCCCATCGAGCGTGACACTGCAAAACGCCCTCAGCCGATCCCCGCTGCCCCTGTTCGGGATCAGCCTCACACGGACTTCGGTGATTTCCATGACCGTCTCCTGCTCCTGACTCAATGCCCTCAATTCCTTGCGCCGCTTGCCTCCAGCCGGGCCGTCTCCACACGAATGCCGAACCGGGTGCGAACGGTCCCTGCACAACTCCCCGCCTCGTCGGCGCTGTCACACACCGTGAACATCGACGAGCCGCTCCCGCAGAGCCGCCACGGACGGTCGCACGCCCGCCGGAGCGCGGCATGCAGCTCCGCCAGCTCGTGAAATCGCCGAAACGCCGCCGCCTCCAGCCCGTTGCGGCACCGCTCCAGCAACTCCCTCGCCGTCCATCGCGAGGCGGCCGCGCCGTCGCCAAAAACGGATGCCGCCTCCGATACGATCCGAAAATCCTCCCGCCTCACGCCCGCATACACCTCGCGGGTGGGCACGTGGAGCGCCGGCATGGCCACCACCAGGAAGCCCGGCCACCCGAACGCAAGCCGCTCGACGAATTCGCCGCGTCCCCGCGCGACGACCGTGCCGCCGGTCATCAGTAACGGAACGTCCGAGCCGATTGCGGCGGCAATCGGAAGGAGCCGAGGCATGGACCAGTCCAGCCTCCACAGCCGATTCAGTCCCAGCAGGACGGCCGCCGCATCGGAGCTTCCGCCACCGAGACCCGCGCCGGGCGGGATGCGCTTTGTAAGGCCGATGGACACGCCGAAGCGGGTGCCCGATCGCCGTGCGAGCATCGCGGCGGCGCGACAGGCGAGGTTGGCGCCGTCGGTCGGCACGGAAGGGTCGTTGCAGGCGAGCTGGATCGACGAGTCCGCGGTTCGATTCGAGACGACGACTTCATCGGCGAGCGTGATCGTCGAGGCCACGGTCTCCAGCTCGTGGTAACCGTCGTCGCGGCGCTCGAGGATGTCGAGTATCCAGTTGATCTTCGCCGGCGCCGACAGCACGATCGCACCGGTCGCGGTCGAGGATGCAACCCCGGCGGCTGCGCCGTCAAGTACGGACGTGGACGATTCGTCGCCGGCCTGGGGCGGAATCATGTGCGCCTGATACTCCGTTTGTGCGGCCACGGGGCCGTCCGCCGTCCCGCCACGGCCGCCAGGAATGCGAAACTCGGTGGGTTGGCTGGTGCGTGATCGCCCGCACCGAATGGGAGAATCAATGAAATGTAACCGCAGGTGCCGCGCATGGTGCCGTCCGAACTCCGATCCCGCGTCAACCGCAATGATTTTAGCTCAGGCGGCTGCGCTGTCAAGCTGCCAACGGCGCGGTCCGATCCTCAACGCATCGAGGTCGTTCCCGAGGTCGTCAGCAACATGTCCCTGGCGAACTGGACGTATCTGCCGGAGAAGGCGTCCAGATCCTCGGTGATGTACTTGCGGAAGACGACCTCGCCGAAGCTCCGGTTCGCGGCGGCGGGCGTGGCGACGCGGTACGCGTTCACCGCAACGCGCATCGTTTCGGTGCCCGCATCGGCCAGCAGTGCGCGGAAACCATCGCGATAAGTCTTGTCGGGGCCTTCCAGGAGAAAGAGCGTCATCGACCAGAGCTGGGCGTAGTATGTATCCGTGGGCCGTGCGGACGACTCGAGTACGTCGCCCGCGTTGATACGGAGCAGTTCCGAGAGGTCGAAGAGGCCCTTTTCCTTGACGACCAGCGCGGTCCGGAGGTAGTTGCGGCGAAAGTAATTCTTTCGCGGATCAAAGCGGGGGATCCCGTCGGAGAGCTCGAAGGCCTCCATCTGGGTCGCCAAGCCCTCGTTCAGCCAGGCCGGGATCGGCACCGGGAGATAACGGGAGACGTACTGATGCCAACCCTCGTGAGCGGCCACGGCGAGCGTCCGGTCGCGCCCGAGCCAATAGAGCACGGCGGTCGACGTGGGTGGGTCCGTGTAGCCGCCGCTCTGAATATTGCGATAAATCCTGGCCCGCTCGGGCACGAACTCGTCCGTAAAGCGGCCCCACTGCCACCGCGTCTCAAACACGTAGGTTGCCAGCGGCCCGCCGGACTCGACGCGGGGCGGGATCAGCTCCTCGTAGCGCTGGTAGCAGGACTCCAGAAAGCCGGGAAGCACATCGACGAGGACCCGGTCCTGCAGCGTGGTGCGAACGTCGAAGTGATCCGTAATCAGGCGGTTGCCCTTCGCACCGGCGTAGCTCCAGTCCTCACGGGTCAGCGTGAAGGCGGGGGCACGGACGGGAGACTGGCAGCCTGCCAGGATCGCGACGACCGCTGCCGCCAGGATCGCGCGTGGACCCGCGCCCGGAGACACGGAACGTTGAGGTTCGCTCATATTTCACCGGGGGAAAGATTACGCCGCATCGCGAGGTCGGTCAAACCGCCGGAAGGCACGGACCGCCCGGCTCACTCAAGACCCACATAACGGTGCAGGAAGTAGCCCTGCTCCGGGATGCCCTCTTCGCGTTCAAAGACGTCGGCCACTTCGGCAAGCACCTCGGCGGGAAGGCGGCTGCCGTCCTGAAGCATCGGCGGCTCCACCCGGGACCAGTAGGCGCCATGAGCGAGCAGATGATCGACGGCGCGGCTGACATTGGAGAAGGCATTGCCGGACGGGCAGGCCTTCACGATTTCGAAAAGCCGCGTTACCAGCCGGGTGAGCTTGCCGGAGAGCCGCGCGGCCAGTTCGCGGTCGCCCGCCCACACCATGTCCACCAGGGTCCGCAACGAATAGGCAATGAAGTTCGCCGTGCTCAACAGCAGCCCGTCGTACGGCCCGCCGGCGGGCTTGAGCGCCTCAAAGTAACTCCCCTCTGCGCCCCGTACCGTCACGATGCCGTCGAGGCCGGAGCCGGCCCGCGCGATCTCATCGGTCCCGCTGCTGTCCTTGAACAGGTAGATGCCCGGGCAGGCGGCCGTAATCGCCGCAAACGTCTCCGGCTCGATGCGGCAGCCGGTAATCTGGGGGAGCTGATACACGGCCACGGGCATGCCCAGCGCGCGGGAAACGCGGATGTAGTGGTCATGAATGGCGCGCTGGGCAACGTTCGTTCCGACGGGCGGGCAGACGGCGACGCCGGCGAAGCCCCGCACCCGGGCGTCGCCCAGATGCGTGCGAATGGCCTGTCCGCGACGAAGAACCTCCTGCGTCGAGCGCGCGAGGGCGCCGACGAGGAACCGGGCATCCGGCGTCCAGTAGGCCTCATGCGCGGCGAACATCAGGAGTTCGTCGAACTGCTGGGGATCGAGGCTCCATCCGTCGCCCGTGGAGCCGGCAAGAAGGAACTGGCGGACGTAGGGCGCGAGGGTGCGCATCTGGGCGGCGATCCGGCGGCGGTCGACGGCCACGCGCCCGTGCCGCACGATGTAATGCGTGAGCAACGGGCACCACAACGGATCGATCCCGGCGGGGAAAAGCTCCGCGATCAGTTCCTGGCGCTCCATGACACCGCGCATGCTATCCCGGCGGTGCGGCCGTTCGCAAGCCGCGTCGGTTCTTCTCGCGCATGTCGAACCTCGGCGCCGCTCGCAACCCGCGCGTGCAACGCTGGCAATCCCGACGCGCCACGGCTATATTCCCGCTTGATCGGTCTGCGTCGCCGGCAGTACCCGGCAATAGGCGAAGACGCGGTTGCGCGTGACGCGGAGCCGGTCCCACGAAGGATTGACGAGACGGAGGCGCACTATCAACCGCATCGACCAGAAGTTCCAGGAGCTCGCTGCGGCGGGGCGCAAGGGCCTGCTGCCGTACATCACCGCCGGTTTCCCGAGCCCGTCCGCAACGACGGAAATCCTTTGCCGCCTCGACGCGCTGGGCGTCGCCGGCGTCGAAGTGGGCTTTCCCTATTCCGATTCCATCGCCGACGGTCCCGTGATCCAGACCTCGTTCACGCGAGCGCTGGAGCGGGGCCTTCGTGTGAACGACATCTTTCGCGCGATCGAAACGGCTCGTTCCCGCGTGCAGCTCCCGCTCGTGGCCATGGTTTCGTTTTCGATCGTCAATCGCATCGGCACGGAAACGTTCTGCCGACGTGCCGCCGCCGCGGGTTTTGACGGACTCATCATTGCGGACCTCTCGTTCGAGGAGGCCCCGACCGTCGCCGACACGGCCGCGCGCAGCGACCTGCGGCTCATCCTGCTGACCGGGCCGACCTCCACACCGCAGCGCCGGGAGCAGATCGCAAGGATTTCCACCGGCTTCGTCTACTACATGTCCGTGGCGGGCACGACCGGCGAACGCGACCGGCTCCCGGAGGACCTCATCGAGAACGTGCGAGAGCTCCGACGTGTCGGGGGCAAACCTGTCGTGGTGGGCTTCGGCATCAGCAGGCCGGAGCACGTGCGATCGGTCTGTTCCGTGGCTGACGGGGCTATCGTCGGCAGCGCTATCGTTCGGCGGATGCTCGACGCCGCAGACGGTCCGAACCGGGGCGACGAGTCGGCCATCGCAGACGCCGTGGAGGCGTTTGTTCGGGAACTGATGACCGGGCTGCCGTAACCGGTTGCCGGGAAGCGAGAGGATGAAAAACCCCGAACCCCAGAACCCCGGCGCCGGAGGGCAACCGGTTTCGTCTGCTTCATCCGGCGCCGTGTCCGCCGCGGTGCAGCGCTGCTGCGATCGCATGATCGCGGATACGTGCGACGACGAGACCCTGTTGCGCTTCGAGCGTCTGGCGGCGGAGCCGGGGATCGTTCACGCGTTCGCGAGCCGGCCGTGGAACCTGGCGCCGCACCGCGGGCCGCAGCGGGAGCTGGCCGTCGAGCGCCGCCGGAGGATCTGCGCGGCCCTCGGCGTGGCATTCGATCGGCTCACCTCCCCGCAGCAGGTGCACGGGGCGGAAATCCTCCGGGTCGAAGAGTCGGATATCGGCGCGGGGCGCCTGGGCCGGGCAGGGGCCGTGCCCTTCGTGGACGGGCTTATCACGGACCGGCCGGGGCTGCCGCTGGTTCTCCTGTCGGCAGACTGCCCGCTCGTGCTGGCGTACGACCCTCGCCGGCCGGCGCTGGGTATTGTGCATGCGAGCTGGCTGGGCACGGCCGCGGGAATCACCGCCCGGCTGGTCGATCGATTGCGTGCGGAGTTCGGTTGCGACGCCGCCGACCTCCGAGCGGCCATTTCGCCCTGCGCAGGACCGTGCTGCTATGAAGTCGGCAACGAGGTCCTGCGGATCTTCCGAACGCGATTCGCGGAGGCGGAGCGATTCTTCCGGCCCTCCGGGGATCGATTCCTGCTGGACCTGTGGGAGGCAAACCAGGCGCAATTGCTTTCGGCCGGGGTGCGGCCGGAACGGATCGAGCGCGCCGATATCTGTACGATCTGCAGCGGACGCTTCTGGAGCCACCGTCGCGACGGGGCCGATACGGGCCGAAGCGCTCTGTTCGCCGCCCTTGTGTAAGCCACCGGGGCGAGCGGACGGACGCGACGAGGCACTGGCCCGCCGCGGCGGATCGGGCATAGAATACATGACGGTTGCCGTCGGACTCGAACGGGATTCCGGAAGGCGGGTAGAACGATGCCACTGCGGGTCATTTTCCTGTGCGGGCCGCCCGGGGGAGGCAAGTCAACGTTGGCGGCGCTGCTGGCCCGCGACGTGCTCCGGCGGCCGCCGCATTACATCCGGCTTTATCCTTCCGCACCGAACGGCAAACCGGCCCTTCATCTGGTTCCCGCGGCGGACTTGGAGGGAATGGCCTCGTTGCAGCAAACGCCGTACACGCCCGAGCGTGTTTTTGAAATCCTGCCGGAGGTGCTTCGCAACGTCCGCCGGCAGCAGCGCTACGCCACGGTCCTGATCGAAGCCGACGCCGATCCGTGTTTACGACACGCCTTCCCGTACGATCACCGCGTTTTCGTCATGTCGGCGCCGGATGACGTGTACCGCGTGTTCCGCCGGCCGGCCGAGGCCTCGGCGGCCCTCAAGGAGGTCATGGAAGACACGTCCGCATTCGCGTCGGAGATTTTCGGCCTCTTCGAGGATGCGGGGTGGGGCGACGACGAGGGCGTTCACCACCGCAAACGGGTGCGAACGGAGGAAGGAGTCGAAGAGCAACTCGAGGTGTCGGAGCAGCAGGTCCGTCGGTTTCTTCTCTCCCCGCTGGGAGCGGAGATTGCCTCGCGGATCCAGCTCCAGCCGGAATACCACGGTATGGTGGAGAGCGATGTGGTGCTGATCAACACAGCCATCGGCCCGTGCAGCGCTTCCGTGGAGGAGTGCGTGCGGCGGATCGAAGTGCTGATGGGCCGAATCCGCAGCCAGACCCAGCGCGACAATGCTTTGTACTGTTGTGATCCGTTGAGCGCCGACGATCCGCGTCGGGACGCCTTCTTTCAACGACTGCGCGGATTACTGGTCGAGCCGTGACGACTCCGTCCGCCGGCGCGGTCCGTACAAGGAGTCGCCGGCAGGACGATGCCGAAACCGGGCACCGACGTATACGACCGCCCATATCGTACCGAAAAAGAGCGATTCAAGGCTGGCGCAGGACAGCACGAAAGCCGACGAAGGGATGCGGGCCGATCAGACGGTAGCCTGACGGGCGCCAAGGGGCCGGCGGCCGGCCGGGCCCTCGAGGACCTCGTGCCAGTATTCGATGGTTTCCTCGCCCAGCTTCCAGCAGAGATAGACCTGTCGGCCGTCCATGATGGCCGGAAAATCGACCATGCCGATCTCGTAGTCCTTCAGCTCGCACCCGATGAGGTCGAGCTCATCCGCCAGTTCGCTCAGACGATGCGCTACTTCCTGGCGACGGTCGCGCGCCGCTTCGAGGGCTTCCGACGGGCCCTGGCGCAAGAGCTCCTGGTATCCCTTCTGGACATCGAGGAGCAGCAGATACTGCCCCACGACGTCGATCACGATGCGCCGAACGAGCGGCAACGCTCGCCGGGCCGTCTCGATGGTGAATACCTTCCGGCCCCGGAACCCTTTCTCCGCCTTCGGAACGGTCGCCTTGAATGCGTCCATGATCGGCGCTCCTGCGCGTGATACGCCTCGCCCGTTTCTTTCCTTGTATCAGCCCGGCCGCGTGTTGTCAACGCGGAATGCCCCGCTTTGCGGCGAATTATTGGAAAAGTTGGAGGTTTTCGGACTCCGAAGGTGCGGGGCGATAATGTCGGCATTGTCCCGGCCGGGCCGGTCGCAGCCCGCGTGCCGGCTTATTCGCGCGGCAGGTCCGCGATCGCCTCGTTCGAGCCGATAATGATGAGAATGTCCTCGGGAAGGATCATCGTGTCCGCATGCGGAATGATCACCACCTGGGTCTCCGCGCCCCCGCTGTAATCGCCGACCTTCACGTCGACATTGCGGCGGATCGCAACAAGCAACAGGTTGTGCTGCTGGCGCAGGCGGAGTTGTTCGAGCGTCTTGTGGTGAAAGCTTTTCGGCGCGACCAGTTCGATCAGGCCGTGCCCCTCGCCGAGTTCGATGTAGTTACTGAGCTGGGGCATCATCAGGCGTTGCGCCCAGCGGACGGCGGTCTCCCTCTCCGGATAGATGACGGTGTCGGCGCCGATCCGGCTGAGGATTTCGCCGCGCACATGGCTGACGGCGCGGCTGATGACCCGGGGCACACCGATCGCCTTGAGGTTGGCGGTGGTCAGCGCGGCGGCCTCGAAGTCCTCCCCGATGCCGACGATGGCGGCGTCCACCTTGTCGATGCCCTGCGTGCGAAGGGCCTCCTCGTCCATGCTGTCGAGGCGGATGGCCAGGGTCACCTCGTCGCGAAGGTCCTCGACGAGCTGCCGATTGGAATCGATGGCGATGACCTCGCCGCCGGCGGCGGTAAGTTCCCGTGCCAGCGTCGCACCAAAGCGCCCCAGACCGATGACGGCAAATCGCGGCATGGTCAACCGATGATTGGCTGCTCCTCAGGATACTCGTACCCGGTGCGCCGCGCCCGGCCCGCCAGGGCCACCAGCAGCGTCAGGGGACCGACGCGCCCGGCGAACATGCACAGGATAATCAGGATTCGCCCGATCTTTGTCAAATTGGGGGTGATTCCGGTGGAGAGGCCGACAGTGCCGCTGGCGGAAATCGTCTCGAAGAGAAGCTGCAACAGCGAGTGCGACTCGAAGTAGCACAGGAGCCATGTGACCAGAAACACCATGCCGAACATAAGCGCCGTCACCACGAAGGCGCGGCCGACGACCGCCGGGGAGATGGACCGACGGAATGCCTCGACGTGATCGCGCCCGCGGAGAACCGCGGCGACGGAAGCGAGCAGGACCGCGAACGTCACCGTCTTGATGCCGCCCGCGGTGGATGCCGGCGACCCGCCGATGAACATGAGGAGGCAGAGAAGGTAGTGCGTTGCGGGCGAGAGGGACTCCTCATCCATGCGAACCGTGTTGAAGCCGGCCGTCCGCGGGGTCACCGAGAGGAAGAGCGCAGCCCACACCCGCTCGCCGGCCGGCATGGACGACATGCAATCCGGCGCCGTTTTCACCAGCACCTGGCGATCCATCCGCACCTCGTACCGTTTCGTCCACGGGGCCGGAGTCTCCAGAACCCACAGCAGCACGGTACCGCCGAGGATCAGCCCGGCGGTCGTCACGATCGCGAGCTTCGTGTGGAGCGAGTAGTGCGGCAGGCGACGGCGCGGCGGCGGAGGCAGCCGACGGACCCTCGCCCACAGCCGGCCAAGAGCCGATGTCGCCCTCGCGGTCACATGGAAGTACACCTCGCGCATCACGGGGAAGCCCAGCCCCCCGAGGATAATGAGCGGCATGACCGCGCCGTAGACCTGCCAGCACCGGCGATACGGGACGAAGTTATCGTCGTTCAGGGCGAGACCGGCATTGCAGAAGGCGCTGACGGAATGAAAGATGCTCCAGAACCATCGCCCTCCGGCGGCCGCATCCGCCTCCGTCCACATCGGGTAGAGAATCACGGCGCCGATCCCTTCGATCGCCAGCGTGCTGATGCAGACGAACTTCGCAATCCGACCGACCTCGCCGACGGCCCTCTCGCTGAGGGCGTCCTGTACGACCAGCGACTCGCGTAAGCCGATCTGCCGGCCGGCGAGCATCGCGAACACGGTGCCCATCACCATGATCCCCAGCCCCCCCAACTGAATCAGGATCAGGATGATGACCTGGCCGGCAAAGGTAAAGTCGTGTCCCGTCCGGTATACGGTCAGCCCCGTGACGCACGTCGCGCTCGTGGCCGTAAACAGGCAGTTGATGACGTGCTCGCGCCACTGGTACGGGTGCTCACCCGCCAGGATAGGCCGGGAAACCGTGGGCAGAGTCAGGAGGAACGCGCCGAGCAGGATTACCCCCGCGAAACTGATTACCACCAGGGCGGGTGGCCGCAGGCCGGTCCGGATGGCACCGATCCGGACGCGGTACAGGGCCAGCCCATACTGGATCACCACCACTACGCCGAGCAGGATCAGATAAGCCGTGGCGGCCCGGTGCACCGGGTGCAGATAGGCCTCGGCGTCCAAGATCACCAGAACCGCCCCCACCAGAATCAGGGTGTAGTCCAGCCAGCGCCGGCGGAGCTCGCCCAGCGCCCCGGAAAGCGGCACAAGCAGCATCAGGCGGTCGAGCACGAACACGCCCACGGCGGCGATTTCGATCACCTCGAGCAAGCCGGCCGGCAACAGGGGCGGATCAAAGCCGTACTGGAGAACCAGTCCGATCGCAGCGGCGATGACAAGAGCGGCGAGCGTCTGCGCGACGACCGCGCGGACGGGGTGTCGTGCGCGCAGCGCAGAGACCGCCGCGGAGCGTCGGAAATCGTCAATCGTTGGCCTTTTTGGTGCCATTCGACCGGCCGGGCACACAAAGGAAGAACCGCCGCGCGCGGATCACTTCGTACCGTATACCTTGCCGGGGTCGAAGAGCCGCTCTGCGACCACCGCCCACTCGCCGTCGTCCTGAAGCCGGCGGAAGAAGCAGCTCCTGTACCCTTCGTGACAGGCCGCGCCGGTCTGCCGAACCTTGATCAGGAGCGTGTCCCGGTCGCAGTCGATGTACACCCCGACAACCTCCTGCACATGGCCGGACGATTCGCCCTTCATCCAGTATTTCTGACGCGACCGCGACCAGAAGTGGGTCCGCCGGGTGCGGATCGTATCCGCCAGGCTCTCCTTGTTCATGTAGGCCATCATCAGAACCTCCTGGGTATCGGCGTCCTGAATGATGGCGGGGATCAGCCCGGCCGCATCGTATTTGAGCCCTTCCGTTCCTTGCATGGCGGGAGATGTTACCATCGCGGGCCGGCGTTGGCCAGACGGCCGGACGGGGCCGCATCGGTGGATTCGCCTGCGGCCGGTCGCCCCCCCCCCCGAAGGAGCGCTTCGCCGGAGGCAGGGCGATGACCGTCGCCCTTCGCACCCGTCTGACGCAGGGATACCGTGGGGCCGATCAACCTCGCAGGGTATGCGTGTGAACCGGTGTGTCGGTGCGTCGGCGATGCGAACACCGCGGGCAGATCCGATTGCCGGGGCCGCTGGAGAGGAACTGATGATCGCAGACCAGACAGATGCGGCGGCGGGCGAGCTGGGAATCGAGCGGATCGGGCTTGGAGTTGTTCGCGTTTCGCTTACTCACGAGCCTACCTCCTGCCGTGTGTCTCGCCACGGTCCGGCCTCGAGACCCGGCGGCGACCTCGTCGAGCGTCGTCCGCCCTGCACCGGGGCGCCGCATGACGGCCACTGGCGAATTGCGTTATGTCGTACATGCGGATGGCCTGAGTGACCACCCTGTCCTCATCAGTATAGCCGATATCCCGGCCGGGCACAACACCGGCGAACGCCGCGCACGGCCTATGGCTATGACGCTCTCCGACGTCGCGCAGTTCTCCACAATCCTCGCAGATTCCGCAGCGGCTCAGCCGAGCCATGCAATGAGCGGCTCTCCGACGGTCAGCCTCCACACATAATGGGCGACGAAGACGCACCCGAGGAACATCACCGCCGCCCCCCCCGCCGCGGGAAGCACGGTCAGCAGCCAGCGTTTCGCACCGGTCTGCCCCATCAGCCGTTCCGCAAAACGACGGCTCGAGAGTGCGAGAAACCCGATCATCATCAGCGTCAAGGCCAGCCCCATCCCGAAGACCACGACCGCGAACAGGCCCGCTGCCGGGCGCCCCCTTGCGATACCGGCAAGCATCATCCAGATCGCCGCCGGGCACGGTACAATGCCCCCGCTGACCCCCAACCACAGGATCAACCGCATCGTGAGACGGGGCGGTCCTTCTCCACCGAGACTGCCATGTACGTGTGGATGGCTGTGCGTAAAGAGCCGCCGCACCCACCCCGACCAGCCGCGCGGCTTGCCCAACCCCCTGCCATGTCCGTGCCCGTGTTCGTGGTCATGCTGATGTTCATGCGACGCGGCTAGGTTTGCCGTCCAAGCGTCACCGGGCTCATGGACGTGATCGTGTTCGTGGTCGTGCCCCTCGGCGCGGGCGTGAGTCTGCCGCAGCCGCCCGCTGAGGGCACGAAACATCAGCCAGCCGCCCATGCACGCGATCAGGACGCCGGCCGTCAGCCCCAGCCATAACTGGAGCCGGGAGCCGGCCGGCGCGCTGACCTTCAGAAACACAAGGCCCACGGCGATCACAAGAGCCGTGTGCGTAAGTGTGACGATGACTGCAAGCATCATCGCGTGCCGGTATGTCCCCCGAAGCGAGATCAGATATGCTGCCACGATCGTTTTCGCGTGGCCGGGGGCGAGGGCGTGGGCGGCGCCATATCCGAAGCACAGCACGGCGATAAGCCCCAACACCGGCATCGACAGCCCCGTGGCAAAGAGGTCCTCGATGCGCTGGGCCTGCCGGCGGTACGTATCGGCCCGGGCCGGGTTGTTCCGCGGATCGATGAACCGCTCCCATGAGGACGACCGGCTGGTCCGCTTCGCCGCCCGATTCACGCTGAAAACCACCCGGCCCGTACGCACGTCCGGCATCCTGGCCGGGTCGTACAGCTCGTACAGGAAGGGATCCGGCGGCTCGTCAAGGTACTGGCAGTCGCGCTCGTGGATCGTGACCCCGACGCCGCGTTCGAGCAAGACCCGTTTCAGTCCGCGTTCCCGTGGATACGTGGCGTCCAGATAGTCGAGTACATACCGGCGCCCCTCCTGCAGATGCGGGAAGGGCGCCGCATAGCGGATGAGCAGCCGGTACGTCGGCATGCCGCCGACGCCGGTGAGCGTGAGCAGCGTCCGTGTTGGCGGCGAGGGCTTGGCCGCCATCGTCGCCGGCGTACCTTCGTCGATGGGACGAATCGCCAGTGCCAGCCCATCGAGACGCACGCGCAGATCCGGAATGAATGCGGTCGCCTTCCGGTTCAGCCATGCCTGCTGCTCCTCGCCGGTGTCCCGGCCATCCCGATCCACATCGATCTCCTGACGTCGGATCGTGTCAGCCGGCATCTCGGCGAAATCCAGGTGGAAGTCCACCTCAATACGATCCGGACAGATGTTCAGCACGCTGAAATGTGTGATGGTGTCGTTGCCGAGCGGATGCGCGAGTGCAAGCCGGTGAGCCGGCGCGAGGACCAGCGCTATCACGGCCCAAATGAGCGGAAGGCGCCTCTCCGCAGTCTTTCGGGAGGATACCGTGCCGGGATTGCCGGCCGTCGCCCGGCGCAGGCCGTCCGGGGTGAACGCGCCGCTGATCCTGACTTCGCCTCGAAGACCCATAGCGAACGCTTCCCCCTCTGCGACGGAGCGATCGCGCCACGGCCAATGCAATCCGTCGCCGGGTTGCGTCCCTTTTCGGAGCGTGATCCGACGACGGAAAACAGCCCGCATGGCGAACACATGATACCCGATCGGAGGGCCGCCGGGCAGAAGGAGAGGAATCGCCCTCCGCCCCCTGCGGAAACGACGTCGAGTCGCCAGGATGACCAGCGAGAAGCGGCCGGCCCGGCCGCTTCTCTATTTTGTCGCCGGCCTGCTGGCTGCCTTCTTTTGCTTCTGGATCGACTCCAGCCGGGCCACGTAGGGCAGACGATCAGGATTCGTCTCCTGCCCCGCCACACCGGCCTGATACCCCTTGATGGCATCATCCCGGTACTTCTGCGCCTCGGCCCCCTGTGTCAGTTGCGAAAGGAGATAGTATGCCGCCGCCTGGTCCACCTGCAGGGTCCAGTCTTTCTTGAGGTCGGGCTCGGCCGTCTCATACAACTTCACGGCCGCTTGCGCCGCGGCAACAGCCGGGGCGATCTGTTCATCCGCCGCCGCCCGTTCGGCCTGCGGATTCGTCTGGATGCCCATCTGCCGGGCCGCAGTCAGTGTGTCGGCCAGCCGCCGCTTCGCTTCCGCCCGCTGGTAGCGGATCCACGCTTGAAGCAGATGCAAATCCGCCTGGATCGCGTCCGCGTCGCCCACCCGCCAGTTCTCCTGCTCGATCTTCTGGAGCCTCGGGTTCGGCTCGCCCTCGGGCGGCTGGTCGGCCTTGGCATCGCTCTGTCGCTTCACGATGGCCTGGCGGGCCTGCTTGGCCGCCGTGATGCCCCGATCCGTCTCAGCAATTGCAGCCTCTTCGTGGGCATCTGCCTGCGAGGCCAGATCCTGAATCCTCGTCATGAGATCCCGGATTTCCCCGGCCAGGGCATCCCGTTGATCCCGGAGGCCGCGCACGCTCGGCTGCGATCCGGTCGGTTGCGTTGAGGCGCCGGTCCCGCCCGTGATACGGCTCTCGAAATCAGCCTTCATCCTCCGGAGTCCGTCCAGCCGGTTCGCGATAAGCGCCGCCAGGTTCCGCTCGCCGCGCAGGGCAGCCTCGGTCGAACTGATCTCCTGCTTGTATTGCCGGAGACTTTTCTGCGGCCGCAGAAGTTCGCCGGGGTTCGCCGGAGCGATCCGTGCGGTGTGCCAGTCTTCGTGCTCGCTGATCAGCGTCGCGTTCGGATAGCCGCCGTACTCCAGGAGATCGGCTTCGCGGGAGGCCTCCCGGCTCCTCCTGGACGCCGCCTCATATGCCGCCGTCCGCTTCTTGAGAACATCCGGGTGCGAAGGGTCGAAGCCGCGGTTCTCCAATTCCACCATCTCGCGATCGGCCTCAGCCGCCTCGGCGCGCTTCGCCTTGATCTTCGCCTCCAGCTCGTCGTATGCGTCCGTCATCGCCTTGAGCTGTATCTCAATCGCTGCAGCGCGGGCAAGGGCGTCGCTGCTCTCCTTTTCCAGCCGGGCGATCCGCTCGGGGAGCGACTCGACGGGGCCGGAGCGCGGCGCCGGGATGACTCGCCCCGGCTTCGCGCCCGCCTCCGCCGACGGCGGGGCGGCTTCCGATGGCTCTTCGGCCGCCTTGCCCCTGCCGGGAAGGGCGCCAAAAAGCTTATGCAGGAGCTTGCTCTCTTTCGCCGGGCCCGTGGTTGCGGGTGCAGCCGCGGCGGCGTCGGAAGCCGGAGCCGAAGAGGCCGCCGGCTCCGCCGGTGCGGAGGATGTCCCGGGCGCCGTCGCGGTTGCCAGCTCGGTTACCGCCTTGCCGGTGAGCGCCTGCTCCGCGATGGCGAGGTCGCTCGTGACCCCAATCCACCGGCCATACGCCTCCATCAGCCGCGTGGTCAGCCGTTCGATCTCGGCGCGATCCAGCAGGGCGCTGCGTCGCCGGGATTCGGCATAGTGATACGCGAGGATGGCGCGAAGGCGGCTCGCCTCGGGAATGTCGCGCCCCGAGAACGTGGTCTCGCCGGACGTAACGCTCATCGCCAGTGCCGCATCGACGACCCCGATGGCCTCCTTGAGGCGTCCTTCGTTGGCCTGCAGCCACTCCTGCGCGCTCCGGACGGCCGAAGCGGCGTCGTTCGCCGGCGAAACGGCCGGCGCGGGGACAGCGCCGCCGGAATACTGTGCCAGAAGACGATTCGCTTCGCTCAACTGCTGCTCGACAGCGGATGAAACCGGTTTGAGCGGACTCTCCTGATCGGCGTAGGAGGTGATCTTGTCCCACTCGGACGTCCACTTCGACAGGGTAGCGTCCGTGACCTGGAGAGGGCCGGTCTTGCCCGTCAGGCGTTCCTGGGCGGCCAGCAACATCTGCTCGCCCGGGCTGTACGAGGCGAGAATCCGCCGGGCTTTGGCCAGCTCGCGATCCACGTCGCGGTGCAACTGGTCGCCGGCCTGTTCGGCCGCTGGAACGGAGACAAAGACGAGAATGACGGCCAGCACGGCGGCGGCCGTTGCGACGATAATGGGCCAGTAGCGTTTCACCCGTGTGTCCAGTGCGGTCAGGGCCTCTGTTGGTACCTCTTGCCCACCGGCGGCAGGCACCTTCCTCCCACTACCGTGTACCAGGAAATCGGGAATCCGTCAACGATCCCGCCCGGCGTCTGCTCCGAGCCGCCTTACGCAGACGTTCCGGTATTCTACGCCCGAGCCGTGGTTTTGAAAGCCGATGTAGCCGCGGCGCGGCCGGTCCTTCAACGGGGCCGCGTCTTGGGCGGTTGTCGTGGTGAATTCGTCGAGGTTGGCGTGTACAACCTGAACACCGTTGATGACCACCCGCACGATCGGCCCCTCCGCGATAATCTCCATGCTTTGCCACGTCCCGGCGGGCTTCGTCGCGCGAACGGCGGGGGCCACCTCGTGATAGATTGAGCCGGTCAGTTGCCAGGCCTGCAGCGTCCCCCAGTGGCGGGCGTCGTCGTCGATAACCTGGATCTCCATGCCCGTATACGCGCCGTCACCGGCCAGCGGGCGCCGGATGTACACGCCGCTGTTGCCCTCCTTCGGGATCCTGTACTCCAGCTTCAGGTCGAAGTCGCCCCAGTCATCCTCCCGGGTGCCGATCCAGCCGCCCTGCCCACCCCAGCACCGGAGTACGCCGTCCGCACCGAGGCTCCATGCGTCCTGCGAACCGGCATGAACCACGAGGTGGCTGCCGGTTCGGCCGGTCCCTTCGAGGAGGTTTGTGTAGCCGGCACCGCAAGGCCCCTTCCCTGCACCTTTCGGGCCGAAGGCGGCGCATCCCGCCAGAGCGAAAAGCACTATCGCCGGTGTCACGAACCCGTATCGCCGACCCAATCTCATGGTAAGTCCTTGCGTGCGCGCCAGCCGTTTCTTCAACGTTGTCCTATCGGCCCGGCGCGGCCATAAACGGAACCCAGACAATCATCTGCGAATCGCCACGGTTGGCCCAGGCGTAGTACGGAATCGCGGTGAGCTTCGCCCGGCGCACGGCAGGCATGCCCGACGCCGCAGCGGACCGATACAGCGGCCCGGAAGTTACCGAGTAATCCGGCCAGATGCCCTCAAACCTCACCTCGCACACGCCGCCGAGCCGATCCGCCTGGAACGCGACCGTCGCATCGAGACCGCCGCTCTTCGCGTCGATCGGGATGAGGACGCTGAGCACGTCAACGCCCGGATTGTCCACGCTCTCCAGGCAATACACGACCGGGCCGCGCTGGATCGCCATGCGTCCCCGGTTGTTCCGCACACGCGGATCGCACGTGCGAACCGCCACAGGCAGCGGCAGCTCCAGCGTGACCGTGTCGCCGGGATGCCACGTCCGCTTCAGCCGGCAGTAGGAACCGGGCGCGGCCGCGGCATCGGCCGGCTGTCCATTGACCGAGACCTTCGCGTCGGTACACCACCCGGGGATGCGGAGAAAGAGGCTGAATTCGCCGTCGGACTCCGGCGAGACGGTGAGCGTGATTCTGCCGTCCCAGGGGTAGTGCGTCTCCTGGGTCAGGCGGAGCTTGCGCCCGTCTTCGAGGCGCCAGTTCAACTCGTTGTTGTCGTACAGGTGGACCCACAGCCCCTCGGGGCTGGTGCTGTAGACGTACCCCGGTATCGCGGCAAAGGTGCGGACCACGTTCGTCGGGCAACAGGTACAGTCGAACCACGGCACCCGCTTGTGGCCGCCGGCCGACTCGAGCGGATTCACGTAAAAGTATTCCGCCCCCCCGAGCGAGACGCCGGAAAGAAACCCGTTGTAGAAGACCCTCTCCATTTCGTCGGCAAAGCGGGCCTCGCCGGTGGCGGCCAGCAGTCGCCA
This sequence comes from uncultured Planctomycetales bacterium, assembly GCA_964653435.1. Lineage (GTDB taxonomy): Bacteria > Planctomycetota > Phycisphaerae > UBA1845 > PWPN01 > CAZMVY01. Next base: position 49,366 of record CAZZFA010000001.1, on the reverse strand, counting down.
GTTCCACATGGCATTGGCGATCGCGGCGCACGTCTCCGCATAGGAGGTGGCGTTGGGCAGCTCAAACGACCCGCCGAAGGCCTCACCGTGGCTCGTCGCCCCGATGCCGCCGGTGATGTACATCTTGCCGCCGACCATGTCCTGCCACATCCGCTCGGAGGCCTCGAGGTACGGGGCCTTGCGGGTCTCCATGAAGTAATCGACGCCGCCGCAGTTCAGATAGGCGGCGCGGACCGCGTGGCCTTCGATGACCCGGCGTTCGGTGAACTTGTAGATGTCGAGGAAGAAACCGCCCAGATCCAGGTACGCCGGCGTTCCGGTAGTCCGGTACAGCTCTACGAGCGCCATCTCGACCTCGGGATGGCCGTCGGCCTGCTCGATCTTCCCTTTGCCAAAGGACCGTGTGAGATAATCGGCGTATCGCAGGGCAGCGTCGAGGAACTTGCGCCCGCCGGTGGCGCGGTAGTGGGCGACGGCGGCCTGAAACATGTGCCCCGCGCAATACAGCTCATGTTCCGCGGCGAGGTTGGAGAATCGCTTGCCGGCACGTTGCTCGACAAACCAGGTGTTGAGGTAGCCGTCGGGCCCCTGGACGGCCACCACGTCGTCGATGGCCTTCTCGAGCATGTCGCGAACGGCGGGGTCGTCCGTCGATTGGAGGACGAGGGCGCAGGCCTCCATCCACTTGTAAAGATCGGAGTCGGTGAAATACGGCCCCCGGCGCTCGCACTTCTTGCGGCCGGAGACGCGGCGGAAGTTGTCGAGGACGCCGTGGCTCTCAAGCTGCTCGTAGAGCTTCGGGATTCCGTTGCGACGGTTGGCCTCCATGCGGGGAAGCCAGAAGCCCTCTTTCATTTTGACGGCGCGAATCGGGACCGCGTGGAGTCTGGCGCCCGGGCTTGCGGCCGTGGCGACGAGGCCGGCCTCGCGCCAGGCGTCCGGCGAGCGGCCGCCTGAATCATCGGCCGCCCGGGCTCCGCACACCCCTACCACCGCGCACGACAAGGCCGCCACCAGGATCGACGCCGCTGACCAGACCGCCATTGTTACCTCCTGACGTACGTCGTGTACGTCGAGGCATAGTATACCGGCGGGCGGGAGGTGATCCACACCCCGGGTCGGGTATACTGTCCGGCCGTGTGATCGCGAGCCGAGGTTCCGGGATACGAGGGCGATATGGTGAACCGGTACGCACGATGGATCGTTGTCGGATTGGTGGGATTCGGCGGTTTTTCCCCGGCGAGGGCGGCGGCGCCCGAGCTGTTGGGGGCGTATTACCGGCCTGACGAAAGCTTTCCCGCGTTCGCGCCGTTCTGGAACGAGGGGGCGCCGGTAGAGAACATGCCGGCCAACCCGAACGCCCGGGACGCGGCGCGGGCGGCGAAGCTCGGGTGCTCGATCCACATCTTCGTGCGGAACACCGGAGCGCGGTCTTTAGCGATCGACGACCTCGCCCTTGCGGGCATCAGCCTGGAGAAGGCGATCGCCTTCTCGGATCAACGCAAGAACCGCAAGCCGGCCAGCCTGTTTTTTTCCAACCTTTCGGACGCCGAGCGACAGGCGCTGATCGCCGCGGGCGAACCCGTATGGCTCCGCCGCGATCCGCGTGAACTGGCACCCGGCGAAATCGGCGAGGTGACGCTCCGGCTGCGAAGCGTGCCGCAGACGAGTCCCCTGCGCATGGAACTGCGATACGCCGGCGGGACAATGCCGGTCACGGTCACGCCGGAGAACGCGACGCCACGTTTCGAGGACGTCAGCTTCTCTCCCGACCTTCGCGAGATCTTCGTATACCTCAAGCACCCAGGGGCACGCGGGCAGAACCCCGTCAAGATTCTGCTGGACGGCGAGGACGTCACGGCATCGGCACGGATGGGTGCGGACGCCGCGGTGGATGTCGTCGTCGCGGCAATACCGCTGACGAAGCCCCTCGCGCCCGGGTCGTTTCATTGCCTGCAGGCGGTGTATCGCGACAAGGCCGCCGCGATGGCCGGCGTTCGCGCATGGTACGACGAGTTCGCGTACGGCGTCTGGGGCGGCCAGCCGGGTGACGCTTCCGACACAAGCGTCGCTCAGGCGTACATCCGCAATCTGCACGAGCACAACGTCAACATGCAGATGCCGCAGGTCGGCTCGGCCGCGCTCTCGGCCTTTTTCAAGAGCGAAGAGGGGCAGCGATTCTGCCGCGAACAGGGCGTCCGGTTCGTCATCGGCGATCTGGACAAGTGGGGCATCAAGACGCCGTACGCGTACTTCATCCACGACGAGCCGGATGCGGGCGATGCGCACATCACCGGACTGCCGGGCGGGCACGAGGTCGGCAGCCTCGCGCGGTGGGCGATCGAGCGGAGCCAGGGCTGGCGCGCGGAACGTCCGGCCATCCCGCAGACGCTCAACGTCGACCTGACGTACAAGCCATACAACTACTACATCTACGGGCAGGTGCCCGACATCCTCATGGCAGACCCGTACTACCAGCCGCGTCTGCGAACGGCCTATTGGCAACACCCCGACCGCATCCCCGTGTACAAGACCGCCCGGTTCGTGAACGCGGTGAGTACCGTCGTCCACTCGTCCGCCGCGCCCAAGCCGACGCATATCATCCTGTACGCGAACCGCTACATCGAGCAGCAGGACAGGAAGAAAGGCAAACAACAGAAGCAGAACCCGCAGGCACGCCCGACAACACCGGAGCAGACCCGCGAGTTCCGATACCCCACACCGCAAGAAAAACGCATCGAGGTGTTTTACGCGCTGGCGGGCGGGGCGAAGGGCATCTCGTACTGGTGGTTCACGCCGGGCAAGCCCGCGTACGGGCTGGGCGGCAAGGGGCCGGAGGCCGCGCAGCTCTGGCGCGAAGTGGGTCTGATCGGTGCCGAGGTGCGAACGGCGGGACCGCTGCTCGTGCGAAGCTGCCCGGCCGATGTCCCTGTGCGGGCGCCGGCGGGCGTCATGGTCCGCTGCCTGCTCTCCGGGCTGGACACGATGGTCGTGATCGTGATCAACGAGCAGCACGTCAACGACGAGCGCGGGACGACGATTACGCCGATTCCTGACGCCACCGTGGCCGTGACGGTGCCGGCGTGGCTCGATGCGGCGGACGTGTTCGAGGTGCAAGCGAAAGGGATTGCGCAGGCGCAGGTGTCCAAGAGCGATGCGACAGTGTCGCTCAAGCTCGGAACGCTCACGCTGCCGCGAATGTTCGTCCTGACGACGGATCCCAAACGGCGGGCCGCGATGGAGGAGCTATATCAGAGGGACTTCGCGGCGAACGTTGCAAAGCTCCTTGGTGCCGTGCCGGCGAAGGACCGATGACGGCCGGGCTGCGCCGGCGATGCGCCCGCCCTGCCGCGTGCCTGTCGGCACGGAGGGCAGCATCGCGCGCAACGTTCATCGGGACCGACCAGCCCGTTACGACTCCTGCCCGTGCTTGTGGATGCGGTCGCCCACGTTCATCTCGCTCGTTTCGGACGTCGCCTTGCGCTTTGCCTTGACCTCGGGGAGCAGGTCGATGCCCAGCTCGCGGAGCTGCTCGGACGTGACCTCGCCCGGCGCATCGGTAAGCGGGCAGACGGCCCGCTGCGTCTTCGGAAAGGCGATCACGTCGCGGATGCTGCTCGTGCCGCCGAGCATCATGATCCAGCGGTCGAAGCCGAAGGCGATCCCGCCGTGCGGAGGCGGTCCGTACCGCAGGGCGCTCATCAGGTGCTCGAACTTCGCGTGGGCTTCGGCCGGGCTGATACCAAGCAGCTCAAAGACGCGGCTCTGCACGTCGCTGCGGTGGATACGGATACTGCCGCCGGCCATCTCCTCGCCGTTGATGACGAGGTCGTAGGCCTGGCTGCGGACCTTGCCGGGGTCGGTGGCCAGCAGCGGGATATCCTCCTCCGTCGGCATCGTGAACGGATGGTGCGAGCTGTTCCACCGTTTCTCTTCCTCGCTCCACTCGAAGAGCGGGAAGTCCACGACCCACAGCGCGTCGAAGCGGCCCTTGGGGATCAGCCCCAGCGTGGCGCCGAGGCGCAGGCGCGCCGCCGCGAGATACTTGGCTGCGTCGGCGGGCTTTCCGGGATAGAAGAAAAGCTGGTCGCCCGGTTCGGCGCCCGTGGCGGCACAGACCTCGCGGCAATACTTCTGGATCTTCGCGCCGACGCCGGTGGCGAACTCGGGCGCGTCGGGCGTGCCCTGGACCTTCGTCGTGGGCATGCCGCCGCCGCCCATGCCCTTGATCTCCTCCGTCAGCGAATCGGTGATCTTCCGCGTGAGTTTCTCGGCACCGTCCGCTTTCTTCACGCAGATCGCCTTGATGACGCCGCCGGCGGCGATGGCGTCGGCGAAGACGCCGAACTCATCCTTTGTGATGTTCCGCAGGGCCGGCGTGACATCCTTGAGTTCCAGGCCGAAGCGCGTGTCGGGCTTGTCGATTCCGAAGCGCGCGATCGCGTCGGCGTAGGAGAGCCTCGGCAGCGGGAGCGGAATCTCGTAACCGAGGATTTCCTTCCAGACGCGCGCAAGGCAGCCCTCGACGACCGTCATGACGTCGTCGGCCTTGACAAAGGCCATCTCCAGATCGAGTTGCGTGAACTCCGGTTGGCGGTTGCCGCGGAGGTCCTCGTCGCGGAAGCAGCGGACGAGCTGGGCATAGCGGTCGAAGCCGGCGATCATAAAGAGCTGTTTGAAGAGCTGCGGAGATTGCGGCAGGGCGTAGAAGCGGCCCGGCTGCACGCGGGAGGGGACGAGGTAATCCCGGGCGCCTTCCGGCGTGGACTTCGTGAGGAACGGCGTTTCAATCTCGAGGAAGCCCTGCTCGTGGAAGTAGTCGCGAATGATCTTGGCGGCCTTCGACCGGATGTGAAACATCCTCGCGACCTTCGGCCGGCGGAGATCGAGGAACCGATACTTCAGACGAAGGTCCTCGTTCGCCTCGTTCTCGACGAAGTCGGAGATCTCAAACGGGGGCGTTTCCGACCTGGACAGCAGGTCGATCTCGTGAACGCTGACCTCGATCTCGCCGGTGGGCATCTCGCCGGTCTTGAACTTCGGGCTGACCTGGTCGCCGCGGTGGAGGACTTCGCCGCGAACGGCGATGCAGTACTCGTTGCGCAGCGTACGGGCGATGCGCGTCGCCTCGGGATCGGTATCCACGTTGAAACGGAGCTGCGTGACGCCCTCGCGGTCGCGGAGATCGATGAATACGAGGTTCTCGCCGTGGTCGCGGTAGCTGTTCACCCAGCCGGCGAGAACGACGGTTTGCCCGACGTGGCTCGCACGAAGCTCGCCACAGGAATGCGTTCGTTTATTGTACGGCACGGACACGATGCAGTCTCCTTTTGTCTGTCGATACGGGTACGGGATTGTCGCTCAGAAACCGCCCCGCGGAAAGGGGCCCGACCAGGGGAGTCAGGCATCATTCGGGCGGCGGCCGTAGTGGGCAGACTGCGAGGGTGTGCCGCACCGGCCGCCGATGGACCTCCCGAACTGGGCGATCGACCACTGCATGACGCCTCCAGTATACGCTTGCCTGCCCTGCGATGGCAAGCACACCGAGCTACCGTCTGTGGAGACGCGCCGAACCGGTTGCTACAATGCCGGCATGGACGGAATGCGGCAAGCGGATTCGCCCTGGACTGACCTGTCTGGCCGGTCGCGTCGAGGCCGACTGATCGCAGCCGCCGCCGGCGTCGCCGCCGTCGTTCTGGTCGTCCATTGGCCGGTCCTCTCCGCTCAGACCCTCTCCTTCGACGACAGAGAGACCATCACGGAGAACTTCCTCATACACCGGTTGAGCTGGGGCAACGTCGGGCGCGTGATTGGAGAGATCCTGCAACCGTCTACCGTAAAGGGTTACTATCGTCCCCTGACCCAGATTTCGCTTATGATGGACTGGGCGATGGGCGGGCGCCCCGACAATCTCCGTCCGTTCCATCGGACCAGCCTGGCGCTGCACGTCGCCAACACCGTCCTCGTGATCGTGCTGCTCTACCAGCTCTTTCGAAATGAATGGGTGGCGGCGGGGCTGGGGCTGCTGTTCGGGCTCCACCCACTCACGGTTGAACCCATTGCCTGGGTAATGGAGCGGAAGACGCCGTTGGCGGCGTTTTTCTCCCTCGGATGCCTCGTGCTGTATCTCCGATACACGCGGCGAAATGAGTGGAAGTGGTACACGGCATCCGTCTCGATGTACATCCTCGCGCTGATGTCAAAGCCGATCAGCGTCCCGCTGCCCCTGGCACTGGTGCTGTTGGACTACTGGCCGCTTCGGCGACTGGGCAGGCGGGCCCTGCTGGAAAAACTGCCGTTCTTCGTCCTGGGGATTCTCGGAGGGGCCGTCGCCTACGTCTGCGAGGGCCGGGTCCAGCCCCTCCAGGTGCTTCGAGCGGGCACGCCGGCGCAGATTCCGCTGAGAATCTGCTACCTGATCGCCTTCTACATCTCCAAGATCGTCTGGCCGACGAACCTGTCCTCGGTTTACTTTCTGCCCGCGCCGCTGGCCCTGTCGAATCCTCCGGTTCTGCTGGGATTCGTCGGCACCTGTCTGTTGCTCGCGCTCGTGGTCGGTTCGCTCCGATGGACCCCGGCCCCGCTGGTAGGAGCCTCGATTGCGATTCTGACGCTTGCGCCGACGATGGGACTCGTCACGTACAGTTGGCTTTGCGCTTCGGACAAGTACCTGTATCTCCCCGCCATCGGCTTATTGATCACACTGGCGTGGGCCTGCACGGTGATCGGGCGGGCGGCCTGCCGCGCCTGGGGACCGGCAAAGACCGGCGCGGTGGCGCTCGTCGTCCTGCTTGGCTTGGCCACGGCCGAGACCGTTGCAACGCGCCGCCAGCTCGCCCGCTGGCAGGACACCGAGAGATACTTTCGATATATGCTCGCGCTGGGTGAAAACCCGGGGCTTTCTCAAGTGCACAGCTTTCTGGGCACATTCCTCCTGGAGCAGGGCCGCTTGGATGAGGCCGCCCAGGAGTTCCGTGAGGCCATCCGGCTGAAGCCGCACGTCTCCGATCCGCACAACAATCTCGGCAAGGTCTTGCTCGCACAGGGCCGCGTCCCGGAGGCCATCGACGAGTTCAACGAGGCGATCCGTCTCAAGGAGGACTTCGGCCTCGCGTACGCGAACCTGGGACTGGCCCTGCTCCAGTCAGGCCGCACCGAGGAGGCCGAACGCCACCTGCGAGAAGCCATCCGCCTGGAACCCGGCCTCGCGGAGGCGCACGATTACCTGGCGGCGCTTCTGCTCCGGCAGCGCAAGTACTTCGCCGCGCTGGATGCGTTCCGCGAGGCGGTGCGGCTGGCCCCCGGAAACTTTCACGCGCTGAACAACCTTGCCTGGCTGCTGGCCACATGCCCCTTGGAAACGATCCGCAACGGCCCCGAGGCCGTGGCCCTGGCACGCCGGGCTTGCGAGTTGACCGGCTTCCGCGAGCCCATCCCCCTGAACACCCTGGCGGCCGCCCTGGCCGAGACCGGCCAGTTCACCGAGGCGGTTCAGATGTGCGCGCGCGCCGTCGAGGCGGCCTACGCCCGACAGGACGTCGCCCTGGCCGAGTCCTTTCGCGCCGCCGCCCGGTCCTACAAAGAAGGCCGGCCCTACCGACTGCCGCCGTAGGCACCACCCGTAAACGAGGCGCGCAAGCCTGCCGCTCGCACATGCACGTGCCGTGCGAATCCCGGACTGCCTATCCTCCCGGGCTCCGCGGTTTCATTTTTCCTCATCGTGCCCGTAATATGACCGCATGCGGATCATTCTCTTCGCCTCCGGCGAGTTTGCGATCCCCACGACCCGGTGGCTGGCGAACAGCCAGCACGAAGTGGTGGCAGTGGTCAGCCAGCCCAGCCGACCGCAGGGCCGGGGCCGACAGCCCGCGGCGACGCCGGCGGCCCGGCTCGCGGCCGAACTCGGTATGCCTGTTCTTGAGTGCGCGGACGTGAACGAGCCGGCCTTCGTCGAGCATATCCGCCGGCTGGATGCGCGCCTGGGTATTGTCATCGCGTTCGGTCAGAAGTTCCGGGGTGACGCGAGGAACGCGATCCGATGCGGTTGTGTAAACCTGCACGGCTCGCTGCTGCCGAAATATCGCGGCGCAGCTCCGATCGCCTGGGCGATCCTCTGCGGCGAGGAGAAAACGGGAGTCACGGTCTTCCGCCTCACGGACCGGATGGATGCCGGCGAGATCCTTGTGCAAAGAGAGACGATGATCCGCCCGGACGAAACCGTCGGCGAGTTGCACGACCGACTGGCCATGATCGGACCGGACGCCATGGCGGCGACGCTGCGGCTGTTCGAAGAAGACGACTCGCCCCGCGGCAAACCGCAGGACGAACGCTATGCAAGCATCGCGCCGAAACTGAGCAAGGCGGCAGGGCAGCTCGACTTCCGACGGGACGCGATCAAGCTGGAGCGGCACATCCGGGCCATGTGGCCGTGGCCCGGCGCGCGTTGTACGTTTCGTCCGGCGGACGGCCGGCATGCGGAGGAGGTTACCCTGGCCCGCGCTCGCCTCGCCGCCCGCAAGATCGAGGTTCCGAGCGGCGAAACGGGCGTGATATCGGACGCATACGATGTGCGGGTGGGCCGCGGCGCGATCGAGATCCTGGAGATTCAGCCGAGGGGCGGCCGCGTGATGAGCTGGCGCGACTTCATCAACGGCCGACACGTCAGGCCCGGGGACCGATTCGAATCCCTGCCTTCTGAATCCACGACATGACGCCGGCGAAATCGTTGCCCGGGCATGCGTGTTCACGCCGGTGCCCGGCAGGACGGCTTGCCCGAAACGCGCCGGCCCCACACGGACGATCCGGGGCTGCCGCGGCAAATCGCAGGTTTCGCCCCGCCCGGACGTTCAATGTAACGAGGGTTCCCGACGATCGTGAACTGTCCCTCGGAGGCATGACTTCATGCGCCGTAACTGGATCAACCTGCTCATCGCCCTGGCGGCCGCGATCACGATGACCGGCACGGCCATATCCGGTTTTATACTTCGGTATGGCCTACCGCCCGGCGGCGGCCGCCGTCACGGTCGCGGTGGCTCTATCTTGTGGGGGTGGAGCCGTCACGACTGGTGCGATGTCCACTTCTGGCTTGCGACTGTGACGATAGGGCTTATCCTCGTGCATACCGCGCTTCACTGGAACTGGCTGTGCGGAATGTGTCGGCAACTCCGCCGCGCCAAGGGAGCGTCCGGCATGGCCCGGTCCGCGACGGTGGACGCACGGACTTGATCCCGTGGGTTGGCGGCCGGCGGCGGGCTCAATGGGGCCGGTCGTCGCCTCCGTGACATGCCTTCCAGCGTTCGCGAAGCGTCTGCCGCAGACGGTTCTGGAACTCCATGGGGATCTCGTAGGGCTTTCCCTCACGGTACAGCGTGATGGTCTTGCGGATGTTGTCCACCACCAACTGGCACGGATTACACCCGGCGAGGTGCTGCTCGAACTCGCGGCAGACGGCCGGATCGAGCCCGCCGTCCACGTACTCGTTCATGGCCTTGAGCAGATCCTCGCACTTCATGGTCTCACTCCTGCTCTGATCCGCAACACGCCCCGCGGGTTACATCAATCTTCGTGGTCATGCCGGGCGATTACCCGCCGCTGTGTGTCACCCAGCGTCCGGGTAAGCTTCTCCCGCAGCATCAGGCGGGCGCGGAGCAGACGGACTTTGACATTCGCAACGGTAATACCCAGCTCCCTGGCGGTTTCTTCCGTCGACAATCCTTCGACGTCCCGCAGGAGGAACACCAGCCTGTACTTTTCGTCCAGTTGATCCAGGGCGGCGTCGAGCAGTTCCTGCGTCTCCCGCCGCCCGGCCAACTCTACGGGATCGTCGCGCCACGGGGCGATGAACTCCGGGTGCGGCAGCCGCGTATCGTCGTCCTCGCCCCCCGCCCCGGTGGCCGCGATCGGCAGGCCGCGGCGCTTCCGCAGCGTCTTGAGCGCATGGTTCGTCGCGATCCGGACCAGCCACGTACGGAACTGCGATTGCCCCGCAAACCCGTCCAGGTGCTCGAGCACGCTCAGAAAGGTCTGCTGGACGACGTCCTCGGCATCTTCCGGGTTCCGGACGATCCGCATGGCAAGGGTGTAGATCGACCGTTCGTGGCGGGCGACCAGCCGCTCGAAGGCTTCGTAATCGCCCTGCCGGGCCAGACGCACCGACTCCGCGTCGGGATCCGGAACCTCATGATTGGTTACGCCGTCGCTCATAAACCCCTGTCGCCGCCCCGTCGGCTGCTCTTGTAACCGATCGCATGCAGGCGGATCAAACGCTGTGTGACACAATCGGAGGCTTCACTATGACGATTGAGGATGCATTACGTTCTATCGCCGGCACCTTTGTCCTGCTGAGCGTCGTGCTCGCCCACTATGTAAGCCCGTGGTGGTTGCTGTTTACGGCCTTTGTCGGATTGAATCTCCTGCAATCCGGGTTCACCCACTGGTGTCCCATGATGTGGCTGCTCGAGAAGGCCGGCCTGCGGCACGAAGGCGCGGCGGAAGCGCCGGCTGCACAAAGGAGCTGATGACCATGAACATCAGGAGCATCACCCCGGAGGCGCTCTATCAACGCATGGCGGCGGGCGAGGCCGTGAATCTGATCGATGTCCGCTCGCCGCGCGAATACCGCTCCGCCCACGTGGCGGGCGCCCGCCTGCTGCCCCTGAATACGCTGACGAAGGAAGGCGTGCTGAACGGCCGTCCCTCCGACGGCGACAGCCCGGTGTACGTGATCTGCCAGTCGGGCGTCCGATCGGCCGCGGCGTGTGCCCGGCTCGCCGAGCAGGGTCTGACCAACGTCGTCAACGTGATCGGTGGCACGCGGGCCTGGCAACAGGCCGGGTTGCCGGTGGAGGGATCGAGCGGCGGCGCGGCCGCTCGCTGGTTTCGGCTGGGCGGTCTGCTCGCCGTAGTCGCGAGTCTCATTCTGGGCAGCACGGTGCACTCGGCGTTCCTGTACGCGGCCGCCGGGATCTGGCTTGCTCTCATCGTTACAGGAAACGCCCCCTGCTGCTCGTCGGGGGCCTGCTCGACCGGACGCGGCAAATGATTCACCGCGCGGGTCGGCCGTCGCACTGGCGCATGCGCCCCCTGCGGTTTGACGTTTCAGTCGCGCTGCGTATTATGTGCCGGGCGGCGCCCGCTGCGGCGCCGGCGATGGCGTCACATGGCGTAACGGGTCTGCACCCATGAAGCACTGGCAAGCAATCGCTCGATGGTCCGTGGCCACGGTGGCGGCGATCGGTGCCATCGTGCTCATGATTCTGTGGCTGGCAGGGACGTTCAAGTACAAGATCCCGCCGAGCCAGGCCCATGCAACCGCCGTGCCCGTGCCCCCTGATCGGCCCATCGTGGAAGTCAAGTCGATGATGCGCCCGTATGCCGAGTGGGCCGTCGGTACGACCCGGGCCGTCCATGAAACGACGCTCGGCTCCCGGCTGCTGGCAAAAGTGGTCGCTGTGAACGTGCGCGCGGGACAACTCGTCGAAAAAGGGGCCGTCCTCATGGAGCTGGATGACGCCGACCTGCGGGCGCAGGTCGAGCAGGCGCAGGCCGTGGTGGCCGCTTCCTCGGCGGTCCTGGACCAGTCCCGCATCGAGTTCGAGCGGATCAGCCGCCTGGTCAAGGAACAGGCCGCTTCGGACCTGGAGCTTTCCCGCGTCACAAACGCACTGCGCGGTGCGGAGGCGGACAAGCGCCGCGCGGAGGAGGCCCTGCGCGAAGCGCAGACCCGCCTGAGCTACGCAACCGTCCGCTCGCCGATGGACGGGCGCATTATCGACAAGAAGGTGGATGTCGGCGACACCGTCACGCCCGGCCAGCCGCTCGTGTCGATGTACGACCCGACCCGGATGCAGTTGGTCGCGGTCGTACCGGAATCCCTGGCATACCGGCTTGCGGTCGGCAAGTGGGCGGGCGTCCGCCTCCAGGCCCTGGACAAGGAGTGCGAGGGCCGCGTCGACGAAATCGTGCCGCAGGCCTTCGCGGCAAGCCGGTCCTTCGAGGTGAAAGTCACCGGCCCCTGCCCGCCGGGCGTGTACCCCGGTATGTTCGGACGCATCAAGATCCCGCTGGACGATCAACAGGTGACGTACATCCCCCGCGCCGCCGTCCGACAGGTCGGCCAGCTCGACCTGGTCGACGTGGTTACGCAGGGTATGCTCGAGCGCCGCCTCGTCCGGCTGGGACGGACCTTTGACGACAACGTGGAAGTGCTGAGCGGATTGGCCGTCGGCGAGCAGGTCGTGCTCCCTGCAACGTCCCCCCAGACCCGCCCGAGCAACCATGACAACTGAGCCCCGGCACAACATCACGATCGCGATCGTCAACAAGTTCCTCCGTTCGAACTTGTCGATCATCCTGATCATCCTCTCGCTGGCCCTCGGGGCCGTGGCGCTGTTCATAACCCCCCGAGAGGAAGACCCGCAGATCATCGTGCCGATGGCCGACGTCTTCGTGCAGTTCCCCGGGCGCTCCGCCAGGGAAGTGGAGGAGCTCGTCAGCACGCCGCTCGAGAAGCTGCTCTACCAGATCGACGGCGTCGAGCACGTGTACTCGATGTCGAAGCCGAACCTGGCGATCGTCACCGTGCGGTTCTACGTGGGCCAGGACCGCGAGCGGAGCCTCGTCAAGCTCTACAACAAGATCGAGCAGAACAAGGACACCGTGCCCCCGGGCGTCGCCGGCTGGGTGGTCAAACCGGTCGAGATCGACGATGTGCCGATCGTCACGCTCACCCTCACCGGCAGCGACGGCTACTCCCTGCGCCGCGTCGCCGAGGAAATGGGCAACCGCCTCGCGCACCTGCCGGATATCTCGCGAATCAACATCATCGGCGGCCGGCCGCGGCAGTTGCTGGTCCATCTGTCTCCGGACGACATGGCGGGCCATAACATCTCGCCGCTCGAGGTGGAGCGGGCCATCCGGGCCGCGAACGTCACGCTCCCGGCGGGAAGCTTCGATCGCAACAATGTCGAGTTCCGGGTGGATGCCGGCCGCGCGCTTGTGCAGCCGGACGAACTCGGCGACATTGTGGTCGGCGTCTGGCAGCAGCAACCGGTCTTCCTCCGGAGCGTTGCCCGCATCAGCGACGGCCCGGCGGAGCCCGTCGATTCCGTCGCGTACGGCCGCGGGCCCGCGTGGTACAACCCCGACGCCGGGGGGACCGCCCCGCCGTCCGCCTCGCCGGCTGACTGGCCCTACTACGCCCGAACCTCGCCGGCCGTCACGATCGCGATCGCCAAGAAGAAGGGCACCAACGCGGTATGGGTCGCCGAGGCCGTCCTGGAGGAGGCGAAGCACCTGCAGGAGGAGTTTGTCCCGGCGGGCATGGACGTCGTGGTCACCCGCAACTACGGCCACACGGCGGATGAGAAGGTCAACGACCTCGTCGAGGCCCTCGGCGTCGCCGTCATGATCGTCATTATCCTTCTCGCGTTCGGGCTGGGCACGCGCCAGGCGCTCGTCGTGGCCCTGGCAGTGCCGATCGTCTTCGGCCTCACGCTCGCCGTGAACCTCCTCGCCGGTTATACGATCAACCGGGTGACGCTCTTCGCGCTGATCCTGGCTCTCGGCCTGCTCGTGGATGACCCCATCGTCGATGTGGAGAACATCCACCGCCACTTCCGCCTCCATCGCCGTGCGAACGAGGAGATCGTGCTGGAAGCCGTCAACGAAGTCCGCCCCCCGCTCATCACGGCGACGCTGGCGGTCATCATCTCCTTCCTGCCCATGATGTACATCACGGGCATGATGGGCCCGTACATGCGTCCGATGGCGCTCAACGTTCCCGTGACGATGATCATGTCGATGGTCGTTTCGTTCACGATCACGCCGTGGCTGGCGTACCACGTGCTCAAGGGCGAGTACCGCACGGTGCCGACGGAAAAGGACACGACCGACCCGCACGACATGACGGCGGTGAAGAACTCGTTCCTGTACAGGGTCTTCTACCCGCTGATGGCCCCGCTGCTGCACTCGCGCGTGGCGGCGTGGTCGTTCCTGGGCATCATGGGCCTGGCCACGGTCGGTTCGAGCCTGCTGGCCCTGTCGCGGCACGTCCCGCTCAAGATGCTGCCGTTCGACAACAAGAACGAGTTGCTGCTCGTACTCGATTTCGATCGGGGCACGACGCTGGAGCAGAGCGATGCCGGCGTCCGGCAGTTCGAGAACTTCCTGCGGACGGTTCCGGAGGTCCGCGACTTCCAGTCGTACACGGGTATCGCCTCGCCGATGGACTTCAACGGGCTGGTCCGGCACTACTACCTCCGCAAGGGCGCGAATGTGGCGGAGATCCGGATCAACCTGGCCCCGAAGAAGAACCGCAGCCAGCAGAGCCACGCCATCGGCCTGCGGCTCCGCCCGGAACTCGACCGTATCGCCCGCCAATGCGGAGCGAAGCTGAAGGTGGTCGAGATTCCGCCCGGTCCGCCGGTCATCGCCACCATCACCGCCGAGGTCTTCGGCGGTCCCTCTGACTCCTATCACGACATCATGCAGGCGGCCCGCACGACGAAGGCGCGGCTCGCCCGCGAGCCGGGAATCGCGGACCTGGACGACACGATCGAGGCAACGCAGACGAAATACGTCTTCGTCGTGGACAAGACCAAGGCCTCGCTGAACGGCGTCAGCCCGGACGACGTAGCCGGCACCCTCGCGGCGGCGCTCGGCGGCGAGGCGATCGGCACCCTCCGGGCCCCGCGCGAGCGACAATCGCTGGAGATCATCGTCCGCGTGCCCGAGGCCGGGCGATCCTCGCGACAGGACCTCTCCCGCATCTATGTGAAAGGGCAATCGGGCCAGCTCGTCCCGCTCCGCGAACTCGGAGACTGGCAGAGCCACACCGAGGATCAGACGATCTATCACAAGGACCTGCAACCCGTGGTCTACGTCTTCGCGGAAGCGGCAGGGCGCCCCCCCGCCGATATCATCCTCGACACGGAGGCGGACAAGGTCCCCTTCGCCGAGCCTCCGTCCGCCGAAACGTCGGGCACGCGGGTCGGCGCGGGGTGGGTTTCCACGGCCGCGCCCCGGCCCGTCGAAGGACGCACCTTCTTCCGCTCCGGCGGAGGCATCCCCTGGGCGCTGCCGGAAAGCTTCCGGGTACGCTTCTCCGGGGAGGGCGAATGGCAGATCACGCTGGACGTCTTCCGCGATCTCGGACTGGCCTTCGCCGCGGCTCTGGTCGGCATCTACATCCTGCTTGTGAATCAGACCGGCTCGTTCACGCTGCCGCTGATCGTCATGCTCGCCATCCCGTTGACGATCATCGGCATCATGCCGGGCTTCTGGCTGCTCAACGTCCTGACCGCCAGGACCGTCGGCGGCTACTCCGACCCGGTCTTCTTCACCGCCACCGCCATGATCGGCATGATCGCCCTGGCCGGCATCGTGACACGCGACTCGATCATCCTCGTGGACTTCATCCACCTGTCGCTCGTCCGCGGCCGGTCGCTCTTCGATGCAATCATGGAGAGCCGCGTCGTCCGCCTTCGGCCGATCCTGCTGACGGCGGCGACGGCCATGCTCGCGGCGATCCCGATCACGCTCGATCCGATCTTCTCCGGCCTGGCATGGTCGCTCATCTTCGGTCTGCTGGCTTCGACGATCTTCACGCTGTTCGTCATCCCGGTGACGTACTGGCTGCTCTACGCCCACAAACCGGGGCACGGACTGCCGAGCGCCTGAGACGTTCTTGGCAATGCCGCGAGGGGCGCATAACATGGCGTCCGAGGTGAGGTCACGATGAAGATCCTGGTAATCGGCAGCGGCGGAAGGGAGCATGCGTTGGTGTGGAAGATTGCGCAGTCCCCCGCGGTGACGCGACTCTTCTGCGCTCCCGGCAACGCGGGCACGGCGGACCTGGCCGACAACGTCGATCTCTCCGCGGAGGATGTGCCGAAGCTCGTCGAGTTCGCCCGACAGGAGAAGATCGACCTCGTCGTCGTCGGTCCCGAGGACGCCCTGTGCGCGGGCATCGTGGATGCGATGGCGGCCGAGGGAATCCGCGCATTCGGTCCGTCGCGGGGCGCCGCGCGGCTCGAAGGCGACAAGGCCTTCGCCAAGCAACTGATGCGGCAGCACGCCATCCCCACGGCCGAAGCTCGGATCTTCAACGCCTACGAGGCCGCGCGAACGTACGTCGCTACGCGCGACACCGGCCTGGTGGTCAAGGCCGCCGGCCTGGCCAAGGGCAAGGGCGTGATCGTCTGCGACGAACCGTCGCAGGCGCTGCTGGCACTGGACCGCATCATGATGCAGCAGGAGTTCGGTGCGGCCGGCGAGACCGTCGTCGTCGAGGAAAGACTCGCCGGGCCGGAGGCATCCGTCCTGGCGTTCGTGGACGGACGCTCCATCTACGTCATGGAGCCCGCGCAGGACCACAAGCCCGTCGGCGACGGTGACACCGGCCCGAACACCGGCGGCATGGGCGCGTACAGCCCCACGCCGGTCATCACGGACGAGATCCTCGCCCAGGTGGAACGTCAGATACTTGTGCCGATCGTCGATGCGATGAACCGCCAGGCAACCCCCTACCGCGGCGTCCTCTATGCCGGGCTGATGTTGACGCACAACGGCCCGAAGGTCCTGGAGTTCAACTGCCGCTTCGGCGACCCGGAAACGCAGCCCATCCTCTTCCGGTTGCAGTCGGACCTCGTCGAGGTGATGGAAGCGGTGCTTGCGGGCAGGCTCGACTCCGTCTCGCTCCGCTGGGATCCGCGCCCGGCGATCTGCGTCGTGATGGCGGCCGGCGGATACCCCGGCGACTACCGGAAGGGCGCCGAAATCACCGGACTTGCCGACGCGGTCTCCGACGACGTCATGGTCTTCCACGCCGGCACGAAACGCCTGGGCGGAAAGGTGGTTACGGCGGGCGGACGGGTGCTGGGCGTCACCGCCCGGGGCGCCACGCTGGCCGAGGCACAGCGGCGCGCCTATCAGGCCGTGGAGCGGATTCATTTTGACGGCGCCTATTATCGACACGACATCGGCGCCAAAGCGCTGAACGGCATGGTTCGTTGAGTGATTGATCCGTCATTCCGTCGTACCGGACGCAAGGACTCCGCCCTCGCGATTCACCGAAGAGCGGATCGCCGGTTGACGGAACAGACACCAGAAGGGAGACCTCATGGCCGAGAAAGTGGTCATCATCGGTTCCGGGCCCGCCGGTTGGACGGCCGCCATCTACGCCGCACGCGCCAACCTCAACCCGCTGGTGTATGAGGGGGAGGCAACCCAGTACATGATCCCCGGCGGTCAGCTCATGTTCACTACGGAAATCGAGAACTATCCGGGCTTTCCCGAGGCCATCGGCGGCCAGGAACTGATGGGGCGGTTCCGCAAGCAGGCCGAACGGTTCGGCACGCGCATCACGAGCGAGGACATCGTGAAGATCGACACCTCCGCCCGACCGTTCATACTCCGGACCTCCGGCGGCCGGACGACGGAGGCCCATGCCGTCATTATCGCCACCGGCGCCCGCGCAAACTGGCTCAACCTGCCGAACGAGCAGCGGCTTGCCCGCTCCGGCGGCGGCGTGAGCGCCTGTGCGGTCTGTGACGGTGCGCTGCCCGTCTTTCGCAACAAGGAGCTGGTGGTCGTCGGCGGCGGCGACAGCGCCATGGAGGAAACCGACTACCTCACCCGGTTCGCCTCCAAGGTTTACGTCATCCACCGCCGCGAGGAACTGCGGGCGAGCAAGATCATGCAGAAACGGGTCCTGGAGAACCCCAAGGTCGAGGTCGTGTGGAACTCCGTCGTGGTGGATGTCCTCGGCGACTCCATGATCACGGCGGTTCGCCTGAAGAACGTCAAGACCAACGAAGTCCGCGATCTGCCCTGCGGCGGGCTGTTCCTGGCCATCGGCCACACCCCGAACACCGAGTTCGTCCGCGGGACGATCGACCTCGACGACAAGGGCTACGTCGTCTGCCCGAGACCCTTCCGCACATACACCAGCGTCGAAGGAATCTTCGCCGCCGGCGACGTGATGGACTCCTACTATCGCCAGGCCGTCTCCGCCGCCGGAACGGGCTGCATGGCCGCCCTCGACGCGGAGCGCTGGCTCGCGGCGAACGGCATCCACTGAGTGCGGCCGGTCGCAGCGTCCGTCGAACCCATCAGCCGACCCCGGTCGCGCGCCGGAAGCTTGTCCTTACCGGTTCGCATAGCGCAACCCGACCGCTCCCCGCGCGACCAGCATCGGGTAACCCGCGGCCCAGGCGAGGTTGAACACGAGCCAGCACAGAAAGCCGAACACCTCATGATCGGTGTGCAATGCCCGGGCAATGTCGCGCACGACAGGGTGCCGGTATACCAGGAACGCCGCGATCCCGCTGCTCGCTGCGAGGATCACCCAGAGCAACAGGTAGCCGCTCAGGTAGGCCGCCAGTTGCATCGTTCCGCTCATCAGGTTCCGGCCGCAGACGATGCTACCGTGGACGCCCACCAGGCCTGCCGCGGCCAAAACGAAGAACACAACGCACACCGCCGCAAGGTAACCCGCGAGCGGACCACCGACCCAGATCATCTCGACGTCCCCTTTGAACGGGTTATCCCCGGTGTCCGCCACGTAGCACAGGACGATTCCTACCCCCGCAACGACGAAGACGGCCATGAGGTGGACCAGCAGGAACCACCGGTGCGCAGCATCCGCCGTGCCGGTGCGAACCTGGCGCCCGAACCACGCGGGCCGGACGATCGGGTCGACGCAACACCGCCACCATGCGTGCGCGAAACCCACTTCGCGTCGCCGCTGCCAGAACGTACCGGGCCGCACGTGCACGCCGAGCGACTCGGACACCGGTGTGCCGCACTCCGGACACCGGCCCTCCGTCGATGCCGCCGTGAGGTTGTACCCGCACACCTCGCACAGCGGCGGGCGGGCCATCGGCGCGGCCTCCCGGTGGCTGCCCACGGCCCGAAACGTCGCCCACAGGAACCAGGTGATCCCCATGAAGGACGTATAGCCGAGCACTTCCTCCGCGTGCGCGACGAGCCATGGACGGTTGCGGTAGTACTCCATCAACGCGGCATTCGACTCTTCCTGCCACTTCGTCATGGCCGCCTGGAATTCCTTCGCCTCCTTCTCGGTCATTACCGGATTCGGCGGCCTCGACGGAAAGGGTGGCGACTGATACCGCACACGCCGCTCGACCTGCCACAACCCCAACGCCATCCCGCCGATCAGCAGCGTCAACGCCGGCGCATGACTCGTCTGCAGCCAGGTTCGGCGAAAGGCGTTTGCCAGACTCGCCCGCACGGCCTCGTCCTGCGCCCCCCACGGCACAAGAAAGACGGCCAGGGCGGCAGTGCTCAGCTCAACGCCGAAAAAGATCACTCCCGCAATCAGGCACGCCTCCGCAGGATGGTCACGAACGAAACCCGCGATGCTCCCCAAATCCCGTCCCACCTGTTCGATCAGGCCGCGGTCCGGGGTTTCGGCGACCTCGGCACACGCCACAAGCACAAGGATCAGCAGCAGAGTCAGCGCGAACGAGATGATATGCACGGCGTAAGCCCGCCGCAGCTTCACGTGTGCCGTCCGCCGTGCGGTCGTCGCCGGAAGCAGCCACGCGGTGAGAAGACTCATCTCCGCGGGCCAGCGACCCGGCGAGGCGGCACGGCCTGCGACGGCGTCGGCCGCCGCGTCGGATGCCGCCGTTCCCTGCGTCTGCTCACTCATCGCGCGCACCCTCGCACGACCGGCCTCGGTGTCATAGCCCGCGCCGCATGCCACTCCACCGGGAACAGGAATCCCGCGTGCTCTCGCCGCCACGCGCGATGCCGACTCTCGATCGCCGGCTACAGCTTCGCGTTCTTCCGCAGGCGCATGAGCGCCTGCACGTATTCGTCCGGGATCACTCCGTGCTCGTCCGGAGGCACGTCGAGCAGCAGGTTCACGCCCCGCGCCCGGCAGGCGCTCAGTTGCTCCGCCAGGACTGCGTCGCCCCGCGGAACGTCGCCGGGCACATAGAACCATTCCTTGCCGATCGGGTCGCACACCTCGCCCGGCATGTAGTACTCCTTGCCCTCGATCGTCCGCCACTTCCGGTGCCCGGACTCCGGCGGCAATCGCCGCTCGATCGCAATGAGATCCGACGGCCACGCATAGTCCACGTTGTACGTCTCGCCCGTCGAGATCCCGCTGTTCATCATGATGACCGTCTCGGGCTGCAACTCGGCGATGTGTCGATAAAGAAACGTCCGATACCCCGCACCAAGCACGCCGGGAATGTCGATCCACGTCTCGGCGATCGGGCCGTATTGTGTCAGCAGCTCCGTAATCTGCGCGGTCTGAAATCCCTGATACACCGAGGTCGTATACGCGGGCAGTGGAGCGTTCGGGTCCGCATGTGTCTCGCGTTCCATCTCCGCGTACCGGTCCTGCTTCCAGTTCCATTGCATGTGCGGGTCCGAAGGCGTGCGGCTGCCGAACCGGTTATGATTATCCCAGGAGCAATAATAGAGCCCGGCGAGCACGCCGCGCTTCTCGCACGCCTTCACGAACCGCTCCACGACATCGGTCTTGTCGCCGCTGTTGGCGACGGTGTATGTCGTATGCCGGCTGGGCCAGAGGCAGTGCCCTGCCACATGCTTGGCCGTCAGCACGGCGTACTTCATCCCGGCATCCCGCGCGACGGAGATCCATTGATCCACGTCCAGACGGTCGGGCGCGTACTGGGTCGGAGGCGCCTTGCCGTCGGGCAGTTCCTTCCGCACGAACGTGCTCATGCCGAAGTGGATGAACATTCCGTAGCCCAGGGCCTCCCAGCGGGCGAGTTGCGCCAGGCTCAGCCGCTGGGCCCCTCGTCGCTGCGTTGTTTCCGCCGGCGCATCGGCCCCGGCTCGCCGGGAACGCAAACCGGAGGCGGCAGCCGTGGCCGCGATGACGCCGCCGGCCGTCGTTCTAAAGAGCCCGCGTCGGGAAATCCTCTCATCTTTCTTCATCGTGCTGATCTCCTCGGCAACCGTTGCCGCGCCGGTCTCGGATCCGCGTACCGCCGGCCCGTGCCGACGCGTATCCTAGCCAAAGGCCCGCGCGTTCGGAAGTTGCGGCGGTTGCACGTCTTGACCCGACTTTTGGGTAGCTCTTACAATGCCCCGGCGACCGTGGTTCGGCGCGGCGAGCGGGCCTTCGCGTGAATCGCCCCGCCCGCAGCGAACGCCACGGAGTGAGCGACGGGGCTGCCGGCGGCGGAAACGTCCGGTCCCCAGCGCCACGGGAACTCTCCCTCTTTGACCGGCGGAGGTCTTCAACGGATGGCGAGCCAAACAGGCAGGAATGAAAGCGGCCGCGTCACCCGCAACCGCGTCTCGTTCCGCGGCGGGAATGCGCTTTTCGCCTCGCGCGTCGCGGTGCTCATCGTCGCGGGCAGCATCCTGGTTACCGGTCTTTCGCTCGGCGGTTGTCCGGGTTCGCCGCCCGTGATTCCCGTTGAGCCGGGCACGGCGGGCGGGACCAACAAGCCAAGCGCCGGTACCGGAAGCGGAAACGTGCAGCCCGTGCTATCGTTCCTGGAGCCTGTTCTGGACCAGGAGGTCTCGCCGGGCGATGTCGTCGCCATCACGTGGACCCTTACGGATTCGGACGACAACCCGCAGTACACGATCCAGCTCGATCCGGACAGCATTCCGAACAACGGCAATGAGATCGTAATCGCTCGCGGCTTCGCCAGCGATCTGCCCCCGTCGGGCCAGACGTACCTTCTCAACACGAAGGGGCTGGCCACCGGTACGTACCTCGTCCGCGGCACGGCGGACGACGGCGTGAACCCGACGATCCAGATCACGGCCACAGGACGCGTCCGGCTCTTCCCCGCCGGCCTTCAACACCGGAATCGCCCGCCGTTCATCCTCGTTACGCAGCCATCGAGCGTACACGGCGTGGTCCAAGGCGACGTGGTGCAGTTCAGTTGGTGCGCCCGCGACCCGGACGACAACGCCCGCGTCCTGCTCCTGCTCGACTACGACGACAACCCCGATAACGACGTCGTTTTCCACACGAAGTCCCAGGTAGACGCCATCTGCCAGGGCACGCTTCCCCGGCAGGTCAACGGGGCCATCCTGCTCGCCTGTTCGCAGGAAAACGATTGCACCGATCCGACCCAGGGCGACACGCTCAACTGGGTGATCGACGTGAGCGACATCCCGCCCCGGCCGGACGGGGAACCGTATCGGGTCCGCGCCGATATCACGGACATGACCACGGACAACCCGACGCTCCACTCCTACGCGCCGGGCGGGATCATGGTCCTGCCGATCGTCAGCACTTCCGTCGTGGACGTCGGGAACGTCGGACGAACACTCGCCGGGGCCGTATTCGAAGGCTTCGACGCCGGCAGCCGCCTTGGCCAGGCCTTTACCCGCGTACCCGACCTCACCAACGACGGCGCCGACGAGTTCGTCATGGTGGCCCAGTACGGCCACCCGTTCGAACGCGGCCCGGTCGGGTCGGCCTACCTCGTTTTCGGGCGGCCCCTGGCGCAGCCGACTACCCAGCCGTCCACCACGCCCCTTCTCGGCTCGCGCTTTGCCGGGGATATCCCCGTCAACAGCATCGCCACGACAATCGACGGGATCACCTTCACCGCACCCGTGTCTGTGTCCACCGAGGGCATTACGAACGTATCCTACGTGCCCGATCTCGACGGCGACGAAAAGGTCGAACTGCTGTTCGGCATGCCGCGGGTGGAAGGGATGAGCGACTCACATTACGACGACCCATGCAACCACGGTCCGACGGGCTGCTACCTGGATCTTCTGCCCAATCCGGTCTCAGACAACCCGCCGACCGGTGGCTCCAGCGACCAGATCAACTCGGGCGACATGCGGGAAGGCCAGACTTGTTCCGAACCCGGCACCATTCTCTGCTCGAACGACCAGGATCTCGGGACCATAACGCCGATCATCAGCGGCTACATGATCTACGTGAGCAGCCAGAACCTCGTCAGTACGGCGAACCCTGAGAGTCCCACACCGCGGAACGTCTTCGTGGGGCTTGGCAACATCGGTTCCGGTGCCGATCCGGGGGCGAGGTTCCGCGGGGCATGGTACGACTTCGACCTGAGCCAGACCGACTGGCCGTATGCGATCGTACCGACGACCCGGTTCGGCGAGACCGTCGCGTCGATGCCGCCGCTCACTACGGGTTGGGACGACGGGCACGGCATCCTCAACAATCCCGCCTGCGAGTCGCAGCACTACGTGAACACAGCGGGCTACGGCAACTCCCCGGCCAAGGACAACGTGCCGGAGGTGCTCACGTCCGCGCCGATGGCCCGGGAGGGCCGCGGCCTCGTGGTCCTGACGTTCGGCCAGGATTTCGCCACATGGCAGGCGTCGAACTTCAACTCGATCCCGCACTACTTCTCGTGCGACTGCCCGTCCACGTGCTACCAGGTTCGCGGGCTCGCCTATCCCGGCTTCCGTCTTTTCAACGGCGGCGCGATCGGCGACCACCTCGGCTACGCGTGGGCGGCCGGGGACTTCAATCTGGACGGCAATCAGGACATCCTGATGGGCGCGCCGGGCGCGAGCCGCGACGGGCTTAACGGCAACGGCATCCTGTACATCGTCTTCGGGCGGGTGGATATCGGCGACATCGACTTTGCGGCACAGAACCCGCCGCGCGTGGAGATTCATGGCGTAACCGCCGGCGAGGGGCTGGGCGCGGTGAACCGCCTCCTGAATGACGTGAACGGTGATTCCCTGCCGGACATCGGGTTCGGCGTGCCGAACTTCTCCCCCAACGGCCTTCCGCAAGCCGGGATGGTCGGCATCATCTTCGGCGGACGACGGCTCACCGGCGAGAATGTGTTCAACGACACGCAGGTCGGCACGGCCCAGTTGCCCGGCGTGCGGTTCCTGGGCACTCAGCCGGGCGGGAACGCCGGCAACCGCATCGCCTCAGCGGGCGACTTCAACGGCGACGGCTTTGGCGATCTGTTGATCGTTGCGCCCAACGAGACTCGCGCGATCAACGGCCAGGTCCGCCGCGGCGTGGTATACCTCATCTTCGGCGGACGCCATCTGTACAATCAGGTCTTCCTGCTTTCGCAGGTGGGCACGAAGCAGTTGCCGGGCATTGTGTTCGTCAGCCCGTTCGCCGCGGGCACGGCCGACGAGGCCTCGCTGGAGGCCGCAGAGGCCGCCGGCGATGTGGACGGCGACGGCTTCGGTGACATCCTGATCGGGGCGCCGGCCGCCGACTATGTTGATCCGACCGCCCCGAGTCAGCGCCGAGTCGATGCCGGCAAGGCGTACCTGATCTACGGCACGAACCGGATCTCGATGATCGGCGAGTAGGCCGGCGAGCGAAGCCGCCGGCGGTGAGCAGGAACGATCCGGAGGTCGGTCCGGAACCGGGGAATCAGGCGGCGGGTGGCAAATCCCACCCGGCCGATGGGTTGTTCAGTCCGGTGCCAGTGCCGAGTGAAGATTCTCCTGGCCACCATGCGGTTCGGGCACGGTTGTTACCAGGGCACCGAAAGGTACCTGGCCGACTTGGGTTCTGCGCTGCGTCGGCGCGGCCATGATGTGGCGTATCTCGCCGGCGACCCCGACCGCACAAGGCCGCCGGCGCCGCTCGGCGAACGGGTGCAATCCGACCCGCCCGTCTTCGCCTATCCGAGCCGCGGCTGGGCGTGCGTTCGCGGCCTTGCTCCGGAGCGGCTGACCGCCGTCCTCGAACACCTTGGACCGGATGTCGTCCACCTGGCGAACCCGGCGCACATCGGCCTGGGACTGGCCCAGGCTTGCCGACAAATCGGAATCCCGTATGTCATCACGACGATGGATCACTGGTGGCTCTGCCCGAAGGCCACGCTGAAGCACCACCGCGACGGCGTCTGCGAGGGCAACCGGAGCTGGCGCGAGTGTCTTCGGTGCGTCGCGGCCGACAACGCCCACGCGGTTACGCGGCTCTGCGCGAAACTGCCCGTCGGCGTTCTGGCGGTCCTGTTCGGAATCAGGGCCCTTGCGCGGGGCATGACGTTCGAGGATGTGCGGGAATGGTTTCACCGGGACGTCGCGCTCACGGAGTGCCTGAACCGGGCAGGGCACATCATCTTCCCCTCCGCCGCCATCGAATCGCTGATCCGGCCGCTGCTCGATCATGCCCGCTGCTCGCACATTCCGCATGGCCTCGATGAACGCTGGTTCCCGCCCGCACGGCCCGCCGCGACGCCGGGTGAAACCGCGCCTGGTCGGCCACCCGTGATCGGCTTTGCCGGGACGCTTGCCCGACACAAGGCCCCGCATCTCCTCCTGGAGGCGGTGCGGCAACTGGGCTGGCACGACGCCACGATTCGATTCGCCGGCGGCACGGGCGAGAAGGCATACGTTCGCCGCCTGCACGAACTGGCGAACGGATTGCGCGTGGAGTTCGTCGGGCTGGTCCCGCCCGCGCAGATGCCCGCCTTTCTCCGTTCGCTCGATGCGCTGGTCGTGCCGAGCACCTGGCCCGAAAACGCCCCATACGTGGTCCTCGAGGCCGTGGCCAGCGGCATCGCCGTGCTCGGCAGCCGCATCGGCGGCATCCCGGAGCTGATCACCGAGCCCTCGCGGCTCTTCGAACCGGGCTCCGCCGCAAGTCTCGCCGATGCGCTACGCCGGTGGCGAGAGAGTCCCGTGCGGAAC
Source organism: uncultured Planctomycetales bacterium (assembly GCA_964653435.1). GTDB lineage: Bacteria > Planctomycetota > Phycisphaerae > UBA1845 > PWPN01 > CAZMVY01. The sequence continues at coordinate 23,737 of CAZZFA010000001.1, read as the reverse complement.
GACGGCCCGCCTGCCCGCATCCTCACGGCCGACGAGATGGCGGCGCAAACACTGCGCATATACGAGCAGGTCGCGACGCTCCGGCCGTGATGCCACCGCGCGTGCCTACCGGCCCGCCGACAACCCGGCGCCCCGGCGCAAGAGCCGCGAAAGTGCGTACTCCAGGTCGTCCGCGGAAAGCGGCATGAACGCGACCTTGCCATCGCGGCCGATCAGAAACAGCGACGGAACCGCCCGGACGGAGTACCTCACGGCATTGGGACCCTGCCAGCTCTGCCCGTCGCATATCTGTCGCCACGGCACCTTGTTCTGCTTGAGGAAGGCATGCAGGGTCGAGACGCTCGGATCCAGGCAGATGCCGATCACCTCGAAGCCTTCGCCATGATGCTCGTCGTACACCCGGATCACGCCCGGCATCTCGCGAAGGCATGGCCCGCAATTGGTCGACCAGAAGTCCAGCAGCACGATGCGGCCGCGATACTCCTCGAGCTTCGCCGCCTTGCCTGTCAGGTCGTTTCCTTCGAGCGCCGGCGCCTCCCGGCCGACCCAGCCCAGCGCAGCCAACCGCCGGCCCAGAAACACGCCGACGTTCGGATACCGGCCCATCCGGCGATTCACCTCCTCGTATTGCTTCCGCGCTTCCGCCGTACGCCCGGCCAGAACGAGCATGTCGCCGAGCCGGATCCCCGCGTCACACACGGGGCCCCAGTCTTCCGAGACCGCACCGTTCGCCAGACTCGCCCACGCCGCCGACGCCGCATCAAACCTGCCCTGCTCCGCCAAAGCCGTGACACGCATCGCGGCAACGTTCGCCGCCCCGGATGACGATGCAAACTCCTTCGCATACCGCTCGGCTACCTCGACGGCGCGGGCGTGCTGACCTGCCTCGATCGCCGCCGAGACGAAGTCCCGGAACGCACTCTCGAGATCCTCGCCCCGGGCGTCCGCGAAGAACGTCTCCAGGGCGGCCAGCCGCTCGCAGAGCAACTGCCGGCTCAACTCCCGCTGACGGTCTGCGAAGTGCTTGCGAAGCTGCTGATACGAACGGAACACACGCGCCGAGGCCGCGGGGCGCGAGGCGGACACGCCGTCCGACTGCGCCACGGCCGTGCTTGCTCCGAACAACACCGCCCACCATGACATCGGCATCCGGTACGCCATCCCGAACCTCATCGAACGATCCCGAAGGTATCCCCGACGCTCCCTGAGTGCATTCCAGCGGACCTGCCGGCTGAAAACGAAACGCCTCCACCGAATGCGGGGCGCAGACTCCCGCGCGGGTCCGGCGGTCGTGATGTTCTCATTCCCGGCCCCCGCCGACGGCCCCCGATTCCGTTTTCGGCGGCGCGATCGACTCGAAACGCGGCACCGATCCGTAGTCGTTAACGAATCGGTACGCCTTCCGGTCGGGCAGCCACGCCTGCAGGGCGCGGTTCACTTCGTCGCCCAGGTCGCGGGCGTACACCACCTCGCCGTCGAGGTTCGGCGAGTTCATCGCCGCCCCGAGCGTGAAGTTCTCGAGCACCGCCGTCGTCGTGGGCGTAAAGACCAGCGCATGGGAAAGCGGCTGGGCACGCAAAGCCCGCTTCAGGGCCGGCGCTGCCCCGGCGCCCAGATAACCGGGTCCGAACTCGTCGGCCAGACGCGGAAACACGGTGAACGCGCCCCAACCCATCAGGCCGAACGCCGTCAGCCACACGGCCGAGCGAGCCCGGGCATCCGCCATCCGCCAGCCGAAGCGCCGGTATCCGCCGGCCAGCATGATGCGAATCGCCGTCATGCCGCCGACCGCCAGGAACAGCATGAACGCCATCGCCTCGGACCAGTAGCGGGGCTGCGTCGCGAGCACTCCGGAGAAGTGGTAGAAGAAATACGCCACCACCGGCCCGAGCACGGTCGCCAGACAGGCCAGGTGCCGCCGCCGCGCGCCACGCACCAGAAACGCCGCCGCCATGAGCAACAGTGTCACGCGTCCCCAGCCGATCAGATAGAACCCGACGCCGTCCAGATTCAGGTAGAGGTTCTTGAAGGCGTTCGCAAGGTCGTGCCCGCGATCGTACGACGGCCAATACTCCATGCCGAGGTCCGCGCCCCAGCCGAGGCGATCGGCCTTCGACCACCGCTCGAACGGTGTGAGCATCGGATCGCCCGTCAACGCCCGGTTATATGCGAAGTAGAGGCCCATCCAGACAACCAGCGGGGCCGCGAACGCCAACACAGCCCAGACACGCAACCGCCGCCAGTCCAGTATCGCGGCCGCCCAACACCCCAGAGGAATCGCCAGCACCAGAGCCGTCAGCGGACGGAAGTTCACCATTGCCCCCAGCGCCGCCCCCGCCACGCACCAGTACCGAAGCCGCCGCGGATCGCGCGCCGCTCGAATCAGGTACAGGGCAAAGAGCATGGCCAGGATCAGGCACCCGCCGTGCGACATCATCACACCGTAGGTAGCAATGCGAAACGGCGAAATCGCCGCCAGCACGGCCGCAATGCGTCCGACCTTCTCCCCAAACAGCTCCCTGCCGAGGGCGTAAAACAGAATTACCGCCACCCCGCCGAGCAACGGATTGACGATCCATGGCGCTCTCAGCCACACGCCCGGCACGAGCAGGAGCGACGGCCCCATGAAGTACTTCCCGTACCACCGGGGCCCATCCATCAGGATGTATTCGTAGGCGAAGAACTTCCGCAGCTCCATCGGCGGCGCCGCGGCGTAGAGCTGGCCGCGGGCGAAGTTCTTCGCCTGGAAGAGCATGGCGACTTCATCCGGGATGTGGGGCACGCCGTCGAGGCGGAAGTAGCTCACCCAGATCCCGCCTGCGATCGAAACGACCACTGCAACCGCCAGAAGCCGGCGGCGATCGCAGGTGAGGAACCATCGGTCGAGGACGACGACCGGTCGGTACCGGACACACGAGACGGCCACGGCCAACGCGAGTATGCCGCCCGCGATCAGCGTATCGCGAAGCACGATGAGGCCGAAGCCGAACCACAGCTCCCACCCGGCCGCGATGGGCGTCTTCGACGGCAATTGCCACGCCATTGCGAACAGGGCCGTCGCCAGCAGGACCAGCGCCGCCGTTCCCGTCATGCTTGTGCCGGGTGAGTCTTCGTGCGGCGCCTCCTGCCCTTCTTCGCGGTCCAGCCCGTCCGGGGCCTCCTGCGGAGTCTCGTGCATAGGGCGCGAATTATAAACAGATTGCGCAATGCGTCCAATTGCGTGTACGGCCCGCGGCCGCCTCATCCGCGGCGAACGCTCGCGCACCGCAGGCGGCCTGCCGCATGCAGATCGCCCGGCGCCTCGCGTCGGAGGGTTCATCGCGGACTGCAACCGCGCCGGTCGCGGCCCGTGCGCCCGTTACCGCCCCTTTCGGTTCAGGAGCTTCGTCCGTTTTCAGCCCCGCAAAGGCGACCGACATCAGCCCACGGGGACAACCGACAGTAACGCCGCAGGGGCGACTGAGCCGTCGCGGCGCTGCCCGCTGCACGCGAAACGGTCTTCCCGAAAAGGGCACTACTCCAGCAGGAGATCTCGGATGCCGGCCTGCGTCTGGAGCGACAGGCCGATATCGCCAAGGTATGCCTCGATGCCGCCCCGGCGATCCACCTCGTCCAGAAGATCGCTCATCGCCTGCGGATTCGTCGTCGCGCCGACCAGATCCGACAGACCGTAGTCCTGCATCACCGTTTCACGATCCACGCCGAGCAATGTCAGCAGTAGCGCCGTCATGATGCCCGAGCGGTCCTTCCCCGCGGCACAATGGTAAAGCAGAGGCAGGTTGCCCGGTTCCGCCAGCAGCGCCAGCGCCTGCCGGTACGAATCCGCATTGTCCCGGACCGACTGAACGTACGCGGGAACCGTCGGATCCGTCCCGCCCTTGCCAACCGGAAGGAGATCGACCGGCGCCGCACGGAAGACACACCAGGCATCCCCCCCGAAGAGAGGAGATGATGCCAGGCGGTTGCGGAAATCGACGACTCGCCGAATCCCGAGCGCGCTGAACTCCTCGCAACCGGCCGGCGTGAGGCCCGCCAACTCGCCCGAACGGTAAACCGTCCGCCACTTCACCCGGCGCCCGTCCCGCGTAAGATATCCGCCGATATCCCGCGTGTTGTTCGCCCCGTCGAGAATAACCCACCGGCCGGGTTCCGCATCGGCCGGCGGCAACACGGTTACAGTCGGATCGCCGCCTTGAATGACCGCACAACCGCACAGAAACGCCAGAACGGCTGCCGTGCACACCCACGCATGCCGACTCGATACAGACCTCATGGATACCCCCACCCGCAGTAGCAAGACCGGCACCTTCGGCGGACCGCCCCTCCCGTGCGGCTGACCCGCCCCACTACCCGCTCGACCGGGCGGCCACGCCGTTGAGGGAGTGCCGGACGGCCCCCTGCAGCCTCCGCACCGCCTCCGCCCTGGCCTCTTTCTCCACCCGCGCCCCGGCGATGTCCACCGCTCCGGGCAGGCAGTTCTCTTCCCGCAGGGATTCGCCCTCGGCGGTCGCGAGAACGAAGCCGGATCGCGTGTCGACAAGCAGGGCCTGGCAAACCGTGCAATGGCCTACCGTGTTGCCAGGAACGGTGAAGAGCCCGACGAAAGTCCAGTACGCCATGCCGGCAGGATTGAGCCCCTCCTCATGGCTGTCTACCTGGATGTACGCCACAAGTATCGGAGCGTGGAGCAGCGCCGCCGCATCCCGGAGGCTCTTGAGCGTCACCGTCTCGCCCGTCAGCATCCCGCTGACGAATTGCACCTGACTCACCAGAGGCCCGCCGGCGTTTGTTTTCAACGAGTCGAAGTCGCGCCAGCCTTTGGCCTCCTCCCCGCTGAGCACCTCCAGCACAAGGGACGAGCCGGCTGAATCTCCGCGATAACGGTGTGCGTCGCGTCCTGAGCCGGGCGTCGCCTTGGCCACGGCCAGGACCGTCGGAAACACCGGCCGCGCATCGGCCTTCAGATACGTCTCGATCTTCCCGTCGGTCAGGTTCTCCAGTTCGGGCGAGAGCGCGCTGAGTCTGGGAACCGGCTTGACAACACCCTTGTACGATTCAGCGCAACCGCCCGCGAGAGCTGCAACCAGCAGACAGGCAACGGTCCGCAACCCGTACGAAGTGTTCGGCCGCATTTCTGCGTCCTCCCGGCCGGCGGATGACCTTGCGAGGTGGACCATGCCTTCGGAATATGCAGGCACGTCCTGCCATGGAGCGGCGAATCGGGTTCGCGCGGCCCTGCATTCTTATGCCTCGAAACCCTCGTGTCCCGCCGGCATTTCGCAAGCCGGCCGACACCCGCCCCCATGTTGGGCTCCGACCGAAGGCCGCACTGCGGGCGCAGGGCTACTGGCTGGCGGCGGCCTCGGCCTTGTCCGGGGCGACGTAGTCGCGCTTCATGGGCTTGGTAATCAGCCCCATCCGGATGGCCTTGGCGCTGACACGGAGCCGTACGACCTTGCCGTCGAGAACCGCCCGGACCCGCTGAATGTTAGGCTTGAATTTTCGCTTGGTCCGACCGGTAACCTTGCGGCCGACGCCGCCCAGGTACTTGGCCTTGCCCCGTCGGGTTATCGTTCGACCGGCGGTTGTCCGGCGGCCGGTAAAAAAACACACGCGAGCCATATCACACCTCGTGATCGCTGCCGTAGTACAGACCCGCCAGTATAATGCGGGGACCCGGATTTGCAAGCCGGCCGGATCCGGACGTGTAGAAGAGAGCAGGCGGGCGCCGGGGACGCCGGCTTGCCCGGCACGAGGTCGTATCCGCGTGTGCAGCCCGCTTCCTGCGGGACGGCAATTTCGCCGGCGGAGCAGCGTTACGCCTGATGGAGCGTTCATGAGCGCGGACGAGTTGGCGGACCTCATCCGCCGGGCTCAGGCCCGGGACGCCGCCGCGTTTGACGCGCTGGTCGACCGCTACAGCGCCAGGCTCTATGGCTACCTTTACCGGTTGACCGGCTCCCGTCACGACGCAGAGGATCTGCTCCAGGAGTTGTTCGTGCGCGTCGTGAAGATGATCGGCCGCTACGAGCATGACGGGCGATTCGAGGCGTGGCTGTTCCGTATTGCAACGAACCTCGTTCGCGACCGGGTTCGGCGGACGCGCACGACACTCGGATTACCGACAACCGCGGCCGACAACGAGCTGACCGGGTTTGCGGGTCACGGCGAGGCCGCCGACCCGTCGCGCCGGATGGAGGCAGCCGAAGCGGCGGACCGCCTCCAGCAGGCGTTGAGCCGACTTTCGGAGGCCGAGCGGGAGGTCGTGATGTTGCGGCATTTTTCCGACCTCTCGTTCAAGGAGATCGCCGAGATGATGAATACGCCGCTGGGAACCGCGCTGGCCCGTGCCCACCGGGGACTCGGGCGGCTGCGGCAGCTTATGGGTGAGTTGGGGGATTGACCGCGGGGCCGTTCCGGCGGTATGCCGCGAGTCGCCCCGCCGACCGCCGCGAGCAAAGGCCGGCGGCGTAACGGAGCAGTGAGTCGATCATGGATTTCGATCCTTCCAGACAGGCCGAACTCGAGCGGGACCGGCAGTGGCTTGCCTCGCTGCCGACCCCCCGTCCTTCCGAGGAAGCGATCGAACGGGTTCGCGCGGCCGTGCGCCTGGCGATGGATGAACAGTGGCTGCACTCCATTGCCTCGCCGGCGCCCCCGCCCGAACTGATCCGTCAAGTGAAAGCCGCCGTCCGCGACACGCTGCGCGCCGGAGGGCGAGCCGCTCGCTATCGAATCTTCGGAGTCTGCTCCGCAGCCGCCGCGGTCCTGTTCGCGATCGGCGTAGCGCGGTTCGCGACCATGGCGCCGCACCGGATGGCGGAGTCGCCTGCCCTCGCGGAAGAGTTCATTGCCGCGTGGAGCGCGATCGAAAACGACGCGGACCTGCGTTCGCTGACCGCCGACATGGTATGGCTGGATGACGAACTGAGTACGTGGGCGAGCAAGCCGGCCGCTCGCGCAGACGACCTGGATCTGGAGTCCCTGCAGGACCGGATCGACCAGATCTTCGCGACGCCGGATTACTTTTACGGAACATCCTGACGAACAAGGGGACCGATCCCATGCGATGGCGCGTATGGCTGGCGACGGGGACCTGGATCGCGGCCTTGGCCTGTGCGACGGTTATGGCGGAGCCCAGGCGGCCGGACGCCGGGAAAAACGAAGCAACAACGAGGCCCTCGGGCCGCTCCGAACCCGGCGAAAAGGGCAACGAGCCTCGCCGCCCGGCTCGGGGGAGCCGTGGCGAAGGCCGGGCACGCATTCCCTCGGCAGACATCCCGCAGGACACCGACCGGCCTCGCGCGGGGCCCGGGGACCTGCCTGGGCCGGATGGCGGTCCGCCGCCTGGGGAACATCCCGGCGGGCCGATGTTCGGCCCCAGCCAGGAGCGGATCGACCGCGTGATGAAGTTCCTCGACGAGCATTATCCCCGGCTGCATGAGCGTCTCACGGAACTTCGCGAACAGGATCCCCGTGCATTCCACCGTCAGTTGAGCCGACTTCTGCCGCGGATGCCGGATCTGATGAGTATCCTGGATCGCAACCCGGAGCTCGGCAAACTTATCATCGACGAGCATCGGCTGGAAATGGATATCCGCGATGCCATCCGCGAATATCACCGGGCCCGCAACGATGCGGACCGGGACCAGCTCAAGGAGCAGATTCGCGATCTGATCAGCCGGCAGTTCGACGTACGCCAGGAAAAGCTCAAGCTCATGATCGCGGACATGGAACGCGAACTGGAGCGCAAGAAACAGGTTCTTGCGGAGCAGGCCGCCAGGAAGGACAAGCTCATCGACCGTGATCTGCGGCAGCGCCTCGATCCCGACCTCTGATCCATGTTTCCGGCCACCTGCGGGCGGAATCGGATACAATCCCTCCGCCCCGCGAGGCGCACCCTGTTGGAGGCGACAAAGACGGCCCCGCCTGTAATTCGTTACGGGCGGGGCCGTACATGCTCCGGCTGTTGTGTTGACGAGGACGCCGCAAGCGGCGGCGAATCCGTCTGCGAGGCACCATGCCGGGCCAGGACGGTGTCTTGTCCGGCGGGCCTCACCTCGGGCGTCACTCCTTCCGGTCCCTTCCGCGCCCGACCGGTTTCGCACCTGCGGAGCCGGCGGGCCGGCTCGCCTGCATTTGTGCCTGCCGTTGCCGGATCTGTTCCATTGCCCGGCGTTTTGCGGCGTCGGCCGTGGGCTGACTCGCCTGGGTGGCCGGCTGGCTTGTCTGCCGTCGCGGCAACTCGCGACGCGGCGGCTTGACATAGGACATGAGCACCTTCACCGGGTGCTTGGCACGTTGCTCTGCGATCATCTTCTCGCGCGCCTCGCCGCCCAGGTAGTTCTGAATGGCGTCCTTGGCCTGCTCGAACGTCTGCGGCGTCCCCGCCTCGCGGCTTACCAATTGAATCAGATGGTAGCCGAAGTTCGTCTTGACCGGATCGCTGATCTGGCCGGGCTGCAGCGCCGCCGCCGCGGCCGCGAACGGTTCCACCATCATTCCATAGCGCGAGAACGGCGGCAGGGTCGGCCCCTGGATGCGGCCCGGATCCTCGCTGTACTGATCGATCGCCTCATCGAAGGTCATCTTTCCGCTCTCGATGTCCTTTTTGAGCTTGGCGAGCGTCTCCCTGGCCTTCGCGTGGTCCTCGGGCTTGCCGAAGAACGGATCGACGAAAATGAGCACGTGCTTGGCGACAAACTGCGTGCCGTCGAAGTCGCTCTTGTGCTCATTGTAGAAGGCCTCGGTGGCTTTCGGATCCGTGGCCTTCTCCACGAGCTTGTTGTTGACCACCTCCGCCACGAGCCGCGTGCGGAAGTCCGCCATCGTCATGCCGTACTGGCGCAACGCATCCTCGAGCGTCCGCCCGGAACCGGCAACACGCTCTTCGTATTTCTTGACCGTCGCGTCAATGTCGGCATCGGTCACCAGGTCCGGGTGGTCTGCCGCGTAACTCTCGTAGATCTTCTGCGGAATCAGGTACCGGCTGAGCACCTGCTGGCGCTGTTGCTGGAGCTGATCCTGAGGAATGGCCGGCGCTCCGGGCGGCCGGGGCACGACCTTGTCGATCTCGCCCTGGGTAATCGCACGATCCCCGACGTACGCCACCACCTGCGAGTCCTCGGCGGCCTGCGTCGCGGGGCGGGTCGTCGTCGCCGTTTTCACTTCCGCGAAAGCCGTGGAAATCCACAGGCCGACCATCACACCAGACACAACGATTCGTTTCATACAAGGCTCCTGAATCTCGGGAAGGCCGGCTCGCAAAATGGCGGCGCTCACGCAGCGGGTCCATCGGCCTCGCCCCGGGAACGCTTCCCGAAGCGGTTTTCCTGCCCGGCCAGCAAACGCTGGAGGTTAGTCCTATGACGATACACGACCAGCACCGCCATTACAACTGCGAACACCAGCAGCGATCGCTGGCCCCCGGTCGGGTCCCATCCGCAGAGCACGGCCAGCCCGAAGTAGACCAGCGGAAATGCGAGTGCCGCCAGCATCGAACTGACAGACACATAGCCGCTCAGCGCAAACACGACTCCCCACAGGGCAAAACAGACCAGGCCGGGCAGAGTGTAGTACGGCCAGAGCCCCAGCAGCGCGCCGAGCGAGGTGGCCACGCCCTTGCCGCCACGGAACCTCAGATAGACGGGAAAGATATGGCCGAGGATCACGGCGGCGGCCACGGCGAGCCAGGCCAGGTACAGACGCCGGCCTCCCCCCTCCGCCAGCATCGCCGCCGCGGCGGTGTGGGCCCAGATTCGCGGAGCACACGCCGTCGGCACGAGTCCCTTGAGCGTATCCAGGACGAACGCGGTGAGGCCGCAACGCCACCCCAAGACGCGCCATACGTTCGTCGCGCCGATGTTTCCGCTTCCGGCGCGGCGGATGTCCGTGCCGCAGCATCGGCCGATGAGCAGACCGAACGGGACGGCACCGATCAGGTAGCCGGCCGCAACCACGATCAATACGGGCAGAATCTCTGCTGGGGTCATGATCGGACCTCGTGGATATCCCGGTACAGCTTCACGATCTCGTCGGCGTGACGGTCCATACCGAGTCTCCCCCGCAGGCGCTGTGCGGCCGCTGCGCACCGTTCCCGAAACGGTTCGTCGAGCAGGCGCGCGATCCGATCTGAAAGCCCCGCCACGTCGTCGGGCGTGTCCAGAATAAAGCCCTCTCGTCCGTCCGTCATTGCCTCGGCTGCCCCGTTGAACCGGGTCGTGATCACCGGCACGCCGGCGCACAGTGCTTCAAGCACGACGCGGCTGCAGGGATCGTAATAGGTCGGATGCACCAGCATGTCGGCGGCATGATAGAACGCCGCAATTCGCTCCGTGGAGCCGGCGAAGACGACGCGGTCCGCGACGCCCAGGCGATCGGCCAGCCGCGCATACGGCACGGGATTGTCGCGCCCCACGATGACAACCCGGGCGTAGCGGCGGTGCGTCGCCGGCAGAGCCGCCACGGCCTCGATGAGACGCGCAACGCCCTTGAGCCGGAAGTTGTGGGCCACGCAGAGCAGCAGACGCTCGTGCCGCCCGAGGTCGTACTGCTGGCGGATCTCGTTGTCATCCGCGGCCCGCTCGGCGGCGGTGGCCGTATCCGGGTCCACGCCGTTGAAAATCACACGAAGGTGAGGCGGGCCGAGGCCGTAATGCTCCTGGAATTGCCGGGCGACGTAACCGCTGATCGCAATGACCACCGGCGGCGGCTTGCGGACCACCAGTGCCCGCTCCAGCCGCTGCAGCACCCGATACTTCAGGTTCAGCTTGTCCCGAAACCGCTTCACGCTCCGATGCAGCGCGGAGCGCCGAAGGGCCACGTTCCGCCGAAGCATCTCCGGCACGGCACCCCCTCGCGGCTCGTACACGTCGGCCGCCGCACAGGGCGTAATCGCATGAACAATGTCGAACCCCTCCTTTGCCACCGCAGCCGCCGCCCGTCGGGCAAACAACAACGTCCGCTGAGCCCGCAGCGCGGCCGCCGCCCGGACGGTCAGCAGCGAGAGACCCGGCGGGGGTACGCCGCGGCTTGTCGTGACCAGCGTCACCTCGCAGCCCCGCTCGACGGCGCGCTGCGCGAACTGGATCGTGGACGTTTCCGCGCCGCCTCGCCACGCCTCGACCCGCTCGATGATCAGCGCCACTCTCATGAAGTCCGTGCGACTCCGGCGCTCCGGCGCTCCTGACGGCGGCGAATCCGGGCGCTCCTGGCCTCCACACGTGCGGGCAAGCGCGTGAGCCAGTTGGAACGACGAATGAATCCGACGTACTGCTTCCAGAATCGCAGGCGATCCGTCCGCGAGACGAACGGAGCGGCCGAGAAGCAGAGTGCGGCCAGATCCTTGACAATCCACCGCGTCCGCCGCCACCGCGGCCGGAAAACCCGCTGCAGGTCGATGAACGTAAACGCCGCCCCGTCGGGTCCCCCGTTGTCATGAACGAAAATGTGCGAGGTGTAGAGGTCGCGGTGAACAAACCCGGCCGCATGAAAGGCCGCTACCTGTCGGGCAAGAGCGTGCAGCATCTGCTGCTGCCGCCGCCGGACCGCCCCGCTCGCGTCGCGGCGCCAGTTGGCCGGCAGCCACGACTCCAGCGACTGGCCGGCCGCTTCCTCGATCACCACAAAACTCCGTCGCTCAATGCCCCGACGCATCTCCTGCCCGAACGCCACCGGTTCGGGGACGGGAATCCCCGCCGCCGCCAGCGCGAGGATGGCATTCCACTCCCGGCCGGCGGTGCTCTGCCGCAGGCCCCCCGAGACAATGCGACGCACCTGCTCCCGCAGTGGCGGACGAACGTACCGCTTGAGATAAAACGTGTGCGGGTCGCCCGCCAGATCGCGAAGCACCACGCGGCAGCGCTCCCGCCACGGCGCCAGGCCCGGTTTGTCGAGGCGCTGCCCGTCCTGAAACCGAAACGCAGATCCGAAACCCGTGAACCCGTTGTGTTGCAGCAGCACCATGTACCGCGCCTGGACGTGGACCCCCCCCACCTTCATGAAGCCGCAAACGCCCTTGCCGTCCCCGTTGCAGGATTCCGTGTCCGCTGCCGCCATGATCCACCCGCTCGTCCGAACCGCCAAGCCCTGCACTGTAGCAGCCTCCGGCAACGCAATCAACGATCATGGACGGCACGGCGCGCACGCGCAATCGGCAAGGCGTACGGCAGGAGGGTATCGACCTGTGCCGACCGACGTATCCGCAACGCCCGTCGCGAACGATCCCCCCTCCGCTCGTGCCAATCGCATGAACGCACAGGAGGGTCAGAGGGTGCCCTTCGTCGAGGGAACGGATTTCTCGCGTGGATCCGGTTCCACCGCCTGGCGCAGGGCCTTGCCGAGGGCCTTGAAGATCGCCTCGGCAATGTGGTGGTTGTTCGTGCCGTACGGGACGACGACGTGCAGGTTCATCAGCGCGTTCTGGGCGAGGGCGTTCAGAAACTCCTGCACCAGCTCGGTGTCGAAGTCGCCGATCTTGCCCCCGCGATACTTCACGCGATAGACGAAGGCCGCGCGCCCGGACAAGTCCACCGCCACTTGGGCCAGCGACTCGTCCATCGGCACCGCGAAGAACCCGAAGCGACGGATGCCGCGCTTGTCGCCCAAGGCCTCGCGGAGGGCTTGGCCAAGGCAGATCGCGACATCCTCGACCGTGTGGTGCGCATCGACGTGCAGATCGCCGCGGGCCTGGATCATCAGGTCGAACAGGCCGTGACGACCGACGTGCTCGAGCATGTGATCAAGAAAACCCACCCCCGTCGCCGCCTTGACCTTGCCCGTGCCGTCCAGGTTCAGCGAAAGTGCGATATCCGTTTCCCTGGTCCTTCGTTTGATCTGGGCGGCGCGCTTCGCCATGAGGAGTCGTCCGCGGTTCCCTGTCAGTTGCCTGCATGCCGACTGCCAACCGTCCACTGGCGGCGACAGCATTCACCCTCGGAGCTCACGCAAGGCCGCCAGCAGTCTGTCATTCTGCTCGGGCGTGCCGACCGTGATGCGCAGACAGTCTGAAACCCTCGGGTAATTGAAGTATCGGACCAGGATTTTCCGGGCCTTGAGCGATTCATAGATCGCTCGGGCCGAAGACCACCTCGGCCGGGCCAGGAGGAAGTTCGACTGCGACGGCAGCGCCGGCATATCCAGTTCCGCCAGGGCCTGGGCCAGGCGGCTCCGCTCTTCGCGCACCTTCCGCCACGTCTCGCGGGCGTACGCCTGGTCGTTCAACGCCGCCGTGGCCGCGGCGATTGCAACCGCATCCACGTTGTAGCTGTCTTTGAGCTTCATCAGGCCCGCGATCAGCACGGGGCTTCCCACTGCAAACCCGAAACGCAGGCCCGCAAGCGAATACCCCTTCGACAGCGTCCGCATCACGAGCACGTTTTCGAGTCGGCCCGCCAGGGCCATGCAGTTCGTCTCGGCGAAGTCGACATAGGCCTCGTCCACGCAGAGCACACCCGTCAGCCGTCGTGCGAGAGCCTCCACCTCGCTCGGCGCCACGAACGTACCGGTCGGTGAGTTCGGATTGGCCAGGTACGTCACCCGTCCGCGCGCTGCGATGATCTCCTCGGCAGGCAGCCGGTAATCCGGCCCGAACGGGACCTCTTTCACAACGGAGGCCTGTATGTTCGCCAGCACCGCATAGAGCGTGTATGTCGGCGACGGATACACCAGGGCCGCGTCCGGGCCGCTGAACGCGCGGACCGTCATGTTCAGGATGTCGTCCATGCCGTTTCCGCAAATCACCATCTCGCGCGTCACGCCGAAGACCTTCGCCGCCGCATCCCGAAAGCGGTTGGCCAGGGGATCCGGATACCGGCGAAGCTGCTCCGGGGTCACCGCCGCAATCGCCTCGAGCACCCGCGGCGACGGCGGATACGGATTCTCATTCGTATTGAGCTTGACAACGTCGGGCTCGGTCGGCTGCTCGCCCGGGGTGTACCCTTCCAGGGCCTCTATATGCTTCAGGAAGTATGACATCTATATTCAGACCGTTGGCTCGTTCTCCGCCGGATGTATCCGCCCGCTGACTGCCAGGACCGTCATCCGTTGTCCTTCGTCCGTTTTCGGTCGCGTGCCGCACCGGGCCGCAACGCGCCACACCGACTCGCCTGCCGGTTCCCCAGCCCGCCGATCCGCCCCCGTTCACTGCCTGTTTCGCGCCAACTGCTTCTTCGCGGCCTCCACGGTATTGCGAAGCAGCACGGCAACCGTCATCGGCCCGACCCCGCCGGGAACGGGCGTAATCGCCCCCGCCACCTGACTGACCGCGTCAAAGTCCACATCGCCGACGGTCTTCGTCACGGTCCGACCATCCACGTCCGTAGTCTTGACGCGGTTGACGCCGACGTCAATAACCACCGCTCCCGGCTTGACGTGCTCCTTTGTGATCAACCCCGCCTGGCCCACGGCGACAACCAGAATGTCTGCACGCCGTGTGTGCGCCGCCAGATCGCGCGTTGCAACGTGGCACCCGGTCACAGTAGCCATCTGCTGCAACAGAAACGTGGTGATCGGCCGGCCCACGATCGCACCCTGGCCCACCACCACCGCCTCCGCCCCGTAGACCTCCACGCCGCTCGCCCGCACCAGTTCCACGGTCGCCAGGGCCGCACACGGGGCGATGATCGGCTGGCCGTAGAAACAGAATCCGATGTTGGCCGGGTTCACCCCCTCCACGTCTTTGTACGGGTCGATCCGGTATTGCATCGCCGCCGGATCCACCCCCGGCGGCAACGGCATGAGCAACATGATCCCGGTGACGGTCGGGTCCGCATTGAGACGAGCAATCCGCTCTCCAATGTCATCAGCGTCCGAATCCGGCGGTAGCTGATGCAGCTCGTAGGCGATTCCCGTGCGTTCGCACTGAGCGCGCTGCGATCCCGCGTAGACCAGACCGGCCGGCGGAGCCCCGACAAGGACCGCGGCGAGCTTGACCTGATGCCCGGCCCGCGCCAGGTCGGCTACCTCCGCCTGCGCCTGCCGGCAGATGTCCTGCGCCAGAACCGTACCGTCGATGACTCGTGCCCCCATCGCGATCAGCCCCTATGGCCAAAGCCGAAGGGCGGATTATACGCGCGAACGAGTTCTGGGGAATACACCGAAAACGGCATGCCATCGCCGAAACGCCGACCGGCAGTGCGTCTCGCCGGGCGCAATCCCTCTCGCCGGCCCACTGGCACTGAGTCGGCCCTCCGCTGCGGGTTGTCGCTGGATACGGCTATAACGTATTATATCCATTGTAGCGGTACAGCAAAGCGTTCGCTTCCCCAGCACACCTTGACGTGGGCTTTGGCACAGTGGCGACAAGATCGAGGTTGCTGATTCGCGCGTGCGGCCTTTCGTTGCGGTTCGTCCTGGCACCTGAAAAAAGCGGATGCCGAACCGCCCGGCGCGTTGAAATCCCGATGAAATCGGTGTATACTGAGGCAGGCAGTTGGGTTCCGGTCGGCGGCCGACGCCGGTCCGCGCGGGGTAAGTCTGTATTCGAAAATCGGGACAAAGGGGTGAACGCGCGGAGAGGAGGCTTGTCTATGCGACCACGAACCCGACCGGGGCTTGTCGGCGGCGCAGCAGCTCTTGGCCTCCTCCTCGTGCTGACGGCGTACGTCTGGGGTGCCGATGTCCGCCCGGCCGCTTCCGAAAACTTCTTCTTTGACGGCCGAACCCCCCAGTATGTGGTCCCCTCCGAAAGCGAGTTCCTCATCAAGATTCGCCCGTCGGCCGGCCGCCCGGCGGCGCGTCGGCCTGATTGGCTTCCGTCGTCACAGAACGTCCAATCGTCGCCCGCCGGTCGCTTTCCCGACCCCGTCGGACGATTGGAGGCCTCTCTGGCTCAGCGCGGGTTGTACATGGTGCGCGGCGGCATGACGCGCAGCGCTGCGGCAACGCACCCGGAGGTCGAGTGGGCGCTTCCGGTACTCTATCGGCCCGGCAGCGAGAGCCCGCTGTATCTGACCGATCATATCGTGATGCAGTTCGACCCCGGCGTCTCGGAGGCCGAGGCCCTGCAGATCATCCGGGCGGTCGGATGCGAAGTCGCCCGGCATGACGCCCGGCGCCCGCGTCGGTACGTCCTGCGCATCACCGACGTGTCGAAGAACAGCCCGCTGGCGACGGCCAACGCCCTGCACCGCACGCGGGGCGTCGAGTATGCCCATCCCGACTTCATTCTCCCGGCGCGAACCTGCGACGCCCCTGCCATCGCGGATCCGCTGTACGCCGATCAGTGGAATCTCGACGGCGCGGCGAGCAAGGGCGCATCCCCGAACGCGGACATCAATGTCGAAGCCGCCTGGAGCATCCCCGTAACCGGTGAGGGTATTCCGGGTATACGCGTGGCCGTGATCGACGACTCCGTCGAGAAGGACCATCCGGATCTGGTCGCGAACTACTTCCTCGGAAAGAACTTCAACGTCTCTCCGGGCGACCCTGCCGAGTTCGACCCCAGTCCCAGCTCGTACTACGAGATTCACGGCACGTGCGTGGCGGGCCTGGCCGTGGGCGCCGCGAATAGCATCGGCATCCGCGGCGTGGCCCCGCGGTGCGGGCTGATCGGTATCAAGGGGCTTCAGGGCGAGGTCAGCCAGATCGCGGACGCCTTCTATTACGCCATGGACCCCAACGGCGACGGCAATCACGTCGAGGGCGCCGCCGTCATCACGAACAGTTGGCAGCTCACCGACGGCCAGACATGGCCCACGGATCTGGCGAACGCGATCGAGTACGTCGCGGCACACGGCCGCAACGGCAAGGGATGCGTTGTGCTCTTCGCCTCGGGCAACAGCTCGCACACCGTGAACGGCATCAGTGTTCTTGCTCAACTCCCCTCCGTGATCTGCGTGGGCGGCTCCAACAGCTTCGCCACGCACACGGTGTACAGCGACGTCGGGCCCGAGATATCCGTCGTCGCGCCCACCTCCGACAGCGGCCCGCCGGAAACCCGGACGGAGGCGCTGTCCATCACGACGACGGACGACACGGGGTACGAGGGTTACAATTCCGCCTCAAGCCCCGACGGGGATTACATGAACAGCTTCGGGGGAACCAGCGCGTCAACGCCCACTGTGGCGGGCGCTTGCGCGCTGGTTCTCTCGCAGAATCCTGAATTGACCGCGCTACAGGTCCGCCAGATCGTCGAGCATACCGCTGTACAGATCGACCCCGTGTTCGCCCAGATCGACGGAATCAGCGGCCACAGCCACCGGTTCGGCTATGGCCGCGTCGACGCGGGAGCCGCCGCCGTGGCCGCCGCAACCGAAACCCTCTGGCCCGCTCCCGTGCAGAACCTGGCGTGCACGGTGGCCGACAATACCATAACGGTATCCTGGACGAACCCGCCGAGCGATTTCGCCGCCGCCCTCGTCGTGTGTGCGAATCAGCCGTTCGCCTGGCGGCCCACGGACGGCACGGCATACACGCTGAACACCCAGGTTGCCCCCGGGGTCACGGCCGTGGCCGATACCGATTCCGCCACCTACGTCGCGACGAACCTTGCGCGCAACGGATACTTCTTCGCCGTCTACCCGCACACGGGCAGCTATTACTACGGATGGGGCCGTGAGTGTCACGGCTTCGTCGGCGAGACGGTCGTGTTCTACGACGATTCGGAAGGCACGGATCCGGGCTGGACACACGGCGGCGCGGGAGACGTCTGGCAGCGGAGCGTCCCGACTTCGTATGTTTCGCCGTACGGCTGGGACACAAGCGTGTACCGGAACGGGCCGCTCGTGGGGCGCCGCAACTTCCGCGCGATCAACGGCGACTACTGCTGGGGCACCGCCATGAACGATTGGCCCTACGCATACCAGCCGAACTCCGCCGCCTGGTTGCAGACGCCGACGATTGATCTTCGGGGCCTCTACGGCGCGGCGTTTCTCACGTTCTACGACTGGTCCCTGATGGAAACGCCGTACGACCACGCCGAGATCAAGGTCGTCGACGAAGCCGGCTCCGCGCTGGGCACACTCACCGCCAACTGGGGCGGCGATTACGACTGGACGCCGCACGCGTTCGACCTGAGCGCGTTCACCAACCAGCGCATCCGGATCCGGTTTGAACTCTACTCCGACGACACCATTGAACGCGACGGCTGGTTCATCGACGAGGTAAAGGTCATCTCGACGGCGCCGCCCAATCTCCCGCCCGTTGCCTCCGGCATGGCGGTCAGGACGAAACGCGGCTTTCCGGTATCCATAACCCTTGACGCCTCGGGGCCCGAGCCGCTCGACGTGCTGACCCTGACGATCACGTCGCTGCCGGCGCATGGCACGCTTTCCCTGCCCGGCGGCGGTGCCATCACGACGGTGCCCTATGATCTGGCTGACGGCGGCCGGACCGTCACCTACACTCCTGAATCGCGCTACGCGGGGCTGGATGCCTTCACCTTCCGTGCCCGCGATTATCACGCCGATTCGAATCCCGCTACGGTCAATCTGACGGTGGACGCGTACACCGCTGATTTCGATCATGACGGCGACGTGGACCTGACGGACTTCGGTTACTTTCAGCTCTGTTTCGGCGGCCCGAATCGCCCGGTGATCTTCGAATGCAGCCCGGCGGATCTTGACGGCGACCAGGACGTGGACGTCGGCGACTTCCTGGTATTCCAGGGCTGTTTCAACGGTCCTAACAAGCCGCCCAGAACTCCCTGTCCGTTCGCTCCGTAACCGCGACTCCAAGGCCCGGCGCCGCATCTACGGCGGCGAATCCTCGCACGGCATATCGCGAAACTCGATACCTTCCGTGGTGCGAATCAGCGATTGACGTTTGCGCCAGTGCAGATCGTCCGTCTGCGGATAATCCGTGCGGAGGTGGACGCCGCGCGACTCGGTCCGGCGAAGCGCCGCCGCCGTAATCAGTCGCGAGGTGGTGAGCATGTTCTGCGTCTCCCACCCCATCCGGTCGTCAAACACCTTGTCCATCACGTAGTGCCCCCAGAACTCGATGATTTCCTGGGTCTCGGCGAGACGGTCTGCGCATCGCTCGATCCCGACATTCCGCCACATCACGCTGCGGAGTGAATTCCGCACGTCGGCAATGTCGAGTTCCGTTCGCGGCGAACGAGGCGTTTCACTGCGGACTTCCGCCACGCGCAGGCTCGGGCCGTCATTGAGGCCGAGGATCGCCTGCCTGCCTGCCTCGGCGCCGAAGACCAATCCCTCCAGGAGTGAGTTGCTCGCGAGACGATTGGCGCCGTGCACGCCCGTGCAGGCGACCTCGCCGCAGGCCAGCAGGCCCGGGATCGACGTCTGCGCATGTTCATCCACCGCGACGCCCCCGATCATGTAATGCGCGGCCGGCCGGATCGGGATCAGATCGCGGCCCACGTCGATCTCAAACTGGCGGCATAACTCCGTGATGGCCGGAAAACGCCGCGCGAACTTCTCCGCCCCGATGTGGCGCACATCGAGATACACGCACGTGGCGCCCGTCCTGACCATCTCGGTCAGGATCGCCTGACTGACGACATCGCGCGGCGCCAGCTCGGCGTCGGGATGGTACTGCGACATGAACCGCTCGCCACGGCGATTCACCAGATAGGCCCCTTCGCCGCGGACCGCCTCGCTGATCAAGGCGCGCGATGCCCCCGCGACGTACAGCGTCGTCGGATGAAACTGCACCATCTCCATGTCCCGCAGCACGGCCCCGGCCCGCCAGGCCATCGCGTGGCCGTCGCCCGTCGCCAGCGATGGATTGGTGGATTCGCGATAAAGCTGCCCGCATCCGCCGCCGGCCAGAATCGTCTGCCCGGCCCAGAACATCTGGTGCCCGTACTTCGGGTGAAACGTGATCGCGCCCACACACCGCCCTTCGATCGTCACCAGATCGATCGCAAAACAATCCTCGAAAAGCCGAAGCCCTTCGCACTGTCGCGCCACCCGGATGAGGGTATCCGCCACCTCCCTGCCGGTGGCGTCCCCGTGAGCGTGGATGATACGCGCCGTCCCGTGGCCGCCCTCCCGCCCGCGTGCAAGGCGGCCCCCCACGCGATCGAATCGGGCCCCCCACCGGACAAGCTCCTCGATGCGGGCAGGTCCTTCCCGAACGATTCGCTCGATCGCCCGACGATCGCCCAGACCGCATGCAACCGTGAGCGTATCGGCGATGTGCTGCTCAAAACTGTCGGACGGGTCCGTGACGACCGCGATGCCCCCCTGCGCCGCCGACGTGTTCGATTCGGCCAGCTTACCCTTGGTGATCAACAGCGTCGGGACGTGCGAGGCGGCCTCGATGGCGGCGCGCAGACCCGCAATGCCGCTGCCGATCACGAGAACGTCCGTGAACAAATGCGGAACGCGACGGGAGTCGAAATTCGTCAGGTACCGCCGGCGATCATATAAGCGAGCCATGCCGCGTATCGTATGGTCGCCGAGACCGGCTGGCAAAGGGACGGTTGCCGCCCGAACGAAGAAGCCGGGCCGGCGCAGCGCGTGTGGCGACGACGATGGCTCCGCGCGCCCGGCCGTGCGCAAGAGCAGAGGCACCGACGATCCGCAACGCCGGTGCCTCTCTCGATTACCGCGCTGCCCGACAGGGCCTTCCCCGGTGTGCATCACACACGAGGCCGCCCTGCCGAAGCCGTTCGATCCGCCGTTCCGCTATTGCGCCCTTCGGCGCCGAGCCAGCAACATGGGCACCCCCAGCAGCAGAAGCGTCGCCGGCTCCGGGACAATCGTGAAATACGACTCGGTTGTGTACCAGTTCGCGCCGTCGCCCGGCGACCAGATCCGCAACCGTTCCGTCGAGTTGTCCACCGTGTAGATGTTGCCCACTGCGTCGAACGCCAGATCGCGGATGCGGCTTCCCGCATCAAAGCCGCCGACGTAGCTGCCGTCGGCCATGTTGAAGATGTGGACGAAGCCGTCGTAGTAATTGCCGTAGGCGACCCAGCCCTTTGGCTCGTAGATGTCGATGCCATAGGCGCCGTTATAGGGAGCGGACTTGGGCGTCTCCCACGCCGCCGTATTGATCGGCAACTCCGCGCTGTCATAGAACTTCGAGATCGCCGGAGCCTGCCCCGGGTCGTACCGATACTGGCACATGTACCAGTCGCCGGCGCTGTCTCTGGCGACGTCCATCGGATAGAACGTGAAGTAGCTCGGACCAATGACCTGCGTGCCCTTGTCATTGGGAGTAGCCGTCGCGTTGCCGCCCAGGTTGTACCCGATCAGACCCTTGCGAGCTGTGTCGCTGTAGTTCGTGTTCGCCAGGTAGATCTTCCGATTGCCCGCGGCCTGAGTGCCCTGCACATGAATCGCACCAACGTATTGCGCACTGCTCTTGTTGCTCGCGTCAATCAGTTGCGTCACCGAGGACATGTCCGCGCTGAACTCGAACGCCAGATCGTTCGAATAGTCGATGACGTAGAGGTGGTCATCGTCGCCGATCGTGCTCTTGAACGGCGCCGAGGTCCCGGCGGCGGTCCAGTCCTTCCCACCGGTGGCAAACCCGGCCTCGGAGCCATCGGCCTTCAGCATGTAGATCCCGTCGGAGCAGGGTCGCCCGTACCCCGTCGTGCCGACACTCGCGTTCGAGACGTAAACCTTTCCGAAGTTCGGGCTCCACTGGTGCTTGTTCACCGAGATCCCCAGCGGAGACCAGAACGACGTGGAGGTGCCGTCCGTGCTGATCTGCGTCCAGCCGGAGTGCCCCGACGACGACGCCGTGATCTTCACCGTGTACTGCTGGCCCGAAAGGGCGCCCGTCCCGTTCCACGTCCACGTGTGCGTGCCGGCCGCCTGGGCACCCAGGTTTTCCGAATACACCATGCCGCCGCCCACCTGCCAGACCTCGGCGACAACGCCCGTGTCTGCCGCCTCGTTCAGGACATAGCTCAGCGTATCAGGCGCGACCTGCTCGAAGCCTGATGCATAGACATTTGCCCGCACCGGAGCGCTCGCCACGGCGAAGACAAACACCGGCGCCAGCGCCAACAACAGAATACTCTTCCCCATGATCCGTACTCCTTTCATTACTCTGCCCGTACCCCGGCGCCCGTACAAGAGATGACGGGCCCCGGACAAGAGACACGAGTTTCCGCATTCCAAACCGCAACAACCTGGCGACCGACGGCGACCGTCCGGCTGCTACTGCTTTGTTCCTGCCTCCTGGCCAAACCTTCTGACCTTGACGCCCGGAGCGGAGATGGCCGAGATACCTTCGGGCGCGCTTACTCCCGCTCCATGCTAACACGTTACCACGTCGCGACTCACCAAGTCAAGCGAAATCCGGAGTTCTTGTCTTTTTTTCCAGCTCCGCGCTGTTCCCTTCGCCGGAGCGATTTGAGCGCGGAAACGAAAAGCGTGTTGATAGAACCTAACATATTGTGTTTACAGAGGTTATGCCACGACACCGGTCGAAGGGTGTCTGGAACCCTTGGTCGTCGAAGGTGATCTTCGCCAGGAGAAGCACGTTGATCTGGCGTGACGTCCACCCTCGCGAAGGGTTCCTGACACCTTCCCCTGTGGCACCTTTGCTTGTGAAACCTTTCCGGTTTCCGGCTTGACCCAAGAGGCATCACAAGGGATACTATGCCAGTGTGAGGACGAACAGGTCCTGTCGCATGCTTGCCGCGAATCGCCATTTCCGGTGAGCGCGGTTACGAAGCGTTAGGGGATGTGCCGGGTGCGTGGAATGAAGCGAGCGTGTGAGGTCGGCCGCGCCGAAGCCACCGCTGCGGTGGCTGCACACATCTTCGGCGGCTCGATGTTTCCGACAGGCGGAAATGAGGCGCCCGGCAGGGCGTCTCGCGGAGGTCTGAACATGAGAAGAACCCTGACAGTGCTGTTTGTGGGTGCGATCCTCGGGGGCTTCGCTGCGGCGAGTGCGGCGGAGACCGTGACGGTGTGCTTCTGGTCCGGGCCGACGCTTCTACTGACGCAACGCCCCGTGCCCGAGGGAACGGCGCCGCTGGATGCCGCGCTTCATGAGTTGATGGCCGGCCCAACCGCCGAGGAGGCGGCCGCCGGCATCACCTCGGCCATTCCCGCCGGAACCACCGTACAGCAGACGGCAATCTCGGGCGACGCCATCACTATCGACTTCTCGAAGGAGCTCCTGTCCGCCGGCGTCGACGAGGTGATCGTCGAGTCGATCTTCCGGCAGGTCAATATGACGATGCGGCAGTTCGGCCTGGACCGCTGCGTTACCCTAACCGTTGACGGCCGGCCGCTGGCAAGCTACCTGCCGCCCAAACCCAAGGTTGAGCCGCGCCCGATCAAGCTGATGGCGCCCGAGCCGGGCGTCAATGCGCTTGCCGGGCACAGCGTCACGGTGTCGCCGGGGCACGGCTGGTTCTGGAACGGGTCCGGTTGGTACACGCAGCGGCCCGTATACTGTTCTCCCCTGAGCGAAGAGGATTTCCACAATCTGGAGATGTGCCAGTACCTGGAGACCTACCTGGCCGCCGATGGTGCCACGGTCCGGATGGCCCGATGCACGAATAAGAGTTTCGGCAGTGATACCACGGACACCGCCACGCATATCCACTCGGGCAAGCCCTGGTGGCAATGCGCCGGGTATCTCTGGATTCAGCAACTCGGCTACCCGTGCAGTGTCTACGCCGCCTACACGGGCGACTGCGTTACCGGCTCGGGTGGCAGCGAGAGCAGCGACGACGTTCGCGCCCGCCCGCTGATGTCCGACCAGGACGGCACGGATATCTACGTTTCTCTGCACACGAACGGCTACACCGGCGACTGCACCGGCTCCTGCCCGACGGGCACGGAGACCTACTACGACA